>JBAWZY010000020.1:0-6429 GCA_037142775.1 Chitinophagia bacterium | reverse complement strand
TTGCGGTGGGTGAGCGAAATTTCCTCCAGACCTTCTCCGAGAAGTCTCCGAACGCTAGAGAGGGACTTTGCGGTGGGTGAGCGAAATTTCCTCCGGACTTTCTCCGAGAAGTCTCCGAACGCCAGAGAGGGACTTTGCGGTGGGTGAGCGAGATTTTTTTTCACGTGAAGTTTCCGATCCGCCCAAGTGGAGCGTGACTTTGCGGAAGGTGCGCGATATTTTACTCATGGGTTTCAAAAAACGCCAACGTTCCACCAACCCATTCTTTATCTTTATTATAACGAACACCAATCATTTTTCCCTTACTCAACCTTGCAAGGTTATTCACGGCTACGGGGCGGGGAGCCCCTTGTTTCCAAAAATAAAATAATCTTATTTCCGCTTTTGCCCTACCATCGGGTGTTTCAATGGCATCGGCATAAGTTACTTTTTGTTGTAAAATCCAATTGCTTTTATCTGCAATTTTTTCAATATCTGCGATAGTTACATCTATAATTACTCCCTGTCCTGCAAATGAAAATAATGGTTTTAACACATAATTTTCCAAATCCGTTGGCAAAGGATTGCAGTCACTCAAAAAATGAGTTACAGGTACATATCTGTGTTTAATAAAGGGTAAAGTATGTTTACTAATGCGATAAAACCAATTGGGGTGTGGAACCCATTCTACTTCCAGCGGCTGAAAAAGTAATTTACCTTTTTCCTGAACTGCTAACGACTGTTGTTGTAGTTCATCAAATATAATGCGGTTGTAAATTCGGGTAATTGGAATGCGGCGACCATTTTTTTTATAAAACAATTGCTTACCATCTTGTTCCAACTCAGTTAAGCAAACAATAGAAATACCCGTATATTCTTCCGTACAATAAAAATCAATACGTGTTTTTTGCTGATGAGGAAAAATTTCAAGTAATACAACTGACTCAGGGTTATGATTACCCACAATCATTTCTTTCAAAAATTGACGGTAAGTTTTGGAATCAAATCCATTTAAATAAGTAGAAAAGTTGGAGGGGATAGGAAAAATGCTGCGGATTACCTGTTCTTGCCAAGCTTGATATCCAAATAAACTGGGGAATCCCTGTAGTTCAATTAATTTAGGTTCATACCCTCCGGATTCGGAGGTACAAATACCAAAATCGAAAACCAAACACTGGGGATGGTTTTCTTCCCCGGGAACACGATATGCTTCGGGTAAGGCTGTTTCACTTTGTTGTGTAAAGTTGGGGGCAATAATAATATCTATAATATGCTCACATGCTTCCAACATTTGATCACGAAATTGCGCAGAAATGAAAAGGGGAGTTTCTGCAACCCGAAAATCCAACGCACCGGGATATGGAGCCTGTAATTCTTCGAGATAATGCCGGTAAGCTACTTCGCGAAAATTTTCATTGAATTGTTTGCGAAGTGCTGGAATCATAGAAACGATTTAATGCAGTAATTTACCAATAAATTATTAAAATTCGTTTATGCCATCTGCTCAATCAAATGAGCTGTTGCTAAATTTAAAAAATTAGGAACCACATGTTGGTAGGTCCATAAAATTTTATCAGGATCTTGTAAATGTTCCACCATACTTTGCCATTTTGCTTCTCCGTGATTTTCTATGATGGTTGCTTTCTTATCGCTGCGCTGCAAATACATCTGCATTCCCACTGCATCTGCTTCCGGATGAAATTGAGTGCCAATAAACCATTCATTGAACCTCATCGCCATAATGGCCCTCTCATATGGAACATGTGGACGATTCTTTTCTATAGCCAGAATCGTTGCACCCAATTCCCGAATCTTTGTATAATCAGGCTCGATTACCTGATAATCCCGACTATCAACACCATAAAAAGGGTCAGATAATCCTGCGAATACCGGCTCAGAAATACCTGATTCCAACATATGAATCGGAAATATGCCAAAGGCAGTTGATTTTCTCTTACAAACATTACCCACCTCAAAAAACCTACATGCCAGCTGGAAACTATGACAAATAAACAGTACATGTTTGGGCAATCCCGAACCTGTTTGATTATAGTTTACTAGCTGTTGAACCCATTTAAAATAGTTATTCTCCCAAGGTTCCTGGTCGGATGCCAAAGGGGATCCAGGGCCACCACTTGAGATATATACATCAAAATTTAACCCGGGTAACTGTTGTTGCAAACGCACATCAAATTCTTCAACAAAAATTGGTATCTCATGGAGTACACTCCATTCTTGTATAAGCGTTCGTAAACAACGCATGCCTTCATTGGCAACTCCCTCATATAAATCCAACAGGGCAACCCGAATCGTTTTACTTGTACCCAATTCATCCATGGTATCCATTACTTGAAATAGCTCAGATTGGTTTTCGAATCTATTGCCAATAAAGATTCATACATTAGTCGAATCGTATCTTCTATATCACTTTTGTGAATCATTTCAACTGTTGTGTGCATATATCTGAGTGGAATAGAAATTAAAACTGAGGGACAACCATCATTCGAGTAAGCGAAGCTATCGGTATCGGTGCCCGTACTGCGACTAAGTGTGCGGAATTGTACAGGTATATTTTTCTTTGCAGCAACCTCCTCAACCAATTGTAATAATTTATTGTGAATGGCAGGTGCATAGGCTAAACTCGGACCTTTACCACAAATTATATCTCCCTCAACAATCTTACTAATCATAGGAGTATTGGTATCGTGGGTAACATCAGTTATGATGGCCACATCGGGTTTAATACGGCGAGCAATCATTTCTGCACCCCGCAAACCAATTTCTTCCTGCACAGCATTAACCACATACAGTGCATAAGGCAGTTTTTTATTATTCTCTTTTAATAAACGGGCTACTTCTGCAATCATAAAGCCACCCACCCGATTATCGAAGGCGCGACCAATAAAATGATCATATGCCAGTTCATCAAAACCCTCTTCATAGGTTACAACTGCACCAATATGGATACCCAACGCCTCTACCTCTTTTTTGGAGCGGGCACCGCAATCCAAACAAAGATTATCTACTCTTGGGGCTGTTTCTTTCTGATCGGGAACGGATAAGCGGGTATGAATGGCCGGCCAGCCGAAAACTGCTTTAACCGGACCTTTCTTTCCGTGTATCCACACACGCTTAGCGGGGGCTACCTGATGATCTACACCTCCATTGCGTTTTAAGTAGATGAGACCCTGCTCATTGATATAATTCACAAACCAGCTAATTTCATCCACATGGGCTTCAATCACAACTTTAAAGGGAGCTTTCGGGTTAACTACACCCACAGCAGTTCCATAAGGGTCGGTGATAATTTCATCAACATAAGGACGGATGTATTCCATCCAAAGCTTTTGGCCGCCACTTTCAAAACCCACCGGAGAGGGGGTATTGATATATTGCTTTAAAAAATCCATCGCCTTTCCGGTGAGGATGCTACCAGCTTTCTTTTTCGTTTTGTTTGCTTTTGCCATGGTTACTTATGAAAGATTAAGTGTAATAGGATACTGATGGTTGCCTTTAAGGGGATGAGACCATCCAGTACCCACAGATAATGAACTACCGAACGTTGTTGTTGTATCGTTCGGGCTGCAAATATCAGTAAAACCCACGGAATAGTATTCAACAATGCGTTAAACGGTGGATAACCTACTAACAACCCATTCCCCAATTCTGCCAAATTGCCCAATAAAATAAGCGGAATTATCACCCTTTTAAACAATTGATCCTGACCAACCCGAATCACCCAGGTTTTTAAGTGAAGATTATGATCGGCTGCAAAGTCTTTCACATCAAACAAAATGCTCAATACCAGTAAATAGAGCAACTGTTGTAAAAAAAGGAGCAAAGAGGCCGTGGAAGGAAGATAAGGTGAATCATTAACTGCTTTAGACCACCATTCGGGTAGCAGGGTTCCAATCCCCGCCCAAACCAAGGCAATAATAATGGGTTTTAGCCATCCAAATTTGCGCAAATTGAAAGCAGACCCTCCCGGTTGTATTCCCCCGTAATATAGTAAAGCCAAAAGTGGAAAAATAATGATCGGCCAATATATACCGATGGTAAAAATGGGTAAATAGGGCATTAATTTCCAAAGTGAAATAATCAGTATCAGGGTGAGAAAGGTCTGACTAATCCAAATTGATGGCTTATGTTTCAAATACCATTGTATTCGCTCATCCTGGGTTTCCGAGGCAGTGCTAAACAAATAGGCATGCGTATAGAAAAGGAGGGTCCCATTGAAACAGGCAAGATAAAACCATACATTGGCAAATGGCAGGTGTAATAGGATGACTGATTGCAGTTGAAGTGCCAGTAGTGCTAAGCCATACAATAGGTTGCTGAAAACAAACCAGCGGAGTATGCCAGAACTATGCATTTATTTTTGCAAAATGATAGGGGGACTAACGAGGGTGTCGCTGATATTTTTTGCTTTGTCGCTTAACCAGAATTTGAAAGTGGCGGTATCATTTTTGTTACTGCATCCGCCAATTACAGGATAACCTTGCACATTGGCATTATAGGCAAAACCTAATTCCAAAATGCCATCTAAATTAGGGGTAGGCGTAAAATCGGGTACTTTATTGGGGGCAATGAACTGAATACCCGGCGAGTTGGGACAAGTCTTTGAAATTTTTTGCACCCAAAGGGTATCTTGAATATCGCCTTCCTTATCGGTAAATTTAATCTGGAACAACAGCAAATCACCGGTTTTCAGGTTGGTACTACTGATACTTTTAAAACTGATTTGCGGTTTGGTAGTAAAGGTATCTTTATTACAAGCCCATAAAACCACTAAGCAAAGCCCGATAAGTAATATTTTTGCACCGCGGATAGTCATGTTACAAATTTAATTAAAATAGTACATTACCCAATGTAGTATATGGTAGATGTTAACAATATTTTCTCTGTTACTGATTCCCAGTTTGATGCCCTTAGCCTTGAAACCTTTGCATTTCAGTATCAGGGGAATGTGGTTTACCGTGAGTGGTGCGATCGCATGGGAATTCATCCTGAATCTGTTAGATCCTTCACAGCTATTCCAGCGTTGCCTGTGTCCTTTTTTAAATCAAGCAGGCAGCGGACTACTGAATTTGTGCCGGATGTAATTTTTGAAAGTAGCGGTACTACCGGTACTCAGAGTAGTTATCATGAAATAAAAGATAGAACAATTTATGAGCAGAGCTATTCGAAAGCTTTTAGAATGTTCTATGGTGAACCAACCGATTGGTGTATCCTGGCTTTGTTACCATCTTACTTGGAGCGTGGAAATTCATCATTGGTGTATATGGTTAATGACTTATTACTACAAAGCAAGCATCCGTTGCAGGGATTCTATTTGCACAACATTACTTCATTAGCAGATCGACTAAAACAAGTGGAAGCAGCTGCACAAAAAACGCTATTGATTGGGGTTACCTATGCGTTGTTGGATTTTGCAGAGGAGTTTCCGATGCAGCTAAGGAATACTGTTGTAATGGAAACCGGAGGTATGAAGGGGAGGAGGGAAGAGCTAACAAGAGAGCAGGTGCATGAAAAATTACAGCAACAATTTCAGCTTCAGCAGATTCATTCTGAATATGGAATGACGGAGTTATTGAGTCAGGCCTATTCATCCGGCAATGGTCGATTTCATGCCCCACCCTGGATGCGGGTACTGGTGAGGGATGAGCGGGATCCGTTGTTAGTAAAAACGGAGGGAGAAGGTTTATTGCAAGTAGTAGATTTAGCGAACCAATATAGTTGTGCATTTATCGCGTTGGATGATGTGGGAAGGGTGTATGCTGATGGAAGTTTTGAAGTATGGGGAAGGCGCGATCATGCTGATTTGCGAGGATGTAGTCTGCTTTCGGCTTAACGAAAAACTTGGCAAAAAAACGCTGAAGTCTTATATTTGCTCCCCGGCTAATGAAACAACCTGAATAGTATTCATAGAAATTAATGCCGAATCTGCCCAGATGGCGAAATTGGTAGACGCACTGTGTTCAGGTCGCAGCGCCTTCACGGGTGTGCTGGTTCGAATCCAGTTCTGGGCACAAGCGCCTTTCCGCCTATGGCGGAAGGGCGTTTTAGTTTGTAAGCGTGGCGAATGCATTCGCCTAAGCGAGCAAGCTAAAACGACCACACACGACGAAGGAGTGGGTAGGCGCTTGGGTAAGCCCCTCGTAGAAGTATATGGATAATCTGGGATAATCCAGTTCTGGGCACAAAGGGCCAGAGTGAGTGCGGGTTTTAGTGTGAGGGAGCAAAATATCCTCACAATCAATTACGCCAAAGGCGCACAGGCTCAAACTCACTCTTTTTTTGGGTGTTAGTTTGAGTACGAACGTTTCACTTTGGCCTATTCTTCACATGCTCCACCGGCGGACAAGCTCAATCCCACGCTCACGCTGTTTTTTTGGGTGTGAGGGAGCAAAATATCCTCACAATCAATTACGCCAAAGGCGCACAGGCTCA
>JBAWZY010000019.1:0-8835 GCA_037142775.1 Chitinophagia bacterium | reverse complement strand
CGTAGACTTGGTGGGCCGTTACCCCGCCAACTATCTAATCAGCCGCACACCCATCAACAAGCGCCGAAGCTATAATAACAATGTGATGCCACATCGCTATATTACGGGGTATTAATCCAAATTTCTCTGGGCTATTCCCCACTTGTAGGAAGGTTGTGTACGTGTTCCGCACCCGTTTGCCGGTCGCCGCCCAGTATTGCTACCTGCGCTGCCCCACGACTTGCATGTATTAAGCCTGCCGCTAGCGTTCATCCTGAGCCAGGATCAAACTCTCCATTGTAAATGTTGTTTGATCTGACTTAATCTCAAATTAATCGAAATTAACGTCGGATTTTGTGTGTATTTTTTGATTGCTGCAAACCTTACCATAAAACTTAAAGTTTTATGCTGCTGTTGCTTCCAAACTTTCAAAGAACTTTCGGCTTATATCAGCCTCCCCAATATTTGGGGCTGCAAAGGTAAGCACCTTTATTTTAGTAACCAAAATTATTTGAACTAATTTCTAATAATTTCAGCCTGTAAAAATCTAAAGAACATTTCCGCTTTTTTAGAGGCGGGCGGCAAAGATACAACACTTTCCCTTTCCTCCTAATTTATTTTTAAAAAATTTCTGTCGGATTTCTAATCTTACTACTCCTTTTGAAAGATCTACTGCCGTTTTTTTATCAGGCGGGCCGCAAAGATACGCCGGTTTCATTCCTTACCCAAATATTTCTATCTTTTTTTCAGTTCTAACCTGCTCATTTTAAATGAATTCCAATAACAACAAGGATTTCAGCCCAAAAGAATTATTGAAAATTTTTCTTTACACCCGCTCCCAATTCCAATCCGCCGGATAAATTACCCGCTCGAGTATTAACCCTGCCGCCGGCGAAAGCCATCTTACCCCATTTTCTCCTTTCCCATTGATCATACATTCCCATTCTTGTATTGATACCTCTCCCCTTCCCACCCGCACCATTGTTCCCACCAATGCCCGCACCATACCCCTTAAAAAACGATTACCCCTTATTCTAAATAACCATTTATCGCCCAGCATTTCCCATTCAGCAAGCTCAATTGTACAATTGAAATTATTTACCTGCACTCCTCTCTTACAAAAACATTGAAAATTGTGCATTCCCCTTACCATACCAGCAGCCTCATTTATCAAAGCCACGTCCATTGGATATGGATACTTCCAGCCCCAGCCTTGCATAAATGGATCTTTGTGCCGATATATTGTATACTGATATTCCCTACCAATAGCATCAAACCGACAATGCGCTTCCATCGGCATTGCATAAATACCCATCACTGCAATCCCTTCCGGCAATATCGCGTTGAGATGATATTCCCAATCTCCCATCCGCTCACGCTCCCAATCGAAATGAAAAAAGTTTTGCTTTGCATGCACCCCCCCATCTGTTCTTGATGAACCAGTTAGCTCTATCCGTTTGCGCAAATAAATTTCTAATGCCTTTTCCAATTCCCCCTGAACCGTTACTGCATTATCCTGCACTTGAAAACCACTAAAGCCAGTTCCCTTATAGCGCACTTCTATAAAATATCTTTGCTGGGTTTGCATATGGGTTGCAAAAGTACTGAATTCCTTAACCGCTCGTTTGTAAAGAAATCCCTACATCCCGCTCTGCTTCCTTCTATATAATTTCAACACACACACCCATGCATTACTTATCTTTACTTTCCCCTTTCGAATTAGCCTATCTTTTTTCTGAATTTTTTAAACCCTACATTTTATGAACAAATGGATTTTGATTGTCACAATTTTTTTCTACTCGACCGTAACAGCTCAGGTTAAACAAGACAATTCGGACTGGAAGAAAATATACCGCTCATTTCCCGAAAAAATCAACGACCTGGTGCATACCCGCCTGGAAGCAAACTTAATTTTTGATAAGTCGCAACTTGCCGGTAAAGCTTATATTACCCTACAACCTCATTTCTATCCTACCGATTCTTTGCTATTAGATGCAAAGGGAATGGAAATTAAATCGGTTGCACTGCTTACCGGAAATACTACCCAACCACTTACTTATCAGTACGATGGCATGCTGCTTACCATTCGGCTAAATAAAACTTATTTACGCAATCAACCCTACACAGTTGCTATTCAATATCTGGCTAAACCGAATGATTATAATGCAACCGGCAGCTTGGCCATTACAGATGCCAAAGGCCTCTATTTTATTAATCCAACCGGAACCGACCCCAATAAACCTACTCAGGTTTGGACACAGGGAGAAACAGAGGGCACTTCAGTTTGGTTACCCACAATCGACAAACCCAATCAAAAATGTACGCAGGAATTTATTATAACCGTACCTGAAAAAATGGTAACACTTTCTAACGGATTACTGGTTGCACAAAAGAAAAACACAAACGGATCCAGAACTGATACATGGAAAATGGACCTTCCGCATGCCCCCTATTTATTCTTCATTGGTGCCGGAGATTTTGCAGTAATAAAAGATAATTACAAGGGAAAAGAAGTAAGTTACTATGTTGATAAGCCTTATGCCGGAGTAGCCAGAAAAATTTTCGGACTAACTCCGGAAATGATGCAGTTCTTCAGCACACGTGTTACAGGAATAGACTATCCATGGGCGAAATATAGTCAAATGGTTGCGCATGATTATGTAAGCGGGGCAATGGAAAACACCACAGCTACGCTTCATGGCGACATGGCACAACAGGATGCTCGCGAACTTCTTGATGGTAATGGCTGGGAAACCACAATCGCTCACGAATTATTTCACCATTGGTTTGGGGATTATGTTACTGCAGAAAGCTGGAGCAATTTAACGGTAAATGAAAGCTTTGCCAATTATAGTCAAACCCTTTGGCAGGAATATAAATACGGAAAAGATGCAGGGGCACACGAAAACAGCAAAGACTTGCAGAGTTATCTGATGAGTGGTGGACAACGCAAAGATCTGGTTCGCTTTTTTTATGCAGATAGAGAAGATATGTTCGACAATGTTACTTATGAAAAAGGAGGCCGAATTTTACATATGCTTCGCAACTTTGTTGGAGATGATGCTTTTTTTGCTTCGCTGAATAAGTATTTATCCGACAATAAGTTTGGTACTGGCAGTGCACATCAATTGCGAATTGCTTTTGAAAAAGTTACTGGCAAAGACCTAAACTGGTTTTTTAATCAGTGGTATTTTGGAAGTGGACATCCAGCGCTGGACATCAGTTATGGATACAATGATGCGAATCAAACAGCTTCAGTATATATTAAGCAAACACAATCGGGCGATAAAATTTTCAGATTACCGATTGCAATTGATGTTTATGAAGGAATTGCGAAAAAAAGATATGCAGTGGTGTTGAAGGACAAAACAGATACTTTCTCCTTCCCTGTAAAATCTAAACCACAATTGATTAATGTTGATGCAGCTAAAATTCTACTATGCGTAAAAAAAGACAATAAATCTTTATCATCGTATTTACACCAATACAAATATGCCGGCAATTATGTAGATCGAACTGAGGCGCTCATTGCTGCTCAGGGTAAAAACTCTGATTCTGATGCAATTGCTATTCGAACGCAGGCATTGCAGGATCCATTTTTTAGTTTGCGTCAGGAAGCGCTGGAACAATTTTCCACGGGAGCACGAACCCCAGATATAATACAAAAAGCCCGGGTGATAGCACAATCAGATCCCAATAAACTGGTTCGTGCAGCTGCTATTGATTTATTAGCTGTGTCGGGGGATGAATCGGACAAAGATTTGTTTGCGAAAGCATGTTTAGATTCTTCTTACAGTGTTGCAGGTGCAGCATTGGGAGCTTTATCCAATGTGGATTCTGCGGGTGCGCATACCATGGCAAAAAAACTAACTAAAGAGCCGGCAAAAGGGAGACTTATTTCTTCAATCTGTACAGTATTAGCTGCTTATGGCGACCCGACTGCATTTGATTTTTTAGCTGGCGAATATGAGAAAATGCCACTCACTCAAACGAAATTTAATTTAACATTTACATTACAGGGCTTGGTGGAAACAGAAAAAGATCCAGTAAAATTCAAGAGAGGAGTTGATTTAATTTGTGCGATGCGCAACGCAATTCCTGCTTCACAAAAAGCACAAACCGATCCTTTCATTAATAATAATATACTTAAGAAAATTGCTGATAAAAAGAAAGAGAGCGGTGAAACAGCACTCAGCGATTATGTGTTAAGTAAAATTTCAAAATAAAAAGTGCTTAAATAAGTACCCAAAAAAAATCCGGACAAATATATCCGGATTTTTTTGTTGATATAATGCTAACTAACAATTACCATCCGCCGGATGCTCCTCCACCGCCCGAACTTCCTCCACCAAAACCTCCGAAACCTCCTCCACCGCCTCCAAATCCTCCTCCACCCCAACTACTGCCGCCTCTGCTACCTCCATTTAGTAATGAGCCTAAAATAATACCTTCTGCCAATCCTTCTAAACCGTTTCTTCTTCTTCTACCACCAAAGCCCCCACCGCCACCTATTATCATTAATACAATTGCCAAAATAATGAAAAAGACAAGGATTGATCCGCCACCGGAAGGGGATTTATCTTTTTTCCGGGCAACTTTATATTCACCTACTGCCGCTTTTGCAATAGCATCTGTTGCTTGATCGATTCCCTTATAATAATTTTTTTGCCGAAAGGCAGGCGACAACTCATTTCGGATAATTGCATCTGCTGTAATATCCGGTATTGCTCCCTCCAGTCCGTACCCTGTTTCTATGCGTATCTTTCTGTCGTTGATTGCGATCAACAACAATACACCATTGTTGGTTTTCTTATTTCCTATACCCCATTCGCGGAATAGCTTGGTAGCATATTCTTCAATGGGCCGATCGTTGAGCGAATTGATAATTACAACAGCAATTTGATTAGAAGAAGAATCATCTATTGCAACCAGCTTCTGTTCCAGTTCCTGCTTTTCTGTATCTGACAGCACCCCAGCAGCATCGGTTACCAAACGTGGGGGGTTGGGACGCGGAAGTACTTCTTGTGCCTGTAAACTGGTGCACAAGAGTAATAATACCGATAAAAATCGGCCAATTATTTTATAGCTATTGATAAAAAGTTGCATGTTTACAGGTTAGTCTCCAAATACAATGTCGTTGGGCAATTCATTCTTATCTCCTTTTTCATCATAGGGAAAATGTGTATGCAGCGCCTCTCCAATATTTTGAACAATGCTGATGATTCCCTGAAGATATTGGCTGCCGGAAAAGTGAGCAATCATATTATTTACTTCCTGTTGCCAAAATGCTTCTCCAACACGGCTATGTATGCCCACATCGCCATAAACGGCCAGTTGTTTATCATTCATGGCTACATACAACAGTACACCATTTCTGGCTGTTGTCTCTTCCATTTTTAACTCATGAAATATTGCAACCGCTCTGGAAATGGGAGTAGATGGCTTGCAGGAGGATTCGATAAATACGCGAATTTCCCCACTGGTTCTTTTTTCAGCTGCAGTAATTGCCAAACAAATTTGTTCCTTTTCTGCAGCTGAAAAATAAGATACCGGTTTCTTTTTAAAAATTGCCCACATGCGGTTAAATTAGAATTTTACTTCTGGGGCTTTTTCTGCTCCCACTTCTGCCTTAAATCCTTCTTTGGCTTTAAAACCAAACATTCCGGCAAATAGGTTCATAGGAAAGCGACGCACTTTAATATTATATTCTTTCACTGCATCATTGAAATCATTTCTGGCAGTTTTGATTCGATTTTCAGTGCCCTCCAACTGTGCCTGCAATCCTCTGAAAGCTTCATTAGCACGCAGGTTAGGATAATTTTCTGATACCACCAGTAAGCGTCCGAGTGCCTGTGATAACTGTCCTTGTGCAGCCTGAAACTGCTCTAATTTTTCGGGAGTCAGGTCTTTGGGGTCAATTTTCATCTGCGTAGCGCTAGCACGAGCCTCAATTACTTTTGTGAGGGTACCTTGCTCAAAATTAGCTTCCCCCTTTACAGTATTAACCAAATTTGGAATCAGATCGGCACGACGCTGATAATCACTTTGCACCCTATTCCAGGAATTGTTTACAGATTCATCTTGAGAAATCAATCCATTATAACCATTGCAACCGGTATATCCCAAAATTAACACCAGGGCAGCAATTACAATTAATGTGATGTTTTTCGTACTCATAGTAGATAAAATTTTTAAGTAATTTACTTGTTTGTAAGGTATAATGTCTAAATCTTACAAAATGAATGCCAGATTATTTTATGGCAAAAGGGCATGTTTAGGAGGCCTTACCCTAAGGATATAGTATAGAAAAACTAAAATGGCAGGATAATTAGGAACGAATGGCAGCGATACCGGGAAGTACTTTTCCTTCAAAAAACTCCAGTAAGGCACCTCCTCCGGTAGATACGTAGCTAACCTGATCGGCAAATCCGAATTGGTTTACAGCAGCAACGCTATCTCCTCCACCCACCAATGAGAAAGCTCCCTTTTGGGTTGAAGTAGCAACTGCTTGAGCAATTGCCAGTGTACCCGCCTTAAAAGGTTCCATTTCAAAAACGCCCATTGGTCCGTTCCACAATATCGTCTTAGATTCCAGTAAGCAATTGGTAAATTCTTCTCTTGCATGAGGACCAATATCCAGTCCCATCCAATCTTCCGGAATATGATTACTTTCTGCAACCTTTGTAAGAGCAGTTGCTGAAAATTCACTGGCAACTACTGAATCTTGTGGCAATAGAATCTTTACTCCTGCAGCTGCAGCTTTATCCAATAGCTGACGGGCGGTTTCGAGCCGGTCATTTTCACATAATGACTTTCCAATTTCGCCCCCTTTGGCTTTCATAAATGTATAAGCCATTCCTCCACCAATTATAATTGTAGAAGCTCTTTGCAGGAGATTTTCAATAATTAAAATTTTATCACTCACTTTTGCACCACCAATGATGGCTGTAAAAGGCTTTTCACTTTCAAGTAAAACTTTTTCTGCACTGGAAACTTCTGCCTGCATGAGCAAACCGAACATTCGATTTTCGGGAGCAAAAAACTGTGCAATAACAGCTGTTGAAGCATGAGCGCGATGAGCAGTTCCAAATGCATCATTTACATAACAATCACCCAACTTACTTAGCTTTTCAGCAAACCCAATATCGCCTTTTTCCTCCTCGGCATAAAAACGAAGATTTTCCAGCAACAAAACCTGTTGAGCTTGCAATGTACTCGCCAAATGCTGCGCTTCTTCCCCAATACAATCGGAAGCAAAAAGTATCTGAATAGGCTTACCCATCTGTGTACTCAACAATTCTTGTAAATGAGCAACCAAATGCCTTAGAGAATATTTGTCTTCCGGACCACCTTTTGGTCTGCCCAAATGACTCATTAAAATAGCACTTCCTCCCGCATCCAGGATTGCCTTGATAGTGGGCAATGTAGCTCGGATTCGGGTATCATCGGTTATGTTTAAATTCTTATCGAGAGGAACATTAAAATCAACTCGAACTAACACTTTTTTACCCATACATTGGGAAGGCTGAAACTGACTCATACAATTGAACAATAAAAAAAGGTCCCGAAACAGGGACCGCTTACAAATAATAAATAGTTATTGGTTGATTAACCCTGCAAAATATTGAACAGTGCGAACCAGTTGACTTACATAACTCATTTCATTGTCGTACCAGCTTACAGTCTTCACCAGTTGCACATCGCCATTGGTAATGATTTTTGTTTGGGTAGCATCGAAAAGAGAACCGAAATGTGTGCCAATGATATCAGAGCTAACCAATTCATCTTCTGTATATCCAAAACTTTCGTTGCTGGCGGCTTTCATGGCTGCATTTACTTCATCAGCGGTAACTTTCTTAGCTAGAATGCTGGTTAATTCGGTTAAAGAACCCGTAATTACTGGAACGCGTTGAGCACTTCCATCTAACTTACCTTTTAACTCTGGCAATACCAATCCAATTGCCTTAGCTGCTCCCGTACTATTCGGAACGATATTAGATGCTGCTGCCCTGGCACGGCGCAAGTCACCTTTTGGATGAGGTGCATCGAGCGTATTTTGGTCGTTGGTATATGCATGGATGGTAGTCATGATGCCAGAAACAATACCAAACTGATCATTCAGCACTTTTGCCATCGGTGCGAGGCAGTTGGTTGTGCAGGATGCACAGGAGATAATCGTTTCTGAACCATCCAAAATGGAATGGTTAACATTAAATACAACTGTTTTCAAATCACCGGTAGCCGGAGCAGATATGACTACTCTTTTTGCGCCTGCGGTAAGGTGAGCAGCCGCTTTATCCTTATCGGTGAAAAAACCTGTTGATTCAATTACTACATCCACTCCATGACTTCCCCAGGGAATTTGGGCGGGATCCCTTTGCGCATAAATTTTGATGGTTTCACCATTTACAAGAATGGCATCTTCGGTTGCTGAAACTTGAGCATCAAAACGACCTTGAGCACTATCATATTTTAACAAGTGAGCCAAAACGGCAGGACTGGTAAGGTCATTGATAGCTACTACATCAATGCCTTTCATATTATAAATCTGACGAAAAACAAGGCGGCCGATTCTGCCGAAGCCGTTGATGGCTACTTTAACTGTACTCATGAATAATAGGTTTTTGATTAAAACAGTTGCAAAATTACAATTATTGGAAGGAAAGCAGGTAAATTTTTAATGAAATCTATTGAGAAAGAGGCGGAAAGATGGGTTTAATGAAAAAATGATTTGGCAGAAAAGCTGGGTAAGACTATTTTTGCGACCCGAATAGAAAAGAACGGCCGGTTCGTCTATCGGCTAGGACAGCCCCCTTTCACGGGGCAAAGACGGGTTCGATTCCCGTACCGGCTACC
>JBAWZY010000018.1:0-17799 GCA_037142775.1 Chitinophagia bacterium | reverse complement strand
AATGGGGGGTCAATTTAAACCGGAACGGGGGGTCAATATGGTCCGGAATCTACAGGAGGAGGTCAAAAACTAAAAAAAGTAAAGTTTTATAATTTAGAATGAAACGGATTTTATTGGAGCTTACATTATCTTAGATTAGTTTTAATTTTCAAATGCTACATCAATTTTACTTTTCTAAGCTCCTGGTGCCAATTGACGATGGTATTGAACCAGTTTCCGAAGGATTGTTTGTACGCTTGAGTAACCATATTATAAAAGAATACAAGCCTATACCCCAATTAAAAGTATTTGCGCAGGATGCTAATTTCTTTACCCATCCTCTTTTTTTACATGCCTGGATAATTAAGCAAGACAACTCTTAATTAAAAAAGGAAACTAATTGTGATGCGCTTGAGTGGATGGTTGCAATGAATTATAATCAGGTA
This sequence comes from Chitinophagia bacterium, assembly GCA_037142775.1. GTDB lineage: Bacteria > Bacteroidota > Bacteroidia > Chitinophagales > Chitinophagaceae > Sediminibacterium. Next base: position 17,374 of record JBAWZY010000018.1, on the reverse strand, counting down.
AATTCCTTTTTCTGGCCACCGCTCGATTGGGGCGTCATTCAAAAATATGAAACAGATGTATTACTGGTTGTAAATGCTACTTCTAACATTTATCCTGATAATTTATTAGTAGAAATAAGTTCCGGTAGTTGTTAAACGAAGTAGTTAAGACCTAATCTGACAGTTGAGATTAAATTTGTTGTGAATAAAAAGAATTAATAACCCTAAAACTGTAAGAAAAATAATAGCTATTACATATTACACCTTGTTTTCTAGTGTAGTGATAGCCCGAATATTTTTGTAGATTTTCTTACTGCTATATTGACATCTTCTCCTTTGTTGAAATATAAAATAAAAAAATTAAATTCTTGGATTAGCAATATATACTACCATAATTTCATTTTTTTATAAATTCATTTGTTAATTACTTTCAGGATATTGACCATCAACACATATAACATACTTAAATCCTGAAGGAGCTTTCATATTCGGTATTTTGAACAAAAGTTGATTGTCACCTCCAAAAGTAAAACCGATTAATGTAAATAATAATTCATAATTTTTTACATCCAACGTTCTTCCATCACAAGTGATATAGTATTTAGAATTGAATGAAATAGGACATAACTTAATCATACCCGCAATATCTTTGTAATAATCCTCGTATTTTTCAACTTCGGATTTAATCACAGATGGGTAATTATAATTCGGTTCATCAAAAAAACCTATAAACCATGTATTTAAGTCGTTTTTTCTGCTAATGTTATTTTCAAACTTCGATAAGTCTACTCTGAAACTCAGTTCAGCCAATAACTCAGTTGGTTTTATATGATCACTGATAATAAGATTTTTAATTAAATTTGATATAGTATCAAATAAATTAGCATGATGTTTACAATATTCACTGTGTACTACTAAATCATGAGTAATGTAATATGTTGGATCATACTCTTCAATCCAATTAACCAATTTTTCAATATCCCCTTTTAAATTATCAGGAATAATCATAATCTCAGTTTGTTGAAGGATATATTCCATTTATACAGATGTAATAAGGTATATAGGGCACACCATTATGGATCTCACCTACTTTGATAGGTAAAACCTTACCTTCCTCATTTTTAGGGCGTAAATCAGGAAGTTTGAAATTTGTTTTACCGTCTCCACCATAGGTATTCCCTAATATTGAAAACAATGCCGTATATTGACTAACATTTAATAATCTACCGTCACATGGTAAATAATCTTGAAATCCGTTACTGAGAAAATCTTGTCTCAATCCTGCGAATTGTTTAATCATTCCTAAGTATTCTTCCATATTTTATGTTTTAAAAAATGTAATCTGATTAATAAATACAATTTATTAAAAATTCCTTTTAGTTTATCTTTAAAATTCGGCGATTTTTTTCTTTTATCAAAAAAATTTTGAAGTATTATTTTTCTCTTATACTCAATTCTGTCCCAACTATTATATTAGTTTAAAAGAACCTGATGTAAAAGCTATAAACAGATTTTGATTGCTTAGCATTAATACAAAGCCTACTATATGATGTACTTTTTTAACATAATCAATCTACAAGAAAACACTATCGTAACCAACCCTTTTATACATAAGGGTTTCATTAGCTTTTTTCATTCATTTAGTCATGAAAATTACCCCACATTTTTCAATTTACATCCCATCAGTTTGTGTGAGGAGTTTAAAACTACCCATCCTATTAAAACTTTATTAATCACTCTAACTAAATAATTTCGATTTTAAGTTTAGTATTTGACTAATGGGTAATTTTTTAGTTTATTATCAATTTCATTTTTTGTTTCTGCAAATTTAAAATATCTTTATTTTTAATATGATCATTATAATACTTAAATAGCTGTATGCATCATAATACCCCTTTCATTCTTCAAACCAGCAACCTGTCATTTTCTTTTCATAAAGGGAATCCGGTTCTTGATTCGATTGATATTAATGTTCCCTCAGGGAGTATCTATGGGTTTCTGGGGCCCAACGGAGCCGGAAAAACAACAACCATGCGCTTGCTAACAGGATTACTTCCTCAGCAGGGCAACAATATTCAATTTTTTGGACAGTCCCTGTTGAGTCAATTACCTGTTTTATTTCATCGGTTAGGCTGTTTAATTGAAACACCTTCCCTTTATATGCACTTGAGTGGGCTTGATAACCTGCGGCTCATTGCCCGAATGCAGGGTATAGATGAACAAAAAGCGGCACCAGCCCTACAGCGGGTTGGTCTTGAAAAAGCTGCTCACAAGAAGGCAGCACAATATTCTTTGGGGATGAAACAGCGGCTTTCCATTGCAATTGCCCTGCTCAATGATCCCACGCTATTGCTGCTGGATGAACCTGTTAATGGATTAGATCCCAATGGTATGGTGGAAATAAGAGAACTTTTAAAAGAGTTGAACCGGGAAAGAGGGATTACCATTTTTATATCGAGTCATTTACTGCATGAAGTTGAAAAAATGTGTACACATATTGGAATCATTCATAAAGGAAAGATGCGTTTTGAGGGAAAAATAAATGAATTGTCTACAACGAATGGTGGCGGAATACAGATTGTTGTTACAGTTGCTGCTGCTGCAAAGTGGTTGCCTATGCTGAATGAGTATCAATCACAAGCTTCCATCATAGCAGCTGATAAAATCTCCATTGCAATTAAAAGTCGGGAAGACGCTATTCAAATCAATCATTTATTGGTACAGGCTGGGGCTCCGGTTGAGGAGATGAAAATACAGGATAACCTGGAAGATTGGTTCATGCAAATCACTCAAAATTAATCCAACTATGAAGCATTTACTATATGGCTTGAAAGCTTCCTGGAGAGCTGAGCTTTTAAAAATGAAGGGAAGCCGGGTATTATTAATGACGTGGATTATGGGTTTATTTTTGCCCGGACTTTTCAACTTTATATCAGCTATCGCTAAGTATTATGAAGTTGCTTACACAGTAAAGGAAAAGTTGCCGTATAATATTGTTCAGGAAAATGTGAAATTTACCCTGGTTGTTTTTGGATCTTTCTTTTTCCCATTAACACTCATTCTGATAACTTCCCGTTTAGCCATGCTGGAACATAAATCCGATACCTGGAAATTGGTTGAAACCCAACCAGTTTCTCGTTTCTCATTTTGGATTGTTAAATGGTTCATGGCGGCACTCATGAGTTTGCTTGCAATAATTGTATTTTTTCTTTCAAGTATCGCGTTTACTTATATTCTATTTTATTTGGATGCTTATGATAAATCTGCTTTTGTAAAGATTCCTTATGCTTATGTTGCTGCTGCCGGTATTAGAATTTGGTTATCCAGTTTGGGAATTATCACAATGCAATTAACAATTTCCATGCTCGTACGCAGCTCAATCTGGCCAATAGTTATTGGTGTAATTCTGTTATTACTCACTAACATTTCAACGGCTATGGAAAGCTCCCTGGCTACTATCTGGCCTTATGCACTTCCCTTTTCCACAAGTCAGCACTCAGAAGGTAGTGAAGTGGGTAATTGGTTATTACCTGCCGAAAAGCAAGGACTGATTTGGTTACTTTTTATACCGTTTGCTTTTCTGCTTTATCGATATAGAAATTCATTTCTGCTCTCTTTTCGCAATAAGGGATTATGGGGTGTTGCACTGGGAGGACTGATCATTTTGAGTATCTCTACCTGGTGGTTGCAAAAACCAACGCTTTTATCGGTAACACCCGGCAAAACAATTATTGCAGGCATCATTCGAGCGGAGCGGTTGCCCGATAGTGTTACTTTGTATTTGCAAACAGTTGGCACAGTAAAAGCTAAAGTTAACAAAGATGGTAGTTTTCAATTCACCCTAACAATGCTTAGTGATGTTCAAGCATTAACACTAGAAATAGCCCAGGGAATTCCAGATAAAAAAATATATGCAGGAAATGGGGATAGTGTTTTTGTAGATTGGAAGCAAGGGAAATCGGTTAATCTGCAGTCCATTAAACTATCCGGTACAGCAATTGCCACTCATTCATTTTTTGAAAATTATCAACGTCCAAAACAAAAATTACGTTTCTATTTAGATTTTCCTGAAATTTCTACCGATCCGGATATATTTTATTCTAGGGTAATAAGTGAATGGAGAAATGATATAGAGAAAATGGAAAATTATAAAACGGCGGATGGAATTGGATTAAGTAATACGGTGAGAGAAGTTTATGCGAAACTGATTACTGCCGATTATTTGGCTACAGCACTCTATGATTATCCGGAAAAAAGAAATATCAACTTACAGGATATTGAATTCGAATCGATTAGGAAAAAACTATCTCCACTTCAGCAAAAATTGAAATCATTTGAGGAAAAACTCGTAGGATGGAATGAATATCATGATTATCTCTATTTACAAATAACCCGCGGTTTACCTGAGGGAATCAATCAGGATAGTGCCTATTATGCCATTACCATGAAGCGACCTGCGGGTGCTATGAGAAATTTGGTTTTGTATGATTTTGCCCGAAAAAAGTTGCAAACTTCCCGAGATAGCGTTAGTCGTGCTATAATTCTGAAAGAAATGGCTGTGATAGATAATCCCGCTATGCAAATTCAGTTAATTGAGGATGCACAGTTATACAATCGACTGCGAAGAGGACAAGCCGCTCCTTTTATTGCATTGCATGATGAAAAAAAACAGCCGGTAAATTTATCTATGTTGAAGGGAAAATATGTGGTTATTGATGTATGGGCAACCTGGTGTGGTCCCTGTCTACAACAAGCCCCCATTTTTTCCAGCTTGAGTGATAAATATAAGAACTCCCCTATCACTTTTTTATCTATTAGTACGGATGATGACCTAAGCGAATGGGAGCAGCATATCAAAAGAAAGAAATCCCGTGTTCTTCAGTGGCGGATATATGACAAGAATCAATTGTTGAAATTGTATGGAATTAATAGTATACCTCATTTTATATTACTGGATCCCAATGGTAATTTTTTGAACGCTGCTCTCCCTCAGCCTGTTGAACCTAATTTTGAATTCATTTTGCGTCAGGCTTTGAATTTGCAAGCTGAAGAAGGATAATTTTATTTTTTTTGCAACAGGTATATTGCTACGCTGTTTTGATGGAGTAATTTTTCTATTTCCTTTTTGTACAATTTAATTGCTGTAAACATTTTTTTCTTTGCGAGAGTAAACATTGATTTATTTTTTTTGTTATATAAAAAAAATAATCATGAAAAGGTTTTTCATTATAGGGTTATGTTGTTTGAGTCTAACTGCCATTGCTCAACAAGATAGTACTGATACTTTTGACTATAGCAAATTTGGGGATGCCGAGGGGGTTAAGCGTTTCTGTACTCAAAAAGTGATTAATCAGGTCCCTATTCGAATTGTTAGTGTTGGGTATGAACAGCATGGAAGTTTTTTGATGCCTGATGTTCGTTTTTCGAATGCCCGGCCGGAAACCGAAACCTATTCTGTTAGTCGCTTATCATCCTTGCGGTTTCAATTGAATGTACCGGTAATATCTAATAATCGTTTTATATGGCAACTGGGAGCCAATTATTGGGGTAGTCGGCTTGCCATTCAAAATCCGGGAACGAATTTGTTTGCCCGTTCCCTTAATGAAAATACCATCACGAGCGCGGGAATCAATACTACTATTTTTAAGCCGCTGAATGAGAAAAAGTTTTTGATATTACAAGCTAGCCTTGATGCAAATGGTGTATTTCCCCGAATAAGTGATGTAAGTGGTCAGGCCTATACTTTTAGCGGGGCACTGATATATGGATGGAAAAAGTCGGAAAAAAATATGGTGGGTACCGGTTTAGCCAGAACTTACAGAGCAGGACAGTTGATTCATCTACCTGTTTTATTTTGGAATAAAACTTTTAATGATCATTGGGGGATGGAATTATTGCTTCCTGCCCGTGGTCACCTTAGATATAATTTTTCTGCATCCAATATCCTACAACTTGGATTTGAATTGGAAGGAAATCAATTTTGGATGGAATTACCCAATAGTAAAAACGGAACAGTTTTTATTCAGCGTAGCGAATTAAAGCCACGTATCATGTGGGACAAAAAAATTAGTGGATTTTTTTGGCTCTCGGCACAAGCTGGACTTCGATATAACTGGCGATTCGATGTAATGGATTCCTACAATGCCCGCAATCAAAATGTAATGTATTTTAACAGTCAATTAGGTAATCCACTATTTTTTAATATCAGTATCAACTTTGTTTCTCCTTAGTAATTGAAACAAACCCCAACAAAAAAGCCCTGCATGCAGGGCTTTTGTATAACAAATCGGTTGTAGTTTATTTAGCAACCTGTCGTGTCCAGGTATCGGTTCTCCCTATTAAAGAAACACCAATATAACCTCTTACCGAAATAGTATTCGGATTTTCCATTCGGATAGTGCAAGAATAAGTATTCCCATTTTTAGGATCATAAATATTTCCATCCTCCCAAAGATTATCTTCTTTAAAAACAAATCCCCAAACATTTATCAATCCTAATATTGGCCTGGTACGTGATTGCTGGTCGGGATGATTTTTATCTACTTTTGGTTTTCCGGTTTCGGGATCATTTGGTTCTTTGAGCCAAACAATTTTTCCTTGATACTTCTCTCCATTTTTATAAATACGAACCATTGCTGTTCCTTCACCAGTTTTCCAAACACCAATAATTGCGTCTGCATTATTAGGGATAGGACGAAAAGAGGTAAATAAAAATAGACTTACAAGTATCGAGAAAAAAAGCGTGATTTTTTTCATTTGATTGGTTTAAAGATTTTTAAATTTTGAACAATCGAACTTTAGACAATTGAAAATATAATTTGTTGCATCCTATCTGTTTTAATTATTATTTAATGTATTTATAATAAGGTTAAATTATCTTAATATATAGTATGCTAATCTAAGCCCCACTTATTTTGGATTGTTTGATTCGCTTTAGACAAGACTAAAATTGTGTACAGTATGCACATTGTTAAATATAAATGAATTAGTCATTTTTTTTGGATTAGTGGCTCATACATTGTATTAAACCAAAGAATTTTTTATGTAATTGTGGGTTTATTATTATGTAATCAAATATTATAACACCAATATTTTTTTGCTTTCATAAGAGGAATAACAACGACTTACCTATTGAATATTGAATTGATCTCACAAAAGTCTTTATCGAATATCAAAAAAATCCCGGCTACTTGAGGTAACCGGGATTTTTAAATCTGTGAACTTAAGGTTGATTCACTCAATTATTTTTTTGGATTCGTTGTTGGTGCAGAGCCTGCAGCAGCTGGATTGTAAGCTAGTTCATTATCCGGAACATCCCAATAATCCAGGTATCCATATACAATGGTTGCATTGGTATTTACCTGTCCGGTAAAAGAAATCACAGTGCAACCGGTTCTTTTGCTATTCGGTTCGGTAATTCCCCAGCGTCTGGCATCATAAAAGGAAAGACCATCAAATGCTAAAGCAATTCTTCTTTCTCTTCTGAGTTGCTCATAAGCATCTGCCTGAGACAGTGTTGTAGACATTGCAGGTAACCCGGCACCCTGATAGTTTCTAACAGCATCAATAAGTGGTGCTGCAGCAGCGACCTGACCGGTTTGAATGAGGGCTTCTGCTCTCATCAGATTGTTTTCTTCAAAGGTAGCAGCCAATGAAATTTCATTAGCACCCGCAGCCTGATTTGAATAAACGATTACTCCCGGTAAGCCATTTCCTCCATTTTTCAGGGTAAAACGTGTATTGAATGCATTTCCCCGATCGGTATTGAACAGACCCACACTGGCCAGTGTTAAAACATTATTATCTCTTCTTTTATCACCCGGTAAGAATTCCTGCACCCAGCGTTCGCTTAGTTTGTAAGTATTCGTAGAACCAGTTGTAGCATTTTGAGAAGTCTTATCAGCAACTGTATTTTCTAAAAAGCTTCCCAATGCGTTGGTACGACCTGTGAAAATTAAATCGGAAGACTGCACACCATTTGAAGTCAATGTTAAAATCGAATTCCATTGTGCAGCAGTCATATTGGCTAGTGTAGTATTTACCAATATATTTCTGGCTTTCATAGTATTAATACTGCGTGTCCACATGGCAGTCGATAAAATTCCACCTCTGCCTGTTTGAACATGTCCGGGAATCAGCTTAGCCATGGTAGCATTGTAATCTGCTGTTGAGGTAGCTAAAGTAAGTGCATTGATAGCTTTATCGTAATTCGAATTAGCTTCAGCAATAATTGCTTCTTTGGTAACATAGTTACCATTGGTAGTAGCATCTGCTGTTTTTGCATTTTGAATAATTCCAGCGTAGTACATAGAACCAATGCTGCTATAGGCATAGCCTTTCCACCAGTAAGCCCAGGCAGTAACAGTTGCTTTTTTGGTTGCTGCTCCTGTTCCGGTAAAAGGTACTTTATCTACTAATGCCAATACTCCGTTTGCAGCGGTAATCATATTGTACATATATGCCCACTGATAAAAAGTGGTATTACTTCCGCCCTGTGCATTTTGGTTAGCGTATCTAACCAGTTCATATTGTGTTTTTGGATTGTTCGGGTTAATCACCTCAGTTCCATTGTCTAATATTACTTTATTAGGACAACCAATTTGATTCATAAAGGCATTGGCTGCTTCAGCTCCTACAATGTCACCCATCAGTTCCTGAAAGCCCATGGTACCTGCCCAATATCTTCCATAAACTCCATCATTGTATTTTAAATCAAAGAATCCATTCCGATAAATGGAGCCCTGTGCCAGTGAAAGCAAACCGGCTTCATTTTCTGCCGTAGCAGGGGTTGGCTGATTCACGTTGGTAATATCCAACTCTTTTTTACATCCTATCGTTGCGATAAGTGCAAAAAGTACCAGACTATTTATAAATGTTTTTTTCATGATTTTTCTTTTTTCGTGTTTTCAAGGTTAGAAACCAATGTTTAATCCTACACTAAAGGTTCTTGTATTAGGAATTGTATTATGGTCAAGACCTCGGTCGAAAGAGGAGTTGGTTGTACTTGAACTTACTTCAGGATCCATACCGGAGTACTTAGTAAATGTTACTACGTTTCTTCCTGATAAGATAAGTTCTAAGGTTTGAACAGCTTTCCATCTGTAGAGTTTTAACAGATTAAATGAAACGGAAATATTACGAAGTCTCCAGAATGAGCCATCTTCCATAAAGTAATTTTTTGTTCCATTAGCAGCTCCACCTGCATACATGCTTCTATAAAACGCAGTATAAGCATGGGATTCACCATTAATGGTTAAGTATTGACCATAATCGCTGTGAATTCCATCTCTGTACATCCATTGTTTGGTTTGATTGTACAATGAATTACCGTAAATCCAATCCCACTGCATATTAATAGTTAGAAATTGTTTAATCCGGAAATTGTTGATGAAGCTCATATTGAATTTTGGATTCGGATCTCCTAAAGGATACTGACCTGGCAGAGCAACTGCTTGCTTGGTGGCTTTATTCACAACCCAACCGGTGCTGGTTACTTCATGATTAGCCTGTTCTGCTGCAGATAAGAAAGGCTTTCCGGTTTGTGGATTCAGCTCGTCTAACTGACGCATCATTTTAAATCCGAAAATCTGTCCGATTCTCATACCCTGAGTAAGGGTAATACCCACACTTCCGGCTGCTGAAAGCAGAATAACGGGTGGACCGTTAACATAGGATATTTCTGAATTTTGCCTACTATAGTTAGTTGTAAAGTCCCAACTTACATTTTTATTATTCAGTACAGTTAAATTCAAAGAAGCCTGAATACCACTTGAAGTTAAACCGAACGCGTTGTCCAGTCTACCACCCACACCGGTACTTGGGGCTGCATCAACAGAATATATAGCATTGTCAGTACTTCTTTTCCAGTAAGTAAACGCCAAATTAGCATTCTGGAAAAGAGAACCTTTGAATAATTTAATACCAATATCGGTACCGATTTCTAACTCTTTAGATAATTCCACCGACAAATCGGGGTTGGGATTGGTGATATTATATCTAAAAACGTTGTTCGGTCCTAATACTGCTGTAGGTAAGGTAGCGAAGCGTTGGAATGCACCAGGTTGAATACCGGCTTCTCCATATGCTCCTCTGATTTTCCAGTCGGTTATACGATCAGCAATTTTACCTTTCTTCCAAAAATCGAAATTGGATAAATTTAAATATGCATCTCCACGAGGGAATGTTTGAGCTTTGGCACCCGATCCGAATGCAGATGAATAGTCACTTCTAACACCAACAGCAACTCCAAAGATATCAGACCACTCGATCTTCTGATTTGCAAGATATCCGTATGTTATGAATGGCTCAATGTAATCGGTAGAAACACGTTGAACTGCTGCCTGTGAAGCGTTCCAAGGATAAAATCCCGGACCATCATATGCCCAAGCGTAGAACTGTTTAAGCAAACTATTTCTGTAATCAAATGCAACTGTTGTTGTTGTACGGATTGGTAGCTTCAGGTTAAAGTCTTTTTCAAAGTCTGTTTTAATGTTAACAGTACTAATAAAGTTTTGGAAAGTAGTTCGTGTTACCGTATTTCCAATTTCCCCCGTTGTTGCACCTGTTCCTAAATTAGATCCAAGGAATCTTGCTTGAAGTACCATATTCTTATTGTCCGCCTGATCTTCATACCGATAGGTGTTATTATTATTGGCATAGTTCAAAGCGTATTTGGCATCCAATTCAACATACTTAATCGGTTTGTAATTCCAGGAAACTGTCTGAATCAAATCAACGCGCTCAGTTAAGTTATTGTAATATTGATTCCAGTTAAATGAATTGTTGTGATTCACACCTACTGCAGCCCCGAAAAAGTTTCCGTAATTTCCATCAAGGTCTTTTTGGGCAAAGTTGGCAAAAGGACGAGCGTTATTTACATTGAATACATAGGTTCTTCCGGTTGCATCTTTTAAGTCGTTTTTAGTGTAAATCAATTGTGTTAAGCTTGTCAGCTTCATACCTTTCATTAATTCAACACCCACTTTACTGGTAAAATTGGTTCTGTTTTGACCACCGTTTCCAACAAAGGGCGACTCTTGCTTATTGTTTGAAACAGAAACCAGGAAGTCTACTTTATCTCTAGATCCTGAAATAGTAAGTGCATTATTAGTGGTAACTGTGCGCTGATAAAACATTGCAAAGTGATCGTAATATAACAGATTCTTGTTGTAAGGTTTTTCCTGATAACTGGTAACACCCAATGAGTTATATTGCACGTCTCCATTGTAAACCAAGGTTGCAGGATCCAATGTCATAATTGCTCCGGAACCAGTTAACACATTGCCGTTAGCATCAGTAACAAACGCGTGAGTATTTGCTTTTGATAAGCCTCCCACATTCAATAATTCGTTGTTGCCATAGCTGGTGGCAAAATCTATGTTGAATTTACCAGCTTTTGCTTTTTTAGTAAACAATTGAATAACTCCATTAGCACCCTGGGCTCCATATAATGATGCGGCAGCAGCACCTTGCACAACCTCTACTCTTTCAAAAATATTTACATCCAATGATTGTAAACTGGTTCCTTTTGCTTCAATACCATCAATCAAAATCATGGGCTGTGTTCCCCCCTGAATGGTGTTGATACCACGAAGTAAAATATTCAACGGGCGACCAGGGTTTCCATTAGTACTAGCAATCAAACCTCCCGCTACCTGGCCAACTAATTGTTGTGCAACATCACCGGTAGGAACTTTAACCTGATTGTTGATATTTACCGACTCAACTGAAATACCCAGTTTACGTTTACTGGTAGCAGCACCTAATCCGGTAACTACTACTTCCGACAACAGCTTATCTTCAAGAACAAGTGAAACATTCACTTGTGATTTATTTCCTAAATCAACAATTTTTGTGGTGTAGCCAACATAGCTAACAGTAATTTTGCTTGTTGAGGAAGGTACAACGATTGAGTAACCTCCATCACTGTCCGTTTGTTTTGCAAGGCGTTCATTTACGAAAACCGTTGCACCGGAAAGTGGAGTCCCTTTATCGTCTGTGATGCGACCAGCAATAGTTTTCGTTCCCTGGGCAAATATTTGTCCGGTAACTACTAATAAAGCGGCCATTAGAAACAACATTTTTCTCATGGTTCTACGTTTTGGTTTAAAGGAATGATAGAAGAATAAACACAGTATGTTTATTCTTCGAGGATTGAAGGTAACTTTTTTGTTAATTTATTTAACAATATGTTCATAGTTTCAATCATTAAATCTTTTTAAGATTAACATAAATCAAAAAATTTAATAATTATATATTTGTAAAGAATAGATAATCATATTTTATAATTTTTAAATTATATATATTAATTATTTCGATGTGTATAATTCAAGTAGATGAAAAATAAGATCTTATGAAACTTTCTTGTTGGTCTGTAGGAAAACCTAATGAATCGTATGTATCTGCCGGAATTGAACTATTCACGCAGCGAACATCCCATTATTTTCCCATTAACTGGCAAATAATCCCCTCCAATAAGGATGCAGCATCAATGAGTGAGCAGCAGTTAAAAGAAGAAGAAGGAAAGCGGCTAATGGCATTATTACAGCCAACAGATCAATTAATTTTACTGGATGAGCGTGGTAAAAATATTTCCTCACCCGATCTTGCCCGTTTGTTGGAGAAACATGCACAACAATCTACCAAAAATCTTATTTTTTTAATCGGTGGGGCTTATGGGGTAAGTGAAACTTTAAAGAGTCGGGCAAATTTTGTCTGGAGCCTCTCTAACCTTGTTTTTCCGCATATGCTGGTTCGCCTCTTGTTGTCAGAACAATTGTATCGTGCCTGCACAATAATCAGAAATGAAAAATATCATCATGTATGAGTTTAGCTGTTCTTACAATTTTTTCTAAGTAATTTTGATTACTGATTTCACTTTTATTTAAATGCTATGATTTCTGTTACCTTAATCATTTTATTAATTACTTGCCTGCTTTCATTTGTAGCATTTAATAATGAACAACTAACTCATTCACTCATTTTTCATCCGCCTTCCGTTCAAAGAAACCAGGAGTGGTATCGTTTTATCAGTTCCGGTTTTATTCATGCCGACTTTCTGCACCTGGCATTTAATATGTATACTTTTTATCTTTTTGGAGAATTAGTTGAGCAAACTTTTATAGATATCTATGAAAAAGGCGGTATCGTATTCTTTGCCATACTTTACATTACAGCACTTCCTGCAGCTATGTTACCGAGTTATGAAAAGCATAAACAAGACGACTATTATTATAGTCTGGGTGCTTCCGGTGCTGTATCTGCCGTTATTTTTTGCGGTATTTTTTTATATCCGGCTATGAAATTGAGTATTTTCCCGATACCTATCGGTATTCCTGCTTTTATTTTCGGACCACTCTATTTGTTGATTTCTGCCTATCTGAGTAATAAGGGAAAAGGAAATATCAACCATTCGGCCCATATCTGGGGGGCATTGTATGGAATTGTATTTTTGATAATTACTTGTCAGTTTTTCTCCGATTTCAAACCCTTACAGCATTTTTTGCAAGAAGTGTTGAATTATTTTCGATAATCCAGTTGAAGCGCGAAACCTTCATTTTTCTGTAGTCGAAACCTATGATCAATTCTGTATCCAATTATCCAGGCTATTCGGCGATTTGATTCAAGTACATAAACTTTTTCTTTTTCAGTAGCTGACAGCTTGATATCAATTAAAAAACGACTGATTTTCTTTTTTTTATTCAAGCCTAAAGGATAAAAATAATCGCCGGTCTGCCACTTTCTAATAATCAATGGAAATTCCAATATAGCTGGATTTAGATGGGCAATAGTTGGCAGATTGGCTTTGGGTATTTCGGAATATGGTAATCGAGAGATGATTAATTCACCTCCGCCGAAAATGGTTTTGGTATCTGTTTCATTTATTTGAGAAAGTGCATTTATTGCTTCCGGAATGGTAGCAATGATGAGATGATTTCGGTTGCGAATAATGCGGTGTGTGGAGGATAAGCAATGTTTTCCTGTTCCGGTTCCTGCTTCGAGTAAATGGATAACCGATTCAATTTGTGCCGGATGAAAGCCAAACTTTCGGATGATTTCCCAAGTGTACGTAGCAATGGGTTCGAGATTTCTCCAGATAGCAACCGGTATTTGCCACTCCTCTCCTTTTTGTGTAATAATTTTTTTTAACTTTTGCTCTACAGCTGTTCTATAAATATTCATACCCTCGCGAAAGCGATTGATATTGGCTGTTAGTTGTTCCGGAGCATCGGGAAACAATTTAACAATTTCAGGAATAATTAAATTGCGAATCTGATTGCGGCTATAATGATTGGTAGCATTGGAGGAATCTTCCACATATGCAATATGGTGATCTCTTGCATAGGCTGCGATTTCCTCTTTATAAAATGCTAATAAAGGTCTTAGCAATTTTTCAGTTTCCCGGATGGGCTGAATGCCTGCTAATCCCTCTAATCCTGTTCCTCTAAATAAATGTAGCAAAACTGTTTCAATATTGTCATCTGCATGATGGGCTGTTACTAGCCATACTTTTCTTTTTACTGAGTGTTGACTTGTATCTGAATTTTTTTTCAACTGTTGCAATTCTTCAAACCACTTATATCGTAGTGCTCTGGCAGCTTCCTGAATGGAAATGCGATTTGCTGTTGCATAAGTTTGCGCGTCAACTTTTTTAAGGTGCAAAAGCAATTGCTTTTTTTGTGCCCATCGCTCCACAAATACCTGATCTCGTTCACTTTCTTCCCCTCTTAGCTGAAAATTCATGTGTGCCAATTCTATATGAACCCCACATTGCATAAGTAAATGCGCAAGCACAGTGCTGTCTACTCCCCCACTTACTGCAATTAAAACTGTATCACTTTTTTGCACATAGGATGCAAAATGTGATTGCCAATGTTGCTGAAAAGAAGTGAGCAAATCCATAGTTGCCGAATTGAAATCTTACCCGATATTTGCTACCCTTTGGCTGATTCTTTTGCCCAAGTATCTTTTAGTGTTACCGTTCTATTAAAAATTAGCTGTTCGGAAGATTTTTCCCCATCTGCAAAAAAATAGCCCAGCCGAATAAACTGAAACCGTGCATCTGCAGGGTCTTTCGCTAGTGCCGGTTCGGCAAGAGCTTTTGGTATCACCTGCATAGAATTTTCATTGATATGATCTTTAAAATCTCCGGAAGCATTAGCAACATCCTCTACTTTGAAGAGCCGGTCGTATAATCTTACCTCAATGGGTAAGGCATGTTGAGCACTTACCCAATGAAGGGTTCCTTTTACATGAATTCCGGAAGTGTCGGAACCGCTTTTGCTTTCAGGAATATGTGTGCAATGAAGCGCTATAATATTTCCTGCTGCATCTTTAATAACTTCATCACAACGGATGATATAGGCATGCTTGAGACGAACCATTTGTCCGGGTGAAAGTCTAAAATATTTTTTGGGAGGTATTTCCATAAAATCCTCCTGCTCAATGTAAAGTTCTTTGCTGAAAGGTATTTCACGGCTCCCAGCTGTTGCATCTTCAGGATTGTTTTCTCCCTGGAGCAATTCATAAGTATCACTAAAACTAGTAATTACAACTTTAAGTGGATTTACCACTACCATTCTGCGTAATGCAACTTTATTCAAGTGCTCCCGCACGCAGAATTCAAGTAATCCCACATCAATAAGATTCTCTCTTTTTGCAACCCCTATTCTATCGCAAAATTCGCGAATGCTTTCCGGTGTATATCCTCTTCGTCTCATTCCACTAATGGTAGGCATCCGGGGATCATCCCATCCGGAAACATGATTTTCCTGCACGAGCTGTAAAAGCTTACGCTTACTCATAATAGAGTAGGTCATATTCAATCGCGCAAATTCATATTGCTTGGAAGGAAAAATGCCTAGCTTTTCAATACACCAGTTATATAAATCACGATGAGGAATAAACTCTAGGGTGCAAATCGAATGGGTAATATTTTCTATCGAATCACTTTGACCGTGTGCAAAATCATACATCGGATAAATACACCATTTATCACCGGTTCGATGATGGTGTGCATGCTTGATTCTATACAGAATGGGATCCCGCATTATCATATTGGGAGATGACATATCGATTTTGGCACGAAGTACTCGGCTGCCATCAGGATATTTTCCATTCCGCATTTCACGAAATAGCTCGAGGTTCTCCGCTACGGTTCTGTTAGCATATTGATTTCTTTTTCCGGGAACTGTTGGAGATCCTTTCTCTTCCGCTATGGATTCGGGGGTACTATCATCAACATAAGCATCTCCTTGCTGAATCAGTTGTTCTGCAAATTGATAAAGGGTATCAAAATAATCGGAGGCATATCTTTCCCGTGCCCATTGAAAACCTAACCATTTTACATCGTTTCGTATGCTTTCAACATATTCTGTTTCCTCGGTAACCGGATTGGTATCATCGAAACGCAAATTGGTTTCGCCGCCGTATTTCTTCGCCAGTCCAAAGTTTAAACAAATGCTTTTGGCATGACCGATGTGCAGATATCCATTGGGCTCAGGTGGAAAACGGGTTACAATAGATTTGTATTTACCCGAAGCCAGGTCACTTTCAACGATTTCTTCTATAAAATGTAAACTTCTTTCTTCGCTCATGGATGGTGATCATTTATCCTTGTGCAAAGCTACGAAATCTTTCAGGCACTATATTTTTTTCATAGTTGAATTCAACAACAGACTTTCCGCTATTCAACGGAAAGTGTATTAAAAAATGCTTCTGCGTCCTCTTTTGAGTTATCGGTTGAAGTAGCATAATTAAGCTGATTTAATACAGATCCTACAAAGAAGCAAAGCATATACATTTTTTTGCCCTTTACATTTGAAGAATTTGCTTTACTGATGTCTAATTCCACTTTCAAACAACTTTTTCCCTTGAATTGAATTATCTCATCTTTTATGATATCCACACTTCCCATTTGAGCCAACATGGGCGACTTAATTTGATCCCATAAACCATCCCCCATAGAGGCTACCATTTCTGCTGAAAGCCCATAACCTGCTAAATCAATACTTACTGAACTAAGAATCTTTTTAGTGCTATCCTTTTTATAAAGAAACATTTTGGCTCCATTTTCAATTGTCATACTATCGGGTGTACCCGGAAAGGTAACTTTTACTTTTTCACTCAGACTCATTTGGGCGGGTTGACCAAACAAGGCGCCGCAAAAAATAAATGACATACATAGCATCCAAATTTGTTTCATATTAGTATTATTTAATTCACAAGTTACATATTTTTAGTAATGCTACCTCAGTATGCAGATAATAAAAAAATTGTACCTTTGCAGCCCGAATGGTTCGGTAGCTCAGCTGGATAGAGCAACTGCCTTCTAAGCAGTAGGTCATTGGTTCGAATCCAATCCGAATCACCAAAAGTCTCTCAAAATTGAGGGACT
>JBAWZY010000017.1:0-19600 GCA_037142775.1 Chitinophagia bacterium | reverse complement strand
AAGCTTCTGTTCAACACTCCAACTTCGACGTTTTGTACTCATGGTTCCCTAAATTTAAGGTTCTAAACTGAATTTCATAATCAGTCTAGTCATTTAGGGGGCTAAGACAGATCATGCCCTTTAACTCTTTTGGTTTGAGCATTCCATTTACTTTTAACAACGTACTGACCTGTGAAAACCTGGGTTCTGTCTTGTCCCATTGTGATAGTAAGAACTATGGGGTACTGGTTTTGGGTATTGGGTTTGTTGCGTAAAAAGAAGCTGAATTTTGGATTTTTCATAATAGTTTGAGTTAGTTAATAAACTTGGAATCAAACTGTTACAAAGGAACTGTTGAACTTTTTGGTGGACTTTTGTTGAACTTTTTTAAAACTGATTTTCTTGGGTCACAGTTTTTTCAACATAATCTAGCGAAACATAGACTAAAATGACCATTCATATTTACTAACCATTAGTCACCTTTTAATTAAGCCATTACTAAATGACATATTAATAAAAGCTTTGTCTATGCTGCTTATCCTAAAGAATGATTGATAAAGATGGGCGGCGAAGGGCTTAAGCGAGGCCCGGATTTTAACCGGGCCGAGCGCCTAAATCTTTGGGAAGGATTGAACCCTTGTGGAGTCGAGGGGAGTCGAACCCCTGTCCAAACATCGCTACCATTAGCTTTCTACATGCTTATTTTCTTATTAATTGTAGGCACTCTGCAGGAAAGAAACAAACCAACAAAACGCTTAGCTGAATAGTCTTAAGTAACAGTCACAGCCTTCTGTTACAGCATCCTCTTTTGGTTTAAGTCGGCGGCAGCAAGAGGTAACAGGCGAACCTTAGCCGCGGCCCGAATGGTTACTTAATCACTGATTAAGCAGCCATGGCATACTGAGTATTGCCATTTGAGTTTTGAATATTCAGATTAAAGTGCTAATTATCCAACGCACTGCATGCTTACACCAACCGTAACCTATGCTGTCGAAACCAATACGACCCCATAGAAGGCTGAAGCCAAATACAAATATACGAAAAAGAATAGGAGCTACCGAAAAAATCGTATAAGCAAATGAATTACAATGCTTTACAGTATTTACTTGAATATTCTCCAAACATCCAATCCCAGTGCATATGCCATCAATGACATTAACAGTACAAACCCAACAATCTGTGCATATTCCATAAATTTATCGCTGGGTTTTTTACCGGTGATCATTTCATATAGTGTGAAGAGTGCATGTCCGCCATCCAAAGCAGGAATTGGTAGCACATTCATAAAAGCAAGTATAATGGAGAAAATACCGGTAAGTGTCCAGAATCGCTCCCAGTCCCATACCCCGGGAAATGTATTTCCGATACTAATTACACTACCTAATGAATCTTTAACTGCGGCTTCTCCGGTAAATAATTGTTTAATTCCGGTTATATATCTACCCAGAGTTTCCCAGGTATGCTGAAATCCAAGGGGAATTGCCTGTAGCAAAGTATATTTAGAAGTAATTGTTTTCATGTAACGAAATGGCTGTTGAGGAAAGAATCCAATTGCCCCCCTACTATTCACCAATACCCGAACAGCAACTGTGTCGGTACCTCTTACAACAGCTAATTGTACAATTGAATCTTTATATTGATCTTTCAATAAAGTCAAATCCTTGTAATATAAAGTTGGTTTACCATTGAGTGCAATGATTTGGTCACCTTTTTGTAATCGGTCAACAGTAAACACTGCTTCTTTAGAAACAGAGTCAACAAAGATTGGGAAACGAACAGAAACCATAGAACCAACACGGCGTTGAGCCATTAGTTTCTTTGAAAATCCATCGGGTATTTGAAGGTCAATTACAGAATCACCTCTTTGAATTTGAATTGTTGCTGGTTTCTTAAATATGATGTCGGCATCCAAGGTGCCAAAATAAGTAATGGGCTGATTGTCGAGTGCGATTACATTATCGCCTTCCTGCATTCCGATACTTCTGGCAAGTGAATCGGTATGTAATCCAAAAGGAATATTTTTTACGGGCAGCTGTTCTTCTCCATAATACCAAGTTATGCCTATAAAAATGATAATTGCTAAAATCACATTCACAACTACCCCTCCTAACATGATAATTAATCGCTGCCAGGCAGGTTTACTTCTAAATTCCCAAGGCTGAGCCGGTTGCTTCATTTGCTCGGTATCCATGCTCTCATCAATCATACCGGATATTTTCACATAACCACCAAAAGGTACCCATCCCAGACCATATTCAGTTTCTCCTTTTTTCTTTTTCCAAAGACTAAAAAAAGGATCAAAAAATAAGTAGAATTTTTCTACCCTACAGCCAAACCATTTAGCTGTAACAAAATGCCCTAACTCGTGCAGAATAACTAATATGGAGAAAGATAAAATAAATTGAGCGGCCTTAACTCCCACACTTACCCAGTCTATTGCTAATACAATCATGATGTAGAATACTTACTTAATTAATTAAAATGATTAAAATCCGTGTACCAAAGCTGCGGCAAAGGTACGGGCCTCACCGTCAGTTTCAAAATAGTCGTTCAAAGAAGGTGACGCTATAAAAGGAACGTTTAACATTGTTTTTTCAACTACATCGGTCATATCTAAAAATCCAATACGATTTCTAAGAAAAGCATACACGGCTATTTCATTGGCAGCATTTAGAATGCAGGGCATGTTCCCACCCTGTTTCATGGCCTCCATCGCTAATGCGAGATTCCTGAATGTTTTGGTATCTGGTTCATCAAATTGCAACATACTGGGCTGCCTGAAATTATACCGGGGAAAGTTGTTAGCGATCCTTTGTGGAAATGCCATAGCATACTGAATAGGCAGCTTCATATCAGGTAAGCCCATTTGAGCTTTGATACTTCCATCTTCGAATTGAACCATGCTATGTATAATACTTTGCGGATGAATAACAACCTGAATTTGTTCGGGTCGGAGGTTGAATAACCATTTCGCCTCAATTACTTCTAATCCTTTATTCATTAGCGTTGCTGAATCAATGGTTATTTTTGCCCCCATACTCCAGTTAGGATGTTGTAAGGCATGTTCCCGCTTCACATTCACTAAATAATTGGGCTTGCGACCTAAGAATGGACCTCCGCTTGCAGTTAATATGATTTTTTCTATTTTGTTTTTACCCTCACCTACCAGACATTGAAAAATTGCCGAATGCTCACTATCTACTGGAATTATGGGAACACGATTTTCAATTGCCTTACGAATGATAATATCTCCAGCAACCACCAGTGTTTCTTTATTTGCGAGTCCAATGGCCTTCCCTGCTTCAATTGCCATCAATGTTGGTTGTAAACCTGCATAGCCAACGATAGCAGCCAGCATCATATCATATATGTCTAAAGCGGCCACTTCTTGTAATGCCTTTTCTCCGGTATATACTTGAATATCAGTTCCGGCCAACGCCTCTTTAACCAGGGTATATTTTTTCTCATCACCGATTACCACAACCGCCGGACGAAAAGCCAATGCCTGCTCAATAAGCAGGGTATGGTTCGTCATTGCAGTTAAAATTTCAGCAGAAAATAAATCAGGATTCGATGCAATTACATCCAATGCTTGTGTACCGATTGAACCGGTAGAACCAAAAATGGCAATCCGTTTGGTAAATTTATTCGTCATGAAACGCAGAAATGATATACAATTTACGCCAATATCGGATATTAATTATCAACTCAACCAATTAAACAATGATAAAAGGTTGTAATGCATCGGCCAACTCCCTTTGATTACTTAATCGTGGTACTTTATTCTGACCACCTAATTTACCTTCTTTTTTCATATAATCTATAAATCCATTTTTCCGGATTCGGGATATATGAAGTGTGTCCAGAATATTTCCGCTAATTAAATCATCGTAATAAACATTTAAGTCTCGCATTGCAGAATCGAGTGTATGGATAAATTGAGAAAAGTTAGCGGGTTCCTGTTCAAATTCAATTAGCCATTCATGGTAACTTTTTCCGGATGTAGATGAAATAAAAGGGGCAACGGTGAACTCAGTAATTCTGGCTCCGGAGTTTTTTATTGCAATATCCATCGCTTTTTCTACTTCCTCACCAATAACATGCTCTCCAAATGCAGAAATAAAATGCTTTATCCTGCCAGTTACGATTAAACGATAGGGTTGCAGACTTACAAATTTAACCGTATCGCCTACTATATACCCCCATAAACCGGCATTACTACTAATAACTATAGCATATTGAACACCCAATTCTACTTGTTCCAGTGGTAAGCGGGTTGGTTTCTCTTTTCCGATATCTGCAATCGGAATAAACTCATAAAAAATTCCACTATTTGTATTTAATAATAGTCCGGGGTGGTGCTGACTATCCTGAAATGCAAAGAACCCCTCACTGGCAGGATAAAGTTCAATAATATCTACCGGTCTACCGATTGATTCGAATAATTTTTGTTGATAAGGTGCAAAATTGACTCCTCCCTGAATCATCAATTGAAATTCTGGAAACAAATCGCCAATCTTTTTGCCAGATTTTTCCTGTAATCGATCAAAATACATCTGCATCCAAGGTGGTATCCCGCTAATAAGCGACATAGGTTGATGAATAGTTTCTGCAACAATTTTGTCGAGTTTGGTTTCCCAGTCTTCAATACAATTGGTTTGAAATGAAGGCAATTGGTTTGAACGAAGATAGGCTGGAACATGGTGATTCACTATCCCGCTAAGGCGACCCGTTGGTATACCTCCCACCCTTTCCAATTCTGGTGATCCGCTTAAAAATATCATTTTACCATTGGCAAAAGCCGATTTGCCTGTTTCTGCAATATAGCAGAGGATTGCATTTCTGGCACCATTGATATGGTTAGAAATGGAATCTTTTGTTATGGGAATGTACTTTATTCCACTGGTAGTTCCGCTTGTTTTGGCAAAATAAAGAGGTTTGCCTTTCCAAAGTACATTGGGTTGTCCTGCTTTAATTTGTTCGATATATGGCTTCAGTTGTTCATAATCCCTTAGGGGCACTGCCTGTATAAAATCGGAATGGGATGAAATTTGATGGAAAGAATGATTTTTCCCAAATTGGGTTTTTTGCGCTTTTTGAATCAGATTTTCCAGTTGCCGAAACTGATCAGCTACTGCCGTTACCATCCCTTTTTTAATATTTCTATAAATAAAACCGGCATAAGGTTTAGCCAGCGCAGAAGTAAGATTTTGAAACATCTGAAGGGAATAAGGGCCAAAATTAGAGAGAATAACGGGTATATTTTTCCCATTTTACTTATCCGATAAATACAATGTGTATAAATAGTTTATCATCAATGCATTATTAACAAAACGGTAGTTTTAGGGGATAATCTATGATTTCGGAGAGTTTATTGTAAAAAATATTGTCCAATTCCCGGAAATTGTTACCTTTGCCGTCCTAATTTTGGATAGTTATGTTAGCAATTGTAAAAATCGCAGGTCAGCAATTTAAAGTTCAAGAAGGACAAAGTTTATATGTTCCCCATCTGCCGGGCAAAACGGGCGACAAGGTTTCGTTCAGTGATGTGCTTATGGTAGATAAAGATGGGGCAATCAGTGCCGGTCCTTCTGTAAAGGCAACTGTACAGGCAGAAATCATCAGCGACCTGGTTCAGGGAGATAAGGTGATCGCCTTTAAAATGAAAAGAAGAAAGGGCTTCCGTAAAAAGCACGGTCACAGAACCCATTACACTCGTATTAAGATTGAAAGCATTGCCTAATTGCACAATCTGTAATCAATCATTCACAATTATTTGTAAAATCAAATTTTTATGGCACACAAAAAAGGAGAAGGTAGTGTTAAAAACGGTCGCGACTCGCAAAGTAAACGCTTAGGTGTAAAAATATATGGAGGTCAACCAGCATTAGCCGGTAACATAATTGTTCGTCAACGTGGTACTGTGTATCATGCAGGAAAAAATGTTGGTGTTGGAACTGACTTCACTTTATTTGCACTTTCGGATGGTTTAGTTGAGTTCAAGAAAGGGAAAAACAACAAGACAACTATCTCTGTTATCAACACAGAAGCAACTGCTTAAAAAAAATTTTTTTTGTTAGTTGAAAATATGTTTATACTTTTAATGTATTAACTAACCATTAAATCTTTAAAACATGGCAACTGCAAAAAAAGCTGCAAAGAAAGCTGCTCCTAAGAAAGCTGCTCCTAAGAAAGCCGCTAAGAAAGCTGCTCCTAAAAAAGCTGCTAAGAAAGCTGCTCCTAAGAAAGCTGCTAAGAAGGCTGCTCCTAAGAAAGCTGCTAAGAAGAAGTAATTCTTCGCTAAAGCTAAATAGATGTAAAGTCCCGGGAGTTCCCGGGACTTTTTTTATATTCACATCCAATATGAATAACGATACAATTGCTGACAATTTCTCTCTGCTTGCGAAATTGATGGATATTCACGGTGAAAATCCATTTAAGTCGAAATCCTATGCCAATGCAGCTTTTCAGATAGATAAATTAACAGCCCCACTTGCAGGTTTATCAGAACATCAAATAGCTGGCTTAAAAGGAATTGGAGAAACGATTGCACAAAAAATAATAGAACAATTATCTACCGGTTCATTAGCAATTTTAAACGAATACCTGGAAAAAACACCTTCGGGTATTTTAGACATGTTACGTATTAAAGGGATTGGTCCAAAAAAAATTGCCACAATTTGGAAAGAACTGGAAATTGAATCATTGGGTGAATTATTGTATGCATGTAACGAAAACCGATTAACCCTCTATAAAGGTTTTGGCGAAAAAACACAGCAAAATATTAAAGATGCTATCGAGTTTTACTTAAAACATCAGGGTCTATTCCTATTTGCTGAACTGGAAAATTGGGTAATGCAGTTTGAAAAACAATTACAAATCGCTTTCCCGGAATACCTATCAAAAATAGTAGGTGATTATGTGCGACAAATGGAAATTATCCATCAGATACAAATCATTACAACAATACCAACAGAAAAAATAACAGCATTCCTTACAAAATTATCATTTACCATTTTACCAAGCCAAAGCAAAAACATTATTCTAGCCAATAGTGCGGATAGCATTCAGGTTCAACTACAAATAACTGATACGACTCAGTATTATCAAGTTGTTTTTCGTAATAGCGCGAGTGATGAATTTATTTCCTATTGGGAAAAATTAAATGGACCTATACACTCATCTGATTACCAGAGCGAGGAACACATTTTTAAAAAAGCCAATATTCATTATATCCCTCCTGCACAAAGAGAATCCATTGAGATTATTGACAAAGCAAAAGTTGAACCGCTTACACCTGTTATTCAACAGCACGAAATAAAAGGTATCATACATAGTCATAGTAATTGGAGCGATGGTATGCATACATTGGAAGAAATGGCTATAGCTGCTAAGCAAAAAAAAATGGAATACCTGGTTATTAGTGATCACTCCCGTTCGGCTTTTTATGCCAATGGATTACACCCCGACAGAATATTGGCTCAGCATGCTGCTATCGAAAAGCTAAATAAAGCGTTTGCACCATTTACCATCTTCAAAAGTATTGAAAGCGATATATTAAATGAGGGAGCACTCGATTACCCGGAGGTAGTGCTCAATAGTTTTGATCTGGTAATCGCTTCTATACACAGCAATCTTAAGATGCAAAAGGAGAAAGCGATGGCCAGGCTACTGAAAGCCATTGAAAATCCATTTACCACTATACTAGGTCACCTAACAGGGCGATTACTATTGAGTAGAGCAGGATATCCTATTGACCATGAAATTATCATTGATGCTTGTGTACAACATCAGGTTGCAATTGAATTAAATGCCCATCCCCGTCGATTAGATTTAGACTGGAGATGGATAGACAAGGCAATAAAAAAGGGAGCATTGATATCAATTAATCCTGATGCGCATGCCATTGAAGGATTTGCTGATATTCGATATGGAATCATGGTCGCTCAAAAGGCAGGATTAACTGCTACAAATAATCTAAGCAGTTTTACATTACTTCAATTTCAGCAATTTATTGATCGGCAAAAGCAGAAAAGATCTACTACTCATTAATCGTATTCAACCGGGGCCATTCCATCAAAAAAGTTGTTCCTTTTCCCCAGACTGACTCAAATCGAATTTTTCCGCCTGATTGTTCAACAATCCGTTTAGAAATTGCCAAACCTAATCCGGTTCCGGCAGTTTTAGTTGTAAAATTGGGAGTAAATATTAAGTCAATTGATTCCGGTCGAATTCCGCCTGATTGATCGCTAAATGCAACAAATAGCTGATTCTGAGATAAGTTTACAGTTATTCTTATTACAGCAGCAATTTCAGAATCCTGTCTGGCCTGTATGGCATTTAAAAGTAAATTGGTAAACAAGCGATTTAGGTGTCCTTCATCCCCCATTAACATTGCAGGCTCATTTGGATATTCTGCCGAAATTGAACACTCTGGAGAATTGCCGTGCAAATGAACCCATTTTTGTAATACTGAGGAAATATCAATTGGAATTAATCTAGCCTGACTAATCTGTGCAAACTGAGCAAAATCTCCGGCAATTTGTGAAAGTTGATCAATTTGCGTAATCAGAGTTTCATTTGTTTTTTTATATAAATCCCCCACATTGGGATCTCCTCTTTGGATGGCTGCTTGCAAGTATTGAATACTTAGTTTCATAGGGGTCAGCGGATTCTTGATTTCATGGGCGACCTGTCGAGCCATTTCTTTCCAGGCAAGTTCACGTTCAGATTCTGCAAGGGCTCCCGCACTTTGTTCCAATTTCTTTACCATTTTATTATACTCCGTAATCAAAACACCTAGTTCGTCATTTCGGTTCCAGACAATAGGTTCATTGATTTTCCCTAGGCTAATTTGCTGCATTTTACCACTAATGAGTTCAAAGGATCTTGTTATACGATTGGTGAGATAAAAAGCGATGGCACCAGCAATCAAAAAAATAAATGCATTCAAATTCAATAGTGTTGCCAAAAAGCCTGAAATTTCCTGATTCAGCTCAGCCTGTGTATTTAAGTAAGGAATGTTCAAATAGGCATACGTAATTCCAGCAGCGTCCTTTAGTGGCTTATATACACTCAAAAATCGAAAGTCTCCGATTTCCTCAGTTTGCAAATAACGAATTCGCTTATTTTGTGTCAATTCCTTAAATGCGTTGGCATCCATTTTCTCACTCAACAGCTTTTTGTTATAGATGTAGGGCTGAGTGGATATAAGCAAATTTCCTCCGGTACTGTAATAGTTGATGTCGGCATTATGTTGTTCAGAAATATCAGTAATCACCTGCTCCAGTTCATTTCCAAAGGCTCCAGGATTGCCCTGCATTTCAATGCTCTCCCTACTGGATGTTCGGGAATTGATTTCATTTGCCATTACCTGAATTGCACGGGTAAGTCGTTCCTCATTGTTTAAATTAAATCGGCCAATAAAGAAAGTAATGGTGGTAATACCAATTACAAGAAATGAAATAATACTAATAAAAATGATTGTTGACTGAATCTGAGATTTAATTTTCAATTCAAATAATGCCAGTAATTGTTTGAGTTTAAATCGCGTTTGTAAAATTTTACCCGAAAGTGAAAAAATAACTGAAACTAATATAAAAGAACAAAAAAGGTATGCAAAGAGGGTTAGTAAGTCGGTTAAAGTATTGTTTTTTCGTACTATCATCACCTGTTTATCGTCATCCTGCATGTACCATAATTCTGTATATCCATTTTTTACAACTCTTTCAAACTTTTCCGAAATACCTGTTTTTAATGGTATTTCAGAAGAAAAATCATAGTTATTGAAATGATATACCAATTTCCCTTTTTGATAAACGGCATAGGCATAGCCCGAAGCTGGATCGGTAAGTGGATCGGCAACCTGATTAAATAATTCGGGATATAGCGCTTCACTTTTATAACGGTTAGGATTTATAAGTACATAAAAATAGCCCCCGGAACCATTTGAAGAATCAATTCTCTTTTTAAATACGTATCGATATAGTTTATTTCCAGGAAGTGCTGCAAATAAATCAGTGATTTCTGTTGGTTGAGACTGATTGCTAATAACTGAATCAATCTGCTGCATTCCGGTTACATCTTCATTAAAAAAAGGGTCTCCATTTAGTCCATAAGTTAGAATACGGGTTTCGTATTTATTCAGATAACCTGAGAAATTTTGCCGGATTAAACTATCTTTTAATAACTTATTGGTGTTTTCAGACTGAGTAAATCGATAGAAATTGGTTTGCAAAAATGCATCTTCGAAATTAGTAGCTGCTATGTTTAATAAATTTTCACCAAATGGGTCAGACTGCTGAACCAGTTTTTCCGCTAATTTTTCTCGTTGCATCCATTCTACCTGTCTAAATCTTGTCATTACCAGTGCAGATATAGAAAGAGCGAAAAACATTACCCAGAATATAAAAAATCCAGATTGCAATAATCCCTGTTCAAAATCTTTTCGACGAAGATGAACCAAAAAAACATACAACAAAATCCATCCGGTGATGCAGGCATATAAACTATATAGAATAGTGGGAACTGTGGCAATGATGAAGATTGAAGCCACTACTATAATTACAAAAATCTGTTGATAAAAAGGAATCCCTTTTTTAATTTGAGGTAGTAACCAAATTTCAGATAAATAGAAAAAAATAAGAACCAATAAGCATAGAACTATAAAACTTATAAAACTAAAAATGGATAAGCTAAAAAAATTGGAAACGTCGAATGAAATTTTTGCATCCTCCAGCAAACTACCGACCAGACCGGCTAAAAAAAGACCACAAAACGTTAATAAACCTGTATATAATAAATTAATTATACTTGATTCTTTATTGATTTTCTGAGTGAAGGAAACCGGTTGCTTAAATCTATAAAATCTTAACACCCCATATAACAAGGCGGCATTTACCAATAAATCGCCTAAAGAAGGATGTAATTTGTTGGATGCATATACAGCTGGATCGAACAGAGGAATTTTAGTAAAATCGAAGGGTATATGAAATGCATATGTTAACCATCTTAGAAAAACTACCATTGATACCAAAAAAATAAAAGCAATTCGAAAGGAATATACTGATATCATTTCTGTAGCAATGTTATACAGAAACGCCAACAAAAGTAACATTGCCAACAATCGTAAAATAATAGTGATCGCATCATATTGTATAAATTCTTTTCCCGCCTTTAGTTGAATTTTGAAAAGGGTCTGTCCGGAGTCTGTTGTAATCGGTATTGCCTGGGGAGCATCTGTTATCTCATATTGTTCTTCGAGATGGTTGAATCCGGCAAAATGAGTGCGTAAATATTTATTTTCAATAAAATAATTCCAGCGAATAGGAACAAGAGCTAGAAGACTATACAATTTTCCCTCGAATTGGAGATTTTTTCGGATTAATTCAAATTCACCATTTCGATGGGTGACCATATGAATTCCTTCAGGTAAATCTAATTCAACTGCATCATAATACATTCGATTGGTGTTCCAATACAGCAAACGGGCCTGTTTTGCAGCGGCATTTCCATCGAATAAAAAAATACCGGGTTGATCTTGCTCGGTTTCCTGAATAGCTGGAACATTTTGAATCAGCTGCTGAATACGAAATGAATTGTTTGAAAGGTCAAAAACCCATTTCGTTTTATTGGTGAGTCTCTTTTCCAGACTACTTTTCACCTTTGCAGGAGAGGATCGGTAACTCCAGTAATTAATAAACAAAAATGAAATCGTATATAACCAGGCTGCGGTAATTATCAAATAACCGTTTTTGTAAATAAATGATTTCAACTGAGCATTCACGATTGAGTAAAATTGATTTTACTTTTATTCCATAACCCATCCATTTCAGCTAGGCTCAGTTCTTGTATATTTTTTCCAGATTCTTTCGCCTGTTGTTCCATCCACTGGAACCGACGAATAAATTTCTTATTGGTCTTTTCCAAAGCTCCCTCTGGATCTATATTTAGAAAGCGGGCATAATTTATGAGACTGAAAAGTAAGTCCCCGAATTCTTCTTCAATAGGATCATTTTCCCCCTTTTCAACTGCTTCCAACAGCTCCAGTTTTTCTTCCTCCACTTTTTTCCAAACATCTTCTTTATTTTCCCATTCAAATCCCACCTGCCTGGCCTTATCTTGAATGCGTGTGGCTTTTACCATAGATGGCAGAGAAACAGGTACTCCGCTTAACACTGAATTTTTACCCTCCCGCATTTTTAGTTTTTCCCAATTTTTCTTCACTTCCTCACCATCATTTACCTTTACATCTCCATAAATATGAGGATGGCGGTGTATCAGCTTATCACAAACCCCGTTCAATACAGCTTCAAGGGAAAATTGTCCCATTTCCTTCCCAATTCGTGCATAAAATACGAGGTGTAGAAATAGGTCTCCCAATTCTTCCTGAATTCCCTTCCAATGTTTATCCGTAATGGCATCCGCCAATTCGTAGGTTTCCTCAATTGTAAGTGGGCGAAGTGTTTCCACTGTTTGCTGTTTATCCCAAGGGCACTGTTCCCGAAGTTCATCCATAATGGTTACCAATCTAATAAAAGCAGATGCAACTGTACTCATTTCTATCTTGATTTCTTTGCAGTAAGGTAGCTAATCGGAAAAGAATTTTTGTAATTATTCTTTAAAAAATATGCACATACTGTGATGTTAACAAAATTCATACCGAATATTGCATAATAAATATGATTTCATGAATTCTATCGATTTTAACTATCTATTGAGTATAAAAAAATGGGTATGGTTGCTTACCCTTGGATTGGCACAATCTGCAATAGGTCAATATTATTATAATGATGTTATTGCCAATTATCTAACCCATCAACAATATAAATTATTACGTTCACAGAAAGTAAAAAAAATTACTGGATATTCGCAAGAATCTAATCAAGCTTCTGCGGGTGATATCCTTTTTACGCAAGAAATTAGTATTGATGGAAAAAGGATTACAGTGTTTAGTATGGAACAAAATAGTAAATCGTCCCGAACAACTACATATTATAATCTAGGAAAATTGATTAAATCGGAATCCAGTAATAAGAATACGCTAACTACAACTACATACACTTATCACGAATCAGGCCTTCCTTCCCAAATACAAACCATAACCCGCGATACATTCCTGGCTTCAACCACTACTGAAATACATCAATACTTTTTTAAAAAAGATAGTACCCTGGATTTTGCATATATCATTAGAAACAATAGTGATACTATACATGTTTTTTTTACTTGTAATACTCAAAAGCAAATACTGGATGAAACATGGAAAAGGAAAAATAAAGAAATTGAGAAATACTATTTCTACTACGATGCGAAAAATGAACTAACTGATATTG
Source organism: Chitinophagia bacterium (assembly GCA_037142775.1). Taxonomy (GTDB): domain Bacteria; phylum Bacteroidota; class Bacteroidia; order Chitinophagales; family Chitinophagaceae; genus Sediminibacterium. Next base: position 6,287 of record JBAWZY010000017.1, on the reverse strand, counting down.
TTCGATATAATAATATCGCAAATAAAATGTTGCCTGATTATATATTTACTTATGCGGATCAAGGAAATATAGTAGAAATGATTCAGGTGCCCCGAACGGGTACGAATTATTTAATTTGGAAATACTCCTACAATGAAAAAGGTCTAAAATTAGCAGACCAGTGTTATAATAAGAGCAAAGTTTTAATGGGAAATGTAAATTACGTATATGAGTATTAAATGAATAATTTTTTTTAATCGAAATTACCAATTGATAAATCAGTTATTTTTCGATATTTGTAGGTTTTTTTTCATTCATTTATTTTTATCTATAAGTGAAGTGTTGTTTTCATTTAACAAGAATAAATGATTTTTCCATTCATTTGATTTACTCATTTTAGAAATATTTGAGATTTGTTCATTCGTTCTAGTATCAGATAATTTAATACCCGATACATTTATTATTTGAGCAGCAAGCTGATAAAGATAGGTAGTTTGCGTATTTTTCAATTCACCCAACTGCTCTACTCCCGATCCAATCATTGCAGTCCAAATTTCACCGGAACCCTTTATCCAAAAGCCATGTGATTTCCAGGTTTTTCGGTTACAACCTCTTCCATGATCAGTTGTAATATACAATGTTGTATTATTTTTGTAAAATGCATCGGATTGAATAAAATACCATAAATCCATTAATAGCTGATCAAATTGCTTTGCTTTAAATAAATATTGATCGTATTTGCCCTGATGGGCATATTCATCAGTTTCACCAAAACCAAGAAACAATACTTTTGGATGATTTTTTTCTAAATAAGATTTAGCGGCTAAATAAGTAATCAAATCGTTTCGAGTATGTCCGTTCATCGGCACAGAATCAAAAACCTGATTCAACAAGTCAGCCATAGGATTTGTTTCAGATTCAATTGGGTCGTACCCTGCATTGATTGTAAAATTTGTATGTTTAGCCCTCATTATGAAGGGAATAACACTCCATGAAGCAAAAGCAGCTACTTTTCCGGCAAAGGATTCATTTTGATTTAATTTTTCTAAAAGTGTTGCCCTTTTACTATTTACCATCCAATTAGGATTTAATCTTGTGGGAATATTACCAGTTAATAGCTCTTGATAACCGGGATAAGATATCTTGAAGGAATTGGCAACATTCACTTGATTATGATACATCCGATTACCTGCTATTAATCCCTGATTGGCAATTACCGACCAAAAAAATGGTAATAATTTCTGTCTTCTTTCAATGAATGTTGCACCCCCAAATAATTGATTACACAAACCAGTATCTTTTACAAATTGAGTTTGATTCAAAATATCCGGATCTGCACCCATAAATAGTTCCTGCCATCGAAAACCATCAGTAGTAATAATGATAATATTTTGACTGAATGAATTTTGAGAATGCGATTGTAAAAGAATAAAAAGTATTCCGACCCGGAGTAAATTTTTCATAGGGTTGTTTAACAAAAAAACATAACCCCTATAAACAAAAGGGATACTAAAAGTTATGATTGAATTAATATAATGCTACCTAACTATTAACATACTCAAGGTTGAGTAAAAGTTTCCTGATTAAAATTATCAACAATGTGAATAAGCTGTCTCAAATTATTAATAATATAATCTGGTTTTGACAACTGTAGTTGATTATGTGTGTGTGCTCCAGTAGTAATGCCAATGTTTAATAAACATCCGGCATTTCTTCCTTCTTCAATATCAATTGTTGAATCTCCCACTTTTACAACAACTGAAGGATCTTCAATCTGAAATCGATTCATTGCCAGTTGAATCATATCGGGAAATGGCCGAGCGCTTAATACGTCTGAAGCAGTTATAAGTGCATCGAAATCAATTCCTTCACGCCAACCTAATTTATGCAATAGTGTTTGAGCCGTGGTTAAGTTATAACCAGTATTTAATACAACCAGTATATTTTTTTGGCGCAATATTCTCATTACTTCATTTGCATGTGGTATTTCTTTTATATGTAAAGCTTGATATGCGGCAGATAATCGAATGATAAAGTCGGCATAAATTGCGTTTGCTTCGGTATCGTTAGGGGAATAATTTAATGACTGCAAAACAAATTGAATTGCCTGCAATTTTTCTCTGCCTGCTCCCCATTCAAGCACTTGATCAAATGAACAGGGAAATCCGGCTTGCTGAATAGCAGCGTGTAAAGTTTTATATACTACATTATCCTCATCCACTGTAGTACCAGCCATATCAAATACTACCATCTGAATCATACCCCAATCATTTTACTTTGCTTTAGTTTATCTGCTAAACTACTTCAAATAGGGTAAGTAATACCAATATGCAAATTAATTTTATATTACGAAGTAAAATGATTCAATTCATTAAAAAATGAGGGCATTATTGAACTGCGTCAACTAAAATGGCAGGAAACATAGTCACTTTCGACTGTATAGAATTGGATATCAAACAAGCAGCTTCCGATTTTTGTAGCACCCTGAGAGCGCGTTCCCGATCTTGCGCATCCCGAATTGTAACTACCGTCTCCAAAATCACTTCTGTTATTTTATATTTTCCTTCAACAAAATCGAGCTTCCCCTTCGATTGGCAGCTAACATGAGTAAATACCAACTTCGAATTTTCGGCAACAGATAAAAAGGGGGTCATGAAACAACTTCTCACCGCTGCAGTGAATGCGTGCTCCAGACTTCAAATACCGGGTATCCCTTTGGGAAATTCTGGTTGAGTAGTAACTTCAATGCAGGTTCCAGCTGCCTAATCTAATTCAGGAGAACACAGTACCCCTTTTCTATCCAAGTTCCAGTTTAGGATTACATGATAAAAATGTGGTTCCATTTTATTAAATTTTATTTCGCAAACTAGCCCAACCGCCACCATTATATACTAGGGGAAATCCATTTTTAGTTAATAAACTTTTAGCAGATGCACTTCTCATGCCACTTGCACAACAGGTAATGATGGGTTGATTTTTTGGTAAACTCTCCATTTTAGATGATAATATCTGTAAAGGAATATTTTTAGAACCCGGAATGTGACCACCCTGATATTCGCCGGGTGTACGAACATCAATAATTTGTGCTCCATTTTTTATTAATTCGGCATAATTTACAGAAGTACCTTTTCCGAAAATCTTTTGCAAGAAGGATAGCATAGTTATTTGATTTAATTTTATTTAATGAGCAGGAATATCTATCCAAGATCCTGCTTTGATACAAGAAACACCTTGAGCCTGCAAAAAACCCGCTACTTGTGCACTTCGCATTCCACTTGCACAACAAATGAGTAACGGTAGAGAAAAGCTCGATAATTCAGTAAGCCGTAGTTGAATTTCCTGTAATTGAATATTAATCGAATTAGCAACATGACCATCCATAAATTCAACCGGAATTCTTACATCAATTATGTTATATTTTCCCCCTTACCTAAGGATTCAATAGCGTTTATCATCCTATAGCTTGTTTGTTTGAAATATATTAAAAAGTAATCCCCCCATTAAAGCACCATATAAAGTAATATTCAATGAGCGGGATGTAATGATACAAGAACCGCTTTCACACCCAACAAAATTGTAATACAAATACCCAGCCAGTGCTCCGGCTATGATACCAAAAAGAGTTAATCGATATTTATAAATAGGATTCATTTATTATTTCCATTGATAGAGGAAAGATGGAAGTTGCTTTTCGGATACAAAGCTATGCCAGTGTAAAAATTGAAACCGTAACTTTTGTTACAGAAGAAAAAAATTAAATAAGAGTACAGGTATTGAATCTACCGGGTGAAAACAACGGATTTTTTAAAAAAATTTCACCTAAAGTGGCGCGACTTTCGGAAAGTTAAAAAAAAAGCCAACCTATCGGTTGGCTCTAAGTGCCCCAGGCGGGAGTTGAACCCGCACTCGCGTTGCGGCGAACAGGATTTTAAGTCCTGCGTGTCTACCAGTTCCACCACCAGGGCGGTAAAAAAAGTCCTGCAAAAAGCAGGACTTTTTTGAGCGAAAGACCGGGCTCGAACCGGCCACCCCGACCTTGGCAAGGTCGTGCTCTACCAAATGAGCTACTTTCGCTTTTGTTGTAAGAACTTATCGTTTGAGAGTGCAAATTTAGGGATTAGTTTTTAACCACAAAATTTTTCTTTTCATTTTCTGATTTATTTTTTCGCGCTTATTATTTCACTTCTAAACTATAGGCTTTTTGATACCTTTTTCTATAGAACCAATTAATTCTGCAATAGAAAAAGGCTTAGTAATATAATCAGTCGCTTTCATTGCAAATGCTTTCTCTCTGTCCTGACTGTCGGCACGAGCAGTAAGAAAGATAAAAGGAATATCTTTAAGAGATTCTGAAGATTTTACAAATTCCAATACGCCAAAACCATCAATTCCTGGCATCATAACATCGCAAAGAATTAAATCGGGAATAATACTGTTCAATAGTTCAATACCCTCTGCACCATGCGATGCTTCGTGACAGATATATCCCTTAATCTCCAGTATAGTTTTTATATTCTGACGTAAAAACAGCTCATCTTCTATCACCAGTATTACCGACATTTCAACTAATATTATTTAATAAGGAAATGATATTCTAACAAATGTACCTTTTCCTACTGAACTTTGATACTGAACAGTACCATTATGTTTTTCCACAAAATAATTAATCACTACTAATCCTAATCCTGTACCAGGAATAAATTCTACATTACTACCTCTTTTAAATGAGGTACCTAAACTATTCATTTCATTTTCCGGAATACCTATTCCATAATCACGGCAAACTAAACTCCAATGATCCTGGCCAAAAAAGAGCCTTACCATCGGTACTTGTTTTCCTTTTGAATACTTAAATGCATTATCAAGTATATTACCTATAATATGTTTAAGCATAAAACTGTCACCCAAAATATTTCGAGTAATCCCTCTAACTTCTAAGGTCAGTATTCTACCGTCTTTCCAAGGATTATAATGAGCATTAATAATATTTTCTATAAAACCAATAATATCAATTTCAGTAGCATTAAATTGATGTTTATCTGTTTCAATTCTGCTGACTATCAATAGCTCGTCCATTAAAACTTTAAGACTTTTTACTTCATCCACAATTTTCAGCGTATAATCTCCTATCGTTTCTTTTGAAACTGTGTCCTGATTACATAATAATTCCAGAATTTCAGCACTCGATTGAATAATTGCAAGAGGCGTTCTCAATTCATGTGAAACCATATTCACAAATACAGTTTTCATATTACTAAGCAGCCTTTCTTTCTGAAGTACTTTATGTAATTCTTCCCTCGCTTGTACCTGATCGGTAATATCCACTACAAACCCCGAAACCATTAAATCCTCTTTTAAAGCACTATAAAAACGACTAAAACAATAATTGTAATACTTTATACTACCATCCTGATGATCTATCCTTATTTCTCTTTTTATTTTATCAACTGATAAATCAGTCTTAATCTGCGCTAAATCATTTTCAATAAATTCAAAAATAGCCGGAGAAAAAAAAGTGTCGATAGCATTCCCTACACTTTCATAATAAGATTTATTAAATACCTTCTCCCATAAAGTATTTACATATTGTAACACATTGTTTTTATCAACAATAAAAACTACTTCATCCAGATTATGTATCAGATTCTGATAAGTATCTATACTTCGGATAAGGAGGTTTTCATTTTGTCTTGTCTTAGATATATTTACACCGTAGCCTACAACAAATTCAACCTCTTTACCTTCATTTATGTAAGGATAATAATGCCTGAGACTACTTACCTCCTGCCCTCTCTCATTAATATCTTTTTCTTCAAATTGAACTATCTGATGCGTGTTTAAAGCCTGTTCAAAATAATTTCTTCTGAAAAATGCCCTTTCAAAGCCTTTGTTTTTAGAAAGAGAATAATCAAAATCGTCCTTTCCTACTATCCAATCTCTTATAATATCACCTTCAAAGCTTGCCTTATTAGCAAACACATATTTTTGTTCTTTGTCTAAAATGGCAATATCTGCAGGAATATTATTCAGTACTTTCTGATAAAACGCTTGTTGTAATTTTTGACTATTTTCAAGCGTTTTATATGGAGTTATATCCCTGAAAATCCATAAATGACCATTAATTACATTATTATCACCGAATATTGGTTTATAATCAAATTCAAATATCCTACCATCTGTCAGCAACAATTCTTCTTTATATACAGGAATGGATATTTCTTTTAATTCAATTAATCTTTCTATATAATTGTCAGGCTCAGAGAATAAATAAGCCGTAGCCTTTGCAGTCTCTATTGATTCTATACAAG
>JBAWZY010000016.1:0-22546 GCA_037142775.1 Chitinophagia bacterium | reverse complement strand
AGTCCTTCGTTCCTCAGAGACTGCACGAGGAAGAAATTCTCCGAACGTTAGAGAGCGACTTTGCACCAGGTGAGCAACATTTCAAATTGGGAGTTATCATTCCAAAGCGTGCAGTCCTTTATTCCTCAGCAACTGCACTAAGGAGAAAAGCAATCCCTATTCCCCCCGTTTTGTTCTTACCCCATCAGCCCCTACCTTTGCACACTGAATTTTAATAGGCACTTGCCTGCAAATAGTTGAATAAAAATATAGATATGAAAGTAATGAAATTCGGAGGTACTAGTGTTGGTAAACCCGAAAGAATGCAACAGGTTAAAGAACTAATCACTCGTGATAATACTCCCACCTTGGTGGTGTTGAGTGCATTAAGTGGCACAACCAATAGTTTGGTGGAAATTAGCCAGTCGCTCTCCCATAGTGATAAAGCAGAAGCCAAACAACGCATCGATCAACTGGAAGCGCATTACCGCAGTTTTGTAAGCAACCTGCTGCATCAACCTGCTACCTTAGATAAAGCCAATCAGGTGGTTTCGGAGCATTTTGAATTTCTACATATTATTTTGCGCATCTCATTTAGTGAGGCATTGAATAAAGATATACTGGCACAGGGTGAATTGCTGAGTACCAAATTATTCTCATTGTATTTGGAAGAACATGGAGTAGATCATGTATTACTTCCTGCCTTGGAGTTTATGTCTATCGACCAGCACGAAGAACCGCAGTTGGGAATTATCAGCACCAAACTGAACCGAATTTTACAGAGCCATGCCGATAAAAAGTTATTCATCACACAAGGGTATATCTGCCGCAATGCCAGAGGTGAAGTAGATAACTTGAAAAGAGGCGGAAGTGATTATACAGCCTCCCTGGTTGCTGCTGCGGTGCATGCAACCGTATGTGAAATATGGACCGATATTGATGGAATGCATAATAACGATCCGCGCATTGTAGATAAAACCATTCCGATAGAACAACTGAGTTTTGATGAGGCTGCAGAGTTAGCCTATTTCGGAGCAAAAATTTTACATCCTACTTGTATCTGGCCGGCCCAACAGGAAAATGTTCCGGTTAAATTGCTGAATACCTTACAACCCGATGCAGCCGGTACCGTAATTAAAAAAGAAGCAGGAAGCACCGGTGTTAAAGCAGTTGCTGCAAAAGATGGTATCACTGCCATCAAAATCAAAAGCAGCCGTATGTTGCTGGCTTATGGATTTCTTCGGAAAATATTTGAGGTGTTTGAAAAGTATAAAACCTCCATTGATATGATTACCACTTCGGAAGTGGCGGTATCTGTAACCATCGACAATAACCAGTTTTTAAAAGAAATCGTGCAGGAGCTGCAACCTTTTGGAACGGTGGAGGTTGAAGATAACCAAACCATCATTTCTATTGTTGGAAATGAAATTGCACAAACCGAACAGGTGTTGGAAAAATTATTCTCCGCTATCCGCGCTATTCCCGTTACCATGGTTAGCTATGGAGGCAGTGCACACAACATTTCTTTACTGGTTCCTGCATCTGAAAAGAAAACTACCCTGCAGGCTCTTAATAAAGGGCTGTTCGGACTTTAATCACTTTTGAATTCATCAACAAACAAAAAGCCCGTTGTGAGTAGCAACGGGCTTTTTGTTAATAGTGTTTGTAAAACCAATCAAATTATCAATAAGGCATCTCCATAGCTGAAGAAGCGATATTTATCTTTAATGGCTTTTTTATATGCTTCCATTGTTAAGTCGTAACCCGCAAATGCGCAGGTCATGATTAGCAGACTGGTTTTTGGTAAATGGAAATTGGTTACCAAACTATCGGCCACATTAAAATTATAGGGTGGATGAATAAAGTGGTTAGTCCAACCTTCACTGGGTTTCAATAATTGCTGTGCGGTAAAACTGCTTTCCATGGCACGCATTGTGGTTGTACCAATAGAACAAATGCGATGTCCGGTTTCTTTCGCTTTATTTACAATTGCACATGCTTGCTCGGAGATGGCATAATATTCCGCATCCATTTTGTGTTTGCTTAAATCTTCCACTTCAATTGGACGGAAAGTGCCTAACCCGGTGTGTAAAGTAACTTCAGCAAAACGAATACCCTGGATTTCGCAGCGTTTGATTAATTCGGGACTAAAATGCAAACCAGCGGTTGGGGCTGCTACGGCTCCTTCGTGTTTTGCGTAAACAGTTTGGTAGCGCTCTTTATCTTCTTCGTCGGGTTTGCGTTTAATGTATTTCGGTAAAGGGGTTTCTCCCAAAAATTCCAGCATTCTTTTGAAGCTGGCATCATCATCATCCCATAAAAACCGAATGGTTCTTCCACGGCTGGTAGTATTATCAATTACTTCTGCTACCAGTTCCTCGTTATCTCCAAAATATAATTTATTTCCAACCCGTATTTTTCTTGCGGGATCAACAATTACATCCCATAAGCGATTGGGCTTATTGAGTTCGCGTAATAAAAAGACTTCAATTTTTGCACCGGTCTTTTCTTTTCTTCCATACATGCGTGCCGGAAATACCTTGGTATTGTTTACTACAAAAACGTCTTTATCGTCGAAATACTCCAGAATGTCTTTGAAGTGTTTATTCTCCATGTGACCGCTTTTGCGGTCTACTACCAGCATTCGGCTGTCTTCCCTTTTTTTGGTTGGGTTTTGTGCAATCAGGTTGAGGGGTAAATCAAACTTAAACTGTGATAATTTCATGTGTCTAATCCTTTAGATAATAGCCACCTGTAGTTGGCCGCCGAGAGGCTCAACGGCTCGCTTCATGTTACGGCATGAATTTTATAAAGTTGGCAAAGGTACGCATTTGGAGTGGTATTGCCAAATGTGTTCATAATCATAAGGTTAGAAACGTTTTTGGGGTGTTTTCGCATCTGCCTGTCTTTACATTCTGAACGGAATTTTTTCTTTTTACATTTTGGTTACAGGTTATTTTTATTTTAACTGTTTGTATTCTTCCTGTTTCACCTATTTTTGCACTCACATTTGTTAGTTTTTATACAACAATCATGTGAAAATCTTGGGTATGATGCAAAAAAATTGGTGGAAAGTACTGTGTATACTGTTACTGCTTTACACCTGCACTTATGGTTTTTGGGTTCCGATTCCCGACCCTCCCGGAGTTCCGTTAAAACAAACGATTCGAAATTTGTTTTTTCATGTTCCCATGTGGATTGCCATGATGGTCTTTTTTACGGTTTCGGTTGTGAACTCTATCTTGTATTTACGAAAGCTGCAACCGAAATATGATATCCGCGCTACTGAGTATGCCCGAACCGGAGTTGTATTTGGAATACTGGGTTTATTAACGGGTATGATTTGGGCACATTTCCAATGGGGTAAGGCCTGGAGTGGGGATGTGAAGCAAAATGGCGCCGCCATTGCTGTGCTCATGTATTTTGCATATTTTGTTTTAAAAGGAAGCTTACAAGACGAAGAAAAACAAGCAAGAATTGGTGCTGTTTTTAATGTGTTTGCTTTTTTCATGTTATTCCCTACCATTTGGATATTACCCAGATTGAGTGAAAGCTTGCACCCAGGTGGTATGGGTAGTGAAGGTAATCCGGGTTTGAATCCAAAAGATACAACCAATGCAATGCGAAGCGTAATGTATCCTGCATTTCTTGGCTGGACTTTATTAGGAATTTGGATTTCTACTTTGCGTGTAAGGGTTCAATTATTAACTGCTTAATTCATGATTATGTATATCAAAAGATTGCTTGTTTTGATGCTTTGTATATTAACCGGTTCTACTGTGTTACTGGCACAAGCAACCGACGCAACCCCAAACAATGTTTTTACCGATAATGGGAAAATAGGAGTAGTGGTGGCAGTATTGGTAACCATATTAGTTGGTTTGTTTATTTATCTGATTTCTCTGGATAAAAAAATAACTCGTCTCGAAAAAAATAAAATTCAATAATTCAGGAACCTGCTGACCCTGGTTCATGTTAAGATCCCTGTTTATTCATTTTTAAAAAAGAAGTATGTCTACTCATTCCGATTACAGTTTTTTTCACAGTGTTGAGCAAAGTTTTGATAAAGCTGCTCAGTTTACCCAATGGGCTACCGGTTTATTGGAGCAAATTAAAGCCTGCAATAGTGTTTACAGTATGCGTTTTCCTGTTAAGATGGATGATGGAAGAATTGAAGTGATTGAGGCTTACCGGGTTCAGCATTCTCAGCATAAATCTCCCTGTAAAGGTGGTATCCGATTCAGTGATGCCGTTAACCAGGATGAAGTTATGGCTTTAGCTTCTTTGATGACTTATAAATGTGCAATCGTAAATGTTCCTTTTGGAGGTGGAAAGGGTGGTATTAAAATCAACCCTAAAAAGTATAGTGTATATGAACTGGAGAAAATTACCCGTCGCTATACCAGTGAATTGGTGAAGAAGAATTTTATTGGTCCAGGCATCGACGTGCCAGCTCCAGATTACGGAACAGGAGAAAGAGAAATGGCATGGATTGTAGATACATATCAATCTCTGAAGCCAGGTGAAATTGACGGTGCGGGTTGTGTTACCGGAAAGCCTGTAACACAAGGGGGCGTTCGTGGAAGAAAAGAGGCAACCGGGTTGGGTGTGTTTTATGGCATTCGAGAAGTTTGCAATATGCCAGATGTAATGGAAAAATTGGGATTATCGGTAGGTGTTGTTGGAAAACGTGTTGTTGTTCAGGGATTAGGTAATGTGGGCTATCATTCTGCTAAGTTTTTCCGTGAAAATGGTTCTAAAGTAATTGCCATTGCTGAATTTGAGGGAGCAATATTTAATGAAAACGGACTGAATGAGGAAGAAGTTTTCCAACACAGAAGAGCTACCGGTTCCATTCTCAATTTCCCCGGAGCTACGAATATTGCTGATAGTACCCTGGCATTGGAATTGGATTGCGATATTCTAATTCCGGCTGCCTTGGAAAATGTAATTAATAAAGACAACGCACCTAACATTCAGGCAAAAATTATTGGTGAAGCTGCTAACGGTCCGCTCACCCCGGAAGCAGATGAAATTTTAATTAAAAAAGGAGTGCTGGTAATTCCCGATATGTATTTAAATGCGGGTGGGGTTACGGTATCTTATTTTGAGTGGTTAAAAAATTTGAGTCATGTTCGATATGGCCGAATGGAAAAACGCTTCACTGAAAATATGAATACACATATTCTTAGTCAAATTGAAAACCTAACCGGTAAAACTGTATCACAGGAAGAGCGCAAATTTATTATGCACGGTGCCGAAGAGGTTGATTTGGTGCATAGTGGTTTGGAAGAAACCATGATAACGGCAACCCGAGAGATTATGGATATCTGGAAACAGAATCCCGCTATTCCCGATATGAGAACGGCTGCTTATGTATGTGCCATTAACAAAGTGGCAACTACCTATACGGAGTTAGGAATTTTCCCCTAATCGGTTTTGTAGTTTTAAGATATACTTATTTAAAAGCTGGCATTTGATTAATACTCGTTGCTTTGCCTGTTGCATCTAGTGCAAATCCAATAGTATTGTTTCCGTTTGTTACAATTATGTAAGGACAAGGAATGGATATATGATAAGCTAATATTTGTTGCAGTGTTTTATCATTGAGTGGAATATTAGTTTCCTTACATTCAATTAGCATCCAAGGAGTATGTTGGTGATATACCAGAATGTCTACCCGCTTTTGTAATTCACCCAACTGGAAACCTTTTTCAACAGCAATGCAGGCAGCAGGATATTGCAGGGTTTTAACGAGATATTGAATAAAATTTTGCCGCACCCATTCTTCCGGAGTAATGATTACCCATTTTTTTCGAATGGGGTCGAAGAGCCATTCTTTTCCTTCCGATTGCTTCATCGAAAATTCCGGTGGGGGATAGGTGATGGGAATCATATAGGGAGAACCGCTTTTTTTTGGTATTTTTGGAGATTATCTTTTTCAAAGATATTGATTCGAATGCTGCTGGCAGTGCTTACCGGCAGTTATGAAGATAAATAGTAAAACAGATAACGGATGAAAACGAAAGAAGACATCGTAAATAACTGGCTTCCCCGCTACACCGGGGCTCGACTGGAAGATTTTGGCAAATTTATTTTGCTTACCAATTTTAGCAATTATGTATCGCTGTTTGCAGAGTGGAATCAGGTTGAGGTAATGGGGAAAGACAGACCGATGCAATGTGCTACTGCCAATGGAATAACAATAATAAATTTTGGAATGGGCAGTCCGGGTGCAGCTACTATCATGGACCTGCTTACAGCTATTGAACCCCAGGCGGTATTGTTTCTGGGTAAATGTGGTGGTTTGAAAAAGCGAAATAAACTAGGGGATTTAATATTACCCATTGCAGCAATCCGGGGCGAGGGTACATCCAATGATTATTTTCCACCTGAGGTTCCGGCTATGCCTGCCTTTGCTTTGCAGAAAGCCATTTCTACTACCATTCGTGATTTTGGCGTTGATTACTGGACGGGTACGGTATATACAACCAACCGTAGGGTTTGGGAGCATGATGAAGTGTTTAAAGAATACCTGACCCGTGTTCGGGCGTATGCAATCGATATGGAAACTGCTACTATTTTTACGGTTGGTTTTTATAATAAAATTCCTACGGGTGCACTGCTTCTTGTGAGCGATCAACCCATGATTCCGGAAGGAGTTAAAACAGAAGAAAGTGATAAGAAAATCACATCCAGTTTTGTTGAAAATCATTTGAAAATTGGCATCGATTCACTAAAGCAGTTAATCAATAATGGATTAACCGTTCGGCACCTGCGGTTTTAGTCTTTCCACAAAAAGGGAAATAAAATAACTGCCAATGCCACCACCATTAGGTCTAAGCCCAGCAGTAGCGCAATCATTTGCCACAATCCCGCCTGAATTACACTGGAAAACGCCACTGCCGATATTTTCATTAGTAATAGAATTTGAGGAATGATAATGGGGAATCCCATTACTGCCATTAATGCGGTTGACTGTTGTGCCCTTGCTGCAATTGCTGCGAGAAAGGTAAATACCAAGCTAATACTACCTCCTCCCAAACAAGTAATCAATATAAAGATTGTAAAATGTTCCAGTGGATTGCCCAATAACAAAGTAAAAAGCAGCAGCGATAAAAGGCTCATGCAAACCATCAGAAACAGGTTGAACAAGAGTTTGGAGAGAATAAAATCTTTGGCTCCAGCTATGGAATAAAAATATAATAATCTGCCTCTGCTTTCTTGTAAAAAACTTTTGGCAACCGCATTCACACAAACAAATAACAAAACAATCCAGAATAAACCATTCCAACTGCTCTCTTCCGGTTCACCTATTGAAATATATAGTACAAAAATGGTAGATGCTACATATAGCAGAATTCCGTAGAGTGTATATTGTTGCCTGCTTTCGAGTAGTAGGTCCTTTTTAAAAAGTTGCCATATAGTTTGAGTAGCTTTCATATTACTTGCTAGCAGTTATTCATAATAACATTTTCTGCAACGGGGCTCATAGCTATCTGTGGCACCCAATAAAATTTGACTCGCTTCGGTTGTTTTTCGATAGGATATACTGGCCAGGTTTCCACATTTAACGCAGATTGCATGCAACTTCGTAATAAAATCTGCGACTGCCAATAACTGCGGCATTTGTCCGAATGGCTTACCTAAATAATCCATATCCAATCCTGCTACAATCACTCGAACACCTTTGGCGGCAAGAGTTTCACAAACAGATACAATTTGGTCGTCGAAAAATTGGGCTTCATCAATACCAACCACATCTACCTGATCGGCCAGCAATAAAATTTTTTGTGAGTGGGTGATAGGAGACGAGGGGATGGAATTAGAGTCGTGACTAACCACTGCTTCCTCATCGAAGCGAACGTCCATGGCTGGTTTAAAGATCTCAACCCTTAGATTGGCGATTTTCGCTCTTTTCAATCTGCGAATTAATTCCTCTGTTTTTCCGCTGAACATGCTCCCACAGATCACTTCTATGGAGCCTCTTCTTTCTCCTGATATATTTGGTTCGATAAACATTTGTATACTAAAATCAGTTATTTTTCGTTCTATTGATATTCGTGGTAATAGCGAACCCCCCAAATGTATTACATCCGATGGAAAGAGCAGGCTACCTTATCAATAAATTAAGGGAACAGTACTTTCAGCAGCAATCTGCGACAAATTTGTTGATCACCCTTGATTTACTTAAAAAAGAGCTATTTGCTCAATTAACGCCCGATCCGGAGGAAGTGCAGCCCCATACGGCACCTCCTCCTGCGCCACTTTCTTTATCCGGAAGGCCCTCAGATGATGCCCTGTATGCATTGGATTTTTCAAAGGATTTACCCACTTTTGCTCATCAAAATCTACCCTGTCTGGCAGAAACTGAAGCCGCAGCATTTAGGAACAAAGAACAACGTGCAAATGAGTTATCTAATGCTGAATTAATTGCCCAAACAAATCCATCAAGCTCCACTTCAAATACCGAGCCCATTCGGGATCTTAAAAAAGCTATTCAGCCAACAGACCGATATGCATTTATAAATCAGCTTTTTAGAGGGGATGAGTCTATGTATGAACGGAGTATTAAAACCATTCAGGGTTTTTCAATTTTTCCGGAAGCAAGATTTTGGATTGAAAGAGAACTGAAAACGAAGTTAGGCTGGCAAGATAATGACCCCACTTTTCAACACTTCGATCAATTAATTAAAAGACGATTTTCCTGAATTACCTGCATCACTTTTTGAGTGGCACCTGTTTGAGTAATTGTAAATTCATTTGCTTTTTTACCAGTTGAAGAACATATTTCCTTATTTTCAAATAAATTTTGTAGGGTATTATTGAGTTCCTGAGTTGTTCTAACTGTAATTACTCCACCATGTTCCACCAGTTGCGTTACTTCAAGGTATTTCGAATATTCCGGACCAATTACCACCGGTTTTCCGAAAATGGTTGCTTCTAGAACATTATGCACTCCTTCAGCACCAAATCCGCCACCTACATAGGCTACGGTTGCATATTTGTATAAACTACTCAACATACCCATTCGATTTATGATTAGTTTATTTATTCCCTTATATTGATTACTATCTTGCCAATCCCTTTCGAAATCTGAATAACAAACTGCTCCTGGAAAAATTTCTTTACACTGTCGAATTGCATCCTGATCAATATGGTGGGGAACAATTATCATTTGGATATTGGGATGATGATTCACAAAATATTGCAATTCCTTATCATCCTCCGGCCAGCTACTACCTATAACCAATACAGGTTTATGTTGAATAAAATGTTCAATTGCAGGATAATGGGTGGGGTTGCGCGCAATTTCCAACACCCGATCGAATCGGGTATCACCTGTTATGGTAACACCATCTAGTATACCAATCGATTTCAACAGTGCAGCCGAATCTTCATTTTGAACCAGTATATGTTTGAAAAATTGCAGCATACTCCGATAGAAACCTCCGTACCAATGGAAGAAAAGTTGATGTTGTCGGAAAATGGCAGAAATAAGTATAACGGGAATTTTTTGTTGATGAAGTGCCGCCAGATAGTAATACCAAAATTCATATTTTACAAAAATCACCAGTTCCGGATGAATTTCACTAATCCATTGTGCCGATTTTCGGGGATGATCCATTGGCAGGTATACTACCCAATCGGCTATTGAATGGTTTTTACATGCCTCATATCCGGAGGGTGAAAAAAAACTAACCAATATAGAAAATTGGGGGTATTGATTTTTAAGCTGCTTTAGCACTGGCAAACCCTGTTCAAATTCACCCATTGATGCACAGTGCATCCATATAATCTTCTTATTGTGGGGTTGCTTAGGTATTTGAGAAAAGGCAGTTTGCTGACCCCTACACCATCGACGGGCTTTTGGTGAAAAAATGCTCATCAATCGGGCAGTCAGTGGATACAAGTAAATGAATAACCGGTATAGTAGCATGTGAATGCGATGGAATGTGAAAATAATCAATAAAATGTATCCGCAAAGGGGGAGCTGGGTTTATACCCTGTTCTAGCCTTTTTATTGTAATTTTGACCGCCAGTAACAATAGATTTATGAAGCCAATTCAAATGGTAGATACCAAATCGCAGTACTTGAAAATTAAGCATCAGGTAGATGCTGCCCTACAAGATGTGCTCGATAGTGCTGCCTACATCAATGGTAAATGGGTAAATAATTTTGCCAACGATTTGAGTGCCTATCAAGGAGGCGTCCATACCATTCCCTGTGCCAATGGTACCGATGCATTGCAAATTGCTTTGATGGCATTGGATTTGCAACCTGGGGATGAAGTAATTACACCTTCTTTCACTTATATCGCAACTACTGAAGTAGTTGCCCTACTAAGACTTACCCCGGTTTTTGTAGAGGTAGATCCTGATACATTTTGTATGAGTCCGGACTCCCTGAAAAAAGCCATCACCCCAAAAACCAAGGCAATTGTTCCGGTGCATTTATATGGTCATTCGGCACCCATGGATGAAATATTGGCTATAGCAGCCGAGCATGGAATTCCTGTAGTAGAGGATAATGCGCAGGCAATTGGATGCACGTATACTTTTCCTGATGGTACTACCAAAAAAACCGGTACAATGGGTCATATAGGAACTACTTCATTTTATCCCAGTAAAAATTTAGGTGCTTATGGGGATGGAGGAGCTATATTTACCGGAAATGCAGATTTGGCCGGTCAAATGAAAATGATTGCCAATCATGGTCAGCAAAAAAGATATTATCATGAGAGAGTGGGCTGTAATTCCAGGCTCGATTCTATTCAGGCAGCTATCTTGGGCGTGAAATTGCAACACCTGGATGATTACAATAGAGCACGTCAGTCGGTTGCAGCTTTTTATAATCAGGCTTTTGCCAATCACCCGCATATTCAAACGCCAAAAGTTGCTGCTTATAGTTCACATGTTTATCATCAATATACTATACTTGTTAAAAATGGGAAGCGGGATGCGTTAAGTGCTTATCTATCCGAAAATCAAATCCCTTCCATGATCTATTATCCCGTTCCCGGACATCGACAGCCTATGTTTACCGGGTTGAAAATGGTAGCGGGTGATTTGTCGGTTACTGATTGGCTAACAGATAGGGTAATTTCATTGCCGGTACATACTGAAATGGAGGAGGAGCAATTGCAGTATATCTCAGAAAAAGTATTGGAATTTTTTAGCTAAGTATTTTTACTCTAAAAACAGTTACATGAAAATAGCAGTGGTTGGAACCGGGTATGTTGGTTTGGTTACCGGCACTTGTTTTGCAGAAACCGGCAACAGGGTTACCTGCGTGGATATTGATCCGGGAAAAATTAGCAAATTGTCATCTGGTGAAATAACCATTTACGAACCTGGGTTGGAGAAAATATTTCTCCGAAACTTGCGGGAAGGGCGACTGCTGTTTACCACACAACTAAAAGAAGGTATTCAGGATGCTGAAATAATTTTTCTTGCATTGCCAACTCCGCCGGGTGAAGATGGTTCGGCTGATTTGCGATATGTTTTGGGCGTTGCCGAAGAATTGGGTAAAATTTTACAGGATTATAAAGTAATTGTTGATAAGAGTACGGTTCCTGTTGGCACAGCTCAAAAAGTTCATGCCGCTATTGCCAAATATTATCCCGGTGCTTTTGATGTTGTGAGTAACCCCGAATTTTTAAGGGAGGGGGTAGCAGTAGATGATTTTATGAAACCGGATAGGGTAGTAATTGGAACCAACAGTGAACGAGCCCGCAAAGTGATGAATGATTTATATGCTCCATTTGTAAGGCAGGGCAATCCCATTATTTTTATGGATGAGAAGTCCGCAGAACTCACAAAATATGCTGCCAATTCTTTTTTGGCTACGAAGATCTCTTTCATGAATGAGATTGCACAGCTTTGTGAAAGAATGGGTGCCGATGTAGATATGGTTCGCAGAGGAATTGGCAGTGATGAAAGAATTGGTAAACGTTTTTTGTTTCCGGGAATAGGATATGGAGGAAGTTGCTTTCCTAAAGATGTTCAGGCACTGATTCGATCTGCTGCAGAAGTTGATTATGAATTTAGTATTTTACAAGCAGTAGAAGAAGTGAATGATCGTCAGAAAAAACATCTTCTACCCAAAATTCGTAATTACTTTTCAGGAAACTTACATGGGGTTAGGCTGGCATTATGGGGTTTAGCATTTAAACCTAACACCGATGATATTCGAGAAGCTCCGGCATTACAAATTATTGATGCACTTACAGCCGAAGGAGCTACTATTATTGCCTATGATCCCGAAGCCATGGGCAATGTGAAAAAGCTAATTGGCAATCGGATTCAATATGCACCTCATCCCTATGCAGCCCTGGAAGGCGCAGACGCATTAATTATTGCTACCGAATGGAGTGAATTTAGAACCCCAGATTTCGATCGGATGGGTGAAACGATTAAGAACAAAGTAATCTTTGATGGTCGCAATCTTTTTGATGTGAAGCAAATGCAATCTTTGGGGTATCATTATGAAAGTATCGGAAGGGGACAAATTTAGTAATCATTGAAAGTGTACGCATGAAAAGAATTCTCATAACAGGCGCAGCAGGATTTTTAGGTTCACATCTTTGCGACCGCTTTATCAAAGAAGGGTATCACGTGATAGGCATGGATAATCTCATCACAGGCGACCTTCGTAATATTGAGCATTTGTTTGCCTTACCTCAATTCGATTTTTATCATCATGATGTTTCTAAATTTATTCATGTTAGCGGTCCGCTCGATTATATTCTTCACTTCGCTTCGCCGGCCAGTCCGATCGACTACCTGAAAATTCCAATCCAAACACTTAAGGTAGGTGCTTTAGGAACACACAATTGTTTGGGTTTGGCGAAAGAAAAAAGTGCTACCATTCTGGTTGCATCTACCAGTGAGGTGTATGGTGATCCACTGGTACATCCTCAAAATGAAGACTACTGGGGAAATGTAAATCCGGTTGGTCCAAGAGGTGTATATGATGAAGCGAAAAGATTTATGGAATCCATTACCCGAGCTTATCACACCTTTCATGGGGTTGATATTCGTATTGTTCGCATATTCAATACCTATGGCCCCAGAATGCGACTCAATGATGGGAGAGCATTACCTGCATTTATAGGCCAGGCACTGCGGGGCGAAAACCTTACCGTATTTGGGGATGGAAGTCAAACCCGTTCCTTTTGTTATGTAGACGATTTAATTGAAGGCATTTATCGTTTGTTGATGAGCAACTACACTATGCCGGTGAATATTGGTAATCCGCATGAAATCTCTTTGCTCGACTTTGCCAACGAAGTACTTAAATTAACCGCTTCGGGTGTTTCTATTGAATTCAAAGATTTACCGGTAGATGATCCCAAACAACGAAAGCCGGATATTACTCGCGCAAAAGAGATATTAGGTTGGCAACCTACAGTTGATCGTTCGGTTGGTTTAAAAATTACGTACGATTATTTCCGTTCCTTACCCCAGGAAGAATGGAGCAAAAAGCCAAAAGAGTTTTAGCCATTTACCTGAATCTACTATGCAGCCCAAGCCAATTATTGTTACAGGTAGTAGTGGACAGTTAGGAAAAGAACTGCGCGATGTTTTTACGGATACCTTTATGGGATATCCGGTTGTCTATGTGGGTAGGGAGCAATTAGATTTATCGAATCCCGCTTCTATTGCACCCTTCTTTGAACGGCATCAACCTGCCTATTGTATTCATGCAGCAGCTTATACAGCAGTAGATCGTGCAGAGCAGGAAAAAGAACTGGCACTTACTGTGAATGCAATCTGTGCAGGCGAAATTGCTCGTTGTTGCAAATTAATAGGTTGCCGATTGGTATCTATTTCTACCGATTATGTTTTTAATGGACAAGGCAGTTCACCATATACTACAGATGAAAATTGTGAGCCGGTTAATTATTATGGTTATACCAAATGGAAAGGTGAACAGTTGATTATGGATGCACTCCCATCCGCCACCATTATTCGCACATCCTGGGTGTTTAGTGCTTATGGAAATAATTTTGTAAAAACCATGCTTCGGCTGATGAAGGAAAGAGAAGTGATTCGCGTGGTAAACGACCAGCGCGGTTGCCCTACCTATGCTGCTGATTTAGCCAATGCCATTGCAATTATGGTACAAGAATGGGAGAAGGGAAATACCCATAGCGGCATCTATCATTTCAGCAATTCGGGTGATATTACCTGGTATGATTTTGCATTGGCAATCCGTGATATGGCAGAGTTAACCTGCCAAGTAGAACCCATACCCAGTGCCGACTTTCCCACTCCGGCTCGTAGACCGGGTTATTCGGTTATGGATACAAATTCTCTCACAAAAGATTTTGGTATACAACTTAGGGGCTGGAAAGAGGCTTTACAAGACTGTTTGCGAAAGTTATAATTCCAGGCAAATCAGAAAAGAGAAATTATTGCTTGAGCAAGGTCAATTTCAGGTAAATTCGGAATAAAAAAAACCACCGAAATTCAGTGGTTTTTGGGAGGTATGTTGCCTGACCTGGATTCGAACCAAGACAAACTGAACCAAAATCAGTTGTACTACCCTTATACTATCAGGCAATCCTATTCCGAACTTTTAAATTCGGGCTGCAAAAATACAACTGAAGGATAATTGTTCCAAATCTTATTGAAAATCTTTAATTTATGGGTGGGTTCGACCTCTTAATTGCTATAATTCAACAAAAACAGTTAATATTAATACCCAAAACCCTGTAAAATGTCTAAATATTTGATTGTTTGTTCATTAGTTGCAATTGCAGCCCTTTTTTCATTTAAAACAGCTCCCCGAAAAAAAGTGCTTTTTTTTGGGGATTCCATAACAGAAGCAGGGGTTCGTCCGGGTGGATATATTCGTTTGATGGATTCGATGATTGCTGCTGAATATAAATCGGGCGATTACGAGCTGGTGGGTGCAGGAATAAGTGGTAATAAAATATATGATCTGTATTTGCGCATTGAAGAAGATGTGATTAATAAGCATCCCGATATTGTTTTGATTTATGTTGGAGTAAATGATGTTTGGCATAAAGCAAGCAGTGGAACGGGTACCGACTATAATAAGTTTGGTCGCTTTTATGAGGCGGTTGTAAAAAAAATTCAGGCTGCCGGGGCTAAAGTAATTATTTGTACACCCGCTGTAATTGGTGAAAGAACCGATCACTCCAATCAACAGGATGGTGATTTGAATTTGTACAGTCAGTGGCTTAGAACCTATGCGGCTCAACAAAAAATTCCCCTGGTAGATCTTAGAAATCTGTTCATGAATTATAACCTGAGCAATAATCCACAGAACAAAGAATCCGGAATTCTTACTACCGATCGGGTACACCTCAATGCTACCGGAAATTCATTGGTTGCAAGAGAAATGTGGAGGGTGATACAAACACTGCCCTAATCTGTTACAATTGGTTGTATGAAAAAAATACTGGTTGTTTATTTCGTTTGTATCAATGCTTTATCAATACAAGCCCAAACTAATGCAACTTCATCCCCGCATACCTATGTTTTTTTATTAGCCGGGCAATCTAACATGGCGGGAAGAGGAAAACCTAAGATGCTGGATACTACTCCTGTAAACAATATTTATATGTTAAATGCAGCATTGCAATGGGTTCCTGCCCGGGAGCCGATGCATTTCGATAAGCCGGCAATTGTGGGAGTGGGTCCGGGATTTGCATTTGCCAGGGAAATCAGGCGAAAAGATAAGCAGGCCAAAATTTATCTGATACCGGCTGCAGTAGGTGGTTCAAAAATTGATTTGTGGTTGCCGGGCGCCTACGATTCGGTTACCCGTTCCTATCCCTATGATAATGCGCTTAAGCGAGCCCGGTTGGGGCAATCGGTGGCACCCATTTCAGCTATCCTCTGGCATCAGGGCGAGAGTGATAGCAGACCCGACCGCTGCGATGCTTATCAGCAAAAATTAACTGCGCTTATTCAACAATTTCGGAGCGATTTACAACAACCCGATTTGATTTTTCTGCCGGCACAATTGAGTTATTTTACGGCAGAGCGTTCAATCAGCAAACAAAAGGTAAATGATGCCATTGCAAAAGTTTGTAAGGAAGTACCGAATTGTAGTTTAGTAAAATCGAATAAACTTACCCATTTAGGAGATACCCTACATTATAGCACAACCTCTGCTAATGAATTAGGGATTCGATATGCAAAAGCCTTTAGAAAAACAGCGAATAGATAATCATTCCCATTAGCCTCGAATGAGTAAGTCTAATTGCTTCTTGCCTCTTCTTACCAACAAATACTTGCCGTTTAGTAAAAAGCTATCGTCGATCTGCAGCTGAATGTCGGTAACTTTTTGTTCATTGATGCTAACCCCACCGGCCTGTATCATTTTTCTGGCTTCTCCTTTACTGGAAAAACTTCCCGATTCAGCCAAAAGGGTAACAACATTTACCGGCCATTCGCCATGATAGGGTAGCGTGGGCATTCCTGCTTTTTCCAGCGTTTCGGGAGGTGTATTTTTTATAAAATTCAAAGCATCGCCACCAAAAAATGCACGGGTGGTTTCCAGAATGCTTTCCAATACTTCTTTACCATGCACAAAAGTGGTTACCTCCAATGCCAGCTGCTGTTGTAAAGTGCGTGCCTCGGGTTTTTCACGATGGCTAGCAATGAGTTCATTGATGCTATCCTGTGTTAACAAAGTAAAAATCTTAATCCATTTTTCGGCATCCTCATCCGATGCATTGAGCCAGAATTGATAAAATTGATAAGGGGTTGTTTTTTGTGCATCCAGCCAAACATTTCCCTTTTCTGTTTTTCCAAATTTGCCCCCATCTGATTTGGTAATGAGCGGACAGGTAAATGCATAAGCTTCACCGCCACTTTTTCTTCTAATAAGTTCAGCACCGGTAAGGATATTTCCCCACTGATCGCTTCCCCCCATTTGCAGTCGACATTTGTGGTGATTGTATAACCAATAAAAATCATATCCCTGAACCAATTGGTAACTAAACTCGGTAAAGCTCATGCCATTTTCACCCTCCAGTCTTTTTTTCACACTATCCTTTGCCATCATATAGTTCACTGTGATATGCTTTCCCACATCGCGAATGAAGGTTAGAAAATCGAGCCCTTTGAACCAGTCGTAGTTATTAACCAACACAGCTGCTTGAGGGTTATTGGAAGAAAAATCTAAAAATTTACTCAGTTGTTTTCGAACTCCTTCTACATTATGCTGTAGCACTTCTTCACTTAACAGATTTCTTTCTTCACTTTTTCCGCTGGGGTCGCCCACCATACCAGTTGCACCACCTACCAGCGCAATTGGCCGATGGCCGGCTCTTTGCAGGTGCACCAATAATAGAATGGGAACCAGACTACCGATATGCAAACTATCCGATGTGGGGTCGAATCCAATGTAGCCCGAAACTTTTTCTTTCATCATCCACTCTTCCGTTCCGGGTATGATATCCTGAATCATACCCCTCCACTGTAACTCTGCTATTAAATTTGTTGAAGTATTCATGCAGCAAAAGTAAGGAATGATTTTGTTGGCGATGGCAAGTGCAGGAACAATGCGTAACTTTGATGCCATGAAAGTTGCTGGAGACGGTACCCGAACCCTTAATTTTTTGGTTGACACCGCAATTATTTTTGGAGTTGCGTTATTGTTAAATAGGATATGGCAATGGTATGTTGCTTATTGGGACTACACGCCGCTGAATTTTGGTTGGTTCTTCTTTGGCTTTTTATTTCTCTATTATTTTGTTTGGGAAAGCCTTTACGCTCGCACCCCAGGTAAATGGATTAGCTTAACCCGGGTGGTTAATTTGAAAGGAATGCGGCCTAATATTGGACAATTTTTCATAAGATCGCTGGTGAGGATATTTATACCCGATTTATTCTTTCTGCCCTTTTTAGGATGTACGTTGCACGACTATCTAAGTAAGACCCGGGTTGTTCAGGCTTAACCATTTTCCCTAATTCGCAACCATTGTGCGCAACTCCTGTTATACTTTTGCACCCTCTTTATAAAGCAGGTAATTATGGCTAAAATACCGATCAATATTGCCACCGGCAGTTTGCAAAAACCAGAAATGATTGTTGGAATCGATTTGGGAACTACCAATAGTCTGGTTGCCATCATTCATCCCGAAAGCAAACAACCGGTTGCTCTGAAAGAGCATGACAGCAGTAGCCTGGTACCCAGCATTATTCATTTTGGTGAGCAAGGCAATATAACAGTTGGAGAGCAAGCGCGGGCTTTATTGGAGAGCGATCCTCAGCATACCATTTTTAGTGCAAAAAGATTAATGGGGAAAAATTATAATGATATAAAAGCCCATGCCGATTTTTTTACTTACAAAGTCATCGACAACAATGATGATAGTCTGGTAAAGGTGCAAGTAGAAAATAAATTCTATTCTCCTATCGAGCTTTCCTCCTTTATTTTAAAAGAGTTGAAACAAAGAGCGGAACATATTTTAAAAACTCCGGTTACAAAAGCTGTAGTAACGGTACCTGCATATTTCAATGATGCACAGCGCCAGGCCACCCGAGATGCAGGAAAATTGGCAGGGTTAGACATATTGCGCATTGTAAACGAACCCACTGCTGCCAGTCTTGCTTATGGAATGGGTTTAGATCCTGCTGAAGAAAAAACAATTGCAGTGTATGATTTGGGTGGAGGAACGTTTGATATTTCTCTGCTGCATATAACGAATGGAATTTTTGAAGTATTGAGTACCAATGGAAATACCTATTTAGGGGGTGATGATGTAGATAGAATCATTGTGCAACATTGGTTGCAACAAATGGGTATTACTGCCGAAACGTTAGCTGCAAATGGGCAGGCAAGTCAATCGCTGCGCCTGCTTGCCGAACGTGCAAAAAAGCAACTCAGTTTCGAAGCAACCTTTACGGCCGAGTGGGAATCAAAATCTATTACCCTAACGGCAGTAAAACTTGAAGAGTTAATTACCCCTATAATAACCGAAACACTTGCCTGTTGTAAAAAAGCATTACAGGATGCCGGATTAACTGCCGATAAAATTGATACGGTTGTAATGGTTGGTGGATCAACCCGAATTCCTTCGATCAAAAAGGCAGTAAGTCTATTTTTTGGCAAACCGATAAATGATTCGGTTAATCCCGATGAAGTGGTGGCATTGGGTGCGGCCATACAAGCGGATATCTTGGCAGGGAATAGTCAGCGTTTGTTGTTGCTGGATGTAACCCCATTGAGCTTAGGTATTGAAACCATGGGTGGACTAATGGATGTGTTGATTCCCCGCAATTCAAAAATTCCTTGTGGAGCAGCGCGACAATATACTACGCATCAGGATGGACAAGCGGATATGCGAATTTCGGTTTTTCAGGGTGAGCGGGATTTGGTAAAAGACAATCGCAAGCTGGCTTCCTTTAATTTAAAAGGTATCCCGGGTATGCCCGCAGGTCTTCCTAAAGTGGAAGTAAGTTTCAGTATCAATGCAGATGGTATTTTGTCGGTTAAAGCAAAAGAATTGAGAAGTGGTGTGGCGCAGGAAATTGAAGTAAAGCCTCAATACGGCATCAGTTCTGAGGAGATTGAGCAAATGCTGATGGATAGTATTACCCATGCAAAATCTGATATGGTGGAGCGGGCATTGGTAGAAGCAAGAACAGAAGGAGAACAAATATTGGGGGTAACAGAAAAGTTCATTCAAAAAAATGCTTCCCTGTTAACTGCTGAAGAATTAACGGCAACTGCTTCAGCGATGCAAGCATTGCAACTATCTATCACGATGTTGGATAAAAATTTGATTCAGCAAAAAACGGAGGAACTCAATGAAGTTACCCGACCCTTTGCCGAGCGGGCAATGGATGAGGCGGTAAAATCTGCACTAAAAGGTAAATCTATTTAGTAGAAGTTTATTTTTCTCCCGAAAGTTCCCGCATGCGCAGGATGTATTTTCCCATTAGGTCGAATTCTATATTTACCATGGCTCCTGCCTCTACCCATTGTAAATTGGTATGGTTGAAAGTATAGGGTATAATGGCAACCATGCAGGAATTGGCGGTTACGTTGAAGCAGGTTAAGCTAATTCCATTGATTGCAATGGAGCCTTTTTCTATAATGAGCGGGGCAAATTTTTCGGGAAACTCAAAACGATATAACCAACTTCCATTGGCATCTTCCCGACTAAGGCAGGTGCCGGTGGTATCAACATGGCCTTGAACCAGGTGCCCGTCTAACCTGCCATTTGCGAGTAAACAACGTTCAAGGTTTACGGCTGTACCGTCAATCCAGTTGCCACAATTGGTTTTCTGCAGGGTTTCCTGAATGGCAGTTACCCGATGGGCAGTTCCTTTGATTTCTTCAACGGTTAGGCAAACGCCGTTATGACTAACGCTTTGATCAATTTTTAGTTCCTCCGATATTGGGCTCTCTATCCAGAAAACTTTATTCGTGCCGGAGGTTGTGGCGGAAATAACTTTTCCCAGTGATTCTATAATTCCGGTAAACATGTTGGCAAGGTACTTCTGTAATAGCTGAAAATCAAGCTTATTCCCTCAAATTGGAATAATTATTGGAAAATTCACGAAAATCGTATATTTGCATCCCTAAAAACACCTGAGGAGGTATCTAATATGTTAATCATCGACTCTAAAGACTGCGAAAACATTGACAAAGCGCTGAAAAAGTACAAAAAGAAATTTGAGAAAAGCAAAACCTTGCTGCAACTCAGAGGACGTCAGGCATTTGTTAAGCCATCAGTAGTTCGTCGCACAGAAGTGCTGAAAGCAATCTACAAGCAAAATATTGCCAGCGGTAAAATCGAAGGATAATTACCGTTCCCGCATCAGATATAGAAAAGTAGCCGGAGTTTCATAACTTTAGCTACTTTTTTTATGTCTATACCTTTACCTACTCCTATACAAGCCTTTTTAGCGTACCTAGAACATGAGCGTAGGTATTCTCCTCATACTATAAGCTCCTATCAATTAGATCTTACCCAGTGGTGGGCCTTTTTAACTTCGGCCTATGATGCACCACCCATTGATCGTGTTACTACGCCAATGATCAGAACCTGGCTGGCAGAATTAAAGGAGGAGGGAATTAGTTCGAGAAGTATCAATCGCAAAATATCCACCCTGCAATCCTTGTATAAATTCCTGTTAAAGAATGGACAGGTTAGTTGCAGTCCGTTAACCACCATCGGTTCCCTGAAAATTCAAAAGAGATTACCAGCATTTATTGCCGAACCGGATATGCATCGATTACTCGAAGATTTGCCCTTTTCAAAAGATTGGCAGGGAATTACCGAGCAGTTAATGATATCGGTGCTTTACGCAACCGGCATTCGAGTAAGTGAATTGGTTAACTGGACGATTCAGCAATTTGATCCTTCGAATGCACAAATGCGGGTAATAGGGAAGGGGAATAAAGAGCGGATCATTCCTTTATCTTCCGATTTACAAAAAGCAATACAGGCATATATTGTTGCTCGTCCTGAAGTTTGCGCAGGGATTCCGGAGGTTTTTTGTTCAGCTAAAGGTAAAAAGCTGGTTCCCAGACAAGTGTATACAAGTGTAAAAAAACATTTATCAAGGGTTACTACCCAGCAAAAAAGAAGTCCGCATATTTTGCGCCATAGTTTCGCTACTCATTTAATGAATAACGGTGCCGAGTTAACGGCAGTAAAAGAGCTTTTAGGCCATACCAGTTTAGCTGCCACTCAAGTGTATACCCATAACAGTATCGATCAGTTAAAAGAAGTTTTCAGAAAGGCTCACCCAAAAGCATGAAAATTTATAAAAAATAGTGAAAGCTGTTAAAAGTCATGTTTTTGGTTAAAATAATCATTAAATTGTAGTTGTAATTCCGGTTTCGGTCAGCATGGGCTGGCGGCCGGAAATTTTTTTCACCCGAAAATGATTTGCCATGAATTTACAGATCCACACCGTGCATTTTGAAGCGGACGCCAAATTGCTTGATTACGTTAAACGGAAGGCCGAAAAATTAAACACCTTTCATGATTCATTGATTAAAGTTGAGGTATTCCTTAAGCTGGATAATGTGGTGCACGCTATTAAAGACAAGATTGTAGAGATTAAAGTGCACATACCCCGTCAGGATTTATTTACCAAATCGTCTACCAAAAATTTTGAAGAATCCTTTGATAAGGCCATGGAATCTATGATTACCTCATTAAAGCGAAAAAAAGAAAAATTGGCGGCATAGCGGGATTTTTATTTTTTGGCCCTTACATAAAAAAGAGGCAGTTGGCAAGTATGCAGCTGTCTCTTTTTTATGGATAAATTAGGGGTTGGATGGGGGTAAATAGGTAAGAAAAAGCAGGCTTTTCGCAAAATGATACAATTGGGAAGAAAAATATTCAATTCAAAATTTTGCTGAATAAAGATTTCCATTACCTTTGCCATCCCAAAAAATGGGGATAGTTCTTTGCATTTTGCCGGAAATTTTGTCTGTTATTCACTTTTGGTGGTATGCAGGCGGGCACGGCAAGTAGTAGACCAATCATGCCGAAGTAGCTCAGCTGGTAGAGCAGCTGATTTGTAATCAGCAGGTCGCGGGTTCGAGTCCCATCTTCGG
>JBAWZY010000015.1:0-37350 GCA_037142775.1 Chitinophagia bacterium | reverse complement strand
GCGATTAAAAAGCTTCAGGCGTAATTCGGTTCCCTGCCTGCCGTGAGGCAGGGATCCCGGCCCACACCACGAAGACCTCAACTATGATGTTGGGGTTTTTTGTTTTTTGGAATGAATTGCGATTAAAAAGCTTCAGGCGTAATTCGGTTCCCTGCCTGCCGTGAGGCAGGGATCCCGGCCCACACCACGGAAGCCCTGTTCGCCTAAGGCGGATGGGGTTTTTTGTTTTAATGATTGCAGAGTTCAAATCCACAAAAGCCCAGGAAGAGATTTTGAGGTGTTTTATGGCGGGGGTTTAAATGCTACATAACCAATAGGCTATCGTCTTCTACTATATTTTGGACAAAATTTTTATTTGTCATATACAACAAAATCTAACTATATTGTTAGCTGTAGCGGAATAATTAAAAACGGATGATAATTGTAACCTGTGCTATCATAGAAAATGATGGTCGTATTTTAGTAACCCAACGGAGTGAAAAAATGTCTCTTCCGCTGAAATGGGAATTTCCGGGAGGAAAGGTTGAGCAGGGCGAAACATCGGAGTCTTGCTTACTGCGCGAAATTTTAGAAGAACTGAATATCCAGATTAACATAATGCAGTCGTTGCAACCCAATACACATGTTTATCCAGAAGGCAAAAAAATACATCTCCTTCCTTTTATTTGTAAATACATAAGCGGTGAATTAACATTGGCTGAGCACGCAGATTATAAATGGTTAAAGAAAGAGGAACTTTTGTCGTTAGACTGGGCTGAAGCCGATATTCCTATTGTTCAAGCGTATATTAATCAATGAAATGACAGAAGGCATTTACGAGCAGCTTATCAATCAATTGGTAATATCAGAAATCGATCGCCTTTCTGAAAGTGATTATTATATTGATGCAATACCCCTTGCTAAAAAAGAAGCAGCTTTCGTTTTATCTCAATATTTTTCAAAAGTGCTACAAAAAGCACTGGGCGTTGTAAAAGAACAAGATGAAACTCCTCATCTTCAAATCGAACTGGCAAATAAATTAATTCAACTGTTGGCAGATGAGCTGAAAAACCAAGGGATCGAAAAAAATTTAATTCAAACCGAAGGCAAAATTCTCACTGCCATATTTGCCAAACTTAATTCACCCTATCCGAACATACAGCAACATATTCAAAGCGTTTTTCCAACAACAGGGCTAAGCGCATCGGAATTATTTACTGGAAACAAAAGCGGCATTTCCCTTGAAAGCGAAATCAGAAAAGAAATTCAGTCTGCAGACGAGGTTCAGTGGATTGTATCTTTTGTAAAATTTTCTGGACTAAGAATTTTTTTAAAAGACCTTCAGGAGCATACCGAAAAAGGGAAAAAGCTGAAGCTTATCACCACTACCTATATGGGAGCAACGGATGCTAAGGCAATAGAAGAACTAGCAAAGCTTCCAAATACCGAAATAAAAATATCCTATAATACCAAACAAGAGCGACTGCATGCAAAGGCCTACTTATTTTTAAGGAACACTCAATTTCATACCGGATATATTGGGTCGTCTAATATTTCAAGAACGGCATTAACCAGTGGATTAGAATGGAATTTAAAAGTAACTACGCAGGAAATTCCTCATATCATTGATAAGTTTCAAAAAACCTTCGAAACCTATTGGAATGATAGCGAATTCGAGCCGTATGAAATTGCCACTCAACAGGAAAAGTTGCGAAAAGCTATTCAAGATGCGAAGGGAAGCCAGAGCGGATCTACGATCGCCACTTTTTTTGAGATAACGCCTTTTTCCTTTCAACAAGAAATTTTAGAGCGTTTAGAAGCAGAAAGAGCGAATGGCAATTATAAAAATTTAGTGGTGGCGGCAACCGGAACTGGTAAAACCGTAATTTCTGCCTTTGATTTTAAAAGGTTCTATTTGAGCAATCCGGGTGCTAAACTTTTATTTGTTGCACATCGGGCTGAAATCCTAAATCAATCACTTGCAACCTATCGACACATTTTGCGGGATCAAAACTTTGGTGATCTCTGGTTGGGAAACAAGGATCCGCGTAACTACAATCATGTGTTTGCATCGGTACAAACCTTAGCTAACCGGTTAGCCGAATTGAAGTTGAACCCCGATTTTTACGATTATATTGTGATAGACGAGGTTCATCATATTCCTGCAAAATCGTATCGTCCGATTCTTACTCATTTTACTCCAACTATTTTATTGGGGTTAACGGCCACGCCAGAGAGAATGGACGGGGAAAACATTTTACTTGACTTTTCCAATAGCATTTCATCTGAAATTCGACTACCGGAAGCACTGAATAGAAAACTGCTCTGTCCGTTTCAATATTTTGGACTCGCCGACTCGGTTGATTTGTCTCAAGTAAGTTGGAGAAAAGGCAAATACGATGTCGGGGCGCTTGAAAAAGTATATACAGAAACCGATAGGCGCGTATTAGATATATTAAACAATTGCAGTAAATATTTGATCGACATACATGATGTGTGTGCTTTGGGCTTTTGTGTTTCGAGAAAGCACGCACAGTTTATGTCTGAAAAATTTATCGAAAAAGGGTTAAAGGCTGCCGCATTAAGTAGCGATAATGCCGATGAGCGTGAAGCGCTGTTTTCGAAACTGCAAAAAAAGGAAATCAACTATCTGTTTGTTGTTGATATGTTTAATGAGGGGGTAGATATTCCTCAGATAGATACTGTACTTTTTTTACGCCCTACAGAAAGTTTGACCATTTTCTTGCAGCAGCTTGGACGTGGACTCAGATTGTATGACGGGAAAGACTGTTTAACCGTGTTGGATTTTGTAGGGAACAGCAATCCCGAGTATGATTTTTTACACAAGTTTAAGGCAATGGTTGGTAAAACACATATTGCCATAAAAGATGAAATTGAGCGAGACTTTCCGCACTTGCCTTTGGGATGTTCTATCGTACTAGAAAAAAGAGCGAAAGAAATTATACTTCATAACATAGCACAGGCAACAAGGGGAGGGCTAAACAAACTAATCAAAAAAATTAGGGATTTTAACTTGAGCTATTCCGAGCATCTCAGTTTGTCTAATTTTCTCCTGCTTGAAAATTATAGTTTAATTGACGTCTTTAGTAAAAAACACACCTGGCATGCGCTTCTACAAAAGGCCGGCATAGAAAAACAATCGGCATCTGAGTTTGAAAATGAAATAGCCCGTCTTGTTGCTACAACCTGGTTATCAACGGACAGCCAATCTTATTTTAGAGTAATTCTGACTCTATTGAAAGAAGGTGTCTTCAATTCGCAAATTCACCCTCTTCATTTGCTGATGTTTTTTTATGATATTTTCCAAGACTCTCCTAAAAAGCTACAGTATAATTCAGCTGCTGATGGAATTTCTGATGTAATACAACACACGTATATTAAGAAAGAGTTAATACAATATCTAGAAGAGCGGATGAAGACGATAGAATGTCTTGAAAAAGAGGAAAGATCCGGCTTTCGCTTTCTGCTTAGTATGCATGGCCGGTATACCAGAAGCCAAATTTTAGTAGCCTTGCAACTCAGTACAGAAAAAAAGCTGTCTTCGAATCGGGAAGGAGTTGCTGAAAATAAGGAACTGAATATAGAGGCTTTATTTGTTACACTCGATAAGTCGAAAGGGAATTATTCTTCAACCACTATGTATGAAGATTATGCAGTAAATGAAACTTTATTTCATTGGCAGAGCCAAAATTCAACAAAGCCAGATTCAGAGAAAGGGTTAAGTTATATTAATCAAGAAAAGCTTGCTAAAAAGATTTTACTTTTTGTGCGGGAGCGCAATGAAGATGAAAATGGATTAACGATGGGGTATGTATATTTGGGGCCTGTAAGGTTCGTGTCTTATACTGGTAGTC
Organism: Chitinophagia bacterium; assembly: GCA_037142775.1. Lineage (GTDB taxonomy): Bacteria > Bacteroidota > Bacteroidia > Chitinophagales > Chitinophagaceae > Sediminibacterium. Next base: position 33,496 of record JBAWZY010000015.1, on the reverse strand, counting down.
AACCGATGAGCATCACTTGGGAGCTATTCAATCCAATGCCCCCCGGACTATTAAATGATTCTAGAAAATTGGCGGTGGGATAGCTTGGTGTATGCGGTTCAAAAAGTTGTCTTGTTTAATAAGTAAAGGAAATTATTCCATTTACGACAAGTAATCTAACTTATACAACCTCATGATAGTTCAGTCTCATGAGGAATATGTATGAACATCCCAAAATCTTCCGCTCTGCTATTTTTTGTTAATACACATTCTGTTAATTTTTTGAATCAGTATAAAGTATTAGCGACTTATAGCAACATCCCATAACAATTTAACAAAATATGTGTGGAGAGATAAACTTAATTGCATCATTATAATTAGAAAGGACAAGAAGCCAATTTTTTGGTACTTACTTTCTCATATAAAAATGCAATGATGAAAAAAATTACCACACTAGTATTTGCGTTTTGCAGCATGATGTCTGCCTTCGGTCAGGAGAAAGAATTTACAACGTATCCCAATGGATTAATTTACAGCGCGCGAACCATGGGAAAACTGAGCCATATTGTAGACTCGTTAAACCTGAAATATAAGACTTGTAATTTTAATACAACTTTCTACTCGAAAAGCCAGGCCCTTGGAAATCTTATTGAAGTTGACTCCAGCAGCATTGCTGAGGCGCTGAAAGATTTGGAAAAGGGGATTACTTATGAAGCGTTTGTAAAAAAATATCCTAAATCAGTAGTGAAGGAAAATCTGTTGTTTATAAAAGGTAAATATAAAGACTATCGTCAAAGGGATTTGGTGTCTATCGATGAGTTTGATTTAAAAAACGAAAATGGTTTCAGCTATTCTACTTTCGATATGTCATTATATGACTATGATATATCCGATAGTTGGCTAGACGACTACTCTGAAAAAACCGAATACGCTCAGGAGTCTTTAACGGTTGTTTTTTTTCCAAAAAACTTTACATCTGTTCCCCTCCCCAAACAGTATTCAGCATTAATCGGCTATTCGGATTGCTTAATTGATACAACGACGGCAAAGCTTAAAAACAAGCTAATGGAAGGCAGGCCATGGATTCCCAAAGACTGGAAATCCCTGTCTTTTAATCAAAAGGTGCAAATGTTGGATAAATTGCGAAGCACAAGAGTAGTTGGAGAATGCAGTATGGACTTTGCCCCAAGAGAACATGCTATTAATATTGCGCTGCTTGCTGCTGATACTTACAATTGGGGCGTTTTTCTTAAGGCCCATTTAGATATTATGAACGATCGATTTGAAAGAATGTCGGATGGAAGCTATGCTTGGGAAACAAGAGCAACTTATATCAAAGAATTGGAAGCATTGAAAATAAACGTTCCTAACTTGGTAATTGGCATGTCGTTTCAAATAGAAAATCCGGCAAGCAACCATTATTTTGGTAGAATTGGTAGAGTTGGACGAGCGATAGTAGAAAGCGAAAATCGTGCAGAAATAGAACAAGCAATCCTGTCAATCGTTGCTGATAAGGAACTGGATTTATATAATAGGCTCTTGTTTTATTCTTTGTTTTATAACTACAATTACTACTTGCCTAATAAAGACGTACAAAAAGAAAATGCAAGTAGGTTGGCTAAAGCGAGCAGTACGCTGCCGGATTATGTTCGGACGAGGTTGGTTGAGGAATAGGGGAGTGATGCAATGTTAGTTTTGGGTTAGTTGATGAAAACAATATTCGTAAAAAAAAGAGCACCTCTTGGGGCACTCTTTTGGTAAGCAGATTTATATAATAAAATTCATTTCCCTGTAAATGAGTAAAAGAAATATCGGGCATTGAAAATTTGAAATACGCTTATTGATATTGTTGTATGAAGCTATTTTTTGGTAATAATTTCAATCACACCATTTTTTCCTTTCTCTCCATATTTAGATGTGTTTCCTCCTTTTAAAACATTCATTGAATTAATCGAATTATGATTTAGGGCTTTTACGGTAGCCGCATCAGTTTCTTTCCCATCAATGATATACAATATATCAGATGGTAAGGTGGTGGTGGCAACCATTTTCTTTGTAATGGTATAAACTAAGTTCCCGTCTACCCTATCTGTTGTTACGGTTATAGTTTCGCCCTGATCTTTTTTGGAACTGCCTTCTAACGGAACGCCCATTAAGGTTTTTTCTCCCGACATATCTTGAATAATGATGGTGTCTGGTTGTTTTTTTCCGGGAATAATTTTGTATACTTTTTCTCGCTGACTATTTTGGGGCTCTACATACGTAAAGGAGGCATCGGCGCTGTCTACTTTGATATTCATTTCGCTTCCTCGAATCTTAATAGATTTAATTGCCGAAGGAGGAATTGAATTTGCTGCGTCTGTGGAAGAAAGCTCAACTCCGTTCACTATGATACGGGGCGTTCTTTTTTCCTTGATAAAGGCGCCTTTTGCAAATGTTAGGCTATCGCCCGAAATAAAAATGAGTTTTTTGTTTAGAACTGAATTTTTTTGGTCGCCCATAATACCCAGTTGGTTTAGGGGAACAGAGAATAATTCATTTTTTGATTTTTTGTCTTTAAACGTAGCGATGTCTCCCTGAATTTCTATTTGGAAGTTGCCCGTTAATTTGCCTGTTTTTGGGTCGCGATACTTTTCAGGAATGGTATCGAGCTGTGGGAACGATTGATTCACCTGAGTTGAATTTGCGTGTGTTTTTTCCTGCAAATTGTTTTGAATGGTAAAAGAAAGCAGTGCCAAAACTCCCAATCCAATGGGTAATACAAGGAGTCGTCGAGCATAGCTGTAAGTGGTTTTGGATGAAGTTGATAACATCATAATACGTCGTTTAATAGATGAATAAAAATAAGATTGTCCGGAAGAAAACAGTTTCGGTTGATATTCGGCGGCAAGTAGCATTTCTGCCAATTGTGATGCGTCGTTGTTGGTTATAGCAGCGGCATCTGCAATAAACTCGTGCACAACAGCCAATTCTCTTCTGATGAGCCAATAAAAGGGGTTCATCCAAAGAACATTCGTTATGATGCCAACCAATAAATTGTCAATGCTATGGTATTCTTGAATATGAGTGAGTTCATGTTTTAGTATACGTTGCCCTGCGACATCGTGCAAAGGCATTTCTTTTTTCCAAAACAAGTTGCGAAAGAAAGAGAAGGGAGCCTCCTGGAGGGAGGTTTCAATAAAATCAAAAGTGTTCATCCGTGTTACCGGTGATTTTGATTTTATCTGGAATAGTTTCAAAATGCCCAATAGCAGGCGGATTAGTCCGATAAAAGAAACCGAAAATGCAAAAAGCAACAAGAGCTCGTGCCACTGCCAGTAGACATTACTTTGTTGCTCGTTGGTAGATATATAGATCAATCTGGTTACCTGATGAACAGGTGAGGTGGGTTTCGGAGAAAAGTAAAACCATTCCAGGTTTAACAATGGCAACCCTGCACTCAATAGTAGGCTACTTAATAAGTAGAAGCGATTATAATAGTGGAATTTTTTGTTGCGTAGACTTATCCAGTAATACCCAAATAAAATACCGGATACTAGGATTACTTTCAGTAGGTAAATGAAAATGGGTATCATGGGGTTATTTTTTATTTTTCATTTGTTTGAGTAATAGTTCCAGGTCTTCTACGGACAACTTTTTGTTATCTACCAAAAAGGAAACTACATCTTTATAGGAGCCTTCAAAGTAGCCTTTGGCAATACCAGCAATGGAGCCCGAAGTATATTCATCGCGGGATAGCAATGGATAGTATAGATTATACCGATTGGGTGTTTTGATGCCCACTATAGATTTTTCTACCAGTATTTTTAACAGGGTAGCCACCGTATTGTGGTGTGGTCTGGGTTCTGGCATTGCTTCAACTACATCTTTTAGGTATCCGCCCGATTCGAGTTTCCACAGTGCTTGCATAATTTGCTCTTCTGCGCGAGTTAAAGGCTGCTTCATAACTAAATATTTAGTCTAAATTAAAACTAAAGTTTTAGTTGTCAAAATTTATTTTTAATAAACCCCGAGATTTTGTATATAATATTTTCGAATTCAACAATTAAATTTCGTTTTTAATAATTTTATTTTAAATTTGTATGATGGTTATAATCACTAAATCCAAATTAATTCAATTTTATGAGACAGATTCAACAGCTAAAGAGCCCATATTGAACTGGTTTCATATTAAGGCGCTAAGTGATTGGCAAGACTATCATGCTGTTAAAGAGACATTAAATTCTGTAGATAGTGTAGGGCATGGTAGATATGTTTTTAATGTTGGCGGAAATAAATATCGAATTGTTGCCATGATTCATTTTACCACTCGAACCATATATATAAGATTTGTAGGAACACACAAACAATACGATAAAATTAATTGTAAAACTATTTGATATGAATGCAACTGTTACGAAAAAGGAGTTTGACATGGCCGAAAAGAAAATGCTTGCTTTGTTGGATCTTGCAACACAAAAAGGAGGCTTTAACAAGCTTTCAACTAAGCAAACAGCATCACTTGAAAAGTATACTCAAATAGTACGAGCATATGAAGATGCAAATTTGATTATTCCAATGCCGCAAACCTTACAAGGATTGATTGAGCTGAAGATGTATGAAAAAAAACTTAAACAAAAAGAGTTAGCAAAACTGCTCAATACAACCGATACTAAGCTATCCGAAATCATGCACTTTAAAAGGAAGCCGAGTCTTTCTTTTATTAAAGCAATGAACGAAGTGTTGGGTATTGATGGTAATCTTCTTTTAAAAATCGCTTAGGATTCCGGATTATTAATATTTTAAAATGGATTAATAATTCATTCAATCTTTATTGAAATTGACTTTATGAAAAATTTTCTCTTAGCGGGCTGTCTTTTTTTATTCTTCCCTGCTATCTTACAAGCACAGGACGCAGAAACTCAGATTAAGCAAGTAATCAATTCTTTATTCGACGGTATGCGCAATGCAGATGCTGCTGCTGTGGCTGAGGTATTTTCGTCCGCTTCAATAATGCAAACTATCGCAACAGATAAATCCGGTAAAACAATTGTTCGGTCGGAAGCGGTAAACGAATTTTCATCTTTTGTTGGTAAACAGGCCAAAGGGGCTGCAGATGAGCAGATCGTTTTTGAAACCATTAAAGTAGATGGACCGCTCGCAGTTGTTTGGACGCCCTACCGATTTATCTATAATGGCAAGTATAGCCATAGCGGCGTAAATGTTTTCTGTTTGGTAAAACTAGGCGAGCAGTGGAAAATTCAATACCTGATTGATACGCGAAGAAAATAAAGTGCTTTTTTTAATTCTATTACAGCAATTCCTGCAATTCGTTTTTTACTGCTGATTAATATTGCACCCAGCCCGGCAGAGTCTTTTCGAAGGAGAAAACAAATTACCTGCGGCCGAATTCCCGTGCTCACCAATGCGAATTTAATTTGCGCATCATCAGTGTTTAGGAAAGGGCAGCATTCAATACACAATCTCAATGTAATTAATAACAAGGGGTGACTGTAATACTATTTATTGCATCTGAATAAACTTAACAAAACCCTGCAAAGCCCCGGGATTCTTTACCGAATCAGGATCAGCAGCTTTTTCGATGGGAATACCCATTAATATGCGTTTTACCGGAATCTCCATTTTTTTACCACTAATTGTATAGGGAATATCTGGAACAGAAAAAATTGCATCGGGTACGTGGCGCGGAGAACACTGATTTCGCAGACTAATTTTTATTTCCTGTTCTAATTCGGGAGATAAAACGCGTCCTTCCTGCATTTTTACAAAGAGTGGCATGAAAAAACTTCCGTCCTTTTTCTCGATGCAAACAACCAGACTATCACCAACTAAAGCAAAAGCATCTATCACCCGATAAATTTCGGCTGTTCCAATTCTTACACCATCCCGGTTGAGGGTGGCATCTGCTCGTCCATAAATTGTTATGCCCTTTCTTGAGCTGATGCTGATGAAATCTCCGTGCCACCAATATCCCGGAAACTTTTCAAAATAACTGGATCGATAACGTTGATCACCTTCATCATTCCAAAAATATAATGGCATGCTGGGCATGGGTTGTTTGATTACCATTTCACCAACTTCATCTTCAACTTCCTCACCCTGTTCATTCAGTGCAACCAAATCGCAACCCAATAATCGGCATTGAATTTCTCCTCGATATACCGGCAATAAAATACAACCTCCAACAAATCCGCTGCACACATCGGTTCCGCCACTAAATGAAATCAGCCACACATTTTTCTTTACAGATTGGTACACCCAATCGGCAGCTTCCGGAGTTAATGGCGATCCGGTAGACCCTATTGTTCGAAGAGCAGGAAGCCGGTTTGCCTCTATCACGATACCTGCTCGCTGGCATTGTATTAAATAGGCGGCACCTACACCCAGATGATTAACACCCGCAGCTGCTGCCATTTCCCAAATTCTTCCCAATGAGGGAAATGCCGGGGATCCATCATATAATACCAATGTAGCTCCTGCCAACAGTGATGCAATAGAGAAATTCCACATCATCCATCCGGTAGTGGAATACCAGAAGAATCGTTCTCCAGCCCGAACATCCCAATGCAATTGCAATACTTTGATGTGCTCAATTAAATTTCCGCCAACACTGTGAACAATCGCTTTCGGCTTTCCGGTAGTTCCGGAAGAATACAAAATCCATAAAGGATGTTGAAAGGGCAAAGGCTCGAATTGTAATTCGCCACCGGGAGTATTCATTATGTTCATCCAGGAAGCGAATCCGGTTGGAACCACTTCTTCAGCACTAACTAAAACCGTTGCACAAAGTGTTGGAAGTGCCGGGGGCAAGTCGGTTAATAAATTGGTTTTATCAATGCGCTTGCCATTGTAATTTACCTCATTGATTACAAAAAGAAGTCGGGGTTCAATTTGTGCGAACCTTTCAAGTATAGAACTGGTTCCAAAATCGGGAGAGCAGCTACTCCAGATAGCCCCAATCGATTGCGTTGCAAGAAAAGCAACAACCGCCTCTGGCGAATTCGGAAGCACCGCTGCAACACGATCGCCTTTTTGAATGCCAACAGATCGCATCCATCCGGAAAGACTGGCTACTTGCTTTTTTAGTTCCTGCCATGAAACAGAACGGATAGCAGGATTCAATTCGTCACTAAATAAAATGGCTGGGTGCTGGTCGGTTGCCCGACGAAAAATCATTTCTGCGTAATTCAATGTAACACCTTCAAACCATTGTGTTCCAATAAAATCTTTTTGACGATGCGTGATTACTGGTTTGCGGTCTGGATAAGAAAACAAATCATAAAAAGATACCAGCGAACGCCAAAAATCATCCGCGTTTTCTATGCTCCAACTATATAATGCATCATAATTGGAGAATGAAAGCTGATGGTTAACTTGCAGCCATTCCATATAAAGGGAAATCGCAGCCGATTTTTTTTCATCGGGCGAAGCTTCCCATAATATGTTGGGCCGAGAATCTGACATGTGATTTTATAAATTTCCGCGTAATTCCTGCTCGCGCTCAAGGGCTTCGAACAGTGCTTTGAAGTTACCTGCACCAAAAGATTTTGCTCCCTTTCGTTGAATAATTTCATAGAACAAAGTAGGTCGATCTTCGACCGGCTTCGTAAATATCTGTAACAGGTAACCCTCCTCATCTCTGTCTACCAGAATTCCCAATTTTTGCAAAGGCTCCAGGTCTTCATCTATTGGTCCTATACGACCTAATAATTGTTGGTAATAGGTTTCCGGGATGTTTAAGAACTCAACTCCTCGATTTTGAAGCGCCGTAACGGTATCAATGATGTTGCCGGTGGCAATGGCAACGTGTTGCACTCCCTCGCCATTATAAAAATCGAGGTATTCCTCCACCTGAGACTTTTTCTTTCCTACTGCCGGCTCATTGATGGGAAATTTGATATAACCATTTCCGTTACTCATTACTTTGCTCATCAGTGCCGAGTACTCTGTAGAAATCTGCTTATCGTCGAATGTGAGAATATTTTTAAATCCCATCACATCTTCATAAAACTTAACCCAGGTATTCATTTGATTCCAACCCACATTCCCAACACAATGATCTACATGCAACAATCCAACCGGTTCTGGTCTGTAATTTGTTTCCCACTTTCTGAATCCAGGAAGAAAAATTCCTTTGTAGCCGGTTCGTTCAATAAAAAGATGCACAGTGTCTCCATATAAATGAATTCCGCTCATCTTAACTATTCCATCATCATCCTGCATGGAGATGGGGTGTAAATAGGGTTTAGCTCCTCTTGCAACTGTTTGTTCAAATGCTGTTTGTGCATTTAAAACAGATAACGCTATGGCCTTTACCCCATCTCCATGAACATGCACATGTTCTGCAATTGAAGAAGTTGAGCGCAAAGGAGTAGTAAGCACCAGTGTAACCTTGTTCTGTCGTAACACATACGACACTTTTTCTTTTTCGCCTGTTTCAGGGCCGCTATAAGCCAACTCCTGATATCCGAAAGCTGTTTTATAATAATGTGCTGATTGCTTTGCGTTTCCTACATACAATTCAATGAAATCGGTTCCCAGTAGGGGTAAAAAGTCTTGTTCTATATTTTGGTGTTCCATACATTTTGTTTTATTCAATGTTAAATTGCCAGCTCTTGTGATAATTTTCATCTTCAATCTTCAGCGCCTCTTCTGTAATCATCAATGGCTTGAAAGGATCAATCATTACTGCAAGCTCATCTGTTTTCTCTTTACCGATAGACTTTTCAACACTACCTGGATGTGGGCCGTGTGGAATGCCACCGGGATGTAAAGTAATTTGTCCTTGCACTACAGACTTTCGACTCATAAAATCTCCGTCAACATAGTATAAAACCTCATCGCTGTCTACATTACTGTGGTTGTAGGGTGCAGGGATTGCCTGAGGGTGATAGTCATATTTTCTGGGTACAAATGAGCAAACTACAAAATTGTGTCCCTCGAATGTTTGATGAACCGGCGGAGGCTGATGAACTCTTCCTGTAATCGGTTCAAAATTATGAATCGAAAATGCCCATGGATAGTGATATCCATCCCAGCCAATGAAATCAAATGGATGGGTACCATAGGTGTATGGATATATCAGTCCCTGCTTTTTAATAAGTATTTGAAAGCTTCCCTCCAGATCGTGTGTGGTAAGATCAACCGGACGCTTGATATCTCGTTCACAATAGGGAGCATGTTCCATTAGCTGTCCGTATTGATTGAGGTAACGTTTTGGAAAACGAATGGGGCTATAACTTTCGATAATAAAAAGTCGGTTGTGCTCGTCTTTAAATTCTATTTGATAAATTGTACCCCGCGGTACTACTACATAATCTCCATATTCAAAATGAATTTTCCCAAATCCGGTATGCAAAGTACCAGCGCCTTTGTGTATGAAAATTATTTCATCAGCCTGACTATTCTTATAAAAATAATCTGTCATTGATTTTTTAGGTGCGGCGAGCGAAATCTGCAAATCCGCATTTACCAATACCGGTTTTCTGCTTTTTAAATAATCGTCTTCCGGTTGAATATTAAATCCTAATAGACTGGTATGACGGAGATGTTTTTCTCTGGCAATAATTGGCTCAACTGAATATGGCTCTCCGATTGATTTCACAATGGTGGGTGGATGGGTATGGTACACCAGCGAGTACATGCTCGAAAACCCTTCTGTAGACACCAATTCTTCAGCATACAAAGAACCATCCGGCTTTCTGAAAACTGTATGTCTTTTGGCGGGTATGGAACCCAGTGTATGATAAATGGGCATAGCTGCAATTGTTAAGTTGAAGTAAGAACAAGTACGCGCCGCAAAATTAGATTTATTCCATTTAACTTCGCGCCAAGAACTTGTGAAAACAAGCGGGTATGAAATTATTTCCTAAATAAGTAAATGCTTGATATTCAATGAAACTTGTTAGTTACGCTTACAATGGTGCAGCCGGTTTTGGTGTGTTGAATGGACACGATCTATATCCGGCTCAGTCGTTGGACAAAGACCTGCCAAATGATATTATTGCATGGCTCCATATGGGAGAACAGGGGTATCAACGGATGAATAGCGCTTTGGAAAAATTAAGTGCCGGCGAACTTAAAGCTACACCTATTGTAAATTATCAATTGCTTGCACCCGTTCCAAAACCAACTTCCTGCAGAGACGGGTATGCATTTCGCCAACATGTAGCTGCTGCCAGAAGAAACAGGGGTGTTGAAATGATCAAAGAATTTGATCAGTATCCTATTTTTTATTTTACCAATCATCTTGCAGTACAAGGCCCTGGTGAAATTTTTTGTATGCCCGACCATTTTCAGCAATTGGATTTTGAATTGGAAGTAGCAATTGTTATTGGAAAAGAAGGTCGCAACATTCGTGCAGCGGACGCCGACAGTTATATCGCAGGATTTACCATCATGAATGATTTAAGTGCGCGCAAACTGCAGATGGAGGAAATGTTATTGAACTTGGGGCCCGCAAAAGGAAAAGATTTTTCAACAGTGATAGGCCCTTGGTTGGTAACACCGGATGAGCTTGAAAAAAAGAAGGTGCCCGCCAAACCCGGCCATGTGGGCAGCAATTATGATTTGTCGATGAAATGCTGGGTGAATGATGTGTTGGTTTCAGAAGGAAACATGGCAGATATGGACTGGACATTTGCAGAAATCATTGAAAGATGTTCGTATGGTGTTACCCTGTATCCGGGAGATGTAATTGGTTCTGGAACCGTTGGCACTGGGTGTTTTTTGGAATTAAACGGAACTGCGAAACTGAATAATCCACAACATCAGCCGGAATGGCTTCAGCCTAATGATGCAGTTACGATGCAGATAGATGGATTAGGAACTTTAAACAACATCATTCGTGCGGAAGCTACGGATTGGTCTATCTTACAATTGAAGAAAAACTTGTAATGGTATATGCTAACAATACAAACAGATAACCTACCAATTCTACAGCTGCAGCAATATTTGCAGGCTGCCATTGCGCCAAGGCCTATCTGTTTTGCCTCTACCATCGACAAAGAAGGACGGGTGAATTTAAGCCCTTTCAGCTTTTTTAATATTTTCAGCATGAATCCTCCGGTATGTGTGTTTTCTCCCAGCCGTAGGGTTCGGGATAATACTACTAAACATACCCTAGAAAACCTGAAGGAAGTTCCCGAGTGTGTAATAAATATCGTTAATTATGATATGGTACAACAAATGTCATTATCAAGTTGCGAGTATTCCAAAGACACGAATGAGTTTATCAAAGCGGGCTTTACCGAACTTCCATCAACTCTTGTTCGTCCACCACGAGTTGCTGAATCTCCCATACAACTTGAATGTACCATCCGTGATATCATATCATTAGGTGATCAGCCCGGTGCAGGTAACCTGGTGATTGCTCATATTAAAGTGATACATATTGGCGAGCATGTGTTGAATGCACAAAACAAAATAGACTCAGCCAAATTAGATTTGGTAGCCAGACTGGGAGAGGATTGGTATGCAAGAGTAACACCGGAATCGATGTTTCAGGTTGAAAAGCCCAACACCCAGTTGGGAATAGGATTTGATCAGCTACCGGGATATATCAAAAATAATCAGGCATTAACGGCAAACGAAAAAGGTCAGCTCGCCAATGTTTCGAAGCTGCCTGAAAATATGAATGAACATGAGAGGTTAGTTTTGACTCCGGATATAATAAATGCGGTAAAAGATGCATTAAAGAAAAACGATGCTGCTGCAGCATGGTTGCTTATTCAAACCGCAGCTTTGCATCAATAATGCTTAATCCGTCTTCAATCAATTTTTTGAATTGGGGAAATTTTTCTTTTTGTTTCAGTAGATGCGTTCTTGCTTCTTCTGCCAGGGGTGAGTAAAATGTATCTTCTGCTACCAGTTCCAATATCTCCAGTGAAGCAAGCCAATCCTCCTTGTAAACTGCCAATAGCTCTTGGTATAATGTATTCAACACGTCTTTTGATAAATTTTGTTCACGCACATTTCTAATTTGCTGAAAAATGGCATGATAGGCCTTATCTGAAGTGGTGTAGTTTGGCTGAGCCGTAACATTGGAAGATACATACAACTGGTCAACCTGGTGATTTTTATCCGCAACGCCATTAAACACTGAAATAATTTTTTCTCCCACGGCCATATCATAATTTCCCCAGGATGGATTGAAGTATATTTTTCCATCGTTATCAGATACAGAACAATCAGTAAAAGTTAGCAATACCATTTTACCTTCTTTGCGTAAAATAGCTATCAACTTTCCCGCAACCCGAATTCCACTTTCGAATTCCAGCTCAATGGTTTGTCCGGAAACAATACCATTCGAGTTGCATTTTGCATCGTCCCAGTCTTCCAGGGGTTGCCTATCTCCTTTTATTTTTCCAACGGTTGAACCAAATCCATCTCGGTGATAGCTGGAGTTGTGACCGGGTAATTGGGTGTTGTTATATGCCAGTTCAGTGGGTCCTTTGGTTTGGATGTATTGTACGTTTCCGGAGGAATCAACAACTGCATTGATAAAAATTCCGGACACCTGTAAACCGGAAGAAAAAACTGCTGTGCAAATATTCTTACATTCAATAGCCTTCAATAGGCTCTCGTAACCGCCAACTCTGAAAGCCATTCGTTGCTCGAATTGGGCTAACACATCAATCAGATTTTGGAAAGTGGGCGTTACAAATAATTGCGGTTGTGGCTGAGTGATATCATAAGCATAATTAACCGCATCGATAGTGTAAACAATTTTCTTTACAGCGGGCCGCATACAGGAAGCGCTTTCGCCTATGGAAGAAAGTAGTCCGGCGCCATAAATTTTTGGATTATCCAAATCGCCAATCAGTCCATATTCAACCGTCCACCATTGCAGGCGGCTCAGTAAGGCCATTTCAGAAGGCTCACCCAGGTTTTGTTGATTATACAAAACGAGTGCTTCCGCTTCTTTTATTTTTGCGGGGTCAGCATTCGGCATTTCTTTTAATATCGACAACTCTCGAATTGACTCATATAGGGCATAGTCTTTGGAAGAAAACAATGCCATTGTTCCAATGGAGCCAAGATAACTAAGGTATTGGTTGTATTTAGCGTCGCTGATGATGGGGGCGTGTCCGGCAGATTCATGAATAATATCCGGGGCAGAGGTGTATTCAATATGTTCCAGCTGACGGATATCGGCAGCAATTACCAACACTCTGCATGCCTGATATTCCATGAATGCTGCGGGAGGGATAAATCCATCCACGGTTACGGCTCCCCAACCGATTGCTGCCAGAGCGTCGTTGATTTCCTGAAGGCTTGGGATTTTTTCTATTGTTAATCCCGCTTTTTTTAATCCGGGGATATAGGGGTAGTAAGCGGCATCTTTTAGGTAGCTATAATTCTGGCGCATTACATAACGCCAAACGGCATGGTTCACGGGGGTATATCTATCATAGCCCTGATCAACTATGTATTTTCTCAGGTGAAGCGGTAATTGTGCAACTTGTGGATTATTAAAATCGAAGAATTCCATAACTGCCAAGCATATTGATGGCGCAAAATTAGATAAAGTTGAGTAAGGAAAAGCAGAAGAGTCTATGCATTCCACCATCAATAAATTATATGTTAACGATTAGGAATTGTTTATGATGTTATTAGGCATAGAAAAAAACAATGTAAAACCATTTCAAGAAAACGGCTCATGGATAGTAGTGCCTATTTGAATTTTATTCAAGTAGTTAATTAATAAAAATGTAGTAATTTAAAGTATGAAGTCATTTTTATTGTACGGACCGCAGGATGTGCGGCTAACCGAAAAGGATATGCCGGTTTGCGGACCAATGGAAGTTATCATTCAACCGAGATATACCGGAATATGTGGATCAGATATACACTATTTTAAGGATGGATATTGTGGAAGTTTTCGGCCGAAGTACCCATTTGCTTTGGGCCATGAATTTTCGGGAATTGTACATCAAGTAGGAGCAGCGGTTCAATCTGTCACAGTAGGAGATGCTGTTGCAATCGATCCTTCCATGCCTTGTGGCACTTGTGGTTTTTGCAGGGAAGGCCAATATAATCTTTGTAAAAACATGCGATTCTTTGGTTCAGCAAGCTGTGATCCACATCAGGACGGATCGATGGCCTCGTATGTAGTAGCACCGGCAAGCAACTGCTTTGTTCTGCCGCAAGGGATATCGCTTTCGCAGGCATCTTTACTTGAACCACTATCCGTTGCGATGCATGCTGTGCGCAGGGCCGGACCAATAGCCGGAAAAAAAGTGCTAATAACAGGCGGCGGACCCATTGGTCAACTGATTTTGCGTGTGGTGAAAGCTATGGGGGCATACACGATTACGCTAAGTGATGTAAGCGAATACGCCAGAGCGTTTGCCATAACGAGCGGAGCCAATTGGGCAATCAATCCATTGGAAAACGGGGCTTTACAGCAATTGGATCAAATGGATATTGTTTTGGAAGCATCTGGAAATCCTGCTGCCTTAAATAATGGCATTCAAGCACTAAAAAAAGGTGGAACCCTTGTGTTGGTAGGAACGCTGCCCGAAACTTTTGCTATTAATGGGAATGCAATTATGAGTAAACAATTGCAGGTATTGGGCTCGTTTCGTTTTGCTAATGTTTTTGAGGATGCGATTCGAATGGTGGCAGCCGGCATTATTCAATTAGACGGAATGATAACCAACACATATTTATTTGATGAAATTCCCCAGGCACTTAATTATGCACTTACTCAGCATGAGCGAATGAAAATTCAAATTGTTTCGGATTAATTCAATAATCAAAATGCGAATTGATAGCCACCAACATTTTTGGAAATATCAACAGGAAGACTATCCCTGGATGACAGAAGCACATCAAGCGATTCGGAGAGATTTTCTTCCTGAACAACTGGCATCACTGCTGCAATCTCAAGAGATTTCCGGTTGTATTGCAGTGCAGGCAATGCAGCAAATGCGTGAAACAGACTTTTTATTATCGCTCGCATCTGAAAATAGTTTTATAAAGGGCGTAGTTGGGTGGGTGCCATTCTGTGATATTGAGGTAGAAGCGCATATTGAACGATATTCGAATAATCCTTCACTTGTTGGGTTTCGGCATATTATTCAGGATGAGCGCGACGATAATTTTATGCTTCGTTCCGATTTTAATGCCGGCATTCGATTACTCAAGCGCTATTCCTTGAAATATGATTTGCTGATTTTTGAGCGACACCTTCCTCAAAGCATTCAGTTTGTAGATATGCATCCTGAACTATCAATTGTTTTGGACCATATTGGAAAACCCAATATTCAGCAAGCAGCATTCGATATAAACTGGGCCAAAAATATACAGGAACTAGCGAAAAGAGAACAAGTGTCTTGTAAGCTTTCGGGATTAGTAACAGAAGTGAAAGATTCAGACTGGAATATTGAAACACTTCAACCATATTTTGATACGGTATTGGCTGCGTTTGGTGCACACCGACTACTTTTTGGTTCTGATTGGCCGGTATGTTTATTGCGAAGCGACTACAGTAGGTGGGTAACGACAGTTCGTAGTTTAATTTCCCAACTTTCTCCTTCAGAACAGGCGGCTATTATGGGCCAAAACGCAGAAAGGATTTATCTAAAAAAGTAGCATTCATGTCTAACATATTATTTCTCCTGCACAGAAGAATGGATTTATATCTAAATCAACACAAAAGATTTTTTAGGATACCTTCTATATAGTTTGATTTTTAGTTTTATACACTCAATAATTGGATTCACAATTTTTTCGACCTAAAATAGCTAAATTAAATTGACTACTCAATGTGAGAGATTCATGAGTTGTAATTTACTCTTACCCCCAGGTGCTCATTTGTACTGTTTTCTTGCACATGTTTATTCGTTAATTTTTATTTCCTTAAAAGCCGTTGGTATCCAAACCTGCATGGGATTAGACCCTCGATTGCACCATGTATAGTAGGGAATGGCTCTGATTGTTTGCATTCGGGTGGTAACCTCGTTTTTGGAAGCGTTGATTTCGATATAAGGAACTTTTCCTGTTAAACTGATGACCGACTCCTGCAAAATGTTGAATGGTTCTGCAGAAAACTGAGTTTCCATTGGCGCTATAAAATTCCATGCCTGCCCATGATTGTCGGCCCCTTCTACGCAATACATCAGTGGGCCCCGTTGCAAGGCTGCCCGGCTCACATTTGCCAGTACTTCTTTTCTGGAAATTACTTTCTTAATTTCCATTGGCAGTTGGTAAGTGATCTTATCATTGTTTTTCCAGGTTCTTTTAACCATTACATACCCATTCTCTAGAGAATAGTCTACCTTTTTTCCATTTACCAGTAAAACAAATTCGGGTTGATTGGTAAGCTTCCCTGCAAACAGATATAGGTCTCCCGGAACTGCCTGTTGCATAAACCAGCCGGGCAATCGAAATGCGATAGCAGATTGTATATTATTTTGCATTCCCAGGCTAACCTCAATATTTCCATTCCATGGGTATTGTGTTTTCATCACCAAATTCATATTACCCTGAGTAGTTGAAAGATTGGTTTCACTACCAACAAATAAATTGATGAAGATATTGTCTCCATTTCTCCCGTATATATAATTTCCAAGCGATGCAATCAGTCGGGCGATATTTGATGGGCAGCAAGCCGTTCCGAACCATTCTTTTCTGTTATGCTTTCCGTTGGATGCTAGCGGATTTCCATAAAAAAATCGGTCACCTGATAATGACAATCCATCCAGTGCCGCATTATATAAGCTTTTTTCCAGCACATCAATATACATTGCCTCCCCTGTTAACTGATTCATGCGCTGATTCCAGAATACCATTCCTACAGAGGCACAGGTTTCACAGTAGGCTTGTTCATTGGGTAAGTCATAATCCTTTGTAAATCCTTCGTTTGAGCCAGCGGAACCGATGCCCCCTGTTACATACATATTTCTATATACTACATCCTGCCAAACCCGCTTCATGGCATTTACATAGTCGGTATCACCTGTATGCGCTGCAACATCTGCTGCACCGGTGTACATATACATAGCCCTAACGGCATGACCGGTGATTTCTTTTTGTTCTTTTACGGGAATCAAATCTTGCGTGTAGAGGGTGTCCTTCCATTCTGTCCATGTATAACCCACTGCCAATTTTTTTCCTCTCTCAGCTAACAACCAATCTGCAAGGGCTATGTAATCATTATTATTGGTTACTCTTGCCAGTTTTACTAATGCAAGTTCTAGTTCCTGGTGACCGGTTACCCAGTCGCGTTTTCCAGGACCAAATAAACTGCTAAAGTGATTGGCCCATCGAATGGCAACATCAAGTAAGGTTCTCTTATTTGTTGCATCATAGTAAGCAACAGCAGCTTCTATTAAATGTCCGCCGTTGTAATCTTCATGCATACTCATGTCTGACCAGCGTTTTTCCAATCCTGTTAAGGTGTAATAGGTATTTAGATATCCATCCGGAAGTTGGGCTGCTGCAATTTTATCAATCCATTCATCTGCTTTGGTTTCCAATGTTGGATTCTTTTGCACTTTAATTGAATAAGCCATTGCTTCAATCGCTTTAAAAACGTCTGAGTCGTCGTAAAAAATTCCTTCGTGCTTTTCACCTTTTTTACGTGCAACTTTTTCAAAATTTCTAATGCGGGCAGTTTTATTTTCAGTTTGATAAATACAGGCATCTAGGGTTTTGGTTGCTACCAATTGCATTTTACTATTCCAGAAATCATCCTGAACCCAGACTTTTGAAAAATTTACGGGCTCAATTTTTACTGATGCTTTTTGTGCATTTAATTGTAGAAAACCGAAGACACATCCAGCAAGAATACTATGTTTCATATTGAATTATTGAATAGTTTGTATACATCGAAAACCAACAGTAGCGGTTCTTTCAAATCCCTCATTCACTCTGAAAAGATACTGTGAATAATTCAGCTCTCTGGGCCCACCCTGAACATACCACCACGATCCGCCCGGTTTATAATAACTGCCCCCCTTTAGTATGAGGTACCGGTAGCTTCCTGAATAATATTGATCTTTCATGAGCTGCCAGACAGACCCTACCAAATCTTGTAGTCCAAATGTATTGGCACCTTTTGGATACCGACCAATGGTATCTAATTTGCCATTCCCTGTATTTACTTTCATCGAATCCAATCCTTTGATTTGAATAACATCCAATGTTTCTGTAATGGTAGTTCTTTCCCGAGTAACAGGCTGGTTTTGTTGCCAAGGCCATTCATTATTTTTTGAAGTTTGAGCAGCATATTGCCATTGTGTTTCTGTAGGTAATTCTTTTCCATAAAAATACGCATAGGCCTGGGCATCTTCATAGCTTACAAAAGTTACTGGTTTTTTCTCATCTTCTTTTTTAGGTTTGCCGTGTATCCAATGTTGTAAAAAATGAGCGGTATCTTTTGGTCGGTATTTAGCCTGCCGTATAAATGTGAAGTAATCAGCATTAGTCACCGGAAATACATCCATATAAAAAGAAGGGATTTGAATAAGAGCCGTGTCGGAGTTTTTTGGATATGGAATAAAGTCGTCTCCGTGTGAAGAGGTAAAATGAAATGCTCCCGCTGGTATCAAAACCTGCGGCCTATTATCAGATTTGTAAATAGATATAGGTCTGGATGTTGCCCTATAAACAGGCCTGGGTTCTCCTGCATTCAGGTTGAGATTCCATTCATCTAAACAAATAGCTCGACCTTCAGAAATGCCAAATAATTGTATAATAAGCTTTCCCTCAAATCGACCAAAAAACTTTGCAATTTCAATACTTTGTGTTTTTGCAGCTAGTTTAATTGGCTGATGAGGAGGGTGACTTGCTGTTTGATATATTAAAAAATAAGAAGTCGTATAGGAAGGCTGACTTAATAAAGTTAGTTCGAGTTGATGTTGGTTAATACCCGCAGCAAAATATTTTTTAAATTGTACGATACAATCAACAGCCCCTTCATTATTTGTGCCTAGATATTTTATATGAAAGGGATCGGTTTCTGCTTCAATAAATAAGCCGGAGGGTTTATTGATAGGAGTTAAGTTTTTGTGGTGATATACATCTACCCAATGATAACCAGGCTTATCGTCTACCTGAAACAATTCGTTTTTAAAGCCCTGAGGAATCAGGCTGAATATTGTATAAACTTTTTGTTCGATGCCGCTCCATTCGTTTACCCATATACCGTCTTCGGTGGTTGGGATTAGTGGGCGTGCGTGGGGTAGGTGAAAATTGTGTGACAGATTTCTGAGTATCTGAGTGGTTTTTGATAAAAAGGAGTATTGAGTTTCCACCCATTCCGGCTGACCGGGTGCCATGATATTGATTTCGGTTCCATATCCATTAAAAAAACTTGTTGCAAATTCTCGTTGAATAGGTTCCTTGTACAATTCGGCAACCCGAAAAATCGCAAATCCCGGTTGAATGTATCTGTTTAAATTCAGCATAGGTGGGTAATACAGGGCGTTGTGTACTCGACCGGATATTATTCCCTGCATATCTTTTGGAACAGCCATCCCCTCACTATACATAATAACGCCCTTCCGAACACTGTCTGCCGCATTTTGCAGCTCTTTGCTCGAGCTACCCTGCGTATCGAGCACTACGCCATCGGAATTTGTTTGCTGTATCAAAGCCCCGAGTCCTTTGTAATGATCTCTAAATCGGGTATCCTGATCCCAGGGGTTATAGGAAACAAATAAATGCTTCCCTTTAGATATAAGTTGATTACTGATATTTCGTATACCTGTTAATCCTCCGGGCAGTGATTCATATAAGTCGAATTGATTTCGTTGGTCAAGACCGAGAATTGGCCAGGTTGGCCAGAGTGTTATGATATCGTCGCCCCCATATAATTGATTTCCTCTCTCAACAAAATTGGAAATCTGGTTGCGTCCCGAGTCAAAATAAAATTTATCCCAGGCCATCATCAGGTGCATGAGATAGGAATGCCGCATCCAGGAAAGATCTTTTCGATGGTATAGGCTATCATTAAATGAATCAATATCGTATAACTTTCTTTTTTGGAACACTTCCAATAAACCGTTTTGCCATTCACCCGAATAAGTGTTTAGCCATAGTGAATATTGGATTTGTCCGCCCGGGTAAAGTCTGGTTTCAAAACGACTGGCTTTTCCATTTTGCAGACTGGATTTAATTCTTCTGGAAAATCCATATAAGTGGAGTTTATTTTCTGCTGATGCGGAAACCGGAACAGTATTATAACCCAATTCCCAGGCATTATCCGGAACAATCACATTTACTGGTTGTTTGTTCGGTAAAAACAAATGTGTACGGGAAAGCGGGTGCTTGCCTTTTCCGGTAATGTAAACTTGTTGAGGATTTGGCTGAAAGGGCATTACATTTTCGAGAAGAACCGTATCCTTGCTTACATTGCTAAACCGCAAAATTATTTTCCATCCCGAAAGTGGATCTAGTGAAATTGAATCTATTTTCCATGAACCCGACTGCCTAAGCAGGTTAACACTCGCGGAAAGCAATGGAAGTGGGTTTGCAAACTTTTCGATTGTATTCGAAGTTGCATCTTGAATTCCGGTAATAGCAGTTGAGTCGGCATTAATTATTATGCGAAATGACTGCTGTGCTTGCAAGTAATTAAAACCCAGCAGCAATAGAAGTAAACAGCCCTTTTTTCTCATATGTGAATTATAGGAAAGTTACCAAATTATTAGATGAGTAGAATATAAATCCTTTTTTATAGCCGCTCCTACTCCTACATTTACCTCATCAATCTTTGTCTTATCTCTCTGAATAATTAGTATATTCAATAAAAAATGAAGTATGCGTTCCCATATTTTCTGTTTTAGTTTATTAATGGTTTTTTGTTGTAGCAATTTTTTGTATGCACAAACTAATTATGATATTGTGTTATCCAATGGGCGTGTAATTGACCCCGAAACGCATTTGGATGCCATCCGCCATATTGGAATTTTGGGTAATCGTATTGCGGCGATTAGTAGTAAGCCATTGAAGGGTAAGCAGGTAGTTGATGTGTCCGGTCAGGTAGTAGCACCCGGGTTTATTGATTTGCATGTACATGGAAGAACCAATGTTGAGCAGGAGTATCAACTGCATGATGGAATTACTACTGCATTGGAGTTGGAGTGGGGAATAGAAAATATCGGACAATGGTATTCGTCCAGAAAAAATAAGGCCCTTATAAATTATGGGGGTAGTGTGAGTTGGCCTTATGAGAGATTGAAATCAATAGAAAAGTATGCTTCTGTGGTGAATGATCTGACATCTGCTTCAGCAAAAGGTGAATTAGGTTCTGTAGAAAAGCTGATGACGGCAGTGTTGCCTTCCACTTCCGAACAAATTACTACCATTCAAATGGATAAAACGCTCCAAAATATTCGAAATGCTTTGAAAGAAGGCGGTATTGGTATTGGGGCTCCTATTGGATATTTGCCTAATACAAATGCCCGTGAATTGTACCGGGTATTTCAATTGGCGGGAGAATTGAAAACGTTGATATATACCCATGTTCGCGGTGGTGGAATCATATCAGTTCAGGAGGTTATTAATAATGCCATGCTTACTCATGCACCTTTGCATATTGTTCATATCAACAGCTCAACATTGGGTGATATAGGACTCGCTATAGAAATGGTGAACAAGGCAAAAAAGTTGGGAAATGATATCACCACTGAACTATATCCCTACACTGCAGGTTCTACCCTTTTGCAGAGTGCGGTTTTTAATGATGGCTGGCAGGAGAGGAATGGGGGCATTGGTTATGGAGATTTGCAATGGGTAGCAACCGGACAGCGGCTTACACAGGAAACATTTGCTAACTTCAGAAAAACCGGTGGCGTTGTAATCATGCACATGATGAAGCCGCAGTGGATTGCCATGGGAGTGGCTGCGCCCGGTGTATTGATTGCTTCTGATGGGATGCCTTATGCAAAACTGGCACATCCGAGAACTGCAGGAACCTTTTCTCGCGTATTAGGTAAATATGTGCGGGAGGAAAAGGTTTTGGATCTGACAGCTGCGATAGAAAAAATGACCTTACTTCCTGCCAGGAGGCTCGAATCTATTGCGCCCATCATGAAAAGGAAGGGGCGAATACAGGTTGGGGCCGATGCCGATATCACCATATTCTTTCCCCAAACAGTAACTGATAAAGCAACCTTTGAAAAGGGATTGGCATTTTCGGAAGGGATAGAACATGTATTGGTAAACGGGGTGTTTGTTTTGAGGAATGGCAAAACCGTTCCAGATGTGATGCCGGGACAGCCAGTATATGGAAAGTTTAAGAAATAATACTATTGTTTTGGTACTGGCGGAGGTCCATCGGGAAGCATGGCTTTCCAAACTTCTGAACCTTTGCGTTTTTCGAATTCGGCACGTATTTCTTTTCTGAGTGATTCGTTTTCGAATAAATCAACCATCGTAGTTCCCAGTGATTTCGCAGCGAATAACATTCCTTTATGTCCGATACTCATCCCTCCACAGGCTACAACAACCCAGGAGTGCCAAGGTGATTTATAGGGTGCGGTGGTTGCATTCAAAGTAATTTCCGGAACGATATAGCTAACATCTCCTACGTCGGTTGATCCTCCTTCCGGGTCAGCCTTGGTTGCTTCAAGCGGTTTGATACCTCCTGCAATCCCCTGTGGTTCTGCACCATATTCTTTCATGATTTTTTCTGCAAATGCTTTTTCCTGATCGGTATAGCTAATGGGCCCAACCAGCTCCATATTTTTATGTAAAGCTTTTGCGCCTGTTTCGTTTACTAAAATTTCATACAATCCGTTTTCCATTTCAAATTCAACCTGGGTTCTTGTCATGAGTGCTGCACCTCTAGCCACATCTTTCATTCGGTCTTCCATTTCTGCTACTCCGCTTCTTTTCGAATCCCGAATCCAAATCCACACACTGGCAACGTCCGGAATTACATTGGGTACATTGCCTGCTTGTTTATATACATAATGAATTCGGGCGCTGGGTTTAACATGTTCACGCATGAAGTTGATACCGATATTAAAAAGCTCGGCTGCATCCAATGCACTTTTTCCATTCCAGGGATCTGCTGCAGCGTGTGCGCTTTTTCCCTTAAATCGAACCGTATAACTTACTACAGCCTGTGAACTCTGCATACTGGCTTTGTTTTCAGAATCAGGATGCCAGTCTAAACAAACATCTAAATCATTGAAAACATTAGCTCTCGCCATATAAACTTTCCCTGCCAGATCTTCTTCTGCGGGTGTTCCATAAAAGCGAATGGTGCCTTTTAATTTTCCTGATGCAATTAATTCTTTAATGGCAACAGCAGCACCTAAACTGGCTGCTCCAAACATGTTGTGGCCACAACCATGCCCCGCTGCTCCGGGATTCAGGATTTCTTTAGTAGGCGTTGCTTTTTGCGACAATCCGGGGAGGGCATCGAATTCACCAAGTATACCAATGATTGGTTTACCGGAGCCATATTCGGCGATAAAGGCGGTGGGGATTCCTGCAACATTGCGGGTAACCCGGAATCCTTTTTGTTCTGCATAATCGGAAAGTACTTTTGCCGACTGATATTCACGCATTGCGATTTCTGCAAAACCCCAGATTTGATCGCTGAGGGATATGAGGGATTTTTCCTGTTGGGCTATTGAGCTGAGAACGGATTGCTTATTGGCAGGGACACTTGTTTTTTCTTGTGCATGAGCTGCTGATATAACAATAATGAAGAAAATAATAAAATTGGTTACTTTTTTCATAGTACAATTAATTTAAAAACATTTAATTAGGGTATTGAATAAATTAATCTATACTAATAAAGATAAATTCAAATTAGCAGTGATTAATATAATCAGTAATCCGCATATTATATAAAAAGATAGATTCAATTTTTTAACTCAACAATAGTTATTTAAATTTTCTTTTTGTTGTTGATCAGTAAAATTTTTCCCAAGCTTTTCATTGAGGGCTTTTGAACATGGTTGATTTCTCTCCTTGTAAACTTACTAAAATCAATTTGTATAGGAAAGAGGCCCTGATAAACATATTCATGTTTTCATTGATTCTCCTATGAAATGGTTTTTTGGAATTACGGTAAAGCATTCCCTTTCGAGAAATTTTGCAAATAGTGTATAAATTTTTATAATTCTAATTTGATTTCCTTCTCTATTTTGCAGCTTGAAACATAGAAAGGCTCATTGGTTATTTGGATGATTATAATATTCCCTTCAAAATTGTAGCTTCATTAGATAGTTCCATTGAGAATAAAGGTTGTTAGGGGAAATAAAAATAGCAGGCGATTTCAATTCTATTAAGCAGCATTTCATTTTCTACTATCATATTTTTCTTTCTACAATAAAATCGCTCAGTCCCATCGTATTAAAATGAAATTTCGAAAATACATTTACATAAAAACAAATTTTAAAATAAAAAATATGATATATTTATATAAATTTATATAGGCTAAACTGGCTTTTTAGACTATCGTAATAATCTTACGTAGGAATAAAATGAAAGTGTAAAAAAAGCAATGGATGTCTGTAGAAAAAATTAAGGCATCAATTTATATATTGATTATAGTATCTGTTTTTAATATTTAATAAATTAGAGTTTATGAGATATTTATATGGGGTATTATTATTCATTTTTGTTTCAAACTATGTTTTCGCACAAGTAAATGTGGAAAAATTACCAAATAAATTCGGGCACGAGAATAAAGCTATTTTAAATACGATTCAATCGCCTATGGAAGTTGCCGGAAAAAAAGCCGGTACTGGTATTGATACGGCTATGATAATAGATAATTCAACACGGTCAACCTTTCCTTCAGAGCCAAAGGCAAGCCAAAGTGTAGCTAGTTCAGATACGGTTTCGAAAAGATTGCGGGAGCGAGCCATTTCTTCTTATTATAGATCGGTTGAGGCAGAAAATTTAGCAAATGAGAAAATAAACGAATCATTAGCATCGTATTATGCTTGGGCTTTTAAAAATAGACAGCAGGTGTTGTTGCAGCAACAAAAAAGCAGTAGTATTATATTTTATATGGTCCTGATATTGGTGTTAAGTGGTTTGATATTTTCGGGGATACAATTTTATATTGCATTCACGGGTTCCAAAAAGAGAGTGGTTATGCCTGAAACCTCTTTCAAGGCTTCACTCTCGGGGGTAGAAATTTCTTCTTCATTATTAGGAATACTCATACTTACTTTATCAATTGTATTTTTTTATCTCTATTTGATAAAAGTTTATCCCTTGGTGTCAATTGAATAAAATGAAGCTAGCTTCATTTTATTCAATACATGCATTTTAGTAACTTACCAACATGTATCGCCATTGGCTGTTATATCTTTCCCTTTTCCCGATATTCGTTATCGCACAAATCCCCCTACAAACCATCCGGGGAATAGTAACAGACCGCTCCGTAAAAACGCCGCTTGCAGGCGCTTCCATTGTTTTGCAAGGAAGCGGAACTCAATCCGCTATAGCAGATGCGCAGGGTAATTTTATAGTAGAAAATGTACCGGTAGGGCGTCATACTCTGCTGATTTCTTTTATAGGATATAAAAACTATCTGGTACAAAATGTATTGATCGAATCGGGAAAGCAGCCATTTTTTATAATTGAAATGGAAGAAGCTGTAGTTTCTACAACCGAAGTAGTGGTTCAATCACGGCCCAATAAACAAAAGCCATTGAATGAGATGTCGGTTGTGAGTACCCGTTTGATGAATGTGGATGAAACCCGAAAATATGCAGCCGGATTAAATGACCCTGCCCGAATTGCTACGGCTTATGCAGGAGTGTCCACTCAGGGCGATGCCAATAATTTAATCATTAGAGGAAATGCACCCAATGGTTTATTATGGAGGTTAGAAGGAATTGATATTCCCAATCCCAATCATTTTGCCAAAGTGGGAACTTCAGGCGGCGGTATTTCTATATTAAGCGCACAATTACTTGCAAACTCCGATTTTATGATAAGTGCTTTTCCGGCAGAGTATGGCAATGCATTATCAGGTGTTTTTGATATCCGGTTACGTAAAGGCAACAATACCCGAAGAGAACATACCTTTTCTGTAAGCACAATTGGTATCGATGCAGCAACCGAGGGATATTTTAAAAAGGGTTATGGCGGCTCCTATCTTATAAATTATCGCTATGGATTTTTAACACTGATGCAGCAGCTGGGTTTACAAATTGGTGAAGCTGCAACTACGTTTCAGGATTTGTCATTTCATATTCACCTTCCCACAAAGAAAACAGGAAGCTTTTCGATTTTTGGTTTCGGCGGCAATAGCGAGCAAAATAGTGCTGCAGTATCGGACTCAATCGAATGGACAAACAACCCATCCAAGCGATCGGGCTGGCTGAATGCAGCAAAAACGGGAATGCTGGGTGTTTCGCATAGCATATCGTTGGGAAGGAAAACGTTTATAAAAACTACCATTAGTACCAATGCATATCAATATCGGGACGATAACAACCGACTCGATAAATTCAATGGCTCGCTCATTTATACACGCAATAATACTTTTTCAGAAGCCAATAGTATTGCTTCGATGGTAATAACGCATAAGTTCAATAGTCGGCATATTCTCAGGGCCGGTGTGTATACTACCGGAAAGTCATTCGATTTAGCTCAGCGGGAATCGGTTAGCAACATCCTGCGCGATAAAGTAATGTCTAGCGGGGCTACTCGTTTAACTAATGTATTTGCTCAATGGAAATGGAATGTAACCAATCGGGTTAGTTTGCTTTCGGGGGTACATGCACAACATTTTGCATTGAATTCAACTTCGGTACTGGAACCAAGATTTGGTTTTCGTTGGGTAGGAACCAAGAACCAGGTGTTTTCGGCGGGTGTGGGATTTCATTCTCAAATACAGCCCCTTGGTAATTATTTTGCACGAATAAAAATAGGGGTAGATAGCGTGCAACCTAATCTGGAATTGGGTTTCAGCAGGGCAGCTCATTACGTTATTGGTTATGCCTTTCCTATTTTGGATAAATGGAATCTGAAAACCGAACTTTATTATCAGTGGCTTTATAATATTCCTGTATCATCCTTAACACGAAATAGTTTTAGTATGTTAAATCAGGATGATGATTATGCCATTACAGCTTTGAATAATACGGGTGCCGGTAAAAACTATGGTCTGGAAATAACCCTCGAACGCTATTTGCAAAATCGATTTTACTTATTAAGTTCACTTAGTTTATATCAATCACTATACCTGCCTTCTGATAAAATTTGGCGCAGTACCCGGTTTAATTCTAATAGCACATTTACTTTTTTAGTGGGCAAAGAATGGAATTTAAAAAGTAAGCATCCCAGTACAATAAGTTTAGATGTTAAAATGATTTATGCCGGAGGTGTTCGGGTAACTCCAATTGATATAGCAAAATCAATTGTCCAGAAAACAACTGTTTTAGATCTTACCCGCATCTATGAGGAAAAACTAAGTAATATTTTTCGAGTCGACCTGCAGGCAGAGTGGAAGGTACAATATGGCAAGAGAACCGGTAGTTTTATAGGCGGGGTTCAAAACCTGTTCAACAGAAAAAATCCGGTTAGTCAGAGCTTTGACCCTACAACCAAGCTAATACGATATAACTATTTATTGGGTTTGATTCCGGTAGTGGGGTATAAAGTAGATTTCTAGATAAGGCGAGATTTGATGGATTACCTGTAAACGAAAATCTTATCGGCTAACCTGCTCTAAACTCCAAACTGACGCAAGTGGTGATCGAGGTGTTTGTACAACATATTACTCCATTCGGTTGCGGTTAATTTACCCAAAAATGCATGCGATTTCCCTTCAAAATATCCAGCTCCAAGCGCATGAACTTCTTGCATTTTTTCTATCAACTCTTTTTTGGCTTCAGCAATGTCTGGCTCATCGGTAATTATAAATTGTTTGGCGGTAGGACTATTTTTTTTATAGGGTTTTTCGCTTGTCATAATAGACTTAAAAAATAATTTACCCACAAATTGCATGCGGGGTGTTTGATGTTTGTCATCAATGATTTCATAATAGGGGATAGTCATGTGTTTAAGTGCCTGCCCGGCCGACATTTTACCCCACAACCTTTGAGTATCAGATGTAATGGCATTGATTCTTTCAATGAGAGATTGATTCGTAGCGGCATCAAAAATTTTTAGAAGAGGCATATTATTTTATTGGCTGTGAATAAAACATTCAACCGTATAAAGATAAAAAATTGCTACTATTGATCACATGAAAAGCAAAAAAATAAAAAGGGTTGCGAATAATGAACTAAGTACTTAATTTACATACGGAAATAGTTGGCGAATTACTAAATCGAATCATTTGATAAACTAATAAAAAGTTGTGTACGAAAAATTAAAGCATACCATAGAGTTATATACAAATCAAGTTGTTACCGATGCTTGCTGGGATCGCTTTTGTGGATTGTTATTTGAAAAAAACTTTGATAAAAAATCGCATTTGACTGAGGAAGGAAAGGTTTGCACTTATAATTATTTTGTACTTTCCGGCGCCTGCCATTCTTATTTAACCGACGATAAAGGAGATAGGCATGTAGTTCAATTTGCCCTGGAAGGCTATTGGATTGCCGACTTATATAGTTTTTTTAGTGGAGAAAAAGCGTTGTATACAATTGAGGCGATAGAAGAAACCCGTGTACTAATGTTGAACAAAGAAAACTTTGAAATTGCATGCAGGGAGCTACCTGTTTTTGAAAAGTATTTTCGCATTCTAATACAAAATGCATATGTCGCGCTACAATATCGCTTGGTGAAATCGGCAAGTGCACCTGCCGAAGAGCGCTATGCCCATCTGATGAATCGTTATCCAAATTTAATTCAGCGGATACCTCAGTATTTGATAGCGTCCTATCTGGGAATACAGCCTCAGTCACTTAGCCGAATCAGAAAGGAGCTCGGCAGCAAGCGGTAGTATTTCTTAACATAGGTTAACTACGTATTCTAATCGGCTGCCGAACTTTGTGCTGTAATTAAATCAACAAACTATGGCAACAACACAATGGAATTTAGATCCTGCACACAGTGAAGTCACTTTTCGGGTAAAACACCTCATGATTGCAAATGTAAAAGGTAGTTTCAAAACTTTTAGCGCTCAGGTAACAACCGAGGAGGACGATTTTTCTAAGGCAACTGTTCATGCAACAATTGATGTAAACTCAGTTTTCACTAACAACGACGATCGCGACAATCACCTCAAAGGAGCAGATTTTTTTGACGCCACCAATTTTCCCCAGATTCGTTTTGAAAGCACCTCCTTTGTGCAATTCGATGCCGACAATGCCCAGTTAAAAGGAAATCTTACCATTAAAGGGGTTACAAAAGAAGTGGTATTGGATGTTGAAACCGGTGGAATAGGAAAAGATCCCTGGGGTCAAACCAAAGCCGGTTTCTCATTGAACGGAAAAATCAATCGTTCCGATTTCGGACTCACCTGGAATGCTGCACTGGAAACGGGTGGGGTATTGGTAAGCGAGGAAGTAAAAATTCAGGCAGAAGTTCAGTTGGTGAAAGTCCCTGTATAATTGAATTTCAATCGCAAAATGGCAATTGTAGCGAATAAAGGGCTGTTGGGTATTTTATCCGATGGCCCTTTTTAATTTAAAGTAATTTGATTTTTCGGCGAATGCTGAAAATTATTGTAAATTAGAGTAAATCCAATATACCCATTGTTTGCATTAGCAACAGTGACTTAAAACCTATCCTATGAATACATCTATTTTAATTGATCTCTTTGAGAAATTTTTGCCATCAGATCTTCGGCTACAACTCCCCGACAATGCAACAGCCGAAGAAAGAATTCAATTTGCCGAAACAAGAAAGTATTTGCTTGAACCAGCATCCATGCAATTTTTTATGCTATTTATTCGTCCGGTATTGGAGCGGCAAATAGAAATGCGTGATTCAAAAACAATATCTCCCTTTATTGGCAGTTGTTTATACCGCAAATCTGTAATTGAAAAATATCTGGATTTTTTACCGGAAGAGGATTCTCTAAGAAACCGATACGGACAATCTGGGATATTACAAGGGGAGGTTGCAGATGCATTATATGATTTTGGAATCATATAACTTCATATAAAATTCAGTTTGAATCTTCTTTAGGAAACAAGGGGGCAACCTTGCGTGAAAATAAGTTGAAAATTAGCAACACACATAATCCGAATGCAACCGAACCTACAATCAATAAATTGTTGGTTATTCCATATACGGAGAAAGAAAGCTTTATCAAAATTGTAGAAATAACAAATCCAGAATTTCTCATAATAGACTGAAATTGATCTGAATAGAATAATGAGGCTAGTAATAGCATAACATCAACAATAATCAGTATGGTAAAAAATTCATCAAAAAATATCTGATTCAAATTAATTACCGAATAAATTCCTGATTGATAATTTTGGAATAAGTTGATAATCCAATTACCAAAGGAATAGCAAGCCAGCAATAACATGATCGGTACCAGCAGAACGGCAATCCCCTTTTTTAAGGTTAGAAAAGTAGATTCATCTTTTTCAGTTGCTTCTTTTGCAGCGTCACTTTGTGCGCCTTTCTGTAATACCTGCATATAAAAAAGGCAGATTAATAAAAAGAGAATCAATGAACTTATTGCATCATAAGTAAATCGTAAATCATTTTCATTGCGAAACCAATTAGGTACCAGTTGCAGATTCCCAATATCTTTAAATATTCTTCTAATAATAATTAGCGTTATAATTTCATATTGTTTGCCAATATAAAATGAAGTAGATTTTGGCAAATAGTATATTAAGAGATATACCTCATATACTAATATGAAAGAAAAAGGAGTGTAGATGGCTGAAATCGGACTGGCAAGCAGTCCTACCGGCGTAGCAATAATACCTTTTGCAGATAATGCAATCAGACTTAAATGAGTTATGTAACTGAAAATAGAAATTCCTAGTACCCAGCGCTCTAATTGATGTCGTGCATGATGAGAAAGCAATCGATTTACTCCGCTACCAATTATTTGTCTTACCCTATCTCGAAATGATATTTGAATCATGCGAAGGGATTTTATGTTCAGTAATCTACATCAAATAGGCATTTTCTCCAAACTTATTATAAATCAAAGGCTATGTAGGTAAAAATTGTCTCTTGAATAAATATTTGATTAAAGATGTTTCTCAAAATATTTTTCTTTAATTAGTTGTACAACAGCTACTTATTAGCATAATTGTAACAAGAGGTCTTATCCTACATGAAAACTTGAGATATAAAATATAATCTAAATAGTAGCGAACAAACTTTGTAAAAAGTCTCTTTTATTTTCCATGTAAGTTTTTCAGGAATCTTTCTGCATTGATAAGATGTTCTTTTCTCCACGCTTCTTCCCGCTTATCCCATGTTGTAATCAACATTGCCCAGCGAGGGTTTTTAGCAAATACAGTTCTGTTTTTTGTTAAGAATCGCCAGAACAATCCATCCCAGATTGCCTGCCATTCTCCTTTTGGAATATCTCCCATCTTCATCAAATAATTAGATCCGGCAATATAAGGCTTACTTGTAATCATGCCCCCATCACTATATTGCGACATGCCATACACATTCGGCACCATTACCCAATCGTATGCGTCAATATACATTTCCATGAACCACTGATAAACATGGTCGGGATGAATTTCGCAGAGTAACATGAAATTTCCCAATACCATCAGTCGCTCGATATGATGATTATAACCCGAGCGCAATAATTTTTGAATAGTAGAGTCTATTGGAGGAATTCCTGTAGTTCCATCATAAAATGCTTCGGGCATTGTATGTGAAAATCCCCAAAAGTTCTTCGTTCTTTGAATGCTACCAATTTTCTGATAACTTAATTGAACAAACTCTCTCCAACCCAATAATTGACGCACAATTCCCTCCACACTATTTAATGGGATATTTTTTTCCTCCGATTGAATGATTATTTGGTTAATTACGTTTGTTGGGTTGAGTAGCCCAATATTTAATAGTGGACTAATCACACTATGAAACAAAGTAGTTTCCTTCATTTGCATGGCATCTTCATATACCCCAAAATCTCGAAGTTTGTGGGTAATAAAACGCTCCAATGCTATTTCTGCAGCTTCATGGGTACAAGGATAGTATTGTTCAGTTTCGTTTGAAGAAAAAGGTGCAGCAGTTGATCCAGGATTTTTTGCAAAGTATTGCTTTGTATATGAAATCGCTTCTTGTATAAAAGAGTTAGCTCCTCCAAAGTGCATAGGTGGAATACTTGTTTTCGACGGAATTTTTTTTCGGTTCTCCGTGTCGAATGTCCATTGACCACCCAACGGTTCTCCGTTTGTGGTTAATAATATATTTCTATCCTTTCGCTGTTGGGTATAAAATCCGGTTTGATAAAAGGGCTTCCTTGTTCCCAGTTTTTCAACATCATTGGGATGGGAATTTATAAAGTTTGGACTGGGTAAGTAAGTAACAGCTACATGATAATTGTTACATGCTTTTTCCGTTTCTTTCTGTAACCAATTGTCGTTAGGGAAATAGAGTTGAATTTGTTTGATGCCTTTTTCTGAAAGCTCTTTAATAAGTGAAGACATATTTGCACCAGATTCGTGATACTCTATGTAGATGACTTTATGTCCAGCCTGTGTCAGGTACTGCTCATAATATTTCATGGATGAGCGATGTAGTAATATTTTTTGCTGATGAAAAGTATATTGAGAGAAAAACAACCATTGTTCAATTAAATAAATGGGTGTTTTCTTTTTTACCGGCAACTCATTTTTAAATAGCTGGTGGGGAAATATAAGAAAGGCTTGCATATAAGGTGTAACAAATGAATGGCAGTGTGGTTCGGATGTTTATTACAACTACCTGAAATACTTCCTGATGAAATAAGTTAATTTGCACGAAAAAGACGGGTAGTATGTTAATTTCTATATGGACTGTATTATTTGGTATTTTTTGTATTGCAGTTTTTCTGCTGGCAGCGAAAAGGCATGGATGGTTGTTGCCAAAGGGGGTTTCTGTTGCAATACCACAGTTGCCGTATTTAGATAAGGATGAAACGGTTCGGTTTTACACATCCGTTCTTGGTTTTACTATATTAAATGATTGGGATGGATATATGCTGTGCAAAAAAGATCAGGTGGAAGTGCATTTATGGAAATGTGATTTACCTGATATTCCTAAAAATACCGGGTGTTATTTACGTGTACATAAAAATATTCGTTCGCTCTATAAAATATATGAACCACATTCTATTATGCACGAGCAAGGTAAGCTTGAAATGAAGCCTTGGGGTATGTTACAGTTTACGGTAGTGGATAATAGTGGCAACTTGCTACATTTTGGACAAGAAGGAAGTGAATAGGCTTGAAGCTATGTGAATAATTGTATGAACTATGTGGGCAGGAATTCGAATAAATAGTAATCGTACTCGCTTTGATTCTTATTCGCACCCACTTCCTCACTCCCACGCTCCCACTCTCACTCCCACACTCTCACTCCCACACTCTCACTCCCACACTCTCACTCCCACGCTCTCACTCCCACGCTCTCACTCCCACGCTCTCACTCCCAC
>JBAWZY010000014.1:0-46718 GCA_037142775.1 Chitinophagia bacterium | reverse complement strand
CGGAAAGTCATTGGTTCGAATCCAATCCGAATCACCAAAAGTCTCTCAAAATTGAGGGACTTTTTTATTTCAGCTGGATAGAATAATCCGCCAGAGGCGGAAAGTCATTGGTTCGAATCCAATCCGAATCACCAAAAGTCTCTCAAAATTGAGGGACTTTTTTATTTCAGCTGGATAGAATAATCCGCCAGAGGCGGAAAGTCATTGGTTCGAATCCAATCCGAATCACCAAAAGTCTCTCAAAATTGAAGGACTTTTTTATTTCAGCTGGATAGAATAATCCGCCAGAGGCGGAAAGTAAGTTGTTCGAATCAAATCCGTATCCAATCCGAATCACCAGGCTCCACTTGAATGAGGCTTTTTTATTTTAGGGATTTTGGCATAAATTCAGCCATGACAAAACCTATTTTCTTATTTCGGTTACAGTTTATTTGGCTGGTTTTAATAAGTGGGTTACTTCCTGCTCAATCTATCCCGGTAGTTGTTTTTCAGTCATTCGAAATGGGTTACCACACTTTCCGAATTCCAGCAATCATTCGTCATCCATCTGGGGTATTAATGGCATTTTGTGAAGGAAGAAAAAGTAACTCTTCTGATTTTGGGGATATTGATATTGTGATGAAAACCAGTAAGGATGGCGGACTTACGTGGGGACCTTTGAAGGTTGTTGTTGACAGGGATTCTTTACAAGCAGGCAATCCGGCTCCTGTGATTGATTTATTAGATAATCGCTATCCGCAGGGTAGAGTTTTACTTTTTTATAATACCGGCAATCAGCCCGAAAATACAATTCGAAAAGGGACTGGTCAGCGGGAAGTATGGTATATTGCTTCAACTGATGGTGGATTGAATTGGGATAAGCCGGTAAATATTACAGCACAGGTTCATCATCCGGCAACTACTTCCATAAACCTCGTAGATACTATCCAACCCGATTGGCGCAGTTATGCCAATACACCGGGACATGCACTTCAAATTGATCATGGACCATTTAGGGGGAGAATGGTGGTTGCTGCCAACCATTCTGCCGGTATTCCCAAGGCAAGGTTTAAAGATTATCAGGCACATGTTTTCTACACATATGATCATGCCAAAAGTTTCTCTCTCAGTAGAAATGTGTCAATTGAAGGCAGCAATGAATCAATGGCTGCTACTTTGGGAAATGGGGGAATACTTGTAAATAGTCGCAACCAAAGCGGAGATATCCTTGCTCGTATTATATCGAGAAGTAATAATGGAGGCTTATCCTGGGATACCTCTTATTTTGAAAAATCATTGATAGATCCGGTAAATCAAGGATCGGTTATAACCATAGGATATTCCCGTGGTAAAGCAATAATTGCCAGTTCGCATACTCAAGATTCAAGCCGAAGAAATCATCTCATGTTACATATCAGCAAAGATGATGGATATACCTGGGAGCCACAAATTCTGATAGATGCAACCAATGATATTTCACCTAGAGATTATACGGCTTATTCTGATTTGGTAGTAATTAATCGGAAACAACTAGGTTGTTTATATGAAAGAAATCAATACCGGGAAATTGTATTTACAATCCTTCCTATCAGACGCAAACTAACCAGAAACCCTTAAGGGATTTTTTTTCTTCGGTTCATTAGCTCACGCCAAGTGGTGAGTTGAATTTGATTGTCCTGCATATATTTTTTCAATGTAGGCGATTGCATCGCTAACCAATCGGCTCTTCGAATGGTTCCTGAATTGGAAATATTTTTAAAATGATCAGCTGCCACCGAACAATGCATAATAACCATTGTAATTCCGGGTTGTAAATCGACAAATGTTTTAATATATTGCTGAACGGCAATCTCCTGAAGCTGGCTATCACTCAGGTTTCCATCGGGATAGCGGAAATCATAACTCATATTATGTAGGTCATCAAGAACAGGAAGTCCGGCATTCCATAATTTTTCTCCAATTGCCCTTGCCTGAGCAGGGGTAATCAGTCCGGCATTGCTTTTACTCACTAGGGTGCTATGGCCGCCCGGAAACATCACAGGAATTTTTTCTCTAATGCCTAGTGAAAGATATTCATTTAAATAATCCGCATTCGCAAATAAGGTTCCCATGTGTGAATCGAAATGAGTAGGCTCCCAACCAGCTTTTCTGGATCGTATCAATTGAGCAGTTATTTCTGTTCGAATTTCTGCAGGGGATGCATGAGCAACTACGTTAGCAACCGAATTCCACATCGCTCCCTCGGAATCAATTAATCCGGGTGTTTGAGCACCCCCAGAGAGAGGCCCCCAGCGATAGTCATTCCATTCAGAAGTGAGGGTTAGATGAAGTCCGGCATCTGCCGTAGGATTATTTTTCAGGTAGTGAAAGATTTCAGGTACCCACGGACAAGGCATCATGATACTAAAAGAGTTGGCTATTCCTTTTTGGGTAGATTGGAAAACACCTTCGTTAGATTCTTTCGACATACCGGCATCATCCACATGTAAAATCAATAATTTGGTTCCGGCAGGATAACCTAGTTTCTCTGCATACGTTTGTGCTTGAAGTTGGCTAAGAAAGGGTATCAGCAGCAGAAAGAAAAATATATATTTCATGGGTTGCCATTTTAATTTTTTGGGTTATAGCTGTTGGTTTTTTTCAAACAACTGGATTTGTAAGTTCGATTTGGTTACTCAAATATACCCGATCGTCATCATCTATTATGATTGCCTCTACCCCATTTAATTGATTAATAAGGAAAAGACCGGCTTCAATTCCCATAATAGCTATAGGTGTAGTAAGTGCATCCGCTAATTCTGCGTTTGGCGTAATTATCGTTACGCTTTTAATTCCCTGAATGGGTAGACCGGTTTTTGGATTAATGGTATGCGAATATTTTTTCCCATCGACCATGATAAATTTTTCATAGTTACCCGAAGTAGCCACAGCCATATCTGATACTTCAATAAAAGAGAAGGCGCTTGTTGCGTGATTGGGATTGGCTATTCCGATAGTCCAGGGTTTACCATTCGGTTGCTTACCCCAGGTGGTAAGGTCTCCCGAGGCATTTACAATTCCAGCTGTGGCACCCAGTGATTTCAGGTAATTTCGGGTTTTTTCGGCAGCATACCCCTTTCCAATACCACCCAATCCGATTCTCATCCCTTTTTCCTTAAGATATACCGTGCTTTCCTTTTTATCAATTATGATATTTCGGTAATTAATAAGTCGAACCATTTTTTTGGCCGTTACGGGGTCGGGTAATTCGTTTTGATGGATATCAAAATTCCAAAGTCGCTTATCAACGGAGCCATAACTAATATCAAAAGCCCCCTGAGTAAGAGCGGAAATTTGCAAACTCCGTTCTATTATTTCTAAGGTTTCATTTTGAACAATTACCGGTTTAATGCCTGCAGATGCATTGATTCGATATAGATCACTGGAATCAGTATAGGTTGTCAACAAATATTCTATTTCCCTAATGTGATTGATTCCCTCTTCAATCCATTCCATCGCAACTTTTTCATAGTTATGCACAATGCTGATTTCAAATTGATTGCCCATTAGCCGTACCTGTTTTGAAAAAATTTGATTCATTGTTAGTTAATTGTTAGGGTTATTTGAGCAAGAATTTTAGATAAATTTTATAATTTTTTATTTGTCTGTATTTTAGATACTAAATATTTGATTTTCAACACTTTATAACCATGTTAATATGTTTAAAAATAAATAGAAATGTAAAGTTATCCACAAAATGAATAATAATTAACAATATGTAATCGTTATATAATGGTATGTAAAAAAACCGGATGCCATTCACTAGAAAGCGGGAATGGGATCTTCAGTTTTTGAGATAATAAAATAAGTGAAAGCTGGGTTGCTTTATTCGTAAGTAATTGATAAAATAGAAACTACATATTTTAAATAATATCAAATAAAAATTTGATTCTCTCAATTTCTCCCAAACCTTTAAACACCACTTTATGTCATCCTTATTCGCACATCAGATTCGCAGTTTTGCAGCTATGCAATCATCTTTTAAGGGAAAGCAAATTACCAGTACAGACAATAGTAATAGCTTTCTGAATCGTGCCAAAGAAGCCTCTTTTGCTGGCATTATTTGTTTTTTAATACCATTTATTTTTACTTTTTTCTGTTTTGCTAAGGATATTTTTTTGGATGCTTTTACTATCTATTTGAATGTAATGATTTCATGTGGTTTATTTTTTCGGGTTGTTACTGTTAATTGGGTAAGTAATGTTATTCTGGAACAGGGAAAGGATATTAAATTGTGGCAAATATTATCATTCCTTTTACCTTCTGTGGCATTGCTAACTTTAGGACATATGGGTAAAAAGAAGCGTTCTCAAGCCGGGGTGCAGGATTCTATTGAAGTTATTTCTGAAGCAGAAGTAATTGAATATATCTATGAATTTGAAGGTCAAAGACTTAGAAAAGCTAATTAATAATAAAGTTAATATATTAAAGGTGGGAATACCCCTGTTACTTTGGTAGCGGGGTATTTTTTTTCTGTATAATCTGAGATCATTTTTATCTACTTTGGGGTTAGCTTTGTTTTATGTTGGAGGTAAACAGTATTGCAAAAGTTGTTTCTTCGGAATTTTCATTAACTCCAATCAGTTTTCATCAACAGGCAAAGGAGCAACTCGCATTAATGGGTATCAGCGGTTCTGGAAAAACTACCTTGCTTAATTTGATAGCAGGAAGGATACAACCTGACTCCGGTTCTATTTTCCTTAATGAAGTGAGGGTAAAAGGTCCGCATGAACAATTAATTCCGGGTCATCCTGGTTTAGCATTGCTTGAACAATCTTCTCATTTGCCCCATCATTATTATATCAGAGATTTATTTCAATATGCCAATGTTTGGGATGCCGCAAAATTGAAGGAATTACAAGAATTATGCAGGATTAGTCACTTATTAAATCGAAAACATAACGAAATTTCAGGTGGAGAAAGACAGCGCATTGCTCTTGCACTTTTATTAGTAACCTCTCCGGCATGGATCCTATTAGATGAACCCTTCTCCCATCTAGATTTAACCAGTAAGCGAATTTTGGAGCAGGTTTTATTGGACGCCGGAGAATATTTGCATATAACCTATCTCATGTGTACACACAATCCTGAAGATATTTTTGGGTGGGCAGACCGAGTCTTAATTATTGAAAATGGAAAATTGATACAAGCAGGCTCTCCCCAAGAAGTATATGAAAGTCCGAATACGAGTTATGTTGCAGGCTTATTGGGAGATTTTTTTTCTGTTCCGCAACATGTTGCAGCAAATTTCATTTCTAAAAAAGAAATGTCAACTATTTGCCAAAATTGGATGGTTCGTCCCGAGCAGGTTGTTTTTCATTTCGAACAAATTGCAAATGCAATCCCCTGTGTGATTCGGGATGTAATATTTGCTGGAAGATCTTATAAAGTAAAAGTGGATGTAATGGATACTTTGCTATTTTTTTATGCTGAGCATGATGATTGGCAAATTGGCTCAAGGGGTTTTATTTCGATACGTAAGGGTTGGTGCTTGGATGAAGCATTCTAATCAACTTTTCAATGATTGACTTATTGATTAATTTTAAGAATAAATGAAAGGGTATGGAAGTTAAGATGGAGCCGAGCTGGAAGGAAGTGTTAGCACCGGCATTTAAACGAACTTCATTTTTACAAGCGGTTACTCATATCAAAGCTGAACTGGCTTCAGGTTCAACAATTTTTCCTCCGGGTAGTTTGATTTTTAATGCTTTTGAGCAGACCCCATTTTCTTCCGTTAAAGTGGTTATACTTGGTCAGGACCCATATCATGGACCCGGTCAGGCACATGGTTTAAGTTTCTCCGTTCCGGATGGAATGCCTATTCCCCCATCCTTACAAAATATTTATAAAGAATTGTTGGAAGATGTTGGAGGGGAAATACCTATTTCCGGTAATTTAACACATTGGGCAAAGCAAGGAGTGCTTCTACTGAATGCCGTATTAACGGTTCGTGCTAATGAACCTGCCAGTCATGCCAATATTGGATGGATGGATTTTACAGATACTGTTATTTCAACACTGTCTAACAAGAAAGAAGGTTTGGTTTTTTTATTATGGGGAAAATTTGCCCAGGATAAACAGGTGCTGATTGATGAAACGCGCCATTTCGTATTGAAAGCAGCTCATCCCTCACCCTTCAGTGCATATAGGGGGTTTCTGGGGTGTAAACACTTTAGCAAAACGAATTCCATTTTGGAAAAGCAGGGTTTAACTCCCATACAATGGCTATAAACCTATTGATTTTTTGCTGTTATGTAAGCTTAGTGCTTTTTCTTACATTCGCTCATTATTTTTGATATGCAGCGGAATTTTTTTTCATTTTTCTTTGAGCGACTTCAATCTATCGCTGCAAGGATCTGGGCTTTTTGGGGTTTAATTGTATTTATCACCACCTTATTAGTTGCCATTATTTTTTATTTGCCTTGTTTTGTATTGCAAGAACCTCAAAAAGCAAACTGGCATCGATTGGTATCTCGTGTTTGGATGCAATTTTACTTATTTACTATTGGATGTTCCATTAAAACAATTGGTCGGGAAAATTATTTGGATTCCAGCAATTACATTATTATTTGCAACCACAATAGCTTAATGGATGTGCCGGTAAGTACCCCCTTTCTGCCAAAAGCCAATAAAACAATTGCGAAGAAAAGCTTTACCAAAATACCTGTATTCGGATGGGTGTATGCTTTTGGTAGTGTGTTGGTAGACCGGCGCAGTGAGGAAAGCAGGAGAAATAGTTTTGAAGCTATGAAGCAAATTCTATACATTGGATTAGACATGCTCATATATCCCGAAGGAACCCGCAATAAAACGAATGAACCATTGGCTCCATTTTACAGTGGAGCATTTCGACTGGCAGAAGCAACCGGAAAACCAATTTTGCCAGTGTTACTTTTTCACACGCGTAAAATACTGCCTCCGGGAAAGTTTTTCTATCTCTGGCCTCATCGAATCGAATTGCACATCCTCCCAGCTGAACAGGTAGCGGGCAGATCAGCTTCTGAATTGAAAGAAATTTTATATTCCCGCATGAGGGATTACTATTTGCAACATTAATAATTAGAGAAGGTTCTGCTGCGGTTTATTCTTAGGTCGCGTAATATGCCTGATTTGGGATTGATTGTAATGTTGAAGGATCTATATAATCCAATTGGAGTTACATTGATTGCCAGCTGCCAACAATGCATTTCTCTGGTAATAAACATGCTAATTTGCTGCAGTGATTTTCGGGATATATCATAAAATCCTGTTCCCCCAATTTTCCATTTTTCCGTTAAACTGAAATCTCCATTGAAACTAACACTGGAATTGGTTTCCGTTCTAAACCCAGAATAATCTTCATTCAGTACCCGATAAAAACTAAGCGAATAGGACAGAGATAGATTCCAGGGAATATTGAAGTCGGTAAATTCTGCCGGATTAGCCCGAATAAATTGTAATTCCCGTTGTTGTTCATCGGGAGTCATAAATGGATCATTCGGCAATGGAACCCGGTTGTTTTTGGCATCTGTTTCTTTTCCATTCTTCGATTTACTTTTAAAGGAGGTAGATAAAGCTACGTTTCCCGAAGTGATTCTACCAAACTGAAATTTCCTGGGATCAATCATCAATTCATTAATCCGATAGCCACGC
This sequence comes from Chitinophagia bacterium, assembly GCA_037142775.1. Classification (GTDB taxonomy): domain Bacteria; phylum Bacteroidota; class Bacteroidia; order Chitinophagales; family Chitinophagaceae; genus Sediminibacterium. The sequence continues at coordinate 39,068 of JBAWZY010000014.1, read as the reverse complement.
GCATTTACCTTATATGGATCCAGATTGGCTGAGGCACTGATATTTACTTTGTCAAACAATGTACTACGGGCATAGATAGAAAAATTGCCCAAAGCAAAACTATCTGCCAACATATTGTAAGAGGAATTGATTCCAAATCCATCTAATAATTTTACTTTTTTCGTTGCTTTACTGCTGGTATCCGATTTGTCTTTTACTTTCATCTCCAGAACATTGTCTATACCAAAAGTTATCCCTCCATAATTTCCTTCTGAAAAAGAACCCAACACGCCACCTTCATATTGTGAGAATCGTAAAACAGTTCCATTGGTATCAACTTTAGTGCTATAGTGATATTGTGATGCTAGATCGGGACGATAACTTAGTGAAATACTTGGGCGAACTTCATGTCTAATGGCAACTACTCTACTAGTTGGCTTAAAATTATATTTACCAAATATCCTGGTGTTGAATGAAATACCAAAAGACATTTGTCGGGCCGTATAAAAACCTTTTTGAATAGTAGTATCTACTTTTTTATTTGTATCATTCCAGGATCGAAAAATTCTTTGTCCATACCATCTTTCCTCATAACTCATACCCGGAGCAACGGTAATGGGACCCAACGAAGGCAATGATAAATTGATTGGTAAGTTATGCTGGGCTCCCCATTGAATGGTATCCAGTAAACGTTTCATGGTAAATGCAGTATCGTAAAATGAAATCAGGTTTTGAAAGTTTCCATTATACCCTATTCCAATTTTTTCGTACCATTTTGGAGCACCAATGCGTTCTTTCTTTTCGAAAGGATAAAAAGTTACTACATTGAACGTAGCGGTTGGAAAATTTAGGTTAACCAGTTTGGTATTGCTATTTTGGTTGTGATTCAGATTGAGGGAAAGATTGTATTTTCCTCTCCAGTCTTTTGAATAGCTAATGCTGGATTGTAATTGGTTTTGAAAATTCTGGAAAGGGTTATTTTGGAGTGATTGATTAAACTTACTGCTTCCAAAGTTTACGTTAGCTGAAAAATTGGTACCCGGACGAGCTCTTGAATCCCTGCTATGACTCCAATTGATCATGTAAGAATTGGTTTGATTGAATTCTTCCTTCGAAAAGGGACTCCTGTTTAGGGTTTTCGTTTTAAGAACACTTATGGAGACATTACCGGTAAACTTATACCTTTTGATATATTTTGAGCTAACGTTTACATTCCATCCACCATATGAATATATATTGGCCCGGGTGGTAACGTCGGCATAATCATTTAATACTTTATAATATCCTAAACCCTCTAATCCTAATCCAAAGTCTTCACTTGCGGTGAATGTTGGGAATAAAACACCGGAATGGCGCGCGCGATTCAGGGGAAATAACCCAAATGGTAGAGAAATGATTTCTATTGGAATGGATTCGATCTCCGGATATACCCTTCCAGTAACAGCCAGTTTATTGTTAATCATTTTCATTTTGGTGCTTCGGAACGCAAAGTGTGGGGTATCTAAATTACAAGTGGTGAACCGAACATTCTTTCCAAATGATTCATCCGCATTTATTTTCTTAAGGGTCTGTGCATTTACGAAAATTTCCCCCTCCTGCAGGAAAGTATTTTTAATGAGCCCCTTATTATTTTTCATATTATAAAAAATCGTATCACTCACCGTTTTTAGGTCACCTTGCGAAAATTGGGGTTTGGATAGGGGATTTCCGGTTGAATCGGTACTTCCATAGGCTTTCACCATTTGGGTTTGTTGGTTGAATTGAATGGTACCAGCTTCCAGTTTGAGGTCTTTATAATCGGTTTTGGCTTTCCCGTATAAAATGAACTCTTTTCCGGGAATCATCAAAACGCCTGAATCTTCCGCCGCGTAAGAAATTGGGGCATCAAGAGAATCAGTGGAAATGGGTATGGTATCAACCTTTACTGTATCCCGACCCACCCTCTTCATAAGGGTATCGCTACTGCCCAATTTTTTTAAAAGCGGTGTAGTATCGGAAGTGGAAAGGGAATTTAGTGAAAGATTACCGGCTCCGGCTGAGAAATTAGTATAAAATGTTAATATAATCAATACTGCCGTAATTGCAATACGGAGGGCCGATTTTACGTTAATTTTACTGAGAATTTTCAACATTTCAAGGGCAAAAATACGGTCTTGGGTTGGTAATCCTGTTTTCCCTTATTGCTTTAACGATTTGATATGAAGAGAAGTATGTTCGTTGCCTGGGTTTTGGTAAGTTGTTGGATACTGCCATCCCAAATTATCGCCCAAAATTCTGATGTATCCCGTCCTAAACAGGTTTTAAAGAAAATAGTAATCGATGCGGGACATGGAGGAGAAGATCATGGTGCTTCCGGTTCTTTTTCTAAGGAAAAAGATATTAGTCTTGCGATTGCTCTTAAATTAGAATCTATGCTCCGGGATGAAATGCCCGATGTTGAAATTTACATGACACGCACCACGGATGTTTTTGATCCCGTAACTCGTAAAGCCAAGCTGGCAAATGCTGCAAAGGGTGATTTGTTTGTTTGTATCCATGTGAATGAAGGAGGCGGACCGGTTAAACATACTGAATTTATTGGTTATAAAACAGTTACATATTATAAAGGAAAGGGTAGTAAGAAAAAAAAATATACCAAAAAAGTAAAGGATTACCGGGTTTGGTATACACCCAATACTGCAAAGGGAACTGAAACTTTTATTTATGGAGTAGACAAGAGCAATGCAGCAAAAGAGGCACTTAGTGAAAATGAAGATTTGTATTTGGATAGTGTTTCACGACAGGAATTAAAGGATTTTAATCCAAATGACCCTGCTAAGATGATGATTATCAATATGAAAACACAGGCCTATTTTAGTAGAAGTGCTAGTTTAGCCCTCACAATTGAGGAAGAATTTGAAAAAGTGGGGCGTGTAAGTAGAGATGCCAAGCAACGACAAAAAGGGATATGGGTATTACAAGCAGTTGCGATGCCGGCTGTTCTTGTGGAAACAGGATTTATTTCCAACCCCGAAGAAGAAATATATTTGAATAGTCCGGAAGGTCAACAAGAAATTTGCGGTGTTTTAGTTAGGTCGCTTAAAAGGTATCGTTATTCTCTTGAAAAGCAATTGAATCCTGGGGTTTCAAAATCTCCGGGTAAATAAATATGTGATTAGGGCTGCTTGTTTTGTTATCCATTAGATTTGCATGTATGAAAGTATCGAATGAAACGAAGGTTGGGGCATTAACCGCCATTTCTATTACCCTTTTAATAATGGGTTTTAATTTCTTGAAAGGTAAAACACTTTTCAAAACAGGTCATTATATATATGCAAAATATGGAGATACCAAGGGTTTAATGGTTTCTAATCCGGTTTATATCAATGGGTTTCAAGTTGGTACAGTGATGGAAATTGAAAATGAAGACCCTACCCTACATTCCATCGTTCTAACTTTAAAGTTGAAGGAATTTTATAAAATTCCCAATAACTCAGTTGCTATCATCAAAGAAAATCCATTGGGTACACCCAGTATCAACATTGAATTGGGCAATGCAACAGTTTTTCTAAACGCCGGCGACACCGTGCTTACCCAAAATAACCCCGGTATGATAACCGGTATTATGAATAAATTAGGTCCGGTTGGTGATAAGGTTCAGGCTACCTTGGTACACCTGGATTCTGTATTAAAAAATATCAATAAAATTTTCGATCCCAATACCCGTAATAATATTCAGGATGTGGTTGCCAATATCAATAAAACTACGGCGAGTTTGGTAATTTCCTCTGCATCCATTCAGCAGATGCTGGCTGCACAATCGGGAAGCATTGCACAGTCGATGGATAATATTAATGGCTTCACCAAGAATCTGGCCGACAATAACGATAAAGTTACCCGGGTATTAACCAATGTTGAAACCACCACAGCTCAATTAGCAAAAACCGATTTCCCCGGAACGGTTGACCAGCTCAAAACTGCAGTAAATAATTTGAATACCCTGATTGCCTCATTAAACTCTAACAAGGGTACCTTGGGAAAACTCATCAATGATGAAGCACTATATCATCAACTAAATGAAACCCTGCATAGTGCCAATACCTTGTTAGATGATCTGCGGGTTCATCCCAAACGATATGTTAGTCTTTCTGTTTTTGGTAAAAAAGACAAAACGGGACCACTCATGCAGCCGCTTCACGATTCCATTCCCCCCAAGCGTTGATGAATAAGTTTGTTCTTATATTGCTGATTAGTTTCTTTTCTATCCACTGGTCTGTAGCACAAGTATCAACTACCGGAAGTGATTCTGCAAGAAATGACGTTAAAATAATTCAGATTTTGGCGGCTCGTGAATTACAATTTTTGCAAAAAGATTCCACGCATAATTTTACCATCGCTGTTGGAAATGTTCGCATTCAGCAGGAGCATACTTTGTTTTATGCCGACAGTGTTGTTGTAAATCGATTCGATAATAGTATGGAGGCTTTTGGCAATATTCATATTAATGATGCCGATAGTGTGCATACCTATGCCCAGTATCTCAAATATATGGGCAATACTAAAAAAGCTATGTTGAGAAAGAAAGTGAGGTTAACCGATGGATCGGGAACCCTTACCACTGAGGAGTTGGATTATGAGGTAACACAAAAAATTGGTATCTATCGAAATGGTGGTAAGCTGGTAAATAAAAAAACAATATTAGTTAGTGATCAGGCAAATTATTATGGAGATACTCGCGATGTAATTTTTACAAAAAAGGTAGTGTTAACCGATCCGGAATACACCATCCGAACAGATACCCTTCAATACAATACCCAAACCGAAAGTATTCGGATAACTTCCCCTACCAAAATTGTTGATTCTTCCAGAAGAATAATCCAAACACGGAGTGCTTATTTCGACAGGAAAAACAAAAAGGGATTCTTATACGAGCGATCGGTGATTATCGACTCAACATACACTTTTACTGCAGATGATATGGCATTGGATGATTCAACAGGCAGGGGTGAATTTAGAGGCAATGCAGTATATAGAAGTAAAGACAGTATTGAAGGTTTAGATTTGATTGCCAATAATTTAAAAGTAGACCGAAAAAAAGATATACTATTGGCTACCCTTCAGCCGCTGCTGCTAATTAAACAGAAGAAGGATACCACTTTTGTTGCAGCAGATACCTTTTATGTTGCCCGATTGCAGGATTTGCAAAAGTATCGCGAAGTTCCGGCTGTTCGAATTCCGGAAAAAACGGATACTATGCAAAAGAAAAAGCAGGCTGCTCCCGATTCTACCCTCAAATACTTTGAAGCCTATTCGCATGTGAAAGTGTATGGAGATTCCTTGCAGGCAGTTGCGGATAGTATGTTTTATTCGGCTGCAGATTCGGTTTTTCGCTTATTCAAATCGCCGGTAGTTTGGGCAAAAACCAACCAAATTTCAGGAGATACTTTGTATTTATTTTTAAAAAACAGGAAGCCTGAACGGTTGTATGTTTTTGAAAATGCAATGGCAATTAATCAAATTGATAGTACCCCCTATTTTAATCAGTTAAAGGGCACCCGGCTCAATGCCTTATTTGACAATGGAGAAATGTATTTTATGTCGGCAAAGGGCAGTGCAGAGAATGTGTATTATTTTCAGGATGAGCAAAAACACTTTATTAGTGTAAATAAATCAAGTTGTGATGTTATCAATATTTATCTCGAAAATAATGAACCCAAAAAAGTTTCATTTTTAAATAAATATGAGGGAACGGCTTATCCGATGCGGACAGCCAATCACGAAAATTTAAAATTGCGTAAATTCAGGTGGTTCAATGATATACGACCTAAGAGCCGAGCAGATTTATTAATGTTTACTCCCCTACCGAGTACCCCGGATGATAAAAAAAGCGGAAATGGCAACAAACTCCCATAAAGGAATCCGATACAAACTCCATCAGTATTTGCATAGCAATCAGTCGATTGGAATAACCTTAATATTGTGTACGGTAATCTCACTCGTATTAGCTAACTGGCATTTAACACAATCGGCATATACCTCATTTTGGAATATTTCATTTGATGGAACGAACAATCATCATGCACATTTTCTCCTTTTTTCGCTTCCGAATTCACCTGCACTCATCATCAATGATTTTTTGATGGCAATTTTCTTTTTCCTGGCGGGAATGGAAATTAAACGTGAGTTGGTAACGGGTGAGCTATCTTCTGTAAAGCAATCGCTGCTACCCATTTTTGCTGCCATCGGGGGAATGTTAATGCCGGCATTGTTATTTGCTTTTATTGCCAGAGGCAGTAATTATATGCCGGGATGGGCAATCCCAACCGCTACCGATATTGCATTCACACTAGGCGTGGCTTCGCTATTAGGGAAGCGGGTGCCTGCCGGATTAAAAGTATTTATAACCGCACTGGCTATAATTGATGATTTGGGAGCGATTTTGGTGATTGCTATATTTTATGGAGGATCTCTTCAATGGATGTATTTGTTGGGAGCAGTAATGATTGCTATTATCATACATCAAATGAATAAAAGAAAAATGGCTTTCGGATGGCCACAATTTCTGCTGGGATTGGTGCTTTGGTATTGTATGTTTAATTCGGGTATTCATGCCACGGTTGCCGGAGTTGTATTCGCTATGCTGGTGCCGGTTCCCCTCCTACCCAAATTTGAAAAGGCATTTCATACACCTGTATATTTTATTATTTTACCCATATTTGCTTTAGCCAATACTGCCATTATTTTTCCTGCCGATCCAATTCATTCATTATCTGGGCCACTCAGTTTAGGAATTATTGCTGGATTGGTATTGGGTAAACCTTTGGGCATTTTTCTTGCCTGCTATTTTTTAATCTCCAAAAAATGGGCGCAATTGCCAACTGGCGTAAATTGGCATAAATTAATTGGTGCCGGTATGTTGGCAGGAATTGGATTTACGATGAGTATTTTTATCTCCGCACTTGCTTTTCCCGATGGAGCCACAGAAGACATCGCAAAAATGTCGGTATTGGTTGCTTCTTTATTAGCTATGATATTGGGATACCTATGGCTATATTTTGAGAGAAAGCCATTAGGAAAAGCTGTTTAAATATTGATGAGTGCTTTTTCTGATTATTTCTATCCGCAATTATTTCGGATTAGTTTTCATCATTAGCTGAAACTATTATGTAAATAAGTATTAATTGAAAAATAGTAGCAGTCCAGTTAATCCATCTCAAATCCGGCAAATAATAATTGCAGAAAATACTTAGAACGCAAACTAACGCTGAAAGCAGCAGATAAATGTAACGAGTCTTTTTTTTCATTATTTCTTTTTTCGATTTATCAAAAGCGAAGGAACCGAAACACCAAAAAACATAACTATAATAGAAATGATAATTACTATCGAATTGTTATACGTCCAAATCGCATAAATACAGGCTACACAAACTAACACACACCAAGCAAGAAATAATGATTTTGAATTCATTATTTTTATAATTTTAATCTACGAATACTTATTTCAGAAAATTTAACTGTACATAACGTAATTCTTTTTGAAAAATAAGAGGATTTAGCATACAAATACCGCTCTAGTATCCCAATCCCCAATCCCTCCCCTTCATAATCGCAGGAACTCCCTCTTTAATCCATTTGGCAGGGGCATCTCCTTTTAACATGTAATCGAAGAATTGTTGCTCCCGAATTTGTATATCTTTCCGGTTCTTTCTTTCGGCGAGATTATGTACTTCATTATTATAATTCAATAACCATACTTTTTTGCCTAGTCTGCGCATACCCGCATACATTTCAATTCCCTGATACCAGGGAACTGCATCATCTGCATCGTTCGACATAATTACTAATGGGGTATTCACTTTTGGTAGAGAAAAGAGTGCTGAGTTTTGAATATATAATTGAGGTTTCTCCCACAAAGTGGCACCAATTCTGGATTGCGTTTTCTCATATTGAAACTGCCGCACAATACCCGGCCCCCAACGAACTCCTCCATAGGCACTCGTCATATTTGCCACCGGAGCCCCTGCCCAGGCTGCTTTAAATAAATTGGTTTTGGTAATCAGATAAACAATCTGAAATCCTCCCCAGCTTTGTCCTTGCAGGCCCATGCGCGTACTATCTACATAGCCTTCTTTAACTACGGCTCTGGTTCCACTCATAATATAATCATAGGCACCTTGACCAGGATAGCCCGTTTTGTACCAGATATCCGGGACAAAAACCACATAACCCCTACTTACAAAAAACGGAATATTTAAACGAGAAGGTGTGGGAGCTGGTGCCAGATAATTATGCAGGGTATTGTTATTTCGCTCATAGAAATACACAATCATCGGATACTTTTTGGTTGGGTCAAAATTTTCCGGCTTATACAAAATACCTTCGGTTTCTTTTCCTGTATACGCTTTCCACTTAAATAAACTGGCTGTTCCCCAATTATATTGCTGTTGTTGCGGGTTGATTTCACTTAGCCGATTTTGTGCACTGCCTTCCTGTAATGTATAAATGTCGGGAGATTTACTAAAGGTTTCTTTTGTGTACAGATAAACTGGTGCATTTTTCGCTTTCAATACGGAAAGTCCCACAGCAACCGCCTCTTTAAATAATTCCTTCGTTTGCCCCGTTGCCAGAGAAAGTGTTGCCAATCCGCTACTTTTATCTTTTTCATCAAAAGTTCTTAATAATAATACTGCATTGTCGCTAAAATATTTTTCGTCCCGGTCGGTAGCAATAAATCGGTATTGTATTTTTTGCTGACGCCCTTTGGTTAGGCAAACTGATTTTTCTTTTGCACTGGGATCTACTTTCCAGATATCATATTTATCGTATAACAGTAAATACCGGTCGTTGGCGGTCCACTTAATCCAACCCTCTGCATTGGGATCATCAGGTACATCATTTTCTTCATCATATAATGGATAGGGAATGTCTTTGGCAAATGCATTCGTTTTTCCGGTAAGGGCATCATAGTGATAATAGGTTTTTTTAGGTTCGTCGTACCAAACCAGTTTATCGCCAGCAACGGATGGACTAATCAGACTACCCTTTACATTTTTTTCAATTAAGGTTGAAATGCCGGTTTGCGGGTTTACATGATAAAGATCATTCAGTACATATCCTTGCCATTGTGAAGCGATTCTTTTACCGGTATCGCATGAGGCATAAAAGTGCTTGCCTTCCCCTTCTGCAGTTGGCCATACGGTTCTAAGGGCATTATTTCCAAGTGGTATTACCTGCTTAGTACCAAAATCGTATTGGGCTAAGAAAGAGCGATTGAGGTCTGATGATAAACTTCTTAATTGCGCCGGTTGAATTTGGTCGTCGTTGTAGTGCCAGATATCAACACTTACTCTTTCGAAGTCGGGTAGTGATGTGTCTTTTGCCGGAAGCTGTAATGCTGTTCCAAAAAATAATTGCTTACCCGATTTACTAAAGAACATATTATCTCCACCTGCTCTTCTAAACGACTGCTCACCTCTTGCTACTGCCGATTCGGCAATTATATAACCGGTGGGCATTCCCGGTGTGTTGCGGGTTGCAATCAATTGAGCACTATCGTTACCCGATTTAAAATGATACAATTGATAAAATTTCAACAGTGCCTTCGAACTGCTATCTCTTTCCGCAACAAATGCAACTTGATTCCCTTCTTCGTCCATTACATACGATTTGGCATCATTGAATCCGGTAAGAATGGTTTGGTCGTTTAGCGTATTGAGGTTAACAAGGTGAATGGAGTTTTTGGTTTTCGCATCACTGTTTTTGCGCGTTTTTTCGTAGAGTAATGTGTTTCCTTTTTTGCTAAACATCCACTCTGCAACCAGCGGATAATGATATTCCTTGCCTGTAGTATATTGCAAAATCACCAACTCAGTGCCCTCTTCTACAGGTTCCATATTGTTATTTCCATTTCCTTTTACGGATGGGGCTGGTTTGAGTACTGAAAGCCCCTGAGAAGTTACTTCCGAAGCTTTTTTACGAAGACTGTCGGCAGCCCTGCTTAAGCTGTCAGCCAATTGTATGAGTTTGTTGAGTCGGGTAAGTGAGTCGGGAACAGTTGCCATTTGAGGAACCGACACAGGTTTATCTAACCAATAAGCCAGCCATCCATTACCTCCTTCCTCTGGAAATTTATATTGCTTAACCGATGCTATTTTGGTGATTTGACGATTATTGAGGTTGATAATTGCCAGACTATCTTTTGGCATTTCCTCAGGCTTTTTCTTTTTAATTTTCGCATCCCGGGTAGCTGCGAATGGGGGACGAATTTTACAAACCAGTATAGCATTATCATCCGAGAAGGATGCCAAATATCCTCGGGGAACAGACATTATTGCCTTCCCATTCGATTCCTTCACTGTTAACATAGCATCGCCTTCCTGTGGAGTTATGGTATAAGCTACATATTTCCCATCATTACTAATTAACCGCTCTCCAATACTTTCCCATCCATCATATACCGTATGATCGAGCGGTTTTTTCTGTGCTTGAACAAATGTTATTAATAGTAATAGAAATGTAGTAAACAATGTTTTCAACATATACCTGGGTTTAATCTTGTAAATATAAGTGCCGGGATGCACATTTCAAATCTCTATTGAGTTGAAGTAAAAATGTACTATTAAATCTGAACATTCAACAGTATGATTTGTATATATAGGCATATTTTGTTTTATGAGATTTATTTCCATTTTATTCAGCTTTGTAGTTTTTCCTTATTTCGTTTTGTCGCAAAATACCGGAATTGTCTCTGGTAATATTATTGATCGGGTTTCTCAGCAACCCATTTCAGGTGCATCTATACAAATTTTAGGATTTCAAAAAGCGATACTTTCTGATAGCGTAGGTCAATTCAGGATTACCGGTGTAAAAGTGGGAAGCTATTCTATTCAAATTACTGCCTTAGGTTATGATAAGAAAATATTATACAATATTCCCATAACCAGCGGAAACGAAAATAATTTTGTAATAGAGTTAGATGCACAGGTATCTGTTCTTCAAGGAGTTACCGTGGTTACCGGAAATAAAAAATCAGCTAGGGCCGCAACTTTGGAAACGCCTCTAAGTGTGCAAAGATTAACGACTGAGGAAATTAAAAGTAATCCCGGCGGAAACTTCGATGTTTCCCGCGTGATTCAGGCATTACCGGGTGTGGGTGGAACGGGTAGTTCCGCTGCCGGATTTAGAAATGATATCATTATCCGAGGCGGTGCGCCTAATGAAAATGTATATTACCTGGATGGAATTGAGATACCTGTTATCAATCACTTTTCAACCCAGGGAAGCGCAGGCGGGCCTACCGGAATGTTGAATGTGAGTTTTTTGGAGGATGTGAAATTAAGTTCCTCTGCATTTGATGCAAGATATGGGAATGCACTTTCATCTGTATTTGAGTTTAAACAAAAGAGAGGCAATGAAAATCGTTTGCAGGGAAATATACGTTTAAGCGCAACTGAATTGGCTGCCACATTCGATGGGCCGTTAAGTAAGGATGGCAAAACTACATTTTTAGCTTCCGCCCGTAGAAGTTATTTGCAGGTATTGTTTAAGTTGATTGATTTACCTATTCGTCCGAATTTCTGGGACTTTCAGTATAAAGTAAATCATCGCATCGATAAGAAAACAACCTTAACCTTACTCGGCGTTGGTGCCATTGATGAGTTTAGTTTTGCAGCTCCTAAAAAAGCAACCCCCGAAAAATTATATGCGCTCAATAGTAATCCGGGAATCAATCAATGGAATTATACAGTAGGGGCAGCTATTAAGCGATTGATTAATAATGGATTCTGGAATTTGAGCATCAGCAGAAACGATTTTAATAATTCTGCAGAAAAATATGAGAACAATCTAGGGCCGGTAAAAGGTTTACAAACATTAAATTATACATCCAGAGAAACTGAGAATAAACTACGGTTTGATGTAAATAAAAATCGGGCAGGTTGGAAATATAGTTTCGGATTGCAGGCAGAATGGGTAAATTATTCCAATCAAACTTTCCAAATTATTCGACCGGCTATTAAAGACAATGCAGGGGTATTGATACAACCGGCGGTAACGTTTCAGTATAACACAAGCTTACAAATGGCAAAGTGGGGTGGATTTTTTCAAACCGGCAAACGCTTCTTCGAGAATCGCTTAGGTATCAATCTGGGTGTAAGAACGGATATGAATTCATTTACAAGTTCAGGAAGCGATCCTCTTAAAACACTTTCACCGCGCATTTCACTCAGTTATGTGTTAGCGGATAAGTTTACCCTGAACGCTTCCGTGGGAACCTATTACAAGGTAACACCCTATACATCGCTTGGATTTAAAAATGCTGCTGGGGATTATGTAAACAAAGGTTCAGATTATTTACGCAGTACACATTATGTTGCTGGTATTGAATATTTACCTTCTGATGCAACCCGATTTACATTTGAAACTTTTTTTAAGCAATATGCTCAGGTGGCAGTGAATGTGAAAGATGGTATTAGCCTTTCGAATTTAGGTGGAGATTTTAATGTATTGGGTAATGAACCGATAACTACTTCTGGAACCGGAAGCAGTTATGGATTTGAGTTTTTTGCTCAGCAGAAATTAACCAAACGATTTTTTGGTATTTTTAGTTACACCTATTTCAATAGCCAGTATAGCAACCGTTCCGGAACATTGATACCCAGCTCATGGGATAACCGACATTTAGTGAGTATCATTATGGGATATAAATTCAACCGTAACTGGGAGCTTGGGTTGAAGTTTCGTTATCAGGGAGGTGTTCCCAGTACCCCTTATGATGAAGCCGCCAGCAGGCTGAATTTCCTTACTCTTGGATCGGGTATTCTCGATTACTCTAAGCTCAATAGTCAACGGCTGCAGGCGTTCAATGCCAGCGATATTCGGATTGACAAAAAATGGAATTATAAGAGAACTACACTCGATTTATATTTGGATATCACCAACTGGTATTTGGCCAAGAGTCCGGCACCACCCTTTTATTCTTTTAAACGAACAGCAGATAATAGCGGATTTCAAACAACGGATAACTTACCCATTCAACAAAATGGAAGTAATGCCATTCCATTTTATCTGAATAATGCAGATGCAATTTTTGCACCTACCATTGGGTTTATTGTAGAATTTTAATGGATCGATTTGGGTGCTGATTTTCTATTTACCCGATACATTTGTATGGCAACAGAGAGGGCTATCAATGAAAATCCAAGATAGAAACTGTTATTCAATTTTTCATTTTCTTTAAAAAAGAGCCATGCCATCCCGATTCCATAAACTGGCTCGAGGTTAAGGGTGAGGGTTTGTGTAAATGCAGAAATATGTTGTAAGCTTTTCAGCATCAGGTCCATTGCCCAAATCGTACATGCCCAGCTTAACAGCAGTAGCCAACCAATATCCATAAGCGTTGGGATACGGTTACCTGCGGGAAAATAATGTAAATAGAGTGGCATCAATAGGCTGAGCACAAGTAATCCTCCTGCCATTTCATATAACTGCATTAAGCGCGGTGCGGTTTGCGAAACCATTTTTTTATTTAGAACAGAAAAAATGGCTGCCAGTATGGATGATAGGGTTCCCATTATGATGCCGGTTTGATATCGGGAATCGAAATGAAAGATGATGTAGATACCGGAAAGACTCATCAATCCCAGTAACATTTCAGATGGTTCAAATGAAGTTTTATTGATGAGTGGCTCGAAAATAGAAGTGAATAGTCCAACCGATGCAAAGCAAATTAATCCAATAGATACATTCGATAATTTGATGCTGCCATAAAAGAAAACCCAATGGAGAGCGATGATACTGCCAATTCCCATAAGTTTACAGCCCTGAGCAAAGGCAATGCGAACTGATTGTTTTAATACAAGTGCTGCCAGCAGCAGGGTACCTACTGTAATTGCAATCCGATACCAAACCAGCCCAATTTCATTTAACTGAATAAGTGCCCCTAAAATTCCGGTAAATCCGGCTAATAAAACTGCAATATGCAGCTGGGTTAGCGCCTTTTTCATTTGAACAATATACAAAAACCTGGAATAAGTGAGGGGAAGAACCTTATTAGGCCAACTGCTTTTTTACTTTTTTACGGTAATGCCCCATGAAGCTATTCCATTGCATTTGCAGAACACCGAATACTCCCTCCTGAATAATACCTTTCGACATTTTACTACTTCCAACTTTTCGGTCAACAAAAGTGATGGGTATTTCTTTTAACCGAAATCCGAGTTTCCAGGACGCCAGTTTCATTTCAATTTGAAAAGCATATCCCACAAACTTAATTTCATCCAGGTTCATTGAGGCTAGTACTTTTCTGCTATAGCAAACAAAGCCAGCAGTGGGGTCGTTTACTGGCATCCAGGTAATCATTTTTGTGTAAAATGCGCCTCCTTTTGAATAAATATGCCGATCAAGTGGCCAATTTTCTGTTTTACCACCAGGAACATACCGGCTGCCAATGCAAACGTCGGTTCTATCGGATTTGCATTCAATATATAATCTTTCCAGGTCGGCTGGATTATGGGAAAAATCGGCGTCCATTTCCATTATATATTGATATCCCTTTTCCAATGCCCATTTGAAACCAGTAATATAGGCGGTACCTAAACCTAATTTTCCTTGTCGCTCAATTAAAAATAATTGATCAGGATAATCTGTCATCATATCCTTTACAATTTGTGCAGTACCATCGGGTGAATTATCATCAATAACCAGAATATGATATTGCTGTTGCAAGGAAAATACGGCTTCTGTTATGGCACGTATGTTTTCCTTTTCCTTATAGGTAGGTATGATTACTACTTTTTCCAAAAGTTTTACTTAAGCTACTAAATTACAAAAATCCTATTGACAGACTATGTTAAATAATGGGAAAGGTGATTAATCAGAATTTTTTAAGTAATGTACGATTCAGAATTTCGGTCAGTTTTTGTTTGGTATTCATAGCAAAGTCGCCCTTCATCATCCAATCGTAATATTGGGGTTCTTCTTTTAATACTTTTTCAACCGGCTTACCTTTGTGCTTTCCAAAATTGAATATTTCAACACCATTCTCTTTGATAAATCTGCGGGCAAAATCAACCATTTCATCCTCTCCTGTAAATTGTACTATGCTTTCCACTGTTGCCCCCATTTGAGGATAGCGGGTAACCTGTGCTTCCAGAATTTCGAAAGTTGCCTGAGCATCTGCTTCTGCACTATGCGCACCTTCCAGATTTTTTTGACAATAAAATTTATAGGCAGCTGAAAGCGTTCTTTCTTCCATTTTGTGGAAGATCTTCTGAACATCAACAAACTTTCTTCCCTCAGTTGAAAATTCAATACCTGAGCGTAAAAATTCTTCAATCAGCATCGGAATATCAAAGCGGTTACTGTTATACCCCCCAATGTCGCAATGATCCATGAATTGTTTACATTCGTTTGCAACCTGCTTAAATGAAGGTGCATCTTTCACCATTTCATCTGTAATTCCATGAACGGCTGTTGCACCTGAGGGGATTGGCATCCCCGGGTTAATTAGTTTTCTTTTTACCTGTCGAGATCCATCAGTTAAAATTTTTACGATTGCTATTTCAATAATGCGGTCGTTGGTAATACTAATTCCGGTGGTTTCGAGATCTATAAAAGCAATCGGTTTGGTAAGCTGCAGATTCATGGGTAGCGAGTTATTAGGCAGTAATTGATTTGGCAAATGTAAGCATATCTGCCCCATCAAAGTTACCACTACTCATCAGTAATAAAACAGAATTCGAATAATCCTGATTTTGTAGCCAATTTACCAATACTGTTTTGTCCTGAATAATTTCCAGATCTTTTCTGTTAAACCCTTCCTGTACTTTTTCCTTTGAGAGCGGTGGTAGTTTTTTTAGTTCCAACGCATGAGCTGCATAAAAAACAACCGCTTTGTCGGCAGCATTCAGGGATTGATTGTATTCGTGCAGGAATAACTCGTTCAAACTGCTGAAGGTGTGTAATTCCAGCACTGCCAAAATAGTATGGTGGGGGAATTGCTGACGGATGGCCTGAAGTGTGGCTGTAACTTTACTGGGAGCGTGTGCGAAATCGCGATATACCCTTGTGGATGAATTCGAAGCGATTAATTCAAGTCGCTTGGCTGCACCCGAAAAATCGTGCATTGCTTGTAAAAATTCTTTAGCATTAATCCCCAGCTGTTTACAAACCAACCATGCAGCCTGAAGATTGAGCAAATTGTGTTCTCCAAACACCTGCAATGTTCCGGTTGCATTTTCCAGGTTTATTGATGTTATACCCTCATGTATAACATGTACAGGTATTTGATAAGGAAGGTATGTAATATCTGTTCTTGTTTGAGACTGTACCAATTTATTGAGGACTGAATCAGTTTGGTTGTAAATCAGTATTCCCCCTGGTTCAATTTTATTAATAAATATCTCAAATTGATTCAGGTATATTTCAAATGTGGGAAAAACATTAATATGATCCCAGGCAATGCCGGTGATGATTGCAATATGAGGGTGCAAAAAATGAAACTTTGGCTTTTTTACAATTGCGCTGGCTGGATATTCATCTCCTTCACATACAATTATGGGAGCCTCTGAAATTTTTACCGACTGCTCAAATCCTTTTAGGCGGGCCCCCACCAGATAATCGAATTCTTTTCCACATTTTAGAAAGGCATGCATGATCATGGCTGTGGTGGTAGTTTTGCCATGACTACCTCCTACAACTATTCTCTGCTTCCCTAGGCTTTCACGGTAAATATATTCTGGGAAAGAATAAATGGGAATCTGAAGTGCTTTTGCTTTTTGTAATTCCGGATTATCTTCTCTGGCATGCATACCCAGGATTACTGCATCTAAAGATTTGGTTATCAATTCACTATTCCATCCAATTGAAGTTGGAAGTAATCCTGCTTCAGCTAAATTACTCCTGGCGGGATCTACAATTTCGTCGTCTGAGCCAGTAACGGTATGACCTTTATGTTTCAAGGCAATTGCCAATTGGTGCATAACATTTCCACCAATCGAAATAAAATGTAACTTCATACGTTTTAATACTATTAACAATTTTTGAACAGACGGCTTAGGCAGCTTAATCGGTTAGATAGGTATCTTTGAAGAGTGCAATTTAAAGCCTAATCGGTCATTTAACCGTTTCCTATGAAAAAGTTATCTACTTTCCTATTTATAGTTTTGTTAGCTGGTATAGCTCTTACCTCCTGCTCTTCAACCAAAGGCCGTGGTTGCCCTACAACGAATCCAAATTATTTTCGTCAGGGAAATTAATGATAAGGCAATTCGTTAGTTTTGCACAATGGAATGGATTTCGCTTTTGGAAATGAGTCAACTAGATGACATCGTTGCTCGTTCTCATCAACGTTTACAAGTTATTTTTAAGCACAGTACCCGTTGCAGTGTTAGTTCTATGGTACTCAACCGGCTTGAGCGGGAGCAAGCACCGGTTGGTATAGATTTCTATTATCTAGATTTATTAAGTTTCCGCTCTATTAGTAATACAATAGCCGATCGTTTTAAAGTACATCATGAGTCGCCTCAAATCATTGTATTTAAAAATGGGGATGTGATATATGATGAGAGCCACATGGCTATTCAAATGGATGAGATTACGGCTCTGGTATAAATCAATATATTTCCCATTATATGAAATTAACCATCTTCGGAGCTACGGGTGTGGTTGGCAGGCGATTATGCGAGCAGACGCTTGCTTTGGGTTGGGAGGTAACTGCTTTTGATAGAAATATTGAGCTATGGCTTGATAAACTGGATAACAACCCCCTACTGACTGCAATAAAGGGTTATATAATGGATTCGGAAGGAATTGCAAAAGCTATACGGGGAACTGATGCAGTAGTTATAACACTTACCGGAAATATGGAATCAGGCGATAAAAGCAGAATTATCGGATGTACCAATATTATTGCTGCCATGAAAAAACAGCAAAAGTCTCGACTGATTATTGTATCTACAGATGGAATATTAGAGGATGATGCCGGAAAATATGTTTTTGAATCTGCAGGGTATCCGGTAGAAAAAAAAGAGGTAAGTGAGCAATATGTAAGGGTATTGGAATTGCTCAAAGCCTCACAGCTCCGATATACAATGGTTTGTGTATCGGAAATAACTGATGCTCCGGAAGGGAAAGCTTATAGCACGTACACTGATACTTTTCCTATTGACGGGTTACCTCCCATACAGGCGGGGGATCTGGCTCGGTATATAATTAGAGCAATTTCTTTGGATGAACATGTTTACCAAAGAGTAGGTATTGGATAGGAAGTAAAATAAATTTTGTAATAATTATTACTTCCATCTTCCAAAATTAAGTGCAACTTTACAGCAATTACAAGTACATGGAAATCGCAGGTTATTTAGCAGCCTTGTTGATAGGTATTTCTTTGGGCATGATTGGAGGCGGTGGCTCTATTTTAACGATACCTGTATTGGTATATTTATTTCACATTCCTCCCGCAGATGCAACCGGATACTCTTTATGCATAGTTGGTTGTAGTTGTTTAGCCGGTGCTTATAAATATTTTCGACGAGGATATATTGTATTTAAAGCAGGATTACTATTTGGCATTCCTTCTCTGTTAACGGTTTTACTTGTGCGTAAGTACTTATTGCCATTGATTCCTGCAATCATCTATCAGCATAACTTATTCATTATTTCCCGATCTCTGCTTATTATGGTGTTATTTGCAATTGTTATGGTAATTGCTGCAATTCAAATGTTGCGTTCCGAGCCCATTATAGAAAATGAACAATCCGGAAAGGGTATTCCAACCATTAAAGCATTATGGAGAGGAATTGAAGTGGGTTTGTTAACCGGATTATTGGGAGCAGGTGGAGGTTTTATAGTAATTCCGGTGCTGATATTTTCTTTTCGGTTAACTATGAAACAAGCAATCGGTACTTCCCTGTTCATCATTGCCTTGAATACCCTTACAGGATTTGCTGGTGATTTATTGCATGGTCACTTATTTCACTTACAACTGTTAATTCCCCTTACTGTGTTAGCTGTTTCCGGCACTTTTATTGGCAGAAAACTGGGCGAATCTGTTCCGGGTGAACAACTGAAAAAATATTTCGGGTGGTTTATTCTAGTGATGGGATGTTTTATAATAATTAAAGAATTATTTCTTTAATTTCACATTACTCTACTAATTTAGTAGATTTATATTATTTTTGTTCAAAAACAATATGTTCGATTGGATATTTACACCTTGGCCCTGGTATGTTGCTGGACCTTTATTGGGATTAACGGTTCCGTTGTTTATGTGGATTGATAATAAACGACTGGGTATTTCCTCAGTTCTTCGGCATATTTGCGCCGCCGCCATACCTGCAAAAATTCCTTTTTTTTCATACAATTGGAGAAGTGAGCGGTGGAATTTATTTTTTGTATTCGGCATTTTTATTGGTGCATTGCTTGCAACAAATTTATTAACCACTCCCGCTACCTTTCAGATTGATGCTAGATTACAAACCTATTTAGCTTCACATCAAATTACGCAATATCCAAGGGGATTACCTGAAGATTTATTTAGCTGGGATTCACTTTTTACCCTACGGGGATTTATTTGTATGGTGGTAGGAGGATTTTTGGTTGGCTTTGGAACTCGGTATGCCGGGGGCTGCACCAGTGGTCATGCCATTACCGGCATCAGCCAATTTCAATGGCCTTCGCTGTTAGCCACCATTTGTTTTATGCTGGGTGGCATATTTGCCACCTATTGTATTTTACCCTTTATACTTTGATCGATGCAAACCAATACAACTTTACAGGAAACCGATATAGAACTCAACACCGACCCCTGTGCCGATCCATCGGCAACTACGCCACTTCCCTTTTCATTGGCAATAACTTTTTTTATAGTAGGTATATATTTTGGGGTGCTGCTTACCAAGGCGCAGGTAATATCCTGGATTCGCATTCAGGAAATGTTTCATTTTCAAAATTTTCATATGTATGGGGTAATTGGGTCTGCTATTATTACCGGCGCATTAGGTGTACAGGTATTGCGGTATAGCAAGATTCGGTCTGTTACGCAACAAGCAATTACCATGCGAAAAGTAACTTTTCAGAAAGGACAAATACTGGGAGGACTCATCTTTGGTATCGGATGGGCGCTTACGGGTGCTTGTCCGGGCCCCATTTTTGCGGTAATAGGGAGTGGCTATTCGGTATTTATTGTTATTTTAGTTTCGGCTCTCGCGGGTACCTGGGTATATGGCAGGTTGCGAAATCGGTTGCCGCATTAATATGAATAGCATTCGTGAAATTATTGGCTTTAAAGTTTTTATACTAATCATTTTCATATCATGTAATACTGCTGCCATTAATCCAACTGCTGATATTGATACAGCAGCGAATTGTTGGACGGGTGCTGGAGAAAATCAAATACCTGTAGACAGTATTGGCATTGAAATTCGGTATGGTCGCAACCTGATTGCACATACTGCCCAATATTTGGGTCCAAAGGGTTCGGTAGCCACTATTACCAATGGCATGAATTGTCAGAATTGTCATTTAGAAGCAGGAACAAAACCCTGGGGAAACAATTATGGCTCGGTTGCGAGTATGTATCCTCGATTTCGCGAACGTTCGGGAACCATCGAATCGATTGAGAAACGCATCAACGATTGTTTACAGCGGAGTTTACATGGTAAAGCGATTGACTCTACCAGTCGTGAAATGCGTGCCATGGTAGCCTATATACAATGGTTGGGAGCTGAAGTGCCCAAAGGTAAAAAGGTAAAGGGCTCGGGTATCCAACAATTACCCTATATGCAACGAGCTGCAGACCCGCTAAGTGGAGGAAAAATATATCTTACCCAATGTGCACGTTGTCATGGTAAACAGGGCGAAGGACAAATCAATCTTTCAGGAAACGAATATACCTATCCGCCATTATGGGGTGAGCACAGTTATACAACAGGGGCAGGTTTATATAGATTATCTCGTTTAGCGGGCTATGTAAAAAATAATATGCCGAATCCGGTTAATTATCATCAGCCTCAATTAACGGATTCGGAAGCATGGGATGTAGCAGCATTTATCAATTCACAGCCGCGGCCCGGCTTTGATATTTCGAGCGACTGGCCCAATATAAAAGTAAAGCCAGTGGATCATCCATTTGGTCCTTTTGCAGATACTTTTAGTGAGCGGCAACATAAATTGGGTCCTTGGGTGGGTATGGGAAAGAAATAGTTATCTGAAATCGACGAATATTTGATAAGTGCCAAATACTGATCTTTCTTCGAACTAGAATGGACTTAAATTAGTTCAAATATTTGTGTTATTTAGATTGACTATATTCATATGTAAAATATTTTTCCATCAATCTAAGTCTCCAATCAGAACTTTGGATTTGTTTGGTTATTTTTATCAATAAACAAAAAACTAAATAAAACATTTCATTTTATGAGAATATTAAACTATATAATTTTTCTTCTTTTCATAATAAGCTTTACCAATTGTAATCAAGCAAATAATAGCGAAGCCGATATTATTTACTTTGGTGGTGACATCATAACTATGGAAGGAAATGAAGCACAATATGTAGAAGCATTAGCTATAAAAAATGGGAAAATTATTTTAGCCGGAACCAAGGCTGATGCTGAAAAATTGAAAGGAACTAATACCCAAATGAATGATTTGAAAGGTAAAACTTTACTGCCTGGATTTATCGATGGGCATAGTCACATTTTAACGGTAGCAGATGCAACTGTGCAAGCCAATCTTAGTCCGGCACCTGTTGGAAAAGTTTCTTCTATAGCAGATATTATTTCGGAACTGAATGAATTAAAAAAGCAACAGAATTTTAATGATACAGATTTATTAATTGGCTGGGGATATGACCAGGATTTTTTACAAGAAAAAAGGCATCCTACTGCTGCAGAGCTTGATGTAGCGTTTCCATCTAACCCAGTAATTCTAATGCATACCTCCAGTCATATGTTGGTTGCCAATACGGTGGCTTTTAAAAAGGCAGGTTTATCTGCGGCAACAAACGATCCGGAAGGGGGTACGTTTATTCGTAAAAAAGGTAGTAAAGAACTGGAAGGTTTGGTACAGGAAATGGCCATGGCAGCTTTTGCACCATTAACAAAAAAGTCGCTATCGGATGAACAGGAATTTAGAAAGCTGCAAGCAGCTCAAAAGTATTATGCAAGTTGTGGGGTAACAACCGCATCAGAGCACTTACTGATGGCCGAAAAGATGCCCCTTCTTGAGAGAGCTGCTGCTAACAATCAGTTGTTTTTGGATATTGAGACTGCTCCAGCATTTATGATGGCAAACGAAGTTTTGGGCACAGGAAAGATAACTTGGGGTGTATTAAACAATCACCTAAAATACTGTGGTTTAAAAATGGCAGTAGACGGTTCGCCACAGGGTAAAACGGCTTTTCTTACTAAACCTTATTTAACTCCTGTACCTGGTTGTGTGAAAGATTGCAAAGGGTTTCCCAACTTAACTCAAGAACAGGTCAATGGGTTGATGTTAGCTTGTTATAAAAATAATGTACAGGTTTATTCACATTGCAATGGAGATGCATCGGTGGATATGATGCTGAGAGGGCATGAAAATGCAATTAAGCAATTAAACGATACTGGTAATAACCGGAGAACCATCATTATCCATTCTCAAATTATGCGTCCGGATCAATTAGCGCTTTATAAGAAGTACAATATGGTCCCTTCCTTTTTTACCAATCATACTTTTTATTGGGGTGACATTCACCTGGCCAATTTGGGTAAAGAGAGGGCTGATTATCTTAGTCCTATGAAATCTGCTATGGATATGGGTATCACTTGTACCAACCATACCGACGGGGCAGTAACCCCTATGGATCAACTATTTTTGTTATGGACTTCTGTTAACCGATTATCTCGTAATGGTGTGGTTGTGGGTGAAGCAGAGCGGATAACTCCCTATCAAGGATTAAAGGCGTTAACGATTAATGGTGCTTACGAATATTTTGAAGAATCTTCAAAGGGTACATTAAAAGCGGGCAAGTTAGCTGACATGGTGATACTGGATAAAAATCCGGTTAAGGTACCTATTATGGAAATTAAGGATATACAAGTTTTGGAAACTATTAAAGAAGGGAAGTCTGTTTATAAAAAGTAAACAAGAAAAAAACATTCAGTCCATTCATTTATTTAATAAAATAGTTAAACCTAGGAGATATTGAATTGTGTTTTTTTACAATCATTTAGTTTATGAAACCGGAACAAATCCAATCCTTACATCCAATACCTGGGAAAACTAATAAGAAAATTTCGCTTGTTAAGTATACATTTATTCGTGAAAATTTGTTATGCATTCTATCTAATGCTGAACTTACACATACGGAGCTAATGGAGGCACTGTTTGCTCGTGTAAAGGATAATTTTGAAGGTGGTGTTCAATGGTATGGTGAAACAGTAAAACTTGATTTAGAGGCCAGAAAAATCGTTGGACGAACTAAAACGAAGCCTGAAAGATATTTTATATTGAAAGAACTGGCTTAAATTATATTTACTGCCCATCCTACCTACGTTCTGTTTCGTAAGAGTTTGCAGGGTATTTGGTAGATATTTTATGTACAATATTGCTTTAATTTTTTGATGTCTTTTCAATACTTGTTGAAGTAAGTGTACTTGATTTTTTGTATTTCTCTCAAATAAAAGTTCTACATGGAATTCTTTTATAGGATCATACTCTTATTAACTGGTTTAGTCCAATTAATACCTTTTAGTTTATGGTTCCTGAACAATCGGATGCTGAATGCTTATGGGGAGGGAATTTCCAGCCAACAAATGCAACAACTATTACGGTACTGGGCATTTTTGTTTGGAATGATCGGATTTGGATCAATCTACTCCGCCATTAAGAAGAAGAATTATTTAACTGCATCTATAGTAGGACTGATCAGTATTTTCGTCTTTGTTGGCTTATATTATTTTTTGGGGGATAGCAATTCGCTGTTACAAATGGTAATGAGGATTGATATGTTAGTTGGTGTTGTATTGTTGTTAATCACTGTAGTGTATCATATGCGCAGCAAAAATGCGCAGAGTAATCTGTAATTTTTTTGTTCATTCTGTCCTAATCTTTTAATATGACTTCCATTCCCTTCCAAACCATAGATTGGGCCAATATTGAAAAAGTTACTTATCCTGGAGAAACGGGTACTGCGTTCTGGCAGACCCAGCAGTGGAATGGTTTACGGGTTCGAAGGGTGGAATATTCTCCCGGTTATTTTGCTGATCACTGGTGCCAAAAGGGGCATATTGTACATTGTTTGGAAGGTTCGTTTGTCAGTGAGCTGAGTACAGGTGAAAAAATATTGCTTTACAAGGGCGATACCTATGTTGTATATGATAACCAGGGTTCTCATCGATCCGTTACCGAGGAAGGTGCCAGTTTATTGATTATTGATGGAGATTTTTTGCAATGAAATTTGCTTCTTTTTGTAAAATTACAGGCAACTTATCTCCTATTTTTTCTTCTCTATATGAGAATATCCAGTTTTGAATTATGAAAAAATCTTTTGAATTTATTTACGCTTCATCAAATTGGAAGTTAGCATTATTGTGGCTGGTTATTGTTATAATGGGGTGTAATTCCAAAGATTCGGGGGTTAGTTTCCCCCAATGGTTCATCGATCGTGGATTATCGGGAAAAGCAACCTGGGACGCTTCAACCGGAACGCTACGAATTACAAGTGCTGTTAATTGGGGAGGTGATGATGATATTGAATCTTTTTATTTTCAGCCTCCAGTAGAAATAAAAACGATTGTGATTGCAGCAAATGTTACTGTAACCGGTGGATTTAGATTGCAAAATGGAATCATTATTAGGGGGGAAGACAGAAATAGTTCGGTAATTTTTGGTACCAATACAGTTGCTTGGGCGCGTGGTCCGAATAAACTTGACAATTCTCCGGATTGCAATAAAACTACCGGTGACGACAGGGCTTCGGATTGCCTTAAGTGGAAATATGGTGCTATTTCATGTATGTATTTGCCAGCGGGTGATACCATAAAAGTGAGTACCCTTACCTTCCGAAATTCCCGCACGTATAATATCACTGCATTTGTTGCTCCCATTCAGGTAGATAACGTATCTATTGTTGAACAAAGAGCTGAAGAAAGTATCAGCAATTGTGATGGATTTGGTGCCGGGTCAGGTTCGTCTATAACCAATAGTACCATTGATGTTACGGATGATGCCATTAAACTATATGGGAACCTTACTGTGAAAAATGTAACCATTCTCGCACATAGAAATGGAGCTCCGTTTCAGCTGGGTTGGGGGAGTGAACCCAATTCTTTGCATACCCTTGAAAATGTATTGGTAAAGGGTATGGATGCTCAAAAATATTATAACTGTGGTTTATTCAGCTGGAAATCTACTACTGCCAACACCACCCGCACGATAAGCATAAATGGGCTGAAAACCATCAATTTTGACAATTCAAAAATCTGGAGCGGCAGTTCTTGGGTAGGCAGACCTTTGTTTGAGTTAAACAGTTCTGCTGCCAAATTAAATATTCAGGCCACAAATGTTAGCATTCAATCGGGTGTTGCTGTTTATCCAATCAATACGGGAATACTCAATTTATCTATTTGTGGAAATTCGGTACCCAGTTACACCTACTCCTGCGGTACCGGTAATTTAGTGTCTGGTAATAACTAATATTACTATTTGAATTCAATTTAGCTTAGGTAACTATTTTTTTGTATGCTTACTCATTAGCCAATCCTTTTGTAAATCATTCCCCAACATAAAATCTGTTTCCCCGAAAATTTGAAATCCGAATGAGTTATAAAAAGCGAGTGCTTTCGCATTTTCTTTCCAAACAGCCAGCCAGATGGTATCCAGTTTTAATTGTTTGGCAAAATGAAATGCATACTCCAATAATGCCTTTCCTACTCCTTTTCCCTGAAAAGCCTGTAAGCAGTAAATACGACTAATTTCGAGGGCATCCCAGGATTCCAATAAGGGGTGACTTCTTTGTTTTAAAAAAATATATCCTGCCGGTTCATCATTATATAAGGCCAGCATATGTGTATTGCCTGGTTGGCCCATTTCCAAAATAATTCGCTCTGCTGTAAACTGATGTTGCATGAATAAGCTCATATTTTCTTCCGTATTATCTGGAGCAAATGTTTGAAAAAAGCTGGTTCTACTGATCTCTGCGAGTAGCTCCGCTTCTTGCTCCTGAAATGTTCTGATGCTGATCATGCTACTTATAATTTGGATTTTCAATTATCATGGCACTGGCTCCTCCTCCCCCATTACAAATACCGGCAGCCCCATATCTTTTTTGATCCTGATGCAAAGTATGTATTAAGGTTACCAGTATGCGAGCCCCACTACAACCCAGTGGATGCCCCAATGATACCGCTCCACCTCTAACATTTAACTGCTCCCTTGCTATATTCAATAATTGCTGATTGGCAAGTGCAACTACAGAAAACGCTTCATTGATTTCAAAATAACTAATATCGGCTTGCTGTAATCTCGCTTTTTTAATTGCTTGAGGTAATGCACTAGCAGGAGCTGTAGTAAACCATTCCGGTGCCTGTTCTGCATCTGCATAACTCCTTACAATAGCAATGGGAACTAAACCTAATGCATCTGCTTTCTCTCCTTTCATTAAAACCAGGGCAGCGGCTCCATCGTTCATTGTAGATGCATTGGCGGCAGTAATGGTTCCGTTTTTGTCAAATGCCGGTTTTAATTGGGGAATTTTATTGAAATCTACTTGGAAGGGTTCTTCATCTTTATCAATCATTACTGTGCCCTTTTTTCCTACAATCTCAACCGGTATTATTTCATTTACAAATTTTCCCGATTGAATGGCTTCCTGACTTCTCCTATAACTTTCAATTGCATAGGCATCCTGTTCTGCTCTGCCGATTCCATATTTGGCTGCACATAATTCAGCAGCATTGCCCATCGGGTATTGGTGGTATACATCTGTTAACCCATCCAGTTGCAAACCATCTGCCAAAGTAGTGGCACCATATTTATTTCCCCAACGGGTATTGGCATGATAAAAGGGTACATTACTCATACTTTCCATTCCACCGGCAACTACCAAATCCGCATCACCCAATAAAATACTCTGCGCAGCCATTGATACCGCTTTCATACCGCTGGCACATACCTTATTTACAGTGGTCGCACGAACCGTATCTGGTAATCCTGCAAAACGCGAAACCTGACGAGCCGGTGCTTGTCCTAACCCAGCCTGTAATACCGACCCCATAATGATTTCCTCAACCTGATCAACTTCTATGCCTGCTTTCTCAATAGCACCCTTTACTGCAATTGCCCCCAGCTGGGTTGCAGATAGGGATTTGAATTGTCCGCCAAAACTTCCAATCGGAGTTCTTACTGCAGATAAAATATATACGGATGTATTATTCATAAACAATTATTGTAAAATTAATTGTTGGATTCCAGTAACTGAATACCGGTTTTAGTAAAGTCAACTCTTTTTTGCTTGTACAAATTTCCGAGCGTCATTTTAAATGTTTTTTTACTCATGCCAAAATACTGGTAAATGCTTTCTGGTTCCGATTTGTCATTATAAGGCAGATAACCATGATTCTCTTCCAGCAGTCTTATAATCTTTGCGGCTTCATCTTCCACTTTCGAAAATCCAGGTTTTCCTAACAATACATCTATTTTACCATCGGGTCTGATTTTTTTGATGAAACCATCAAAATGATCTCCTTTATGGATATCGGTAAAAATTTCATTGCTATGCAACACTCCGGTAAATTCATGATTGATAATCATGATCCAACCCAGTTCCGATTCGCGATAGGCAATCAAATGAACTAAGTCCCTTTCTTGTAATTTACAAGGAGTGATATTCAGTAGTGATTCAATTTTTTCAGTGGCAGCCACTCTGCCTGTCATTTCATCTATATACAATTTAACCAGATACTTTCCCCCTTTCCGCATTATCCCCAATTGTTTAGATTGTGGAACAAACAAATCTTTCATCAAACCCCAGTCTAAAAATGCCCCCTGCTGAGTAACAGCAACTGCATCCATCAGGGCTATTTCACCAACAATCGCTTTGGGCTGCTGGGTGGTGGCAATTAAGCGGTTTTCTGAATCGTGATACACAAAAACTTTGATTTCATCACCAATCCTAAGATCACGTGGGGCAAATCTTTTGGGTAAAAGAATACCTTCATTTCCATCATCCAAATAAAATCCAAAATCCGTTTTACGCTGAACAGGAAGTACATAGTACATTCCAGCTGTTATAGGGGTATTTTGCATACAGCCTGTTTTCGGTACAAAGTTACGATACTTCCCACTAGCATCACCGATTAGTATTTAGAGCATGTTACTAAGTTTTTGAGGGAGGAATAGTTGTTAACAAACTTTGATTTTAACGCATATGAATGCTGAAAATGAGGGCTTTGAATTAATTTAGAATTGAAATTTATTTCATCATCGCTTAAGAGGATACAAAATCTATTGCATGTTTCGAATTGTATTAATACTAAGCTCATTTTTTATCCTTTTTAGTTGTACCTATGGTCAACAGGTTGCTGGTCACTGGTATGGAGTTGGAATCGTGCAATCGAATCGGCAAAGCAATAGTTATCTTTCCGAATTGGTATTAAGACAGCAGGGTACGAGGGTTTGGGGAGAATTTATTTATTATTTTAAGGATAGCATACTTACGGTTCCAATTAAAGGACAGTTCGATAAATCGGTTAGAACAGTTCACATTAATTATTTTCCTCTGGTATATTATCAGTCTTTGAGTGCTTCCAGGGGGCTTTACATCAATATGCAAGGTTATTTTAGGTTAGTGGCATCAAAAACCGCTTCCTCTTTGCAAGGCTTATTGGTTAGTAATGCCCAATATCGATATCTGGTTCCGGATATCAATTTTAAGCTGGTTAAATCAAATGATACATTACCCTATGTTCCAGAGCCAACAATAATTGAAGCTCCTAAAGAAAAACGTATCCAGGTTTATAAAAATATTCCTGTTCAACCTCCACCCGTTAATCCAACACCGCCTGCACCACCTGCACCGGTTATTGAGAAAAAAGATACAATAACCTTAACTGTCCCGGTAAATATTTCTCCAATGAGAAACGAAGAAATATCCGCTATGAATGCCCGCCCCAAGGAATTTTCACAATTCTTAGAAGTTGATAATGATATGATTCGTTTGGAAATGTATGACAATGGTCAGGTGGATGGAGATTCTGTTTCTCTATTTTTAAATAATCAATTGCTATTGGATAAATGCATGTTGGATATTATTCCTCAAAAAGCCAATATTCGAATTGATACCACTTTACCCTTTAACGAGCTTTCAATGTTTGCGCACAATTTGGGAAATTTCCCACCGAACTCAGCTCTACTTGTTATATGGGATGGAAAAAAGCGATATGAAATATTTCTCAATAGTGACCTCAATAAAACAGCAAGCCTTAGGATTCGCAAGAAGAAAATACCCTAATTTCTTGCTTCATTAATTTTAGAATTACAATATTTTATTCAAATAACTCTGGCTGTTGCTGTTCCGATGAATTGGATTGTTGCCAGTTCATCTCAATACTTTTATGAAATTCAATAAGCTTGGTACCCACTGATTTCCATCCAGTAACTTCTACCATTTTCGCTACTTTAAAAGTTGCTTTGCGCACTTGTTGACCTTTCCCAGTTGAAACTACCAATAATGGTTCTGCATTTGTTGATACCGTTACCAGGTAATTTCCTTGTCCTTCCTTTATAAAGGTAAATGGTGTTTTCAGTGTACTGGTTTCAATTAAAAATCGCTTAATGGTAAATTGTTTTTTATCCGAATCGAGATACACAGCTGTAATTACCTGCTCGGGCTGATACTTTTCAATTAATACAATATTTTCTGGTTCAAATCGCTGATTCATTTCTGTATCGGTAATTTCGTAAGTACCATTTTTGTTAAAGACAATTATTTTTTCATCCTCAAAGCTGCCCAAATATTTTCCTTTTCCTTCAGTATTTAATCTTCCAAACTTATCATCAAACCAAAGCTTTCTCCCAGCCAGTGTACTTTTACCGGCTTCTTTCATTCGTATAGACTTAACGCTGTATTTGGTTACCTGATTTCCAATACTACTTCTTCCTTTGATTTCTAATTCTTCGAAATAGAAATCCAGTTCTTTGATGCGGGCTGTGGTGGTTGGACTTAATACAATACGAACAGATTCAGCTTCGCCATTCGGGTTGGCTGAAAAATAATGTACCCGGGAGCGTTCCGAACCTTTGGTTAAATCGTATTCTTTATCACGCGTAACACCATTTACATTGAATCTTTTGGCGAAGCTTATACCGGATTTGCCATCTACATAAATCATATTATAGGTAGTACGCTCATCATTCTTTTGAAAAACAGCGGCATGAATGATGTCTTTACCAATGAATACTTTGTCGGCAACTTTTACCACTTTCATGGTTCCTGCTTTCGTAAAGGCAATGATATCGTCATAGTCGGAACACTCACATAATAATTCATCTTTCTTTAATCCGGTTCCAATAAAGCCTTCTGTCCGATTTATGTAAAGTTTGGTATTGGCAATCGCAACTTGTTTAACCTGAATGGTATCAAATTCTTTTATGACTGTTTTTCTTTCTCTTCCTTTGCCATACTTCTTTAATAGATTTTCATAGTACCCAACTGCATAGTCAGTTAAATGAGATAAATCGTATTGCACCTGTTCAATATCAGCCTCAATACCTTTTATTTGTTCATTCAGTTCATGAATATCTAACCTATAAATTCTTCTTACTGGTTTTTCGGTTAGTTTCAGTAAATCCTCTCTTTCAATTTCCCTTTTTAGTTTCTTTTTAAATGGCAGAAATGCTTTATCAATGGCTTCTAATACCTTTTCCCAGGTTTCGTGCTTCTGTTCCAGCTCTTTATAAATTTTTTCTTCAAAAAAAATCTTTTCCAGAGATGTATAGTGCCATTTTTCCTGAAGTTCACTTAATTTTATTTCCAGTTCCTGCTTTAGAAGTTGTCTGGTATTTTCTGCCGAAGCACGCAATAAATCAGATACCGTAACAAATTGAGGCTTATTCTCAGCAATCACACATGCATTTGGTGAAATACTAATCTCGCAATCTGTAAATGCATATAACGCATCAATAGTAATGTCTGGGGAAATTCCGGGGGCTAATTCAATTTGAATCTCGATATCTGCAGCATTCAAATCAATCACTTTTTTAATTTTTATTTTTCCCTGATCATTCGCTTTGGTAATGCTTTCCATGAGTTGGTTGGTAGTAACTCCGTAAGGCACATCCCTTATTACAAGTGTTTTTTTATCGAGCTCCTCAACTTTTGCACGTACCCTTACTTTTCCACCTCTCTTTCCATCCTGATATGCTGTAATATCAACCATTCCTGCAGTTTGGAAATCAGGATAAAGTTCGAACTTTTTACCTCTCAGGCATTTGATGGAAGCTTCAATTAACTCACAGAAATTATGTGGTAGAATTTTAGTAGACAAACCAACAGCAATTCCGTCTGCACCCTGTGCCAGCAATAAAGGAAACTTCATTGGTAGCGTTATCGGTTCCTGTTTTCTTCCATCATAACTCAACTGCCAACGGGTTGTTTTTGCATTGAAAGCAACTTCTAATGCAAATTTTGATAAGCGGGCTTCTATATACCTGGGAGCAGCTGCCTGATCACCTGTTCGCACATCACCCCAGTTTCCCTGGGTTTCGATTAGCAGATCTTTTTGTCCCAAATTCACCAACGCATCCCCAATACTTGCATCCCCGTGCGGATGATATTGCATGCTTTGACCTATGATATTCGCAACCTTATTGAAGCGTCCATCATCCATATCTTTCATCGCATGCAAAATTCTTCTTTGCACAGGTTTTAATCCATCTTCCATTGCCGGGACTGCCCGCTCCAAAATCACATAGGAGGCATAATCTAAAAACCAATTTTTATATTGGCCCTGAACGCCCGACTCATTTTCAAAAACATTCAACGCACCTTTCGCTTTAGCCATATTCTTCTTTCTACTATGTCAACTAGTTATTTTCTAAATAAAATGTATCAGCTTTTCCTTCTTCCATAGCATTCAACTCAATCATAATATAATCAGTATCTGCTTCCACCTCATGCCATATCCAAGGATAAATATGAACTTCCACCGGAGAAATCAATTTATACATTCCAGATTCCTGTGTTTCTAAATTTTTCCATCTTAATGTTGCTTCACCGCTAACTAATAAAAATTGTTCCGGATTTTTGGCTGTAGATAAACCTTTGTGATAATGGTTTCCTCCAATGGCACCTTTTTTTCTATAGAAAATCATATACTCACCCAACTGCTTCAAATCTATGAAGTGGACGCTTCCCCTTGAATCTTCACTTTTTTGGGGTATTGGTTGAATGATTATTTGCTTGCTCATTTTTACTAATTGGAGATTTCAATTAAATTATTTGATGCTAATTTTATCTGTGTTTCTTTCCAACCCTTATTTTTATCATCCTGCCACTCAATTTCCCCATTTTCTGCCATTAACCGCAATCTCCAGGCAATAAATGTGTCGGTTAAGCCAGATTTATTTTTTGAAAGGAGTTGGGTAATAATTTTGGTTAATTTTTGTGGTTCTGCGGTTAGGTTTTTCTTAATCTCCGCATCATGCATATCTATACTTTTCGATACTAATTTCTTGCCACCCTCCAAATATCGTATAAGAGAATTTTGTGCCAGCAAACGATTCCATTCTTCCGGATCTACCTCCCACTCACTTCCTGTAATAGGACGTGCCAGCTTTTTGGCCTTTAAAAATTCTTTTGGCTGAATTTCATGAAGATGGGTTGGATAAAATATTCCTCCCTTTTCATTCATAAATGGAAGGTTATTCATATAGAGTACCAAAATACGCCCGGCAAATTTTTGCAGGTAAGGTAATACCCAGTAGTATCCGCAAACATCATGACTATTTTGTCCCATCCAGATCCATAATTCAGTTTCCTCTTTTTCCTGGAGTATATCAATGATAGACTGCATGGTTGCCTCATCATTAACCAGATCAAGCTGCTCTTCATAGGGTGATCCTTTCAATACATCTCTCCACCAATTTTTTCTGTTTTCTGTGGCTGTGGCACCATGTTCTGTTTCAAATGGACCAGTTGCAAAATCATCTTTTATTACAAAAACAGCACCCGCCAGGGATTCATCCAGTTGAATTGCTGCTTCTAATACTGTTGCGTTTAATTCCTCAAATACCAGGTGTATCATTTTCTTTTAATTGGTTACCACATCCAATTCGATGCGAAGATTATCTATAATTTTTTCTTGGCGTTCCGGGGTATTCTTACCCATATAAAAATCGAGAATATCAAATATGCCTACTTCATTATTGATGGTTACCAGTTGCTTTCGCATTTCCGGACCGATAAATTTTCCAAATTCTTCCGGACTTATTTCTCCTAATCCTTTGAATCGGGTTATTTCAGGTTTATTACCTAACTTTTTAACTGCCTCCCTTTTTTCAGACTCATCATAGCAGTAAATTGTTTCCTGCTTATTGCGAACACGAAATAATGGAGTTTCTAAAATATATACGTGTTCATGTTTTACCAAATCGGGGAAGAATTGAAGGAAGAACGTCATTAATAATAATCGAATATGAGACCCATCTACATCGGCATCTGTGGCGATAATAATCTGATTATATCTAAGCCCCTCTAATCCATCCTCGATATTTAATGCATGTTGTAATAAATTAAATTCTTCATTTTCATACACTACTTTTTTGGTAAGTCCGAAGGAATTTAATGGCTTACCCCGTAAACTAAACACAGCCTGGTAATCTACATTTCTGGATTTGGTTATGCTACCACTGGCACTATCACCCTCTGTAATAAATAATGTAGTTTGATTTTGCAGTGAAATATATTCCTCCCGGTTTTTCGTAGGAAGGTCATCGTTTAAATGAACACGACAATCGCGTAGTTTTTTATTATGCAGATTTGCTTTTTTGGCTCTCTCGTTGGCCAGTTTTTTGATACCTGCCAGTTCTTTTCTTTCGCGTTCGTTTTGCTCAATTCGCTTTTTCAAAGCATCCGATACGCTAGGATTCCTGTGTAAAAAATTGTCCAGCTCCTTTGATAGAAAATCCAACACAAAGTTTTTCATGGTGGGGCCACCTTCAAAAACCGAGAGAGAGCCTAGTTTGGTTTTGGTTTGACTCTCAAAAACCGGCTCCTGCACTCGCACAGAAATAGCAGCAACAATACTGGTTCTGATATCAGACGCCTCATAATCTTTCTTAAAAAAATCGCGAATTACTTTTACATAGGCTTCTCTAAATGCCTGCTGATGAGTACCTCCTTGCGTTGTGTATTGTCCGTTTACAAAAGAGAAAATATCTTCACCATAGTCATTGTTATGTGAAATGGCTACCTCAATATCTTCTCCCTTTAAGTGAATGATTGGATATCTAAGTTCATCTGCAGTGGTTTTCTTTTGTAATAGATCGAGTAATCCATTTTTACTTACATACTTCTTTCCATTGAAGTGAATATGCAAACCAGCATTTAAATAGCAATAATTCCATAACTGATTTTCGATATATTCATTCTTAAAATCAAAGTGCTTGAAAATTTGCTCATCTGGCAGAAATTCTACCAATGTTCCATTGGGTTCAGTAGATTTTGCTTCTTTATGATCTTTGATCAATTCTCCCCTTTCAAATTCAGCTGTTTTTTGCTTGCCGTCGCGATAAGCGGTTACCCTAAATTGCTCACTCAATGCATTCACCGCTTTGGTTCCCACCCCGTTCAACCCAACACTCTTTTGAAAGGCCTTACTATCGTATTTTGCACCGGTATTAATTTTGCTAACCACATCCACCACTTTACCCAAAGGAATACCTCTTCCATAATCGCGAATTGAAACAATTTTAGAAGTGATGCCAATTTCAATCTGTTTACCATAACCCATGGTATATTCATCAATACAATTATCCATTACTTCTTTAAGTAGTACATAAATCCCATCATCCGGAGCTGCTCCATCTCCTGTTTTGCCTATGTACATACCCGGACGAAGCCGTATATGCTCTCGCCAGTCTAATGATCTGATGGAATCCTCATTATAATCCATTCCCAACTTACTTTCCGCCATAATTACTCCTTTAGTTCGAATTTTCCCAAGGTTCAGGGGGGTACAAATCTAACTACCTGTACGGCAAGCCCAAACTTACTTTTCTACAAATGATGTTTTTATGTGGATAAATTATAAAAAGACTGCTTTTGTTAGCTTAATTAGTAATTCAACCTATACTTTTAACAATCCGAAAGCCAATTCAACATATCGTTACTGAACTTGATCAAATAGCGGCGCTATCCATCGATCGGGAAGAAGAAAATGATCAATTTCTATACTATTTACAGGCATTACCGGCAGATGAAGTTGATAAAAAGGTATTCGAAATTAATAACTTTATCACTCCAAAAATTGATTGCCAGCAATGTGGGAATTGCTGTAAAACGCTGATGATACAGGTAACAGCTACTGAAGCTAATCGTGTTGCGGCTTTATTACAGGAAGATTCTGATGAATTTACCAACGCCTATCTTGAAAAGGGTATCGGACAGCAAATGATACTAAATTCAATGCCTTGCAGGTTTTTACATAACCTTTCCTGCTCAATTTACGAACATCGTTTTGGGGGATGCAGAGAATTTCCTGCCCTGCATTTACCCGGATTTACTGACCGGTTTTTTACCGTACTTATGCATTATGGTCGTTGTCCAATCGTTTTTAATACCATCGAAGCTTTAAAAATGGAATGTAATTTTTTTAAAGAGGATTTCCCAAATACCCCCTAATTTTAAGTATGCAGGTATTTTTTGGAATTGATACCCTTTTACAAAATCCACCCCCTTGGAAACATGAATCAATTGGTTTACTAACCAATCACGCAGCTACTACTTATGATGGAATGCCTAGCCGTGAGGTCTTACTAAAACATGGATTTGGTATTCAAATATTGTTTTCTCCTGAACATGGATTGGATGTGCAAGGAGCAGATGGTGCAAAAATGTTGGATGGTAAAGACTGGTTAACGGGGTTACCTGTTAAGAGTTTGTATAATCAATCCTTTGCTCCGGATATGAAGGATATACGATCAGTTGAACGGATTTTATTTGATGTTCCAGATGTTGGAGCACGTTTTTATACCTACTTATGGTCGCTCACTTATTTGCTGGAAGCCTGCGCATCTGCAGGTAAACCATTGATTGTACTAGATAGGCCCAATCCCATTTCAGGGAAATTTGAATTAGTCGAGGGACCTATTTTGCAGGAATCGGTTGCGTCCTTTATTGGCCGCTGGCCTCTACCTATTCGTCATTCATGTACTTTAGGAGAATTGGCAATTTATTTTAATGAAAAGTATGCGATTGGTGCAGATTTGGAAGTAATTCCCTGTGCCGGATGGGATAGAAACCAATTTCAGCCCGACTGGGGTTCCCCTTTTGTTGCAACCTCTCCGGCTATTCAGCAATTTGAAGCCATGTTGTTTTATCCCGGATTATGCTTTCTGGAAGCAACCAATATCAGTGAAGGTCGGGGAACCGATTACCCCTTTCAGCAGTTTGGAGCACCCTGGATGGATGGTACAGTGGTTTCTAAAACGCTTTACCAATTATTTGTTGATGAAGTTTCTTATGAACCAGTACATTTTATACCAACAGCAGGAAAATTGGCCGGACAAACCTGCCAAGGAATAAGATGCACTCTAAATGATCCCAATCATTTTCAGCCGGTTTATTGGGGGTTGCTTTTATTAAAGGTTATAAAAGATCTATATCCGGAACATTTTTCTTGGAATACTTATCCAACCCTGGCCAATCCAACTGGTAATTTCCACCTCAATAAGTTACTAGGAATTGAAGAATCTCAGCAATTATTCCAACAACCCATGTCGCAATTTCTAGTTTCAATTTCACAATTGACCAAAGTAAATGACTGGGAAAAGGAAATGAAAAATTATATCCTATATAATTAGTTATCAATTATTTATATGAATTATTTCAATTTAAAGTTAATATATAATTACCTTTCAATTCTTTTGGTATTTTCATTACTTTTTAGTATATTCAATTTTACTTTTGCCCAAACTTCTCCACCCATAGAACCGCTTACTCCTCATCACCTTGGTTCGAGTTTTAGGGGTTTACAGGTTGCAAATGATCAATCCATTTGGGTTTCGGGATCGAAAGGTGTTGTTGGAATATCTACAAGTGGTGGGTTATCCTGGAAATGGCAACAAGTGCCTGGATATGAAAAAAGAGATTTCAGAGATATTGCAGCTTTCGATAGTGCAAATGCCATCATTATGGCAGTAGCCGAACCAGCAGTTATATTGAAAACATCCAATGGTGGTCAATCCTGGCAATTGGTTTTTTCAGATACTACTCCCGGTATGTTTTTGGATGCGATGCATTTTATCAATCCAACAAATGGCATTGTTGTAGGTGATCCAATTAATGGAAAAGCATTTATCGCTTATACAATAGATGGAGGAGAACATTGGAACCGCTTTTCGGATTCCGTAGAACAAAATAGACTTTCTTTGGATTCAGGTGAGGCATTTTTTGCTTCCAGCGGTGCTAATATTCAACTCATGAACTCAAATAAACCATTTGAGTTTTTTATGGTAAGTGGCGGACAACATTCCAGACTGATTGGGGTTGGATTTCCATTTAATCAGAATATTCCCTTTTCTTCCTTGGGAACAACTAAGGGAGCCAATGCATTGGCAATGAAAAACAAAAAAAAGGGGGTAATTGTAGGTGGGGATTTCTCCAATGATCAATCAGCCTTCCAAACATGCTGGCTGGTGAATACTGCTAGTTCAAATCCCTTTCGTCAACCTTTGCAACCTACATTTGGTTACCGCTCGAGTGTGATTTGGGTAAATAATAAATTGCTGCTTGCCTGTGGTACTTCAGGTATAGATATTTCTGCAGATGAGGGGAATCATTGGAAAAATATTAGTTCTTCCGGCTTTCATGTGGCAGCTACCCATAAAAAATCGAAATGGATTTTTCTTGCTGGTTCTAATGGCCGCTTGGCAAGAATTCCCAAATCCTTACTTTTTTAAGCACAAAATAAACAGCACCCAATCAGTATAGAAAACTTATCAATACCGTATTTGTAAGGGGGCCTTTAAATTATAAACGTCAAAAATGGGAAATATCAATACAGTACTGATTTCCTCGGTTTTCTTCAACTGAATAGCCGACACTCTTTGCATATATCCAACTCTGTTTGCTGGCACCATTAGGCATAATTCAAAAAAACAATTTCCCTACTCACCAGTTTTGCCATACATAAGTGTATTTCCTTATCCTTTATATGCCCATTCATGCAACCGTTTAAACAAATATGAACATATCAGTAAAACCATGGTCATTAGCATGTGCATAATTATTTGAGGATTCTTTTAGTATAAATGTCAACAAATTTACCTCCATTTACTAATTTTATGAGTATACCGCCATATACCTAATATGGATTTGACGGTAGCAATTATGAAAAAATTTCAGGCAATTATTCGATTCACCATGGATGATGACTTCTTATCCATTATTCCACCACACCGAACCTATATTAATTATCTCATTAATAAAGGTATCATTGAATCGTATGCGGTTAGTATGGAGAGTATGACAGTCTGGATTACTTTCCAGGCTTCTTCAAGAGAAGATGTAGAATTATATCTGCAAAAATCACCTTTATATAAATATTGGAATTACCAAATTGAAGAATTATTCGTGTATGATAGTCAGCAATACCGACTTCCTACCGTGCAATTAAATTAACGCAAGATTTTTTTGGGTAAATACTATGCAAACCCTATTTTTGCCCTCCATTTACAAGGGAGCATAGCTCAGCTGGTTTAGAGCATCTGCCTTACAAGCAGAGGGTCCGCGGTTCGAACCCGTGTGCTCCCACTCCGAAAGCCTCACATTTTGTGGGGCTTTCTTAGTAAGGTGTCAGCCCGCTGGGGCTTAGTAACGTTTCAGCCCGCTGGGCTTAGTGAGGTGTCAG
>JBAWZY010000013.1:0-48940 GCA_037142775.1 Chitinophagia bacterium | reverse complement strand
TGCATATAATCGATGTCATCGTATTGATGCTCGCCAGCGGATTTACCGTAATCACCACCGTAAAGTTGCTGCTGCCACTGCATCCATTCGTTAATATAGGCTGTACCGTGAAGGTTACCGTTTGTACACTATTGCTAGTATTGGTAAAGCTGCCCGTGATTGCCGAACTTGATGCAGCAAAAGATGTCCAGGTTAACTGTGATGCCCCAACTGTTCCCGTTGCATTCAACAACGTATAGGTAGTACCTGAAGGTACAGTTCCATTCGATGCGCCTGGCGTCAGATTAATCGATCCGCCACTGCATATAATCGATGTCATCGTATTGATGCTCGCCAGCGGATTTACCGTAATCACTACAGTAAAATTATTCCCAACCACACCATTACTTGTTGGTTGTAATGTATAAGTTACAGATAATGGAGTATTGGTAGTATTGGTAAAGGATCCAGTAATCATTGTACTAGAGCCAACAAATTGTGTACTCGTTACTCCAACTGCTGAACCAACCGCACTCAATAAGACATAAGTTGTGCCGTTTGGTATATTGCCATTAGAAGCACTAGGAGTAAATCCAATAGAACCTCCACTACATACCACCTGCGTAATACCTGAAATAATTGCAATCGGATTCACTGTAACCACCACACTAAATGGTGCTCCAACACAACTTCCTCCAACACTATAAGAGGTTGATGGCGTAACCGAATAAGTTACCGACTGTGCAATATTCGTGGTATTGTTCAACGTTCCAAATACATCCGCACTGCCACTCAACTGTGCTGCCATGCCATTTAAGCCGCTCATCGCTGGTGCAGACCAGGTATATGTTGTTGTACCCACAGGGGCTGTCGGTACCTGACCATTCGTAACATCCGTTGGCGTTACACGGAAGGTTAATCCACTGCAGACTGTTGTACTCATTTGGGTTACAACCGCATGCGGATTAACCGTAACTGTTAAAGTAAACGATCCTCCACTACATCCTCCCAAACCAGCTGGTGAACTCGTAGTTACTGTGTACACCGCCGTCTGCAATGAACTCGTCGGATTACTCAAATTACCCGTAATACTTACTGCATTATTGCCACTTGAGCCTCCAGTTAAACCTCCCGATACAGTCGGCACCGACCAACTATATAAAGTGCCCGATGGTACCGTACCGTTCGTTGTCTGAACAGGTGATACCTCAAAAGTCACTCCCTCACAAGTTACCGCCGTCATCGTGGTAATCGATGGACGTGGGTTGACTGTTATAAATACTGTAAAGTTGCTGCTAGTACCACAGCCACTCGCTAATATAGGCTGTACCGTAAAAGTTACCGTTTGTACACTATTGGTCGTATTGGTAAAGCTGCCCGTAATTGCAGAACTAGAGGCAGCAAAGGATGTCCACGTTAACTGTGATGCCCCAACTGTTCCAGAAGCACTAACTAATGTATAAGTCGTACTCGCAGGAATTACATTACCGCCTGCACTCGGAACTAAATTAATAGATCCGCCGCTGCACACTACCTGTGTAATACTATTAATAGTTGCTATAGGATTTACAAAAACTGTTACCGAGAACTGATTTCCAGTGCAAGTTCCAAAAGTGGGTGTTACTAAATAGGTTGCGGTTTGTGTCAAATTGGATGCATTACTCAATACTCCGGAAATGGAACCACTTGCTGTACCTGAAGCACCTCCCGATAACATTCCACTGGATGTAGTTGGTAGATCCCATGTGTAAGTTGTATTAGCTGGAACTGTACCATTGGTAACATTTGTAGGAGTGAATACGAAAACCCCAGTGCAGGTTGTCGTACTCATGGCATTAATTACCGGCTTTGGATCTATGTAAATAGTTGCAACAAATGTAAATCCTGTACATAAACTGGTTGCCGGAGTTACAGTATAACGAGCAAAATATCTTGTATTAGTTGTATTTGTTACTGTCCCAGTAAGGTTGGTTGAAGAGAATGAAGAAGCTTGTCCCCCAGTTAGCGAAGCATTTTCATAGGTAGGTACAGTCCAAGTGTAGAGAGTACCTATTGGAATTGAATTCGTACCTCCTGTTGTTGGAGTTATGGTAAACTGTGTGCCTGTACAAACAGTTGTACTAAATGCGGTAACTGTTGGTGTTGGATTTAAAAATACCGTAACTGTAAATTGATTTCCGGTACAGGTCCCAAATGAAGGGGTAACGATATAGGTTGCTGTCCTTTGCTCATTACTTCCATTATACAAAATACCATTAATGGTTGACTGATTACTTGCCAACTGACCATTATTAATATTAGAACCTCCAGGAGCAGCCCATGAATATTGTGTTCCACTCGGAACAACTCCATTTATTTGATTTACTGGACTAACTACAAATGAAGTTCCGCTACAAATAACGATACTCATAGCAGTAATTGCCGGCTTAGGATCAACCAAAACATTTACTGAGAATGAGGCACCGGTACACAATCCAGTATTAGGAGTTACTGAATAGCGAGCATAATAGCTTGTATTCGTTGGATTGGTTATTGTTCCAAAAATATTCGTTGATGAGAAAGTAGAAGCCTGTCCACCTGTTAGTGAAGCATTATCTACTGTTGGAATACCCCAGGTATACAATGTTCCAGCTGGTAAAATATTACTTCCTCCAGTGGTTGGCGTAACAGTAAACTGTGCTCCTGTACAAATAACTGTATTTATATCCGCAAGGGATGGGGTTGGATTCAGGTTAACAGTAACCGTAAATACATTTCCAGTACATGTACCAAATGAAGGGGTTACCAAATAGGTTGCAGATTGAGCAGTATTTGATCCGTTATATAAATTAGCCGAGATACTACCAATGGCGCTTCCGGCCTGACCTCCCGACAATAATCCACTAGTAACAGATGGTGTACCCCAATTATAAGTTGTATTGGCTGGAACAAGACCATTCGCACCATTTACAGCTGGGGCAGGTGTAATAGTAAATATGCCATTACAAATCGTAGTGCTCATGGCAGTAATGGCCGGCTTTGGATCAACAAATACATCTACTGTGAAAGTAGATCCAATACATGAACTGGTGCCAGGTGTTACCGTATATCTGGCATAATATTTAACATTGGTTGGGTTAGATATATTTCCAAAAATATTTGTGG
The DNA here is from genome assembly GCA_037142775.1 of Chitinophagia bacterium. GTDB lineage: Bacteria > Bacteroidota > Bacteroidia > Chitinophagales > Chitinophagaceae > Sediminibacterium. The sequence continues at coordinate 45,817 of JBAWZY010000013.1, read as the reverse complement.
AAGAGAAACTAGAAGCAAGACCTCCCGACAATGAAGCATTTTCATAAACAGGAGTACTCCAAGAATACAAAGTACCAACGGGTACAATATTGCTACCTCCAGTGGTGGGAGTAAGTGTAAACGAACTTCCCGTACAAATAGTAGTATTGGTACTTGCTATAAAAGGCAGTGGATTTAAATGAACAGTAACACTAAACACGTTTCCTGTACAAGTTCCGGATGTAGGAGTAACAAGATAAGTTGCAGTGCGTAATTCATTTACTCCATTGGTTAAAGTACCATTAATGTTTGTTTGATTACTTGCAGATTGTGCATTTCCAATATTTTGACCGGTTGGACTGCTCCACGCATACCGGGTATTTGAGGGCACCAGACCATTGGTACCATTTGAAGGAGTAACTATAAATGGTAATCCACTACATAAAATAGTACTCATTGGTGTAATGGTGGGGCGAGGATCGATATACACATCTACTAGAAAACTAAATCCAATACAAGAACTAGTTGCAGGAGTTACCGTATACCTGGCATAATAACGGGTATTGGTAGGATTTGTAATATTTCCAAAAATATTGGTGGAAGAGAAAGTAGAAGCCTGACCACCTGAGAGGGAAGCATTTTCGTAAACCGGCATACTCCAGGTATAAACAGTTCCTGCAGGAAGAATATTACTTCCTCCGGTAGTAGGAGTAATATTAAATGTAGTTCCCGTACAAAATGCTGTGCTGATGTATGCAATTGATGGTGATGAATTAACAGCTACCGTCACCGAGAACTGATCACCCGTGCAAACCCCATAAGATGGTGTTACCAGATAAGTAGCAGTCTGAATTGAATTAGAGCCATTGGTTAAGCTTCCCGAAATATTATTGGTGGAACTACCCGGTTGACCTCCAGTTAATAAACCACTTGATGTACTCGGTGCGCTCCAGTTAAATACTGTGTTGGCTGGAATCGTACCATTTACTCCATCAGTAGGAACTATGTTAAACCCTCCATTACAAATCACCGTGCTCATTGGATTAACAACCGGCTTAGGATCCAGGTACACATCAACTAAAAAATTAGATCCAACGCACAACCCGGTGGAAGGAGTAACAGTATAGCGGGCATAATAAGTAGCATTGGTTGGATTGCTAATTGTGCCAGTTATATTAGTTGAAGAGAAAGTTGATGCCGCACCACCCGATAAGGAAGCATTCTCATACGAAGGAATCGTCCAGGTGTATAATGTTCCGGAAGGAATGATATTACTTCCAATTACAGTTGGAGTTATATTAAATAAGGTACCAGTACAAATCGTGGTATTAATATTTGCAATTGAAGGCTTGGGATTTAAATGAACGGTAACACTGAACTGACTGCCTGTACAATACCCCCATGAAGGTGTTACTAAATAGGTTGCGGTACGTAATGCATTTACAGTGTTTGTAAGTGTTCCGTTAATGGTAGTCTGGTTACTAGCAGCTTGTCCATTGGAAATATTTGAACCAGTAGGAGCACTCCAGGCATATCGGGTGTCGGAAGGAACAAGTCCATTAGTTCCATTCGTAGGTCCCACATTAAATTGTACTCCACTACACAACACAGTACTCATAGGAGTGATGGCCGGTTTGGGATCAATATAGGCATCAAATATAAAATTGGCACCTACACATAAATTAGTTGCAGGTGTAACCGTATATCTAACATAATACCGGGCATTAGTTGGATTCGTAACAGTTCCGAAAATATTGGTAGAAGAGAAGCTGGAAGCAACTCCACCAGTAAGAGATGCATTTTCAAGAGTAGGAATACTCCAGGTATAAAGTGTACCAGCCGGAATAATGTTGGTTCCACCGGTAGTAGGTGTAACCACAAACGGATTTCCAGTACATACAAATGTATTAGTATTTGAAATGGAGGGAGTTGGATTAATATTCACAACCACAGTAAACACAGTACCAGTACATGTTCCAAAAGTAGGGGTAACCAAATAAGTTGCAGAACGTTGTTCATTTACACTATTTGAAAGTGTTCCATTAACAGTTGGTTGATTGGTGGATGGTTGCCCATTGGCAATATTTAACCCTGTTGGAATATCCCAAGCATATTTTGTATTTACAGGTACTGTTCCATTAACGGTATTCTGAGGTGATACTACAAATTGAGCACCACTACAAACTACCGTACTCATCGCAGAAATTACTGGTAAAGGATCTATAGTTATAATTAGGGTAAATGCAGCTCCATCACAATTTCCTACTTTAGGAATTACTCGGTAGGATACCGTTTGTTGAGCACTGGTTGGATTAAACAAAGGCCCACCGAATATATTGCTTGAGGGATTACTTAAGGATGATCCTCCAGTAATGGATGCATGACTATACGTAGGCATACCCCAGGTAAAACTTGTATTGTTGGGTACAAAACCATCTCCTCCATTGCTTGGTGTTACCGCAAATGAAGTGCCAGTACAAATTGTTCTATTGATAGTATTGATGGCTGGTGCCGGATTAACTGAAATAATAACTGTAAACTGACTACCCGTGCAACCTCCATAAGATGGAGTAACTATGTAGGTAGCTGTTCTAATTGCATTCGCACCGGTAGTAAGGGTTCCAATAATAGATGTCTGATTACTGGCTGCTTGTCCATTTCCAATATTGAGTCCGGTTGGAACTCCCCATGAATATAATGTATTGGAAGGCACAACTCCATTGGTTATATTGGTAGGATTCAAAGTAAATTGAACTCCGCTACATACAACAGTTGACATTGCATTTATAACTGGCCTTGGAGCAACTGTAACAATTAAAGCAAAACTTGATCCATCGCAACTGCCTGCTCTGGGTATCACTGAGTATGATGCGGTATTTTCAAAGGCAGTTGGATTTAATAGAGGTCCTCCAACAAGATTTAGAGAAGCAGTGCTGTTAGAAACACCCCCAGATAAAGAAGCGTTGCTGTAAGTGGGTGCGCTCCAACGATAGGTAGTGCCATTAGGAACTAACCCATCTGTAGTATTGGTAGGCGTAACTGCAAAACTGGTGCCAGAGCATATCCAGCTGTTAATAGTGCTAACCGAAGGGGTAGGATCCACAAAAACAGTAAGCGTAAACTGGTTTCCAGACAAAGTTAAACCAGAACAAGTACCATAAGAAGGAGTAACTATATAGGTTGCAGTTCGTTGAGTATTCACACCATTTGATAAAGTCCCCTCAATAAACGGCTGATTATTGGATTGCTGGCCATTTGAAATATTTGAACCTGTTGGATTACTCCAAGAATATCGTGTATCTCCTGGAACCACTCCATTGGTTCCATTGGCAGGATAAATTACAAATTGAGTACCACTACAAACAACAGTAGACATCGCATTTATTGATGGCTTAGGATCAATGGTAATTACCAAAGTGAAACTGGCTCCTAAACAACTGCCGGCAGATGGGGTAACCCGATAGGATGCAGTCTGCTGAGCAGCCGTTGGATTATTCAGTGCACCACCAAATACAGCAGTAGACAATGTACTTCTCGAAACGCCCCCGGTTACAGATGCATTGCTATAAACAGGAGTATCCCAGGTATATTGAGTTCCTGTCGGAATAAAACCGTCCGTCACATTCGTAGGAGTAGCCATAAAAGTAGTACCTGTACAAATTGTTCTGTACAAAGTATTAATTGCAGGCGCCGGATTTACAAATACTGTAACGGTAAATGGATTACCCGACAAAGTCAAGCCCGTACAGGTTCCAAATGAAGGGGTAACTACATATGTTGCTGTTCGTTGATCACTTACCCCATTTGTTAGGGTTCCGAAGATGGTTGGTTGATTTGATGCAGCCTGACCATTAAACAAGTTTGATCCGGAAGGACTATTCCATGAATATCTTGTGTTGCTGGGAACAGAACCATTTACAACATCTGTTGGACTAACCACAAATTGTAACCCACTACATACTACCGTACTCATTGCAGTAATTGATGGCTTGGGGTCTATGGTAATTACTAGCCAGAAACTTGCTCCATCGCATGAGCCCGACCTTGGTGTTACTCGGAAAGAAGCAGTTTGCTGAATACTGGTAGGATTATTGATGGCTGTTCCATACAAATTAGAAGAGGCAATGCTGTTAGATGAACCTCCAGTTAAAGATGGACTACTATAAACAGGAGCTTCCCAGGTATATGTAGTACCAGCTGGAACAAAACCATCTGTACCATCTGTGGGTGTTAATGAAAAAGTTGTTCCCGTACAAATCGTACGATTAATGGTATTGATGGAAGGAGCCGGATTAATGAAAACAGTTAATGTAAATTGATTACCAGATTGAGTTAATCCAGAACAAGTTCCAAAAGATGGCGTAACAAGGTAGGTCGCAGTCCGCTGACTATTAACCCCATTGGTTAACATTCCATTGATACTGGTTTGATCGGTTGCTGGTTGTCCATTTCCTACATTTAATCCTGTTGGTGCACTCCAGGAATATCTGGTTCCGGTAGGAACAATTCCATTCATTACATCCGTTGGAACCACCACAAATTGAGATCCACTGCAAATCACTGTACTCATAGCATTGATGCTAGGCTTTGGATCTATGAATGCATCAACGAAGAAACTGGAGCCAATACAGGAATTAGACGACGGAACGACTGTATAGCGGACTGAATATTTTGAACTAGTTGGATTGGTAATGGTTCCAAAAATATTGGTAGAAGTGAAAGCAGATGCCTGTCCGCCAGTTAATGAAGCAATCTCCGGTACAGGAGCTCCCCAACTATATTTGGTTGCATTGGGAATAATATTGCTTCCCGCAGCAGTAGGAGTTAATACAAAAGTAGTTCCTGAACATATCGTAGTATTAATGTTGGCAATAGAAGGCTTTGGATTAACCTGAACGGTAACAGTAAATGAATTTCCAGAAAATCCTCCAACGCACGAACCATTGTATGGAGTTACCAAATAGGTCGCCGTGCGCATTGCATTCACCAGGTTAGTCAAATTTCCATAAATATTATCACTACCAGAATCAGATGACCCATTTGTAATATCGGATCCAGTTGGCGCACTCCATGAATAATATGTATTAGAAGGAACTATGTTTCCACCAATATTATTTGGACCAATACTAAATGATTCACCACTACAAACCACTCCACTCATCGCAGCAATCACTGGCTTTGGATCCACATTTACAACCAAAACAAAACTAGCACCCACACAACCAGTAGCATTGGGAGTAACTACATAAGTAGCAGTAAAACTAGTATTGGTAGGATTTGTAATAAATGCATCAAAAATCTGCGAAAGAGGAGTACTTCTGGAAGTACCACCAGACATTGAGGCACTGGCATATGTAGGAGTGCTCCAGGTATAAGTGGTAGCAGCAGGAACAATTCCATTAAGACCATTTACAGGTGTAATTGAAACAGGAGTACCTGAACAAATACTAGTATAAATAGTATTGATTAATGGAGTAGGATTTACAAAAGCTGTAAATGTAAATGGATTACCTGAACAACCATTGTTAGAAGGTGTAATTGAATAGGTTGCGGTTCGCTGGGCATTAACACCAACAGTTAATGTACCATTGATATTAGATTGAAGAGACCCAGCCTGCCCATTACCAATATTCAATCCCGTTGGAGTATTCCATGCATACTTTGTGTTAATTGGCACATTTCCATTTACAATATCTGCTGGAGTTACCAAGAATTGAGAACCACTACATACTACTGTACTCATAGCATTAATTACAGGAAGCGGCTCAACAGTAACGATTAGTAAAAATGCCCCCCCATCACAATTGTCATATTTAGGAGTAACATTATAAGTTGCAGTGTATTTTACACTGGTAGGATTAAATATTGGACCGCCAAACAAATTCGAGGAAGCGATAGTTCTGGATGCACCCCCGGAAAGGGATGCATTACTATAGGTAGGTGCACTCCAAACATAGGTTGTACCTGCAGGAACATATCCATCTGTAACATTGGTTGGTGTGATGGAAAAAGATGTACCAGCACAAATGGTTTGATTGATTGTATTCAATGTTGGAGCAGCCTTAATTGATACAGTAACTGTAAAAGGACTTCCCGATTGAGTTAAACCGCTACAAGCCCCAAAAGAAGGCGTTACTATATAAGTCGCAGTAACCATTTGAGTAGTACCATTCGTTAATGACCCCGAAATAGTAGGCTGATCATTTCCTGGCTGTCCCCCACCAATATTGGCTCCGGTGGGTGAATTCCAGGCATATCGTGTATCCCCGGTTACCAGATTCGAAGCTATATCAGACGGATTAACAGAAAAAGGAACCCCGCTACAAGTAACCACACTCATTGAGCTAGCTGAAGGCTTGGGATCTACCCTTATTACAACTTGAAAAGGCACTCCCTCACAATTACTTCCAATGGGTGTTACTGAATAAGAGGCAGTTTGAAAATCTTTTGTAGGGTTAAGCAATGGACCTCCAAATATTGAAGTCGCAGGAGTATTTCTGGACGTACCTCCCGACATAGATGCATGACTATAAACAGGGGAACTCCAACGATAGGTAGTTCCCGTTGGAACATACCCATCAGTTCCTGTTGTAGGAGTTACTTCAAAAGTAGTTCCGGTACATATTGTTCTATTTATTGTGTTAATGGATGGCCCCGCATTTACAAAAACCGTTAGAGTAAATTGTCCCCCTGATTGAGTTAATCCAGAACAAGCACCATTGGATGGAGTTACTAAATAGGTAGCTGTTCTCAACCCATTGAATGAATTTGTCAAATTTCCATTTATTGAAGTCTGATCTGCAGATGACTGACCATTGCCAATGTTAACTCCGGTTGGTGCGCTCCAAGCATATCGAGTGTTTTCAGGAACGACCCCGTTAGTAACATCTACAGGAACTACTACAAAAGGCGCACCACTACATACAACTGTGCTCATAGCCTGAATAACCGGCTTCGGATCTAATGTAATAATCAATGTAAATGTAGATCCAACACAATTAACAGCCTGAGCTGTTACGCGATATGCAGCTGTTTGCTGACTACTTGTAGGGTTAATAATAGATCCATCAAAAATATTGCTTGATGGAGTGCTTCTGGAACTACCTCCCGTTACTGAAGGACTGCTAAACACAGGTGCATTCCAGGAAAATAGCGTTCCATTCGGTACAAATCCATCAATAACATCCGTTGGAGTTACCGAGAAAGAAGTTCCGGAACAGATCGTTCTATTAATGGTATTAATTACTGGTCCCGGATTAATAAACACCGTTACTGTAAATTGATTTCCCAAACATCCTTCGGTTGCTGGGGTTACTATGTAGGTTGCAGTTCTAGTTGCATTAACTCCATTTGTTAAAGTACCGTTGATGGAACTTTGAGCATCTCCAGTTTGACCACCCCCGATATTCGCTCCCGTAGGTAAGCCCCATGAATATTTAGTATCCAGTGGCAGCGAAGGAACAATTCCATTGATGCCATTTATTGGAACAACATTAAATTGGGCTCCGCTACAAATTGAAGTACTCATAGCAGAAATAACAGGCTTTGGATTTACTCTTATGGTAACATTAAATGCCGGCCCATCGCAATTAGAAACTCTAGGTATTACCTGATATGATGCCGTTTGAAGAACATCTGTTGGATTTGTTAGGGTTGCACCAAATATATTAGAACTGGGTGTAGTTCTGGAAGATCCTCCTGTTAAAGAGGCGCTGCTATAAGTAGGGGTACCCCATCTGTAGGTAGTTCCCACCGGAACAAATCCATCAACTACGTTGGTAGGAGTAATAGCAAAAGAAGTTCCCGTACATATAGTCTGATTAATTGTATTAATTATAGGAGCGGGATCAACAAAAATGGTTACCGTAAATGCATTTCCGGTTTGAGTTAATCCAGTGCATGCAAGATTAGAAGGTGTTACCAAATAGGTGGCTGAACGCTGTGCATTAACACTATTGGTTAATGTACCATTGATAGAAGTTTGGCCAGCTCCGGGTTGACCATTTCCAATATCGGCTCCTGTAGGTGCATTCCAGGTGTATCTGGTATCAACAGGAACAAACCCATTAACACCATTGGTTGGATTTACCACAAATTGACTTCCACTACAAATAACCATACTCATTGCAGAAATTACCGGCTTGGCATCTACATAAGCTGTAAGGTTAAAAGCAGGTCCATCACAATTTCCATATCTGGGTATTACAGGATAGGTTACTGTATTCCGGTAACTAGTAGGATTGAACAAAGGACCACCAAAAATACTAGTAGAAGGAGTACTATTCGAAACCCCTCCACCCGAAACAGAAGCATTACTATAGGAAGGGAGTCCCCAGGTAAATGTTGATCCTGCAGGTACATATCCATCTATTCCGGTAGTTGGAGTATAAACAAATGAATTCCCTGTACAGAGATTGATGTTGATAGCATTTATAATTGGAGCCGGATTAATAAATACCGTTAAAGTAAATGGTGATCCGGTACAGGCACCATAAGATGGGGTAACCGAATAGGTAGCCGTTCTCTGCTGGTTTGAATCAATTGTCAACGTACCATTAATGGTTTGTTGATCAACTCCGGTTTGACCATTTCCAATATTAGTACCTGTTGGTAAACCCCAGGCGTATCGCATATATATGCTGGGAATTACGATTCCATTCACTCCATTTACTGGTGCAACAGCAAATGGTGCACCACTACAAACAACCGTACTCATAGCATTAACCATGGGCATTGGATTCACCCAAACAATTAATGTGAAACTGCTTCCATCACAGCTTCCTAATCGAGGAATAACCTGATAACTGGCAATGATATCTCCGCTGTTTGGATTCGTTAATGGCCCACCAAAAATATTAGCCGATTGTACTGAATTAGATTGACCACCTGTCATGGATGGATTTGTGTAAATAGGCGAATCCCACCGATATGTAGTTCCGGGTTGAATAAATCCATCCGTAACGTTAGTTGGAGTAACAGTAAATGAGCTTCCGGTACAAATAGTTCGAATAATGGTATTAATGGCTGGAGCAGGAAGAACAGTTACAGTAACCGTAAAGGTATCACCCGTACATCCATTATTGTTTGGGGTAACAATATAGATGGCTGTACGCTGAGAATTAACCGAATTAGTTAATGTTCCATTTATAGTAGGTTGATCACTGGCAGATTGTCCATTTCCAATATCTAAACCAGTAGGAGCACTCCAGGCATATCTTGCGCCTCCAGGAGGAGTTACTACAAACTGTGAGCCACTACAAACCACTGTACTCATTGAACTAACAACAGGTCGAGATACAATTCCTACCACCAAAGTAAAGCTAATTCCATCACAATCACCAAGCGAGGGTACTACCCGATAAACAGCTGAAGATGAAAGTGGTCCCCCTGAAATACTGGCTACGGGTGTACTATTTGATACTCCGCTTCCTGATACCGCATCCCATCTGTAAAGTGAGCCGGGTAAAACTATACCATCCACCCCGTCTGTAGGTGTGAGCGAAAATGTTGACCCAATACAAAGATAACGCGTGATTGTATTTATGTATGGAGCTGGCTTGATTAAAACAGTTGTGGTAAACTGACTGCCGGTACAAGTTCCAACTGAAGGAGTAACCAGATAGGTGGCTGTGCGAGCCGTTGTAACATTGGTAATCAAAGTACCATTGATGGTCGGCTGATTGTCGGCAACAACACCACCAGCTGTATTTGAGGCGGTTGGTAAACCCCAGGCATATTTAATTGCTGCAGGAACATTTCCATTTACCTTGTCTTGCGGATTAACAATAAATTGAAATCCGCTACAAATTACAGTACTCATGGCATTTACCATAGGCATTGGATCCACAGTAACTACCAACGTGAAACTGTTTCCCTTGCAATCACCTACCCAGTCAGGTGTTACCCGGTATGATGCTGTATAAATGTTGTTTGTTGGATTATATAAGGGCCCATCAAAAATAGAAGAAGTAGGATTTGTTCTGGAAGATCCCCCGGTAATAGATGCATTACTGTATATCGGAGCATCCCATTTAAATGAAGTTCCGGAAGGAATAAATCCATCTACTCCATTTGTAGGAGTAATAACAAAGGAAGTTCCCGTACAAACAGATTTGAAAATAGTATTGAGGGAAGGGCCGGGATTAATAAATATAGTTACTGTAAACTGTGCACCTGTGCAGGTTCCAAAAGTGGGAGTTACCAGGTAGGTGGCAGTACGCTGAACATTGGCAGCATTGGTTAAAGTTCCATTTATGGTAGACTGATTGTTACCCGTTTGGCCATTCCCAATATCGGTACCACTAGGTATACCCCATGCATAACGGGTATTTGCCGGCACAATCCCATTGATAACATTTGAAGGATTTAAATCAAATTGAATACCACTGCAAATAACGGTGCTCATTGCAGCAATAGATGGATTGGGATCTACCGATATTATCACTGTAAAACTGGAACCAACACAGTTTCCAACCCACTCCGGCATTACACGATAAATTACCGTTTGTACCTGGGTTGTTGGATTTAAAATGGGGCCTCCAAAAATATTGGGAGATGAAGTTGATCTAGACATCCCTCCGGATAGCGATGCATTACTGTAAATTGGAGCATCCCATTTATATAAAGTTCCTGCAGGAACAGATCCATCAGTGTCGGTTGTAGGTGTAATAACAAAAGAGGTTCCAGTGCAAATTGTACTATAAATTGTATGAATTGCAGGAGCCGGATCTATATAAATAGTAACTGTAAAAGGATTTCCCGATTGAGTTAATCCGGAACATGCACCCAAACTAGGTGTTACTATATAGGTTGCTGTTCTTTGTTGATTAACAGTATTATACAATATACCATTGATACTAGTCTGGTTCAAAAGTGACTGACCATTACTCAAATTACTGCCAGAGGGTGCTGCCCAGCTGTAAAGGGTTCCGGAGGGTACTATGCCGTTTATTCCATTTTGCGGAGAAATATTAAATTCAACTCCACTGCAAATAACCAAACTCATAGATCCAATCGTAGGTTTCGGATCAACACGAATTGTAACTGTGAAATTCGATCCACTACAATTACCTAGTTTCGGTGAAACAAAAAATGAAGCTGTTTGAAAATTACTTGAGGAGTTAATCAATGTATCAAAAGATAAATTCGAAGACGCAATTGTTCCAGATACTCCACCCGTTAAAGAAGCATTACTATATGTAGGTGTCGGCCATGTATAAGTTGTTCCAAGAGGAACATATCCCTCTGTTCCGGTAGCGGGTGTAATTGCAAAATTGGTACCCGTACAAATGGTTTTGTTGATTACATTAATCAATGGTGCAGGATCTACAAATACAGTAAGTGTAAATGCACTTCCTATGCATCCACCAACATACGGAGTAATGATATAAGTAGCAGTTCGCTGACTATTTCCATCATTGATGAGATTACCTACTATAGAGGTCTGATTGTTTCCAGACTGTCCATTTACTATATTCGTTCCGGTTGGCATTCCCCAATCATATCGAACATTTACAGGTACAGTGCCATTAATATTTTGTGCAGGATTTACTACAAATTGATTTCCACTACAAATAACTGAACTCATTGCATTGATAGCAGGCTTAGCAACCACAGAAACTATCAACGTAAAACTGGTACCCTGACAATTTCCAGACAGTTGAGGTGTTACTTTGTATGAAGCAGTATATTCATTACTGGAAGGGTTATTAAGAGGCCCGCCGAAAATGTAGGAGGAAGGAGTAGTTCTGGAGGAACCACCCGTTAATGAAGGATTACTATAAATCGGAGTTTCCCATGTATATAAAGTACCCGTTGGTGCAAACCCATCCGTACCCGTTGTTGGGGTTAGTGAAAATGAAGTTCCGGTACAAATTGTTCTATATAAAGTATTTATGATAGGCGCTGGATTTACTGTAACCGTAACAGTAAATGGAGAACCAGAACATAAACCTGTAGTAGGTGTTACTATATAAGTTGCTGTTCTGGGATCACTGGAGGAATTATTTAATGTACCACTTATAAAGAATTGATTACTTGCTGGTTGACCACTTCCAATATCCGCACCAGTTGGAGCATTCCAGGTATATACTGTATTCGATGGAACCAACCCATTGGTAATGTTCGCTGGATTAACAGTGAAAAGCGAATTACTACAAGCTACAGAAGTAATTGCAGTAATTGCAGGCCTTGGGTCAATAAATATGGTTATTGTAAAGGTAGAACCAATACAACCTGCAAAAGCAGGTGTAATTCCATAAGATACTGTTTGCTGCTGAGCAGTTGGATTAGTAAGTGGGCCATTAAAAATATTAGATGAAGCACTGGATCTTGAAGTTCCACCTGTTACAGACGCATTACTATAAATAGGAACTCCCCAAGTGTAAGTTGTTCCATTGGGAATAAAACCATCTGTTCCATTAACAGGAGTTATTGCAAAAGAGGTACCGGTACAAATTGTTTGTAAAATATTATTTATGGATGGAGCCGGATTCAAAAACACAGTTAATGTAAACTGATTGCCCGAACATCCGGCTGCAGTTGTATTTACTAAATAAGTAGCAGATTGCTGAGCATTAGTATAATTGAAGAGATTTACTGTAAAACTACCAGTACTACTTCCAGCTTGACCACCGGTAACTGAAGGACTGGTCACAGTAGGAATTCCCCATGAAAATAAAGTGTTGCTGGGCACAGTCCCATTTGATCCGTTTGTTGCTACCTCTGGTGTAATCGTTAATACCCCACCACAAATAGTATAACTCATGGCACTAACGGCAGGCCTTGGATCTACATACACATCCACCAAAAAGTTAGTTCCTACACAAGTACCAGATGCAGGTGTAACCGTATACCGAACATAAGAACGAGTATTGGTTGGATTAGTAATATTTCCAAAAACATTTGTTGATGAGAAAGTGGAAGCTACACCACCCGTAAGAGAAGCATTAATAGGATTAGGTGTACCCCATGTATACAGGGTTCCTACTGGAATAATATTACCGCCACCAGAGGTAGGTGTAACTGAAAAAGATACGCCTGAACAAACTGTAGTAGAAACTGGTTGAATGATGGCAGACGGATTTACAGTTACCGTTACAGTGAATGGGGTGCCGGTGCAAGTAAAAGAGGAAGGGGTAACAATATATGTTACTGTAATAGGTGAACTCGTTGAATTACTCAAAGTACCACTAAAGAATGTAGCATTGGTTGCACCAGCAAGTCCGGAAATACCCGTAATAGCTCCGGGTGCATTCCAGGTATATAAAGTACTACCCGGAACCACATCACCATTTACACCATTAGTTGGCGAAACAGAAAAACTAACACCCGAACACGTTGCCACTACTTTAGTGCCAATAACCGGAGTTGTGCATTGACTGTAAGCATTCGCTGCAAAACCAATTACTCCGATACAAATTAATAGTAACTGGAATATCAGTTTTCGGGCGCTTGCAAAAAATGGCAATATGGTCAACATTTTACTCAAGCTACCGAAAGTTTAATGTGACCAAAACCGAGTGCAGTACTATTCAACAAATTAACCGCAGGGTTTGGAACTGCGGCAGTGTGCAAAATATTACCAACAAAAATATCTCGGGAAGAGATTAGCTTTCTGAATAAACATACTCGAAATAAATAATGGAATGCTCGCAGAAAATTTCGGAATTCATATTTTGAATCCCTTGGCAGAAATAACGAAAGTACCCCAATTGGAGGGGGACCAGACAAAGTAATCAAATCAATTTTCATCCAGGCTTGCTTTGCATGAATAGCAGTGGAAAACCGGTACAGCAACGGCTGTATTGAGAGGGAAGACAGCAGACAAATAACCGCTGCATCCGGAACTGCAGCCGGTAAAGTTGAAGAAAAAGAAATCACAAAAAGGAGAATCCCAAAAACTGCAAAACTGCATAGCGTATAAATACTAAGCAAAGCAACAGCTGCTTGGAACATGCAAAAAAATGGAACTATCGATATGATTACACTCGATTTGATAATGAAAACCTATTTTATTAAAAAACTTAATTTCTTTTTTCTCACTCCCCTATCTCACTTGGTAATCCACAACGCCAACACACGATTTAATACCTTTCACTCCAAACCTGTTTAAGAAAACAGGCAGCTTCCAGCCCGATTACCTTAACAATGTTACGATTTTGCGAAATTACATCGCAATATGTGAATACTATTTGATGCAAACACATAGTTTTCAACGATTTATTTATAGCTGTGTGCATAAATAATAGGTAGCTCATTTATGAAAGGTGATAGCCGGCTAACTAGAAAAAGAATCACTGATGTCTAGCTCACCGGCTATCTAAGGATATTGGACTTTAACCTTTCATTGCCTAAACAACCAACTACGATACGAAAATAACATAATTTTTGATTAAAATAGATTTTTAAGGACTTTTTTTTAGAATTTTTTTCCTTATCATATAGCTGTATAGCTATATAATATAGATAAATAGCTATAAAAATATAAAAATATAATGCCTGTATACATAAAATATAGTACCTTGGTACTCATGATGCAGCTATATTAATGTTATGCATAAAGAAACCTTGCTATATATGTTGAGGGCATTCAGCCCCCTAGCCTATATTTTTATGGCCGGTTTTATAATTTTTGCTTCTATAGCAGCTTACCTCCTACTACAACTTAGAAAACAAAAAAGAACGCTGGAAAAAACGGTAGCGGAAAAAACCGAAGCCCTAAAATTTTCGCTACTTCAATTGGAAGCAAAAGAAATTGAACTTACCAATAGTCTTGCATTTCGTGAGAGAATGATTAGTATAGTGATGCATGACCTAAAATCGCCTCTGAATTTTATTCATAAAATTGCTGCCTCCTTATATGAGTCTAATAATAAAATTAATGAACAAGATTTACATCGTTTGAGCTTTGAGCTATTTCAAACAACTTTCGATATAAATAATTTTGTGAATAATCTTTTACAATGGCTCAACAGTACTAATAAAAACAGTAAACTAAATTATACATCTGAAAAATTAAACGACTTCATCAGAACAAATTGTGCTGTTTATTTCAAAATTGCAGCAGAAAAAAAATTAATTTTTCAGCTGAATGCACCCGACAATTTAACAATCCTATCCGATTTTAGTCTCTTATCAATTGTGCTTCGAAATCTTTTAGATAATGCAATAAAAAATACCCGTGAGGGGAAAATTGAAATTTCAGCACACCAGGATGAACGCCTGCAATATATAATCATAAGCGACACCGGATCTGGTATTTCAGCAGATAAAATTATTGAATTGGAGAGTGGTATTATTACCAAAAAAACTACTGAAAGTACACAAATAGGCTATAGAATAGTATATGATCTCATGCAAAAGTTAAAAGGAAGCATTCATATAAAAAGCCATGTCGAAAAAGGAACTCAAATTACGCTTCACCTTCCTGCACAACCTTTTATCCAGCTCATGCAATCGGAAAATACTCCTAACAAATCGAAATCAAAATATAATCAGTTATAAAAATCAAAGTATTCGATGTTGACGTGCCAATGAAATCAACTCTACTAAATTGTTATGGTCAATTTTCAACTTCTCGAAAATTTTTCCCTTATAGGTTGAAACAGTTGATGTATTAATGCTTAATGAAGTGGCAATTTCATGTATACTTTTTCCACGCAGCATTTCTTTTGCTACCTGAAATTCACGATCACTTAAAGCATCAAATGGATTCTCGGAAACTCCTGTAAAATACGACTCAGCAATAGTCTGCTTTAAATTATCACTAATATAAACCCTATTGGTTAATGCATGTTCAATTGCCCTGATAATTTCTTTATTATCTGATGATTTATGCAAAAAACCTTTGATTCCCAGTTTAAAAAAACGTTTCGCATAAACATTCTCATCATTCATTGTTAATACTATGACTGCTATCTTTGGATAGTTTGATGTAATGAAATCGATGAGTCGTATGGGATCGCTGTCGGGCATATTTAAATCCATCAACATTACGTCGATAGCTGTGCTACGCAAAATTTCAATTGCCTGTTTCTCATTCTCTGCCTCCCATACATTAGCATCAGCAAAATGCTGAGTAATGATGAGCTTTATGCCAGCCCTCACAACTGAATGATCATCAACAAACAAAAAATTAGGCATCAAAGTATATTATGTGAATACTATACAAACCTTGCATTCTTTAATAACAACAGTATCCCCTGCTTCCGACCAATCTAGTAATAGCCCAAACCATTATTCCTCCTCCACCTGCAGTGGATTTCTGCGCGATGGAATTACCATTGTTTCATCCTCACTTAAAAAAACCCAAAAATCATGTAATGAAAATATATCACCAGGTGTTTTCGGACCATTATGTTCCCCGTTACGATCATAGGATCCTAACCACTCCGCATCATACCGAATCACATTCAATTTTTCGGTTAAAGTCATTTGTTTAAACTGTTCAATCGTCATCGATACTTATTTAACTGTCTGAAAAAACTTATGGAAATTATAAGCAAAAATTATTGTTATATAAAACGTTTTATTTTTCTATGGCAAAATTGAGCAGAAACTGCGTAAAAACAGAACAAATTTTATCAATTTGTGTAATTTTTACATATTTCCAGCTGTAAAATAGGCAAAATATAACAAATTAATCATTTTCCTAACTTCCTGGTCTTTTATGTCTCGAATAGGTTTTCCATAAAACCGATTGCTTTCCCCTTATTAAACGCCAGGCGCCTAATATCATGGCAATGTGTACCCAAATATAAAAAGCCGGTATTTTTATCCATAAATAACTTTGAAAAGCATCCGAAAAAAACCAGTACCCTATCGCTGCAAACCAGCAAAAAAGCTGTATAAAAAAGAAATACAAATAAATTTCCGACTGAGAAAGTAACAAATAATTAAGTGGAAATAAAAAAATCAAACAATAAGGTATAATTAAAGTTCTAAGCAATCGGTGACTAATTAGCTCCCACCAAAAAATAGGACTCCATTGATATCCTTCCTTGAATAAATGCATCATTGCCTGCACCGAACCCGAAGAAACTCGTACTCTTCGATCAATTGTCGAACGAAAATCAGTATCTGCTGTTTCTTCACTAAAGGCATCCGCAACATATGCTATCTTGTATCCCTGTGCAATGATACTCCAGCTAATCAGTAAATCATCAGAAATCATTTGCTCATCGATAGGCCGAAATAAGTTTGTTCTTATTGCAAATAACTCACCTGCTCCGCCAGTTACTGAATAAAGCCGCCCCTCCCACTTTTTTATCAAGGATTCGTATCGCCAATAAGCCGACTCTCCCGAAGTGCTATTTTGTGCATTCGCTACCCTCTTTTCTCCAGCAATCGCTCCAACCATCTGATCTTGCCAAACTACTGCCAGGGCTCTCAGGCACTCTCTATTGAGCATGGCGTTAGCATCTGAAAAAACAATACAATCTGTTGAAATTGCTCCCATTACTCGCTGCAGTGCTGCAAGTTTTCCCTTTCTCTCTACCTCATAAAATATTTGTACTCCTGGAAATCGTTTTACCAACTCAACTGTTTCATCCGTTGATCCATCCGCCACTACCCAAATATGTAATAAATGTTGCGGATAATCTATTGCATAAGAATTGTGAATTTTATCAACAATACAAGCAGACTCGTTGTAGGCAGCAATTAATATAGTTACACTTGGCAAAGTTTTATCTACTGGGCTTGGGGATTTCAGGAAGTTGTATTTCAAATTTTGTAAAATCCATAATAGCAAAGGATATACTGCATATCCATATAACATGATGCCAAAGCAAATCCAAAAGATGATTGCAGTTATATGTAATGAAGCTTCATTCATTTACTGAGCAAATTAGCACGAAATTTATCAAAGAAAGATTGTATTTTCAAGTATTGTCTTATTCTACTCGATTATTATTTTTTACCGAACATGAAAGCAATTCTCTGCACACAATATGGTGGCCCTCAACTTTTATCACTCAGGGAAATTCCCTCACCTATTCCAGAACCCAATCAGGTGTTGGTTCAAATACACGCATGTGGAGTAAATTTTCCGGATAGCTTACTAATCCAAAACTTATATCAATTCAAACCCGCACTTCCGTTTTCTCCCGGTGGTGAAATAGCAGGCATTGTGCTATCAATAGGCAATCAGGTTAATAACGTTAAACCAGGTGATCGGGTACTTGCTATAACAGGCTGGGGAGGATTTGCTGAAGAAATCGTCATCAATGCAAATCAGGTGTTACCCATTCCTGCATCACTTTCCTTCAATACTGCCGCAGCATCCGGCTACCAGTATGGAACTGCACTCTATGCCCTCAAAAATATTGCAGTCCTAAAACCCGGAGAAAAATTGCTTGTAATGGGAGCAGCTGGCGGTGTAGGATTAGCAGCTGTAGAATTAGGGAAATTAATGGGTGCTACCGTAATAGCTGCAGCCTCCAACGAAAAAAAATTAGCAGCATGTAAAAATAAAGGAGCCGATTACTTTATCAATTACGAGGAACAAAATCTTGCTGAAGCAATTAAAAAAAACATCCCCGGAGGAAAAGTGGATGTAATTTTTGATCCGGTAGGAGGAAACCTTACAAAACTGGCTATCCGCACAATGGCGTGGAAAGGTAGATACCTCGTAATTGGTTTTGCTGCAGGAGAAATTCCTCAAATTCCATTAAACCTTCCCCTGTTGAAGGGATTTTCCATTCAGGGTGTTTTTTGGGGAAGCTTTATACAAAATGAACCAATGGCGCATCTAGAAAATACACAAATAATTTTACAATGGTTATTAAATGGAAAACTACATCCGCATATCCATCACTTTTATTCACTTGATCAAGCACCACAAGCACTGGAAGCCATCACAAACAGAACAATAATTGGAAAAGCAATCATTACTCCACATCATTCTAGTATACCCCTTTCAGAACTGACACCAATAATAGCGCAAACTACACCCATAAAAGCATCGATTAATTCGCATCCCATTATCCGCAATCAAAATGATATTCAACAACTCATTGGAAAAACATTAGGACCGGGAAACTGGATTACCCTTACCACGGAAATGATTCAACAGTTTGCCGAACTCACTGGCGATCGGCAATGGATTCATGTAGATACAGAGCGAGCTAAAAACGAACTGCCTGAAGGTAAAATACTCGCACATGGATTTTTTACACTCTCAATGGCCAGCAATCTGCTATATCAATTAATCGACTTAACCAATGTGAAACAAATGTTCAACTATGGACTTAACAAAGCCCGTTTCATTACTCCCGTTTCAGCAGGAAATCGCATACGCATGAAGGCAACATTAACCCATACAGAGCCCGGAAAAAACGGAGGTATTCAACTTTTCATTTCTTGTGTAATTGAAACCGACATCAGCGAAAAACCTGCATGCGTTGCCGAACTGGTAAGCCTTATCTTTGTTAATGCGTAATCTTTTTTTAAATATTTTATATGCAAGCATTTGCCAACAAAAATCTACTAAAATTTCTCTTACTAAACGTACATCAACTCAGTAAACTTTTACAATATCCTCGCTTTGCCCATCTCGATGAAGAGCAAGCCTGGATGATGATTGAATCTGCCGGTTTGTTTGCAGAACAGGAAATGTTTCCTTATTACAAAACCATGGACGAAACCCCTGCACGGTATGATGGAAATGGCAAAGTATTAACCCATCCACAGATAAAAAAGATTTTCTCATTGGCTGCTGATCAGGGATGGATTGGAGGCAACGCTTCTTTTGATAAAGGAGGCTTACAACTTCCCGAAATGATTTTTAGTACGGGGCATTTTTTGTTTCAGGCTGCAAATAACAGCGTTCAGGGTTATCTGGGATTATCAGGAGGAGCAGCGGGATTAATCAACAGCTTCGGAAATCTGGAACAGCAGGCCTTATATGTACCCCCAATTTATGAGGGTCGCTGGCAAGGAACTATGGCACTTACCGAACCTCAGGCAGGAAGCTCACTAAGTGATATTACCACAACGGCACATCCAACACCTGATGGTCGATATTTAATTAAAGGACAAAAAATATTTATTTCCGGTGGAAAACATGAAGCAGCTGAGAACTTCATTCACCTTACCCTTGCTCGCCTGCAGGGAGCGCCTGCTGGCACAAAAGGTATTTCTCTTTTTATCATTCCGGAATTCCGCCCCGATGATAATGGAAAATGGGTATACAACGATGTGTATTGTGCAGGAGACTTTCAGAAAATGGGTCAGCGAGGTTACGCAACAACTCACTTAAGTTTTGGTGATAACGATAATTGCATTGGATATTTGGTTGGAGAAGCTAACAAGGGATTAAGCTATATGTTCCAAATGATGAACGGAGCACGCATTAGTGTTGGCATGTGCGCAGCTGGAGTTGCAATGGCAGCCTATCAATACAGTCTACAGTACGCCAAAGAAAGACCTCAGGGAAGAAAGGCCGGAGAAAAAAATCCACTCCAGCCTCCTGTACATATTATTCACCATGCCGATATTCAACGTATGCTGCTTACTCAAAAATCAATTGTAGAAGGTTCACTTTCTCTCGGATTAGAATGTACCCGACTATATGATTTATGTGAAGTAACAGAAGGTACTGAGAAAGAAAACAATTTTCTGTTACTCGAAATTCTAACGCCAATCATGAAAACATATGCCTCAGAACAAGGCATTCGATCCGTTTCCCACGCATTACAAATACTAGGTGGATATGGATTCACAACCGACTTTCCAATTCAACAGCTTTATCGAGATATCAGAATCATGTCGCTGTATGAGGGAACTACCGGAATTCAATCACTCGATTTGCTGGGAAGAAAAGTAACCATGCATAATGGTAAAGCACTACTGGTGCTTAAAAATGCCATATCACAAACCATTCATGAAGCGGAAAATGAAACCTCACTTTGTGTAATTGCATTGCAATTAGAAACCGAATTACAGCGGATACAACGTGTACTTCAATTCCTGCAACCCAAACTACTTTCCGGTCAAATAGACGATTTTGTTGCAGATGCCACTGTTTTCATGGAAATGACCAGTCTGATAGTAATTGGATGGCAATGGCTGAAAATGGGTATTGCCGCCCAAAAAACCTTGAATACATCGCCTGAATTACCCGCATCTACCCAACAAATGCTCAATAATACCCTGCATACCCTTCAATTCTATTTCAGATACGAGCTCTGTCATACCCAGGCACTGGAAGCTACTATCTGTAACGAACCCAACCTTACCCAATTACCGCTGGAGGCATGGGAAAATGGATAAAACAGGATAATATCCACAAATTGATTCGGAACAACGGAAAGGCAAGGGAATAATTATCTTTATGCCCTAAAAATAAATTGGTTGATATGCTTAAAGTAGGGGTTTTTGGTGTGGGTCATTTAGGAAAGTTTCATCTTAATAACTGGAAAGAAATTGCAGGGGTTAAAATCGTTGGCTTTTTCGATCCAAATTCAGATACTGCTAAACAGGTTGCAGAAGCATATGGTATAAAAAGATTTACCGATTCAGAAAAACTAATCGATGCCTGTGATATTGTAGATGTGGTAACTCCAACCGATCAGCACTATGCAGTATGCATGAGTGCAATTCGAAAAGGGAAACATGTTTTTGTTGAAAAGCCACTCGCTGCAACTATCAAGGAGGGAAGAGATATTGTAAACTTCGTGAAAGAAGCCGGCGTTAAGTTGCAGGTTGGACATATTGAAAGATTTAACCCTGCCTATCTGGCTATTAAAAATATACCACTTCAACCCATGTTTATTGAAGTGCATCGCCTGGCACAATTTAATCCAAGAGGAACAGAGGTAAGTGTTATCATGGACCTTATGATACACGATATTGATATTATCCTGAGTCTGGTGAAAAGTGATGTAAAAAATATATCGGCAAGTGGAGTAGCAGTGATAACAGACACCCCCGATATCGCAAATGTTCGCATCGAATTCAACAATGGATGTGTTGCCAATTTAACCAGTAGTCGCATCAGCATGAAAAAAATGAGAAAGATGCGCCTGTTTCAAAAAGATGCTTACATAGGAGTTGATTTTCTGGAAAAGAAAACAGAAATTATCAAATTAAAACAAGCGAGCGATCAACAGGTTTTTTCTTTTGATATTGAAACGCAACAGGGTAAAAAAACAATTGCCATTGCTACTCCCAGTATCGAAGCTACCAATGCAATGAAAGCTGAACTGGAAGCATTTATATTTGCTATTCAAGAGCAACAACCTACTATTGTAAGTGAAATTGATGGATTTCTGGCAATGGAAGTCGGACATAGAATTCTCGAGAAAATCAATAATACTCCTATCCTGATTTAGTAGCATGAATGCAAAAAAAAACAGCTACGCCTATGTAATCAGTGATTATGTTTGTGTGGCAGTTTGCTTTTTCATTATCAGCTCCCTTACACCTTTTCCTGGTATAAAAAGTGTTGATGCACTTCAACCCTTACTTTATTCCCTTTGTTGGATTGTATGGATGGGTTTCATGGGTGCCTATTACCAACCCATGGCAGAAAGATCGAGATTAAATGAATGGATCTTCACCCTGTCGCACACTTTGGGAGGAACTATTTTCGTTTTCTTGTTACATCCCCATTGGTTTACTGGATGGCGAAATGCCGCAATTTTTTTCTCTATACATGCTATTTCAATATTTCTAGGACGAAATTGGGTACTTTGGCAAACAAAAAAAGCACTTTCAAGAGGTGACATTTATTTTAATACATTGATTGTAGGACAAGGAGAAACCGCCCGAAAACTTGCTGAAGACTTGCAAAAACATTATGCCTATCTGGGGTATCACTGTGTTGGGTTTCTTTCTACTCCCGACAATTCTGAAAACAAAATGCCTGCAACATTACAATTGCTGGGAAATATTGGCGAAATCGAATTACTAATTGATTCGTTACAAATTGAAAAAATTATTCTGGCACCCGAAAAGCGGGATGTAACTTTTATCGAATCTCTCGTAAACCAAATCGCAAATAAAGAAGCAGACATTAAATTGGTTCCTCAGGTATTAGACATAATTACAGGTGCAGTTAAAACGAATAATGTATTGGGTGCCCCATTAATTGATGTGCAAAGCAACCCACTCACACCAACTCAAATACACGTAAAGAGGATGATAGATATTTTCTTATCTGCATTTGCAATGATTTTATTTAGTCCACTTATGTTATTCATTGCGCTCCGAACCCGCTTATCTTCACCAGGTCCCATATTGTATCAACAAAAAAGAGTAGGATATAAAGGAAAACTTTTTACCATTTTTAAATTCAGAAGCATGGTGGAGGATGCTGAAAAAAATGGACCTGCACTTTCATACGACCATGATCCCAGAATAACTACATGGGGAAAAACAATGCGCACCTGGCGATTAGATGAGTTACCGCAACTTTGGAATATCTTTAAAGGAGAAATGAGTTTTGTAGGACCCCGACCCGAGCGAGGTATCTATTCCGAGCAATTGAACCAACTTTCGCCCTATTACAGATACCTCCAGCGGGTGAAACCCGGACTAACCTCTTGGGGTATGGTACAATTTGGTTATGCGTCCAGTATTGATGATATGCTCGAGAGAATGAAATATGACTTGATGTATATTGAGAATGCTTCTCTATTGCTAGATTTTAAAATTATGATGCATACGCTGAATATTATTCTCGCAGGAAAAGGTAAATAAATATGCCGGCATCCATTCAATTACTTTCCGCTAATCAAATTGATATCAATCGCTGGAATGCTTGTGTACTTAATAGTAACAACGGTTTAATTTACTCACAAACCTCCATGCTGAATTCACTGGCAGATAATTGGCATGGATTGGTGATTGACAACTATACTTCCGTGCTTCCCATTCCCTGGAGAAAAAAGTGGGGCTTTCGCTATGCCTATGTTCCCGCATTTATGCAACAACTTGGATTTACTGGCACTTTAGATGAATCAATCATTCACTTAGCATTACCCTATATTTATAAATTTTTATCACTGGGCGATTTTCAATTTAATTTTAACAATACTGCAGTAACCAATACAATACCGGGCGTTCGTTGCAGAATCAATCAGATAATTGATTTACATAGGTCTTATCCTGATATATTTCAAGAGTTTAGCAATGATGCGAAAAGAAATATTCATCAATCCGAAAAATACCAATTTACAATTCAAAACACATGGCGGGATGATATCTGGGATTGTTTTTTGGGGGAAATGAAAACCCGTTACTCCCCAAAACCACAGGATATCTTTCATTTTAAAGAGGTTTGTTCTTTATATTTTGAAAGCAATGAATGCCATATCCGTTGGATTGAAAACGATAAAAAAGATTTAATAGCAGCCTGGGTTGGATTGCAGGATAGTCGAAGAATCTATAATTTGCTTAATGTAACCACTGCTGAAGGAAGGAAAAAAAGTGCAAACTATTTTTTATTCAATTCATTGTTAAAAGAATGGTGCGAGAAGCCATTAATATTTGACTGCGAGGGATCAGAACTTCCCGGAGTCCAGTCATTTTATAAAAATTGGGGGGCCGTAACTGAACCCTACTTTCAATTTCGATTGAATCGCCTCCCTTTTCCCTTACATTTATTCAAGGGCTGATCTTTGTTGCAATATCGCATCAGCCAAAATCAAATCAGCTGGCCGGGTTATTTTTATATTCTCATACTCACCTTCTACCAAAAAAACTGGAATTCCCATAGCTTCCAATACAGTTGCTTCATCAGTAAATTGGGTATGACTGGCATTTGCAAATGCCTGCTTTAATAATGGAACTTGAAATGCTTGTGGAGTTTGAATAAGGCGAATATTATCCCGATTCATAACCTTATTCTCCGAACCGGAAACAAAACGAATGCTATCAGTTGCAGTAACCGCAGGAATTGCGGAACCTGCATGAATTGCATGCTGCCAACATCGGCGTATTAATCCCGTTGTTAGCAAACATCGAACACCATCATGTATCATTACGATGCCTTCATGCGATACTACCTTTAATCCATTCTGCACACTTTCGAATCTGCTTTCCCCCCCCGCCACTAGTTGAATGCCCTCCTGAGAAAAGTAAGTGTCCACCAATTCCTGTCCCTCTCCCCAATGTGCCTTTGGTAATACCAATACAATAGAAATATCTTGTAAACTGCTTAAAAAACTATTAATAGTATACCACAAAACCGGCTTCCCTTGCAACAATAAGAACTGCTTGGGCAAAATAGATCCCATCCGCGTTCCTGATCCGCCTGCCACTATGATGGCCGTTGTATTCATGTGAACATGATAATTTTCAACAATTTAGTAAAAAAGAATGGATAAATGTTGATGTCAAATGACAAAAGAAAGATGAAAAGGTAAACATAATATGCTAAGCAGCAATTCGCGTCAGAAAATGCTTTCTAACTGATTGTAAACTTTTCTTTATTGATAAATAAGTGTTTGTGTAAATCCATCGCTTGTTTTTACTGCACGATACATGCCCGCACTATTAAATATCATAGCATAATTACCATCATGATCCACTCCTATCATTCCACCTTCGCCCTGCATATTTTTTAATTTCTCTTTCACAACACATTGCATAGCATCGTTCAAACTCATCTTTTTATATTCCATCAGGCAACTAACATCATACGAAGCCACTGCACGTATAAATATTTCCCCATGACCTGTGCAGCTGATAGCACAGGTTGCATCATTGGCATAGGTACCCGCCCCAATAAGGGGACTATCGCCAATTCTGCCATATTTCTTATTCGTCATACCACCAGTGGAAGTAGCAGCAGCCAGATGACCTTGCTGGTCACACGCAACAGCACCCACTGTTCCGAATTTTTTATCTCTCATCAACTCTTCTAAATGATGATGCGTATGATCTAATGAATACCGATCCGAATCACGAATCGCTTTCCATTGATCATAACGGAACTGTGAAAAGAAATATTCATCGGGCTCGAGCTTTATTCCTTGTTTGATAGCAAAATCGTTGGCACCTTTTCCACTTAAAAAAACATGGTTACTATTTCGCATCACCTCAGCTGCTAATTCAATCGGATTTCGAACATTTCGAACTCCCGCCACAGCACCTGCAGCTAAGTTCTGGCCATCCATGATGGCTGCATCCATTTCCTGTACCCCTTTTTTGGTAAATACAGATCCCCTGCCGGCATTAAATAAAACATGATCTTCTAATACAACCAATGATGCTTTTACAGCATTCACAGCAGTTCCCCCTTCTTCCAACACCGCAAATCCTGCCTTCAATGCCTGATGGAGTCCGTCAATATAGGCTTTTTCCAACTCGGGTGTCATATCCGCTTTTAAGATAGTGCCAGCACCTCCATGAATAACCAGTGTATACATAACTGATTCTGTTTTTGCTGTAAAATTAATCCAATGGTCAGCACAAAATTTTTAAGAATATCGCCAAAAGTTTAGAGAAGCTTCAAAGCAACTAACAAATCGTTTAATAAATTCAACTGGAAAAAATTATGCAGATAATAATCGATTAACCTCTTGAAGTAAAGCATTTTTGCGAATGGGGGCAGTTCCCACTTCTTCACAAACCAAGCCCCCGGCAATATTTGCAATTTCTGCAGCCAGCAGCATTTTTCGAGTAACAGCATACACAACTGATGCCACAGCAATTACAGTATCACCTGCGCCACTAACATCGGCAATATTGCGAATATGGGTTGGTATAATGCCCGACTCATGTGAATCATGATAATATACCCCGTGCTCACTCAATGTTATCAGAGAAATTGTATGCTGTAGCTTTGTATATAACTGCTGATGAATCTGATCAAGAGATACTGCTTCTATAGATGGAATAGCTATTTGCAAACCTTCTTTAACTTCTTTTAAATTGGGTTTAAACAATGTAACACCCCGGTAAGCAAAGAAGTTTTTCTTTTTAGGATCAACTGTTGTGATAACCCCGTTCGCATTACAGAGAGAAATAATCTTTTCAATCAGTGAGGCAGTTAACAAGCCTTTATTATAATCTTCCAGAATACAAACTTGAGGTACATGCTTTTTAAAATATGCCTGTACCTGTTGCCAAATGGCTGTTTCAAGTGCTTCAGAAATATCTGCTGTTTCTTCTAAATCCAGCCTCATCATTTGCTGATTCCGGCCCATAATCCTGGTTTTGTTGGTGGTAGGCCGATCAGGAGTTTGTATCAGATAATTTGTTTGTATGCCCGCTGCCGCTAGTAATTTTTGTAAGGTTGAACCAGCATCATCATTTCCCAAAAAAGTAATAATGGATGTCTCTGCACCTAATGCTGCAGTATTGATAGCCACATTACCGGCACCCCCTATTCTGGTTTCCGTTTTTTTTACTGCAACAATAGGTACCGGC
Organism: Chitinophagia bacterium; assembly: GCA_037142775.1. Classification (GTDB taxonomy): domain Bacteria; phylum Bacteroidota; class Bacteroidia; order Chitinophagales; family Chitinophagaceae; genus Sediminibacterium. Next base: position 18,460 of record JBAWZY010000013.1, on the reverse strand, counting down.
GCTTCAGGAGATATTCTTTCTACCACACCCCAGCAATAGGTGTCTAACATCACATCCCCAATCACCAATACCCGCAGGTGAGAAATCTCTTCAAAAAGTTGCTCAAAACTCATGTATCATTTTTTTTGAACTGTCGAGATGCCAGAAAATACAAAGGTACACCTAGCATCGTTATCAATAACCCAGGCCAGGTATAATCTCGTTTATATATCAAAAGCAAAATACAGAAGCCAATACCCATAAATATATAAATGGCTGGCAAAATTGGATACCCAATAGCCTTATAGGGACGCGCAGCATCCGGACGTTGCTTGCGCAAAATAAAAATACCTATGATGGTTAACACATAAAAAATTACAACCACAAAAGAAACCATATCCAATAAGTCGCCATACCTGCCACTTAAACATAATAAAGAAGCTACCAAACATTGCGCCCATAAAGCCCAACCGGGTACTTGATTTTTATTTAATGTACCTGCCTTTTTGAAAAATAGACCATCACCTGCCATTGTGTGATAAACCCTGGCTCCCGCCAATATCAATCCATTATTACATCCAAAGGTTGAAATCATTATCATGATGGCTATTACATAAGTACCTGCCTGACCAAAAATTACATTAGCAGCAGTTACGGCTACCCGATCAGCTTTTGCAAAAGCAATATCCTGTAAGGGTAATACCCCCAGATACATAAAGTTGGCACTAACATAAATGATAGTTACAATAGAGGTACCTAAAAATAACCCCAATCCAATATTACGTTGTGGATTTTTGATTTCACCGGCTATAAAAGTAACATTGTTCCATGCATCACTGCTAAAGATAGAGCCCACCATAGAGGCAGCAATAGCACCAATGGCTGCTGCACCTGTTAATGGCATCACAATTGCCTGCCAGCCGGGAAATGGGGTTGCAGGTGCTGTAAGCGAATGCATTTCCCATGCTTGTTGCCAATTTGCATGCCAAACATCTGCCCGCATTACCATAAATCCGGCTACAATTAACCCAAATAAGGAAACTAGTTTGGTAACCGTAAATGTTGTCTGAATCAATTTGCCACCTTGAATTCCACGGGAATTGATATAGGTTAGCAGCACAATCATTGCAATACAAACAATCTGCGCTACATGAATTTTTATACCGATAAAAGTAAATAATACATTTTCCGTTACTAATTCCAATGAAGGGAAAAAATAGGCAGCAAATTTGCAAAAAGCAACTCCAACAGCTGCTATTGTTCCAGTTTGTATAACAGCAAAAAAACTCCATCCATACAAAAACCCAATCAAAGGATTATAGGACTCCTTTAAATAAACATATTGTCCGCCCGCCTTAGGAAACATAGCACTTAATTCACCATAACTTAACGCTGCTGTTAAAGTCATAAAACCAGTTATCAACCATACAGCAATTAGCCATCCCGCACTGCCAACATTTCGCGTTATATCTGCACTAACTATAAATATCCCCGAGCCAATCATGCTGCCTGCTACTATCATGGTAGCATCCATTAAACCCAGGGTTGGCTTAAATTGTGTATTTGCTTGTTCCATAAAATATCAAATCCCGCTTTTATACGGGATTTGAAGATAATAAAATTTAACGGATCGATACCTACTTCTTCTTGTACATATTATTCAAACCCTGAACCAGATCAGCCGTAATATCATAAGCAGGATCTTTATAATAAATAAGGTCGGGATAATTATTCAAAATCATCGAATATCCTTTCTGCTGATTATACACCTTTAAAAATTCTTCTATTTTCTTTTTTACATCTTGCAGTTTTTTGATCTGCTCTTCCTGAAATTCATCTGCCAACATCTTTTCTTTGCCCTGAAAAGCCTTCTCCTGCTGCAAAAATTCCTGCTGTTTTCCTGCCATCTCAGTTTGTGAAAGCATCTGACTCAACTTTTGCAATTCCTGATACTTATTTGCCAGGATACTTCTCATCTGGCCAATTTGGCGTTGATTCTCATTTGCTTTTGCCTGAAGCTGTAGTTGTACTTCTTTGTAATATTCAAATTGATTTTGAAGACTATCGCCTTCAAAGTAAGCTACTTTAAAGTTTCCGGAAGGCACAGCAATTGTATTTTCCATTGCATTTTGACCCGATTTTCCGGAAAAATGCAGATAAAAAAGTACTGCAACCGCAAGTCCTAAAATAATCTGAACTATTTGATTGGCATTTTTCATGTAAAGTAAAATTAAATGTAATGAGCAATTATTTTATTGGGATAACCTGATTTTTATAAGCAGTAAAATTGAAAATATTCAATTGCTGTAACCCCTTCCAAATCCACTAGTAACAACTGATACTTATTTTTCCTAGTTCAAATCTTCCGTACAACTTAGAAAAAAGCAGGAGACTCAAGTCTCCTGCCTAATGATTTCTTCCTATTCGGAGATTACTCCTCCTCATCGAAACTCATTGCTTCGCGGGTAGTAGTCAACACATCATATTCTTCCTTACTACCTACAATCAATTGTTCGAATTCTTTCTGACCCGTTCCGGCTGGTATCAGGTGGCCGGTAATCACGTTTTCTTTCAGCCCTAACATCATATCAGCCTTACCCTGGATGGCAGCCTGACTCAACACCTTAGTAGTTTCCTGGAAGGATGCAGCTGAAATCCAGCTCTGAACACCTAATGAAGCTTTGGTAATTCCTAATAATACTGGGGTAGCGGTTGCTGGTCGAGCATCACGTACTTCAACCGGTTTCTTATCACTTCTACGCAGAATAGAATTTTCTTCTCTAAACTCACGCACAGTTACAATTTGACCCGCTTTCATTTTGGTACTATCTCCGGGCTCAGTAACCACTTTCTTATCGAATATCCGGTCGTTCTCTTCAATAAAGTCGAAGCGATCTTCTAAGTCCTCCTCCAGGAATTTGGTATCTCCGGCATCAACAATCTCCACCTTCTTCATCATTTGCCTTACGATTACCTCAATGTGCTTGTCGTTGATGCGCACACCCTGTAAACGATATACCTCCTGAATTTCATTTACTACATATTCCTGAACCGCGAAAGGTCCTTTAATTGCCAGTATATCAGCCGGAGCAATTTGTCCATCCGACATGGGTGTACCTGCTTTTACAAAGTCACCATCCTGAACCAGGATCTGGCGGGTAAGTGGAATCAGGTATTTTTTAACCATGCCATCTTTGGATTCCACAATGATCTCGCGATTACCTCTTTTAACTCCACCAAAAGTAACCACCCCATCAATTTCACAAACAATAGCTGGATTACCTGGATTACGAGCTTCGAACAATTCAGTAACCCGTGGAAGACCTCCGGTGATATCTCTTAATTTACCTAAAATCCTTGGGATCTTCACCAATACCTGACCTGCTTTCACCTCATCTCCTTCTTCTACTGCGATATGCGAACCAACTGGCAGGTTATACTGCTTTGCCTCTTTTCCACTTCCAACAATCAATGTTGGAATTTTTGTTTTGTCTTTCGTTTCAATAACTACTTTTTCGCGGTGTCCTGTTTGTTCATCCGACTCATCACGATAGGTAATACCATCAATAATGTTTTCGAATTTAATTGTACCATTGATTTCTGCAATGATAACATTATTGAAAGGATCCCACGTACAAATTACGTCTCCTTTTTTCACGGCAGCCCCATCTTTTACATTCAACATCGAACCATAAGGAACGTTATTGGTAATCAGTAATCGATCATTCTTTAAATCCGTGATTCTCACTTCACCAGTACGTCCGATAACAATCTTGATTTTTTTACCTTCATTGTTTACAGCATCTACTGTTCTTAATCCATCGAACTGAATGGTACCATCAAATTTGGCTTGTAGTCCGGATTCAACAGAAGCAGATCCTGCAACACCACCCACGTGGAAAGTACGCAACGTAAGCTGAGTTCCGGGTTCACCAATCGATTGCGCTGCAATAATACCAACTGCATCTCCTTTTTGAGCCAGGTATCCCGTTGCCAGATTCTTTCCATAACATTTCACACACACACCACGTTTGCTTTCGCAGGTAAGTACCGAGCGAATTTCTACTGTTTCAATACCGGCATCTTCAACACGCTTTGCTTCCTCATTGGTGATTTCTTCACCAGCGCGTATGATTAATTCATCAGTTATTGGATGATATACATCATGCAATGAAGTTCTGCCTTCAATACGATCGCTCAATGGTTCAATAACGTCTTCATTGTCTTTTAAAGCCGTCATTGCATTTCCTCTCAATGTTCCGCAGTCTTCTTCGCTAATTACAACATCCTGCGCAACATCCACTAAACGGCGTGTTAAGTAACCGGCATCCGCGGTTTTCAATGCGGTATCAGCCAAACCTTTACGGGCACCATGCGTAGAAATGAAATAATCCAATACGTTAAGTCCGCCTTTAAAATTAGACAAGATAGGATTTTCAATTACCTCACTACCGGTACTACCACTCTTACGAGGTTTAGCCATTAATCCACGAATACCCACCAGCTGTTTTACCTGAGTTTTACTACCCCGAGCTCCGGAATCCAGCATCATAAATACTGAATTGAATCCCTGCTTATCGGTAGTCATTTCACGAATCAGACTCTCCGTAATCTTCATATCCACCCGACCCCAAATATCAATCACCTGATTGTAACGCTCGTTATTGGTAATTAAACCCATGTTGTAGCTTTCCCACACTTCGTCAACTTCCGACTTAGCTGAATCTAATAATTCATTTCTAATTTCCGGAACAATCAAGTCATTTACACTAAATGACAATCCCCCTTTGAATGCCATTCGGAATCCGAGGGTTTTGATATCATCCAGAAACTTAGCTGTTTTTGGAACGTTGGTAATTTTAATAATATCACCAATTATTTCACGCAAACTCTTTTTAGTGAGCAATGCGTTTACATACCCTACCTCAACTGGTACGTGTTGATTAAATAAAACTCTACCAACTGTTGTATCAATCAATTTTTTAACTAACTGACCGTTCTCGCGAACTTGTGTACGCAATTTAATATTAGCATGTAAATCAATCCGTCCTTCATTATAGGCTATCAACACTTCATCCATATTGTAAAAAGCCATTCCCTGACCTTTAACAATTTCAGTTTCCGTTGATTTTTTACCCTTAGTAATGTAATAAAGACCCAAAACCATGTCCTGTGAAGGAAGTGTGATAGGTGTACCATTCTGTGGGTTGAGAATATTATGCGACGAAAGCATCAACAACTGAGCTTCTAAAATTGCGGCACTACTCAAGGGAACGTGAACCGCCATCTGGTCTCCATCGAAATCGGCGTTGAAAGAAGAAGTTACCAGCGGGTGTAGCTGAATCGCTTTTCCTTCTACTAGTTTCGGCTGAAATGCCTGAATAGATAAGCGGTGCAGCGTTGGGGCCCTGTTTAACAAAACAGGATGACCTTTTAATATATTTTCCAGAATATCCCAGATAACAGCTTCTTTACGATCTACCAGTTTCTTGGCAGATTTAACTGTTTTTACAATACCTCTTTCAATCAGTTTTCTGATAATAAAGGGCTTAAACAATTCGGCAGCCATATCTTTTGGTAAACCACACTCATGTATTTTCAGTTCCGGACCAACCACAATAACCGAACGACCGGAATAGTCTACCCGCTTACCCAACAGGTTCTGACGGAAACGACCTTGCTTTCCTTTCAATACATCTGAAAGCGATTTCAAGGCACGTCCTCCTTCTGCTTTAACTGCATTGGATTTACGGCTATTATCGAACAGAGAATCGATTGCCTCCTGCAGCATTCTCTTTTCGTTACGCAAAATCACTTCTGGTGCCTTGATTTCCAGCAAACGCTTTAAACGATTGTTGCGGATAATTACCCTGCGATATAAATCATTTAAGTCAGAACTGGCAAAGCGACCTCCATCCAATGGCACTAATGGGCGTAATTCAGGTGGAATCACAGGAATGTATTGCATCACCATCCATTCAGGACGATTAGTAATATGAGTTCCCGCTTCCCGGAAAGATTCTACAACACTTAAACGCTTCAAAGCATCTGCCTTTCTTTGTTGTGATGTTTCGGTTGCAGCTGAATTACGTAAGGAGAAACTCAAAGCATCCAAATCGATTCGCTCTAACAAAGCATGCACTGCTTCGGCTCCCATTTTAGCAATAAATTTATTGGGATCTTCATCCGGCAAATACTGATTGTCTTTTGGCAAAGTATCCAGAATATCCAAATATTCCTCCTCAGTTAGCAGCGCACCCATTTCAAGATTTTCCTTAACACCACCCTGAATCACCACAAAGCGCTCATAATAGATAATGGTTTCCAGTTTCTTGGAACTCATTCCCAACAAGTAACCAATCTTATTTGGCAAACTCTTAAAATACCAGATATGAACAACGGGAACTACTAGTTTAATATGTCCCATTCTCTCCCGGCGTACTTTTTTCTCGGTTACTTCTACTCCACAACGATCACACACGATTCCTTTATACCGAATACGCTTATATTTTCCACAAGCACATTCATAATCTTTTACTGGTCCGAAAATTCTTTCACAAAACAAGCCATCGCGCTCGGGTTTATACGTACGATAGTTAATAGTTTCGGGCTTCAATACTTCACCAAAACTACGCTCCAGAATATTATCGGGAGAAGCCAGGCTGATAGTAATCTGAGAAAAAGATGGTCTGGGTTTATTGTCTCTTTTGAATGCCATATTGCTAATGAAAATTTGTGAGTTAAAGTTTGCCGACATCTGGAAGTCAATTTTGCTCTCTTCCGCAGCTGCCAACCGGCTGCTATAGTGAGTTGGTTGTGCAGTTAATCACTACACAACCAACTACTGTATTATTCGAATTTCAGATCCAAGCCTAATCCCCTCAATTCATGTACCAATACATTGAAAGATTCGGGAACGCCTGCTCTTGGAATATTATCTCCTTTCACAATAGCCTCATATGTTTTAGCTCTACCAATAATATCATCCGATTTCAGGGTAAGCAATTCCTGCAAGATATTAGCAGCACCATATGCTTCTAGTGCCCATACCTCCATCTCACCAAAACGCTGACCTCCAAACTGAGCCTTACCACCCAATGGCTGTTGTGTGATCAAGCTATATGGTCCGATAGAACGTGCGTGCATCTTGTCATCAACCATGTGGTGTAACTTAATCATATAGATAACTCCCACGGTTGCTTTCTGATGGAAACGCTCTCCGGTTTCACCATCATACAGGTAAGTATGTCCGTTACGCGGAATACCTGCTTCTTCACAATATTTTTCAATCTGATCGGTGGATGCACCGTCGAAAATAGGAGTTGAAAACTTCAGGCCTAACCGCTTACCGGTCCAACCCAAAATGGTTTCATAAATCTGACCCAGATTCATACGGGAAGGTACCCCCAATGGATTGAGTACGATATCTACGGGAGTTCCATCTTCCATAAACGGCATATCTTCTGCCCGAACGATTTTAGCTACAATACCCTTATTACCATGACGGCCCGCCATCTTGTCTCCCACTTTCAACTTCCGCTTAACAGCCAGATATACTTTAGCTAATTTCAAAACACCCGCAGGTAATTCATCTCCAATGGAAATATTGAATTTCTCCCGCTTGTATCTACCCAACTCCTCATTGTACTTAATGCTGTAATTGTGTAAAAGCGTATTGATTTGATCATCAGTTTTAGCATCACCTGTCCACCCTAGTGGATTTACATTCTGATAATCGATAGTGCTGAGGTTCTTCTGATTAAACTTAGCAGCCTTTCCAATCAACATTTCACCAAAGTTATTGCTAACCCCTGCAGAAGATTTATCCTTCAATAAGGTTTGCAATTTATCCAGCAACAACTCTAATAGGCTTTCTACATTTTGGGTATGTACTTTCTCTACTTTTTCCAATAAAGCTTTCTCGCGAATTTTACCATTCTTGTCCTTCTTGGCACGCTGGAATAACTTTTTATCGATTACCACACCCTCAGTTCCATTAGGCGCTTTCAAAGAAGCATCTTTTGCATCTCCAGCTTTATCACCGAAGATAGCTCGTAACAACTTTTCTTCTGGGGTTGGATCTGATTCTCCTTTAGGAGTAATTTTCCCAATTAAGATGTCGCCCTCTTTGATAGTTGCTCCAATACGGATAATTCCATGTTCATCCAAATCTTTGGTAGCTTCTTCAGAAACATTGGGAATATCCGGAGTAAGTTCTTCTTCACCAAGTTTGGTATCGCGAACTTCCAGTTCATATTCTTCGATGTGTACGGAAGTAAATAAATCTTCCCGTACTACTTTTTCACTGATTACAATTGCATCCTCGAAGTTGTATCCCTTCCATGGCATGAATGCTACTTGCAGGTTACGACCCAAAGCCAATTCACCATCTTTAGTAGCGTATCCCTCGGTTAGGAAATCTCCTTTTTTCACCTTCTGACCCTTCTTCACAGCCGGGCGAAGGTTAATACAGGTTGCTTGGTTGGTTTTGATAAACTTGGTAAGCTTATACACTTGTAAGTCATCATTGAAACTTACCAACCTATCCAAATCATTTCTATCGTAACGAACATGAATTTCATTTGCATCAACAAATTCAACTACGCCATTTCCTTCTGCGTGCATTTGAATTCGGGCATCACGGGCAGCCTTACCTTCTAAACCGGTTCCCACAATCGGGGCTTCTGGACGAAGCAAGGGTACCGCCTGACGTTGCATGTTCGATCCCATCAACGCACGGTTGGCATCATCGTGCTCCAGAAAAGGAATCAACGATGCACTCAATCCTACAATCTGATTGGGAGCCACATCCATATACTCTACTTCTTCTTTATCAAGTATAGGGAAATCACCGGTTTGACGGGAAACTACTTTTTCTTCTACAAATTCCCCTTTATCATTTAGCGGAGAATTACTCTGGGCAATCTTTGCAGTATCTTCTTCTTCTGCACTCAGGAAGGTCAACTCTTTCATGTTTACCTTACCATTGGCAACTTTACGATAGGGGGTTTCAATAAAGCCCATATCATTGATTGAAGCATGCACACACAGGGTTGAAATCAATCCAATGTTCGGACCTTCAGGAGTTTCAATGGTACAAAGTCTTCCATAATGAGAATAGTGAACGTCACGAACCTCAAATCCTGCGCGCTCACGGCTCAAACCTCCGGGTCCAAGAGCAGAAATCCTTCTCTTGTGAGTAATCTCACTCAACGGATTGGTTTGATCGAGGAACTGGGATAATTGAGAGGTTCCAAAGAAGGAATTAATTACAGAAGATAACGTACGAGCGTTAATCAGATCAACCGGAGTAAATACTTCATTATCGCGTACATTCATCCGCTCACGAATGGTACGTGCCATTCGTGCCAATCCAACTCCGAATTGAGCATACAATTGCTCACCCACTGTACGCACCCGACGATTGCTCAAGTGATCAATATCATCAATCTCTGCTTTTGCATTGGTTAATCTAACCAGGTACTTGATAATTTCAATAATATCCTGCTTAGTTAATACCTTTTTCTGCAAAGGATAGTCCAAACCTAATTTGCGGTTAATTTTATATCTACCTACTTCTCCCAAATCATATCGCTTATCGCTGAAGAACAGTTTGTCGATAATTCCACGAGCAGTTTCATTGTCGGGAGCATCGGCACCTCTTAACTGGCGATAGATATGCTGAACAGCTTCCAGTTCACTATTGGAGGTATCCTTATTCAGGGTATTGTAAATGATAGCATAATCTCCACCCACATCATCTTTTTGCACAAATACGCTCTTCACTTCCATTTCAATGATGGTTGCCACTGCCTCTTCATCCAACACAGTGTCGCGCTCCATCACAATTTCATTACGATCGATACTTACTACTTCTCCAGTATCCTCATCCACAAAATCTTCTACCCAGGTTCTTAAAACGCGGGCAGCCAGTTTTTTACCTAATTGAGCAGATAATGATTTTTTATCTGCTTTCACCTCAGTTGCCATTCCGAACAACTCAAGAATATCTTTATCGGTTTCAAAACCAATAGCACGCAACAAAGTAGTTACCGGAAACTTTTTCTTGCGGTCGATGTAAGCATACATCACGTTATTAATATCTGTTGCAAATTCCATCCAGGCACCCTTGAATGGGATAACCCGCGCAGAATAAATTTTAGTTCCGTTCGGATGAATGCTTTGTCCGAAAAATACTCCCGGTGAACGATGCAGCTGCGAAACAACCACACGCTCAGCACCATTGATTACAAAAGTACCACGAGGCGTCATGTAGGGGATATTTCCCAAAAACACATCCTGTACGATGGTCTGGAAGTCCACATGCTCTTCATCATTACAACTCAAGCGCAACTTAGCTTTCAGTGGCACCGCATAAGTTAACCCTCTTTCCATACACTCTTCAATCGTGTAACGGGGCGGATCAATAAAATAATCCAAGAACTCCAACATAAATATGTTGCGCGTGTCTGTAATCGGGAAGTTTTCTTTAAACACCCGAAACAAACCTTCCACATTCCGCTTATCCGGTGTGGTTTCTAACTGGAAAAATTCTCTGAATGATTCTAACTGAATGTCGAGTAGGTCAGGAGCATCTGCTAAATGTTTTGTTTTACCAAAGCCGACCCTGTTGTGCAATGTAGTTGTAGACATATATGCGAAAAGCGGTTTTCGTATGAAAATTTTAGGAAGAAGAATTTTCTTCTATTTTACTGAAAATCAGACATTTACAACACTAGTTACCACGGTGGTGAAGCCCAATAGCCAGCTATCCCAAAATAAAGGATGGCAAAGGTAAGGATTCAAGGGCAACCGCAAAAACAAATTTTAGACCAAACTCGTTTTTTGTACAAGAAAAGACGTAAATAATCTAAAAAAGATGAACAAAATATACTTTTTCTTAAAATAGCAACAGTCCCTTTTTGGGACTGTTGAATGAAATAAATTATTTATATGTTGATAATCAGTAGATTATCCCATTAAATTCTGCTGCATTTACTGCTTACCAAATTTTTGCTCGGTCTGCTGGTTTTTTGTACATCGCATTTTTTTCGGTTACCCCAAAGGTTGAATAGAAGGGGTCGAAATTGCTTAACGGACCCAGTACCCTGAATTCTTCCGGTGAATGCGGATCCACTGAAATGCCAGTACGCACATTTTCGGGACGATTTTTAATTCTCCATGCCTGTGCAAATCCTAAGAAGAATCGCTGAGCAGGAGTAAATCCATCCACCAACTTGCCAGCTTTTGCCTGCTCTGTTAACTGAAAAGCATCCCAGGCAATCGCCAATCCACCAATATCTGCTAAATTCTCACCTAAAGTCAATTGTCCGTTTACCGGCAAACTATCCAACACTTTATAGCCATTATACTGTTGAACCACACCCTGAGCTTTTTGTGTAAACTTGGTTCCATCACTGGGCTGCCACCAGTCTTTCAAATTCCCGTCAGCATCATATTGCCTTCCCTGATCATCAAAACCATGTGTCATTTCATGCCCAATTACCAAACCGATGGCACCATAATTTATCGCATCATCTGCTTCGGCAGAAAAGAAGGGAGACTGTAAAATACCGGCAGGAAACACAATCTCGTTAAAGGTTGGATTGTAGTAGGCATTCACCGTTGGAGCTGTCATTCCCCATTCCGTTTTATCTACCGGCTTACCAATTTTTTTAAGATTCTCTGCCAGATCATGTTTACGAATACTTTGCATGTTTCCGAAAAAATTATCACGCTGTATAGTCACATCATCATACGATTTCCATTTTTCTGGGTATCCGATTTTCTTAATGAAGGCACTCAATTTATTTTGAGCTGCAGCTTTAGTGGTATCCGACATCCATTCTAAGCCCTGAATTCTCTTGCGGAATGCAATCTGTAAATTATTCACCAGTTCATCCATTCGCTTTTTGGCTGCAGGTGGAAAATATTTTTCTACATAGAGCTGACCCAACAAATCCTGTAACCCTTCGTCTGTTCTTTGTACCATGGTTTTCCAGCGAGGTGGTTGCACAGTTAAACCAGAGAATACTTTTCCAAACTCGAAGCGGGCATCCCGAAATGATTTACTCAAATAGCCGGCATTATTAGAAATATAATCATATGCAGCTTTTTGCTTCCATACTTCAATGGGCTCTGATGCCAACAATTTACTTACTGCCGCATAATAGTTAGGCTGAGACACGTTTACACTATCTGCTTTAATTTCCATAGTAGCCAATAATGCAGGCCAGTTGAATTGAGGCGACAATTGCTGTAAGGCAGTAACCGACATTTTATTATAATTCCTGATAGGATCTCGCAATTCAACCGGACTAAGATGAGTTGCTGCAATTTTTGTTTCCAATGCCAGAATTTCATTTGCTTTTTTAGTCGCCAAAGCACTATCTGTTCCTGTTAATACAAAATATCGGACTATGTTTTTTACAAACTGGTCACGAATGTTTTTTGTAATGGAATCTGTTTTAGTGTAGTAACTTTTTTCAGGCAGGCTTAATCCGGTTTGCACAAGAATCAGCATATTCCGGCTACTATTTTTCTCATCAGCTGCAACATAATATCCAATCAATGAAAAGTCGCTGTTTGCTTGCTTCATTTCTGATCCCATCAATTGCACCAATTCGGAATAATTTTTAACTGCTGCAATTTTTGCCAATACCGATTGTAATGGCTCGAAACCCTTTTTCTCTATTGCAATTGTATCCATTCCACTTGCATAAAAGTCACCAACCTTTTGAGCGGCCGAACCTTTGGCGTTTGATTGGGAAGCAACATCATCTAAAATAACCCGCAACTTTTTTAGATTATTATCATACAAAGTGAAAAAGCTTCCCCAACCAGACTGATCTTCCGGAATTTGAGTTGTTTTTAACCAATTGCCATTGGCATACCGAAAGAAATTATCCCCTGGATGAATCGTGGTGTCCATTCCTGTTTTATCGAATGCTGCGCTACTTGTATCGGATGAGGGTTTACAGGAAAAAAGTACCACCCCCGCAAATAGCATCAGTGAAATGTATTGTTTCATAATTATTTTTTTAATAAATATAAAACGAAGCTAGTGAATAACCATATCCAGTAGGGGCAAAAAAAAACCGACCCTAAAGGTCGGTTTCAGTAAAAAACAAAAATTACTTTATTTCTACTTCAGCACCGGCCTCTTTTAGCTTAGCAGCCAAATCATCGGCTTCTGCTTTAGAAACACCTTCTTTAACTGGCTTTGGTGCACCGTCTACCAGATCTTTCGCTTCTTTCAGTCCTAAACCGGTGAGTTCTTTCACCACTTTAACTACTGTAAGTTTGCTGGCACCACCATTAACGAGGATTACATCAAAAGATGTTTTCTCTTCAGCGGCAGCAGCTCCGCCACCGTCTCCGCTGGCAACTACTACTGCAGCAGCTGCGGGTTCGATACCGTAATCTGCTTTCAGTACATCTGCTAATTCCTGTACTTCTTTTACTGTTAAGCTTACTAATTGTTCGGCTAATGCTTTTACGTCTGCCATAGTTTGTAAATTTTTTCCGTCTTCATGTCACCGCGGTGATCCGACGGAGGGTTTAAAAAAATTTGCCGTTAGGCGTTTATGTGAATAATAAATTCCGGTTGTTTAGGCTTCAGCAGCTGCTGTATTGCCTTGTTTTTCGTGATGATGCAATAATGCCGCCAAAACACGTTTTGCTGGAGATTGCAACAATCCAATCACCTCGCCGATCATTTCGTTCTTCGTTTTGATCTTGGTGAGTGCAGCCAATGATTCGTTACCTACAAATACATCTCCGTTAATGAAGGCTGCCTTCAAAATCGGACGATCTGAGTTAGCTGATTTTCGGAAAGAACTGATAATAACAGCAGGATCTTTCGGATTTTCAGAAAACATCAGCGCAGTTACCTGATGCAGTGAATCGTAGACACCTGCATATTTCTCAGCATCCAATGATTCCAATGCTTTACGAATCAGGGTGTTTTTGGCAACCTTCATTTCTACCTGCTTATTAAAACAAGTTCTGCGTAGGTTACTTACCTGCTCAACAGTAAGTGATTCTGTATCGGTGATGTAAAAGTTATTGTACTGAGAGAACTTCTCCTTCAACAGTGCAATCACTTCATTTTTTTCTTGCTTTGTCATAACTAATTTTTTTTAGTACCCGGGTCATTTCCATACGCCAGAGGCGCAAAGATCACAGGGATTAGTTGATTAATGATTTTGTGTCTAAGGCAATACCCGGACTCATCGTGCTGGCCATGCTAACTCCTTTGAGGTAAATACCTTTCGCAGTAGAAGGCTTCAGCTTGATGATGGCATTAATAAGTTCGGCACTGTTTTCTGCAATCTTATCTGAAGAGAAAGATACTCTACCGATAGAAGCGTGAACGATTCCGGATTTGTCTACTTTAAAAGCAATTTTACCACCCTTTACTTCATTAACAGCTGCTGCTACATCGTTGGTAACAGTCCCTGTTTTGGGATTCGGCATCAAGTTGCGCGGTCCTAATACTTTACCCAATTTACCAATCTTAGGCATCACGGAGGGAGTGGCGATGATTACATCTACCTCTACCCAACCACCTTCAATTTTGGAGATAAACTCGTCCAGCCCAACAAAATCTGCGCCTGCTTCTTTAGCAGCTGCTTCTTTATCGGGTGTGCAAAGTACCAACACCTTTTTTGTTTTACCGGTACCATGTGGCAGGGAAACTGTTCCCCGAACTTGCTGGTCGGCTTTCTTGGGATCTACGCCCAAACGGATATGTAAATCAACTGAACTATCAAATTTGGTACAGTTAATTTCTTTTACTAAAGCGGATGCATCCTTAAGAGAATACATTTTATTTTTATCCACCTTAGTAACTGCTACTTTTCTTTTTTTAGTAAGTGCCATTTTCTACTATTTGTTATTGGTGAATAAAATTAATTTTCCCAGGGAGCTTTTCCTTCTACTGTAATACCCATACTGCGTGCGGTACCGGCCACCATGCTCATGGCGCTTTTTACAGTAAAAGCATTTAAATCGGACATCTTGTCTTTAGCAATTGCCTCAATTTGATCCCAGGTAACCTTACCCACTTTGGAGCGATTACTTTCTTTGGAACCTGACTGTATTTTGGCTGCTTCCATTAACTGAACAGCGGCTGGGGCTGTTTTGATGATGAAGTCAAACGACTTATCGGAGTAAACAGTAATAAGCACGGGAACTACTTTTCCCATCTTATCCTGAGTTCTGGCATTGAATTGCTTACAGAACTCCATAATGTTGACACCCTTTGAACCGAGTGCCGGGCCTACAGGAGGAGCAGGGTTGGCTTGACCGCCTTTTACCTGCAACTTCACGAAGCCAGAGATTTCTTTGGCCATTTTTTTAGATTTAATTGGTGATAGCGTCTCGCCTTAGGCGGGACTCCCAAATTCAATCATTCTCGTAAAAGAACTTTTGGGGCAGCAAAGTTAGGGAGAAACTCTTTATTCTCCAATTATTTCGTGGTTTTTACGTCTAATTAGCGTTATTTATCCCCTATCCAGCAAAAAATGCCACCCAAATAGAGCCGCCTTCCCTTCCTACCTACCCTTCCTCGAAAAGTGATTATTCCCTTCCTCGCACAGTCTTCCGATCCGCCAAGGCGGAGTGGAGACTGTGCGCTTCGGAGTTAAAATCAACTTCGATTATAAAAATTCTGTTCTAAGCATATTCCCCCAATTCGCTAAATCGTAAAAGTAACATTACGTTTAAGGAATTGTCAGTTTACAACAAGTATTTCACCTCCGAGCCGAATAGTCTCCTCCTTTGTCGTAAGACTATTCGGAGAAGGAAAATTATTTTCCGATTATTACGCCCAATAACCTTTATTTAGCCCCCATCTAACAAAAAAGCCGCCCATATTGAGCGGCTTTTGAAAATAATTAAATAGTGGTTTAGCTGATTTTCTCCACCTGCATATAGCTAAGTTCTACAGGAGTAGAACGTCCGAAGATTTTCACGGTAACTTTCAGTTTCTTCTTCTCGTCGTTCACATCTTCGATAACTCCATTGAAATCGTTGAAAGGTCCTTCAATAATTTTAATGGTTTCACCTACAATGAAAGGCTCACTCATACTTACACCCTGATCGTTCATTTCATCTACCTTTCCAAGCATTTTATTAACTTCCGACTTACGCAGCTTTACAATGTTGCCTTTGGAACCTTTTCCATCAGTTAAGAAGTGCATCACATTGCTCACGTTGCTAATATGCAATACAATATCATCTGTTAATTTGCCATCCAGCACTTCCATCATTACATACCCTGGGTAATAATTTTTTTCGCGCATTACTTTTTTTCCATTCTGCACTTTATACACTTTTTCCATTGGCAGAAAGACCTGCTTGATGATGGTTTGCCATCCACTGCGTAAAATATCTTTTTCCAGATACTCCTTCACTTTTCTTTCTTTTCCACTCACTACCCGCAATACGTACCATTTGGTTTCGGGTGCAGGAGCAGTAGCATTTTCTACCACAGGAGGGGTGGTTTCTATAGTATCCATTTGGGGTTTACTTAAAGAGTGAGTAAATCAATTTGAGCAATTGGTTGCTGCCGAAATCCATTAGCGATACCATTGCCGTAATCAATACAGTGGCAACCAATACAATCATGGTGCTTTGCTGCAAATGATTCCAGCTGGGCCAGGTAACTTTTTCCATCAGCTCCTCATAGCTCTCACGGAAATAGGTAGTTATTTTATTCATAACAAAAAATTGAAACCATTCGGTTGCACGGGCACTAGGATTCGAACCCAGATCAAAGGTTTTGGAGACCTCTACACTAACCGTTGTGCTATGCCCGTATAAAGCTAAAAGCTATTCCGGAGACCGGAACAGCTTTTAGAAATGTTGACAAATGTAGTAAAACATTCGCAAATAAACCGGCGAACCTAAGGTTCAGGTTTATTTTAAGATTTCAGTAACCTGACCGGCACCCACGGTACGTCCACCTTCGCGGATAGCGAATTTCAGACCTTTTTCCATGGCGATTGGCTGAATCAGTTTCACAGAAAGGTTAATATTATCACCAGGCATAACCATTTCAGTTCCTGCAGGCAGGGTAACTTCTCCGGTTACATCGGTTGTACGGAAATAGAACTGAGGACGATACTTGTTGAAGAAAGGAGTGTGACGACCACCTTCTTCTTTGCTCAATACGTAAACCTCACCTTTAAATTCAGTGTGCGGAGTGATAGATCCTGGCTTGCAAAGTACCATACCTCTGCGGATTTGGTTCTTTTCAATACCACGGAGCAATAAACCTGCATTATCACCTGCTTCTCCTTCTTCCAATAATTTTTTGAACATCTCAACACCAGTAACAGTAGACGCCAGAGGAGCTTCCATCAAACCAACGATTTCGATAGCTTCACCCACTTTAATGCGACCACGCTCAATACGACCAGTAGCAACCGTTCCACGACCAGTAATTGAAAACACGTCTTCAACACTCATCAAGAATGGCATATCAACCGGACGGGGAGGTAATGGAATATAAGTGTCTACTGCTTCCATCAGCTCATCGATTTTAGCCACCCATTTTGGATCTTCGGCCAAAGCTCCGGTAGCAGAACCTTGAATGATTGGAGTATTATCTCCGTCAAAACCATAAGAAGTTAATAATTCACGGATTTCCATTTCAACCAACTCCAACAACTCAGCATCATCTACCAGGTCTACTTTGTTCATGAAAACAACAATACGAGGTACACCTACCTGACGTGCCAATAGGATGTGCTCCTTTGTTTGAGGCATAGGACCATCTGTAGCAGCAACCACCAGAATTGCACCATCCATCTGGGCAGCACCGGTAATCATGTTCTTTACATAGTCGGCGTGACCAGGACAGTCAACGTGCGCATAGTGACGATTGGCTGTTTGGTATTCTACGTGCGCAGTATTGATAGTGATACCCCTTTCTTTTTCTTCAGGAGCTCCATCAATCTCGTCGTACTTCTTTGCAACGTTGCCCATACCTTTTTTAGACAAGATCATGGTAATAGCTGCTGTTAAAGTAGTTTTACCATGGTCAACGTGACCAATGGTACCTACGTTTACGTGAGGTTTTTCCCTCTTGAAGGTCTCTTTTGCCATTTTTATCGGTTTTTAGTTGTGTTTTTAAAATATTCGGTTCAATTAAGACCCGGTTAAAATTATTAATAGCAGCTGCTTTCGCTTCTGCTGAAAAGTATGCTTTCAGATATCAATCATTATCCCTCTCATCATCCTCTGCTCACCAGATATCTAAATTCAAAGAGCCGATGGTGAGAATCGAACTCACGACCTCTTCCCTACCAAGGAAGTGCTCTACCCCTGAGCTACATAGGCTTGAATAACACCCGATCATTTGTCCGTTTCCAGAAAAAGATCGGGTACTGTTCAAAGAGCGGAAGACGAGGGTCGAACTCGCGACCTATAGCTTGGAAGGCTATCGCTCTACCAATTGAGCTACTTCCGCTTA
>JBAWZY010000012.1:0-61134 GCA_037142775.1 Chitinophagia bacterium | reverse complement strand
TGAAATAGGAATATATTGCCACACTCAAACTCTCACTCACACTGTTTTATATGGGTGAAGGTAGCTGCTATCCGCCAGAGGCGGATTAAAAAAAACCTTAATTTACAAATGGCTTTTATTTTAAACAACCGGCCATTTAAAGGTTGAAATCAGCGGAACTCGCATTCCACTGGCAGATGATTTCCTTGCAGCTTCTATAATTTCAAGCACATGTAAGGCATGTTCAACATTTATCAGAGGCTCAGTTTTATGGACCATTGACTCCGCAACTTTTGTTGCACCTTCCTGCCACATGTATCCACCAGTTTCTATTTCATGAAGCTGTCCTGGTCGATCCCATGAATCGTCGAGGATTACGCCATTGGTTTCCCAATCGTAACCAATCAGCCTCAAATTCCCTTTATCCCCGAAAATCTGGATGGAATGCAACTGCTGCCCCTTGGCCTCATGCCCATGCGGATCAAAATAATTGAAGCCACACATCACATGGCTGATGATGCCATTGCCATGGTCCATCAACACGTGGGCATTGTCCTCTTCCTCCACTTTTATTTTGCCTTTTTCATCAATAATTCGTTCCGGATTAACAATACTAAGCATGGCCATTACTGATTTAGCCGGACCGAGTAAACCTGTTAAAGTAGCCATGTTGTACACCCCCAAATCAGGCATGCTACCCCCGTTTTTCTCGTAGAAAAAAGATGACCATCCTGGACCTGTATGTCCATACTGACCATGAGCACTTGCAACCCGTCCTAATTTTCCTTCCCTTATGCAGCGGCTCATAAAAGCAAACTGTGGACTATTCACAACTGCAGGGGCTCCCCATAGTTTCAGTTTTTTTCTGTTGGCCAATTCCAGCAGCGCTTTACCTTCTGCATAGGTATTTGCCATGGGCTTTTCACTCCACACATGCTTTCCTGCAAGCAGCGCTTTTTTGTTCAGTTCTCCATGTTTTTGCATGTCGGTGAGGGTTACCATCATGTCAAATGGCACTCCTTTCAACAAGGTATCTATATCGGCATAAGTTGCCGCCTTTAATTTGTATTGTTCATTCTGAGCAACTGCCCTTTCATGCCTGATATCACACAAACTCACAATTTCAATGGAAGGGGATGATTGTAAATGTGGAATATACCTGTTGCTTACACTGCCACAACCAATAATGGCTACCCGTATTTTTTTGATTTCTGAGACTGCTGCCAATGATTCCAGTGATGCGAGCAAGGATGCAGCTCCTGCGGAAGCTGCGAAAGTTAAAAACTGTGAACGAGACATGTGCTGATTCATAACCGTATATTAATATTTTAGTAAACTATGATTATTTGTCTGGCATCAAGCCTGTTTTGCCAGTAAACCCATAACAGCTTTACTTGAGTCATCAGGTGTAATTTAACCACATCTGCCCCATTGTGGCAAACTTCTGTTAGCAATTTTTTTTACTACTTCTCTACTTATCAATTCCATACCAAAGAAAACTCCAATGTAGTAGATTATGTTGTAGGACCTGCTTGAATAATCTAGTCCTGATTCCTCAAATGCATAAGCGCCTAGCATACCTTTTCGTGCTCTCCATTTCTGTTGTAGGTGTTGTGTAGGCTCTCCATTTTTAGTACAACATAAAAGTAGCTGTGTTTAAAATTGTGACGTCCACCCAATAATCGGTCCGTTTTTTAGGGGGGAGGTCATGTAGCTGCCATCCCCAGAGGCGCTCATGCTCCAACACTCAAACCCTACTCCCACACTCACACTCTATTCCCTAAGGTCCAGCGGACAGACACCACTCTCACATTATACACTCACTCTACTTCCCAAGATTCAGTGTGAGTGTGGGTTTGAGTGTGAAAACAACCATCCTCGCTCTCAAACTCCCACTCACACTGTTTTTAGTGGGGCTTTTTGTTTTAGTCATTTCGCCCTCTATTTACATATAATATTTTCTCTTCCCACCCCAATGGGCTAGAGTGGGTGTGGGTTTGAGTGTGAATAAAACAAACACACTCCAGCTCAAACTCACTCTAATGCTTCATGGTGGGTGTGGGTTTGAGTGTGAAATAGGAATATATCCCCAAACTCCCACTCACACTCCCACACTCACACTCTCTTCCCTCAGGTCCAGCGGACCGCCACCTCACTCACTCACTCTCACTCAACCCCCTCATCCTCCTCAGGTCCAGCGGACCGCCACCTCACTCACTCACTCTCACTCAACCCCCTCATCCTCCTCAGGTCCAGCGGACCGCCACCTCACTCACTCTCACTCTCACTCAACCCCCTCATCCTCCCCAGGTCCAGCGGACCGGCACCCTACTCAAACTCCCTCGCTAGTTTTCTCACCTATACCGCTTTCGGTGTTTTCACCTATTGCACGCCTCCCCATATTGGGTTATTTTTCGTGCATACACGCAATTTTATATGAAACTGTTTTTTAAAACCATTCTATTATTCGCGCTTATTCTCTCCTCCTGTAGGGTGTCGTTAGTACCTGACTATAATGCCAACATCTACCAGCAAATTATTTCCGCCGCATCCCGAAACGACCGAATTTATATCGATCTGCTGCAAGCCAACCCCGATAATAGAAAGTTTTCCCTTTACGCAAAACGATATGCCAGTCTGGAAACTGCTATACAATCCATCTACCTGCAATACCAGGCACGGCCTCATGCAAATAGCTTTCTCCCCATTATAGAAAATATCCAAACCCTATTTGTAAAATTTAAAAACGAACATCAATCTCAAGCCACCCCACTCAGTGCCGATCAAGTTCGATTGTATCAACAATATGCCCGGGATTATTGGAAACCTTTACTCATTGCTGAAAATGCACTTAAATAAAAATTGAATACGATATGCCCTTCAATGTTAATGATACGCTGGCCGATATGATGCAGGTACTTAAAAAGCATTTTGCGCAGGATTGGCCACTTATTAAAAACACAGCACATCAATTTCTGCAGGCCCGCATCTCCCGCTTAGCTTTATTAGCCGAATTGCGTTTGAAAAATCAATTGCCTCCCAACTTTTTTGCAGAGAGAATGCAAGATGAAGAACTACTGCTGCAATCGGAATTGCATGCTATTACCATCGTTACCGCTGCATCCGCCCAAAAAGCAGCCCGTGCTGCCATGCAAATCTTTATGAAAGCTGTTAGCAAGGCGATTACATTCTAAAGAACATGGATTTACCCAATGCTTTTCCTGAACATAGGGCAATGATAATTTCTCATTTCCAACTCCGCAGGGCGATTGGTTGGGCAGGTGTTGCTTTGCCGGTTGTATTATATTTTGCATTTATTGTTGGTTTCCCCAACTGTCCTTTTCCGCAAAGCATCAGTCATTTCTACTATACGCCGCTTGGTACATATTTTACCGGAACACTTTTCGCCGTTGCGGTGTTTTTATTTTTTTATCGGCTACCCGAAAAAACCGACCGCCGCGCTGCTCAGTTGGCAGGTTTTGCAGCTATAGTGATTGCTTGTTGTCCAACCTACCCCTATTGTACATCCTGTATGGAATGTAGCAGTATTTTTTGGATCCCCTTTCCCTGGAGCACAGCATTACACTATGCCAGTGCCGGTTTATTTTTTTGCATCCTTGCTTTTTTTTGTTTCTTTCTATTCACGAAAACCAATCCGGCTCAAGCACCCAGCGCACAGAAAATGATTCGAAATCGCATCTATCGGATATGTGGCACTACCATTCTGCTTTGTATGATACTACTTTGTATTTATGATGGGGATACTGTCATTTTCCAATTTTCTTTTTTTACGCTTCCTCCACTTACATTTATGTTAGAGAGCATCGCTTTATTGGCTTTTGGGTTATCCTGGCTCATTAAGGGTGAAACACTTTGGAGAGATAAATGATTACAATATTTGCGGCACTTTGGAAGTAGTGTTGCAGATTATCTTCTTTTTGATAATTTTATATCTATGCAGCGCCCTGATTTATATACAATTTCATCAGCAACCACTTTATTAAACTGGTATTGGACGCGCCGCGAGTTGGCAGCAATTTGTAAACAACAGGGAATCAATAGCGCGGGTTCTAAAGCGGAGTTACTCAATAAACTGAAAGCGCATTTCGAGCAGGATGCAAAACCTCAACCCCAGTGCAAAGTTAATCAACGTACTAAGCAAACTGTTTCAACAACCAATGAGCCCTTAAGCTTACAAACCCTAATTGGTCCGGCATATAAAAATGGAAAAGCAGCAAGAAAATTTTTTAAGGAACATTGCACTCCCAATTTTAGATTTTCAATTCCGCTGCTTGCCTTTATTAAAAATAATCATGGAAAAACCTTGCAGGATGTAGTAGATGAATGGCATCGCCTGCAAGCGATTAAAAAATTACCGGGATATATTTCCTATTTACCTCCCTCGCTCCAGTACAATCAATATATCCGTGATTTTTTTGCCGATAACCCGGGTAAAACTTTGGTGGATGCAAGAAATTGTTGGAATAAAAAAAGAAGCCTTCCACTCGAAAAACATGTTTACGAAAAATCCGATTGCTTATTGTAAAGGCATACAATTCGAACTGCTGCTAACCCTATGCTACTTCCTCCCCCGCAGCAGCTTCCAGTAAGCGAAACCAATCTTTCCTTTCCAGTTGAATACTTTGTGCTTCTTTAGCTTCGAGTAATCTTTCCAGCTTGGTGGTGCCTACTACTGGTAATATACCTGCAGGATGGCGAAGCAACCAGGCCAATAAAATCTGATTCTCTCCGGTTTGATATTTTGCAGCCAGTTCGGATGTGCAAGCGCGAATGGCCCGGTAGCGGGGATGGGTTTCGTCGCTGATAATGCCTCCACCCAAAGGTGCCCAGGCCATCGGGATAATTTCATGTTCTATGCAATGCGAGAGGGTTCCATTAGTAAAAGCATCCCGCATAAGCAGGGAGCACTCTATTTGGTTATAGGCTATCGGAACCCATTTTTTTAGCATACTGGTTTCTGACGGCAAAAAATTGGAAACCCCAAAAGAAATAATTTTTCCTGCCTGTTGTAATTGGGTAACGGCTTCCGCAACTGCTTCCGGGTGTAACAAAGGATCGGGACGGTGAATTAATAACAGATCCAGATAATCGGTTTGTAAATTTTGTAATGAGTGCTCAGCCGATTGAATAATATGTGCAGCCGTGGTGTTGTACGATTTGATAGTATGTTGAGGCCGGTTGGGCGTTTTCATTTGAATACCACATTTGGTAATCAATTTCATCTTTTGTCGCTTCTCCGATTTACCTTGCAGCGCCTTGCCAAACTCGGCTTCAGTGGTGTAATCTCCATAAATATCTGCATGATCAAATGCAAAAATGCCGGCATCCAAACAGGCATCTATCATATTCCTGTATTGCTCGGTAGTGAACCCTGCACCCCAAATGCCCCATCGCATACAGCCGGCAATTGGAGAAGTAATGGCTAAATTTTTCATGTGTGTAAACTTTGCTTCAATATATAAAAGAAAAAAGTCCGACAAAGCCGGACTTGCAAAATTTTCTGAAGAAAGATGATTAATAGCGATTGTATCCGCCGTCTCCACCGCCACGGTTGTATCCACCGCCGCCGCCGCCACGGTTTCCACCGTAACCGCCACCGCGATTTCCACCACCGCCACCGCCGAACTTCTTCTTGTAGCCACCTCTTTCACCCTCTGGACGAGGAGTAGATTCGTTCACTACAATTTTGCGACCTAACACTTCAGTGTCGTGAAGTGCAGCAATAGCAGCTTTAGCAGCTTCATCATCCGCCATTTCAACAAAACCAAAACCTTTGCTACGGTCGTTGTTGAATTTGTCGGTTACAATTTTAGCGCTGCTTACTTCGCCATAAGGAGCAAAAAGATTCTGCAGGTCTTCACTGGACATATTCCAGTTAAGATTTCCAACGTAAATGTTCATTTAAAAAAAAATTTGATGATCAAAAACCAATGAGAAAAAAGTAACCAAAACCCCCGAAGCATTTACGTAGAAACCCTCATGGAAAAAAGGCAACCTGTCATTGGACAATCGAAGATACAATTTTTATGTAGAAAATTCTTTTTTTTTACGTTTTGTACAGCCAATAAAAGCCTTTATGGCAGTAATTTTCAACAAAAAACCCTTCCAGAGGGAAGGGTTTTGAAAAATATAAAGGAATTAGCTTATTCACTAACTACTTCCACTTCCACTTCCACCAGATTTCCGTTTCCGAAATCAATTGAAGCTTTATGGATACCTAATTCTTTCACCTCATCGGTTAAGTTAATGCGTTTGCGGTCGATTTCGTATCCTTTTTGCTCACGAATGGCGCGGGAAATTTGCAAAGAAGTTACGCTTCCGAAAATCTTTCCGCTGGTTCCGGTTTTGGCTCCCACTTTAACAGGAGAAGTTTTCAGAATGTCGATTACCTTATTCAGTTCCGCCAGCATGGCAGCTTCTTTTTTAGCAATCACTTTCAGTTTTTCTTCGTGTTGTTTCAGGTTAGAAGGATTTGCTTCTACCGCCATTTTACGAGGAATAAGAAAATTACGGGCATATCCGTTTTTCACTGTTACCAGTTCATTGCGTGCGCCCAGGTTATCTACATCCTGAATTAATATTACTTGCATAGGTTTGTTTTAGTCCCAAGAGCCCAGTTTATGTTTGTGTAAACTGTCTCCCGCTGTTACACGGGGTTAGGGAAGGTTCACTAATTTTTATTTTAAAAGGTCGGTCACATAAGGCAATAAAGCCATCTGACGCGCTTTTTTAACAGCTTCCTGTACTTTACGCTGATATTTCAGAGAGTTTCCGGAAAGACGGCGTGGTAATAATTTACCCTGCTCATTCACAAATTTTTTCAGGAATTCAATGTCTTTGTAATCAACATATTTAATGCCATATTTTTTGAAGCGGCAGAATTTTTTCTTGGGCTTCTCCTGCTTAATGGCCGTCAGGTATTTAATTTCATTCTTTGCCATGATTAAGCCTCCTGTTTTTCTTTATCCTGCATTGCAAATCCGCCATTTCTCTTAACATGATTATACTCGACGGCGTATTTATCGAGACGGGTAATCATGTGGCGCATTACTTTTTCGTCGCGCAATAACTGAATTTTCAGTTTTTCGTTGGCATCCGAAGGAGCCGTGAATTCAAACACCCAGTAAATACCGGTTGTTTTTTTCTGAATAGGGTAGGCCAGTGATTTCAAGCCCCATGGGTTACTGTGCACTGCGGCACCACCCAGTTCTTTTACCAGCTCGGCATATTTCTTCTGAGAAGCTTTGTAGTCCTCGTCCGAAAGTACCGGGGTAAAAATCACCATCAATTCGTAGTGGTTCATTACCTTGTTTTTTAGGTTGTTTAATTGGTTTATCCCAATGGACACCCGCCCGCAGTTGCGAACGAGAGAATCTGCCAAAACAGATTTGGGGCTGCAAAGGTAAGGATTTTTTGGGTTGCTACCCTAATCAAATGCAATCTTTTCAGAAAAAGTTATAGTATATATTTAAATTATGTATATTTTGTAAATAATTTAAAATCAAATTTTTAAGTATTTTTTCGTAAAATTATATAGGTTGGAAAGTGATCACTGAAGCCTCCCCGATACCGGTTCCCCTCCCAGGTTCGCATAGGGTAGCCCCGATATCGGCCCTGATTTTCCCGCATAAATGGCTGTTGGTAGATCCCTTCTCCTGCAAAAAACCAACCCCTGCGGCTGGAATCTAATAAGGGTGCAGAAATCAAAATCTGGTCGAATAACGACCAATGATTCCGATTGGCAAGGGTTCCCAAACCATGCATATACCAACGCAGCCATGGATTATACAACTGTGCCGAATTCATTTTTTCCCAATTCCCTGTAGCACCCAATTTGTTTTTAATACTGCCACTGTTGGGGTTATCGTTGAAATCGCCCATCACAATCATTTTTGCCCCGGAATCCTTTTCCCGAATCGAATCAAGCAGTTTTCTGCAAGTTACCGCAGCAACCATCCGTGCAGGCGCACTCCTAACTTCTCCACCCCGCTTGCTAGGCCAGTGGTTTACAAACAAGTGCAGCGTATCGCCACCAAACATTGCTTTTACATATAAAATGTCGCGGGTAAATCTCGCTTCTTTCGATCCACCGGGTAGGGCAACCGGAATGGCTTTACTAAACAGGATGCGTATATTATTTTCATTATATAGCAATGCAACATCTACCCCCCGTGGATCGGGAGAATTATAGTGGATGATGCCATACCGCTGCTTTTGTAGTAAGGGATGCCGGCAGAGTATTTCCAACACCCGGCGGTTTTCAATTTCTGCAACTCCAATAAAGTTGGGAGGAGCCGTATTGGATAGCGGACCAATACCACTTAGTACAGATGCGAGTTGCTGAACTTTATGTTCGAAGATGGCGGTTCCATATTGCTTGATTCCACTCGGTAAAAAGTCGTTGTCGTTTGTTAACGGATCATCCAGGGTATCATAAAAATTTTCAAGATTATAAAATGCGATTACGCTTAGCATCGCGCTTGCGGATGCAGATTGTTTGTTTTGTTTTACCCCAATGGAAAAAACTGCAACTACCCCCAATGCAAGTAAACTTGTTAATAGCAAATATCTCAACATGCACCACTTTCATTTTTGTAAAACTCTGTGATTACCTACGAATTCAACTGCGTATTTGCCGCAGCGAGTACAAATACGCAATTGCAAACTTCTTGTGGCATTTATTTTTGATCCGATATGAAAAGGCGGTTACAGAAAATAGGGTGCATCATTTTGTTGGGCAATGTACTTCAGCTGCATTTGCTGGCACAGCCAACTACAAAGTCAAATGTAGATAGCATTTTTCAAAAAATGAAAGCCGAGGATGAAGAAGCATGGATGACAAATACCCTTCCGTCTGTTGAAGAGGATCCTGCGGGAGAACGGTATTATCCTTCGCTGCTGCAATCAATAAAAGATCCATTACAAACTGCTACAATGTTCGATTGGGCTTCTTTTCGATTCAGGTGGAGGGGAGCTTTACGACAGCCTGAGTATCGTGTGAATGGTGCACTGATAACAATTCCCTTAACGCAGCAATATCCCTGGTATGTTTTTAATGGGCTAGGTGCTCAGGTGCGGACAACCCATTTTGGGGCAGGCATAGATCCGGTAGACTTTTCGCTTGGAAATACCAGTGGTGCAAGGCAATTAAGTGCAAGAGCTGCTGATTTTACATCTAAGTGTTCTTTTAATGTTGGATATGCATCGCGCCAGTCTGTTCTAAAATTCGGATTCCAATTTTTTCATCAGCAACCTACCCGCGGTTTGAGTTGGGGAACCTCTATACAAGTATCCAATCAGCACCCCTTAATCCAACATCCTCGATTGCAACAAAGTTTTTCTTTTCTCCTGATGGCAGAAAAAAAATATGCTGATCAAAGAAGTATCTATTTTATGGTTTGTTTTACGCCACAAATTCAAAGTAAATCAGCTGCCATCACACAGGAAGTACTTGCATTGAGTGGCAACAGTCGCTACAATCCGAATTGGGGATGGCAGGGAAATCAAATCCGCATAGCAGCAACCCGATCGTATCAGTTCCCAGCGATGATAGTAACAGATGAATCTACTCCCAATCCAAATACAATTTCCCGATGGTCACTAGCACTAATGAGTGGTTTTCAGGCCGATCGCGGAATTGACTCATATCAGGCCCCGGATCCTCGACCGGATTATTATCGGTATTTGCCTTCCTATGTATCGGATAGCATGCTAAAAATCAGGTTATACAATACATTTCAACAACAGCCAACCCTTTTGCAAATTTCCTGGCAACGATTCTATGCAATCAATCAACAAAATTGGGAAAATGTTTTTACGGGAAATCAAATGGAAGGCAAATGGGTAAGCGGACTCCGCAGCAGGTATGTGCTGGAAGAAAGAAGGGCATATCATCGCATGGCATCTCTGAATTATTATTATCAAACACGCATCAATGGAAACCTCGACTTTTCAGCAGGTGCCAGCTGGCAATTTTCTGCATCTCGATTTCGAAAGCGATTAATCGATTTATTGGGTGGAGATTTTTATTTGAATGTAAACGGTTTTGTTGATAACAATTTCTTACAAAATCCTTTGGCCAATCAAAACAATCTGGATGCTTATAATGGAGTAGTGTTGCCGGGCGATTATTTTGGATATGATTACGGATTTAAGCAAAATCATACCGAATATTGGTTTCAGCTACAACATGCCGGATTGCGCTGGGATTGGTTTGCAGGAGCCCGAAGAACAAACGATCAGTATAACAGAGTAGGCTATGTAACAAATGGATTGTTTCCTATCAATTCTTTTGGAGCAAGCCCCTTTATAGAGCGTGTTAGTTATTATGCAAAAGGTGGGTTGAATTATAAGTTACATGGAAATCATTTTTTCAATGTTCAATTCGGTTATCAAACATTTGCTCCGTTGCCCAATCAGGTATTTCTTCATCCGCAATATAATGAAGCAATTGACACAAAAATTGAAAACGAACATACACAAATTGCCGAAATCAGTTGGGTGTATCGCAATCCCACATTAAGCAATAAAGTTTCATTTTTTTATGGAAATGCTTTTAATATTTCGGCAATACAATCCTTTTATGGTGATGTTGCCGATACCTGGGTAAATCATGTTGTTTCAGGAATGGCAAATGAACAATTGGGTATAGAATGGTCGGGGTCGTGGTCAATGGGAGGAGGTTGGGATATGGAATGGGCTGCCTGCAGCTATCGCATAAAATACAGTGGTTCGCCTTCGGGAAAATTGTATGCAGAAAATACTGAAAAATTATTGTCAACCGAAGCGATTCTAACTCGGGGATACCGGGTTGGTGGAAGTCCTCAGCAAGCAGCAAAAATTTCAATACAATATCGCTCAGATGCGGGCTGGATGGGCTCTGTATCCTTCAATCACGTAAGTAACCAATGGGTAAATTTGCAATACTTCCGCAGAACTCCTTCCATGCAGTTTGCTAATCCGGTTACCTCACAAGCGCATGAAAAATTGCCCGATCAATTTTTTATACATGCTATGTTGGGTTACCAGACTACCATCCGATTGGGAACAGGTTCATCACAGCAAATTCGCTTTTTTTTATCGGCTAGAAATTTACTCATGCCTTTTTTTATTTCAGGTGGATACGAACAGGCTCGCTGGGCGCTGGATCCAGCGGGCAACCCAATTTTTGCCAATAAATATTTTTTCACAAATGGAAATACTTTTTCCGCAACACTCAATTTCCTACTATGAAATTTTTACTATTGTTTTTGGGTGGATGTATATCCTTTTTTCTTTTTTGTTGTCGGCCTCACTGGGATATTCCAACACCGGAACCTGCGGGTTCACTTGTTGCCAATACTACACTGTTGGAATTACGCAAATTGCATTTTAGAGGAAATGTTGAAAAAATAATAGATGATTGGGTAATTGAAGGAAGGGTGGTAGCCAACGACCGAACTGATAATTTTTATAAAACCCTCGTTATACAAGATGCAACCGGTGGAATTTCTGTAAAATTAGATGCTACCGATTTATACCTTACCTATCCGGAGGGTATGCAGGTTTTTATCAGAATAAAAGGATGCTGGTTGGGAGATTATGGGGGGTTATTGCAATTGGGCGCGGGCGTTGACAGGTCGGACTCGGTTTATCCGAGATTAATATCCATACCGCTACCATTATTTAATCAGATTATGGTAAAAGGAAAAATTGATAATGCAATCACACCCAAGGAAGTTTCAATAGAAAAGCTTTCAGATTCTTTACAAAACTGTTTAATTACGATTCCGCAGGTGGAGTTCATTGCTTCCGACACTTCGCGCCCTTGGGCAGATGTAAATAATCAACAAGCAGTCAATCATGTGATTGCTGGCTGTAATCAAGGATCAATCTATGTTAGAACCAGTGGCTTTGCCAAATTTGCATCAGCCAAAACTCCCAGAGGGAATGGAAAAATAACGGGTATCTACACAGTTTTTGGTTGGGAAAAGCAGTTGATTTTGCGCGATACCAGTGACGTGCAAATGAATGCATTGCGTTGTTCGGGAAGCGGATATCGGACCTTGCTCTGGGAAGATTTTGATTTGCTTTCGCCCGGCTCCTTGCTTTCAATATCGGGCTGGAAAAATATACCAGAAACAGGTGCACAGCATTACTATGTAAAAGCAACCTCAAAAGAAAAATTCGCTGCTATCGATGCTTTTGCCTGTTCGCAACCCAGGGTAGTAACCTGGCTGATTAGTCCGGCCATTCCGCTCTCCGGTACCGCTGGTGCCCGTTTGAGTTTTGATACCCGGGATGGATTTGATAATGGAGCTACACTCCGTGTTTTTATTTCTACCAATTATGATGGAAGTAATGTACCCGCTCGCAGTAAATGGACGGAACTACCCGCCACCATTGCACAGGGATCGGTAGGCGTTCAATCCTCCCAATGGAAAAACTCGGGCAATATATCCTTAAGTGGGTATAAAGGCACTTGCTGGATAGCATTTAAATACGAAGGCTCTGATACTGGCATGTTAAGAAAAACGACCGGATTTCAGTTAGACCGGGTTTCTATTGTTGCCAACTAAATAGCCAAAAAAATATGCTCTGTTGATTCTTCGCATAGTCTTGCGACGCAGGAGGAGAGTATGCGCTTCGGAGTTCAAATCAACATCAGTTAAGTAAATTCATTGCTGCATCATATACACAAGTCAATATTCTCTATTTCCATATCTGAAACAATATCACAGATACCTTGTTGCCCTGTATAAGAATGTCCTGCTAAATTATGAAGATTATTCCTCCGAACCGCATAGTCTCTTCTCCGCCTCGGCGGATCGGAAGACTATGCGGAGAAGGGAAGGCACTTGCTGGATAGCATTTAAATACGAAGGCTCTGATACTGGCATGTTAAGAAAAACGACCGGATTTCAGTTAGACCGGGTGACAGTTTTATCGAATTGATTGAAAATATTTACTATCCGGGTGCTGTCCCGACACCTGCAAGCTCCCAGGTTTGTCAACCTGTCATATTCAACTCATTTGGTACTGCTTTTGATAGGGAATGGAAAACTGAGAACTATGCAAAAAGGACAGATACGTGTTCAAACGGAGAACATTTTTCCGATTATTAAGAAATTTCTTTACAGCGATCATGAAATATTTCTGCGTGAACTGGTTAGTAATGCAGTAGATGCTTCTCAAAAATTATCTACCCTGGTTTCTTTAGGTGAAACCGCTACCGAATTGGGAGAGTTGCGCATTGAAGTAACATTGGATACCAATGCGAAAACGCTCACTATTCAAGACAAGGGTGTGGGTATGTCGGCTGCTGAGGTTGATAAATATATCAATCAGGTAGCATTCAGTGGTGCAGAGGAGTTTATGGAAAAATATAAAGATGCCAATATTATCGGGCATTTTGGATTGGGTTTTTACAGTGCTTTTATGGTGAGTGATAAGGTAGAAATTTTTACCAAGAGCCATACCGGAGCCCCTGGCGTTTACTGGAGCTGTGATGGTAGTCCGGAATTTGAATTATACGAGGTTGACTTTAGTGAGCGGGGCACAAAAATTGTATTGCACATTAATGAAGAGAGTAAGGAATTTTTAGAAGCTGCCCGTATTAAAGGAATTCTGGAGCGCTTTTGTAAGTTTTTGCCCATTCCCATTTATTTTCATGAGGAAGGAAAAGAGAAGCCGGCAGAAGAAAAGTCGATTAATAATCCGGCTCCCATCTGGATTCAGAAACCATCTGAATTAACCAAAGAAGATTACGAAAAGTTTTACAAAGAATTATATCCCTTCAATGAAACGCCGCTGTTTTGGATTCATTTGAATGTGGATTATCCATTTAATCTTACCGGAGTGCTCTACTTCCCAAAGATTAAACACTCTTACGAAATTCAAAAAGATAAAATTCAGCTCTATTGCAATCAGGTCTTTGTTACCGATGAAGTGAAAGATATTGTTCCTGAATTTTTAATGTTACTACAAGGGGTGATAGATAGTCCGGATATCCCGCTAAACGTTAGCAGAAGTTATTTGCAGGGCGATCCGAATGTTAAAAAAATCAATGCCCATATTACCAAGAAAGTTGCCGATAAACTAGATGAGATTTTCCGTAATGACCGGGCTTCGCTGGAAGAAAAATGGGAAAGCCTCGGATTGTTTGTGAAATATGGGATGATGACGGATGATAAATTTTTAGAGAAGGCAAATAAGTTTATGGTAATGGAAGATACCGATGGTAAATTTCATACCCTGGAAGAATATAAAACGGCAACCGAGGCATTACAAAAGAATAAAGAAGGCCGACAAGTGATTTTATACACTACACAGCCTGTTCAGCAAGACGCATATATTACTGCATGTAAAAACAAAGGATATGTGGTAGTTAAGATGGAAACCCTGGTAGATGCTGCATTTATCAATACCATGGAATCGAAGTGGGATCAGGTTTCTTTTGTGCGGGTAGATTCGGATATTGTTGACAATTTAATTGATAAGCAGGAATCAGCTGAATCTGTATTAACCAAAGAAGAAACTGAGCAGCTTAAGGAATTGTTCAAGCTGGATATCCCCGATTTACATATCACAACGGAAGTTAGAGGATTGAGTGTTGATGCAGATCCGGTTGTTGCAACCCGTCCCGAGTTTATGCGTCGCATGAAAGATATGGGCGCAAGCGGTGGCGGAATGACGGCTTTTTATGCTCAGATGCCGGATGAAGTAACCCTTACGATTAATGGAAACCATCCGATATTTTCTTCGCTCTTGAAAGAGCAGGATGAAACCGTTAAAAATAACAGGGTGCGCAATTTGGCTGATTTGGCTTTATTGTCGCAAGGGCTTTTAAAAGGAAACGACTTAACTGCATTTATTAAGCGCAGTGTTACCATGATGCAATAGTTTTTATTTGTGTTTGATTGATGAAAGGCAGTTGGATTTTCCAGCTGCCTTTTTTATGCAATATGCGGTTTAACATCCAGCACTTTTAGTTGCAGAGATATATTGCCATTGTATTCGTTTTCATCAATGGTAAACACTACATCCAGCAACTCGCCTGAATCTACCAGTGGAAACAAATGCGCCATATTAAAGCCAATTCCGTTGAAAGTGATATTTTGCTGGGAAAGTGAAAATTTGATGTGCTGGTCTTTCACCAGTTTGCTGTATCCCTTATTGCGAACCCTGGTAGCCAAAAAAACCGGACGCATATTTTCGGGTCCAAAGGGTTCCATTTGTTGCAGAATATTAAAGAATGATTGTTTAATATCTGCAAACTGAATGGTTGCATCTATTTTTATTTCGGGGGTTTCCTGTTCGGGGGTAATTTGTTTTGCAACCGCATTTTCAAATGCCTGTGAAAAGGAATCAATATGTTCGGGCAATAAGGTTAAGCCGGCAGCAGCAAAATGCCCACCATATCCCAACAGCCATTCTCTGCAAGCATGAATGGCTTCATATAAGTTAAATCCAGCCACACTTCTTGCACTACCGGCAGCGTAATCACCGCTTTTGGTTAACACAATAGTTGGACGATAATAGGTTTCTATTAATCTGCTGGCTACAATACCTACTACACCTTTATGCCAGGTTTCTCTGTATACGAGCGTCGATTTTTTAGCAGCATGGAAAGGATCATTTTTTAATAATTCAAGTGCTTCAATGGTAATTTGACTATCGGCTTCTCTTCTTTCTGTATTATTCACCTGCAATTGTTCTGCCCATTCCATCGCACTTGCTTCATCGGGTTGTAAAAATAATTGCACGGCTTTTTGGGCATCATCCATCCTGCCAGCGGCATTGATACGGGGGGCAATGATAAAAACCAGGTTCTGAATATGCATGCTTTTTTGAACACCCGATAAAGTGAGCAGTGCTTTGATTCCGGAACAGGGATTTTCATTCACCTTTTTCATACCATAGTAAGCGAGTATCCGATTTTCGCCATTGATGGGAACAATGTCTGCCGCAATGGCTGTTACCACCAGGTCTAAAAATTGCAAATAACTGTTATCGGGTAATTGTAATTGTTTAGCTAAGGCAGTCATTAGCTTGAATCCAACCCCGCATCCACATAATTCTTTAAACGGATAGGGGCAATCTATTTGTTTGGGATTCAAAATGGCATAAGCAGGCGGCAGTATCGCATCGGGGAGGTGGTGGTCGCAAACGATACAATCAATTCCTCTATCTGCTGCCTGTTGAATAAGGTCGACCGATTTAATACCACAATCGAGGGTAATGATTAATGAAAAATTATGCGCTGCGGCATAGTCGATTCCGGCTTGGGATAATCCATATCCTTCGCGGTAGCGATGGGGAATATAAAATTCGGAAAGTGGATGGAGTGAACGGATAAATTGAAACATGGAAGCAACCGCAGTCGTGCCATCCACATCATAATCTCCATAAATCAATATTTTTTCCTGTGCTGCAAATGCCTTTATGATGCGATCAACTGCCTTGTGCATATCCTTCATCAGAAAAGGATCGTGAAGCTGACTGAGCTGAGGGCGAAAGAAGGTTTTGGCTGCTTCATAGGTATGTATACCCCTTTGTACAAGGATTCGGCAAATAGTAGTATGAACTTGCAAGCTACTTTGCAATGCATCCACCTCCTCCTGAGGAGCAGTTATGATTGACCATCTTTTTTCCATTAGTATGCCCTATCGGTTGTGTACCTCACTAATTCTTCCAATGCATTTCTGATTTCAGAAGGGGGGAAACGATTTAGCAGTTCCAGGGCTTCATCGCGATAAGCAAACATTTTTTCAGTTGCATAACGGATACCGCCTGATTGAACAACCTGATCGATCACCCATTTCACCTTATCCTTGCGATCATTTTGATTTTTTACGATATAAATGATTTTTTGTTTCACATCGGCAGGGCAGTGCCGGAGCGTATAGATGAGCGGAAGGGTAAGTTTTTTTTCTTTGATATCGTTGCCGGTGGGTTTACCTATATCAGCAGTTCCATAATCGAATAAATCATCTTTGATTTGAAACGCCATTCCAACTTTTTCTCCGAATTGCTGAAGGTTTTGAATGGATCTTTCATCAGAGAAAGTACTAGAGGCACCTGCTGCACAAGCTGATGAAAGCAGTGATGCGGTTTTGCCTTTTATGATTTCGTAATAAACCTCCTCACTGAAATTCAGGTTTCTCGATTTTTCAAATTGCAGTAGTTCGCCCTCGCTCATCACTTTCACGGCTTCGGCGAGGGTTTCAAGTATCACATATTCTTTGTTGTTTAGAGCTAGCAGCAGCGCTTTCATTAATAAATAATCTCCAACAAGAACTGCAATTTTATTTTTCCATAAAGCATTCAGGGAGAAAAATCCTCTCCTTTCCAGCGAATCATCCACTACATCATCGTGTACGAGTGAAGCCGTATGCAATAATTCTACCAGGGAGGCAGCCCGATAGCTGCTATCATTCAGGGGCCCACCAAGGCGCGCACAAAGGAGTACAAACATGGGACGCAGCTGTTTCCCCTTTCGTTTTACAATGAATCGCATAATCCTGTCTAGCAAAGAAACCCTGCTTTTTACGGCATCTCTGAAGTGTGTTTCAAACAGTTCGAGCTCCTCTGATATGACTTTCCTGGCCAGCAGCATTGATCAAATATGGTGCAATATACATTGGATATGAACAATTTCGGTGTTGCTATACTCGTTATTCGGTTAGTACTAACCTTTTTCAGGTATTTACACTTGTGAAAATATTGCCAAAATACCCCCTTTCAGGCTACAAAAACATAACTTTGAGTATCTTTTCAAGGAATACTGATTTTACTTAAACGATTTTTTATGGTACAAAAAAAATGGTTTTTTTCTTTTCTGTTGTTGTTAGGGATACAGGTTACTGCTCTTGCACAAACAGATTTGGGATGGAGTTGGAATGATTCAGCAGTGGTTGCCAATAAAAAAATGCCTCAACGGGCTGAATTTTTGGCTAATGAATTTCCATATCCACCTAAACCCCGCAGTATGTGGGAGGTAAGTATCAGTTTGGGAAATTCACGTATAATTGGAGATGTTGCGAATTTTAAAATTGGATATGGATTAGGTGTTACCGCGCGAAAAGCTTTATCGAATGTTATTTCACTTAGAGGAGGAATACTTTATCAGCAAACAGTTGGCATTAATCCAATTTTAAGTACCAATGCACCAACAGATGGATTTTTAAATTCTACTACACCCTACAGAGCGATAACTGGATATCAGGCTTATGCACAGTATGCTCCGGCAAATGCCAATAAAGCACTGAAAGCTTTTGCAGCTAATTATAAAAATAAAAGTTATACAGGAACATTGGATGTTGTTGTTTCAACTAATACGTTAAGTTATTATAGGGGTAATCCCAAATGGGATATCTATTTATTTGGAGGATATGCCATGGTTGCTGCAAATGTAACCACTCGTTTAACAGGGAGTGATGGGGTAACACCATTTGACTTTACTACCATAAATTATAATGGAACTAAAGCATCCGTTCAAAGTGATGTGAATGCTGCATTGATTGCTGCCAATGCATCGGATAACGTAGCACCCCTTAAAAATCGACGTCGTGATTTAGGAACGGGAGATATGATCATGACTCATGCTTTTTCTTTTGGGGCAGGATTCTCGTATAAAATAAACGAAAAGTTTAATGTTGGATTTGAGAATCGTTTTATTAATTCGCTGAACGGTGATATGGATGGTTTGCATACTGGTAGGAACGATTATTTTAATTATGCCTCTGCGCAAATTCATATTAACCTGGGCAATCGCTCTCGCAAAGTGCAGCCATTATATTGGCTAAATCCCAACAATTATCTGTACAGCGAGTTGAATACTCCCCGACACATGAAGTTAACCAAGCCGGTTTTGGCTGATGCCGATAAAGATGGGGTTACTGATCAGTTCGATCTTGAGCCAAATACCCCCGTAGGAGCACCCGTCGACTCTCATGGCGTTGCAAAAGATACCGACGGAGATGGTGTACCTGATTATAAAGACAAGGAGCTGCTGACTCCTCAAAAATGCTTCCCTGTAAATACAGATGGTGTAGGTAATTGTCCAGACCCAGCCTGCTGTAAAGAGATAAGGGACATGCTAACCAATAATAAATCTCCTCAACCTTCAGTTTCAACTGAATGTACTATTGGTAATTTACTATCAATTCCTTTCCGTGGAAATGCGCGATTAACCAAAGAAGCACAACAATTGCTTTCAGAGGCAGCAGTAACTATTAAAGCGAATCCTGCTTGTAAAATAAAAGTTATTGGATATGGTTCTGCCAGCAAATCTTCACAGCAGTTAAGCTGGGAGCGCGTTAATGCTGTGGTGAAATATTTGGTAGAAAAGCAGGGAATTTCTGAAAGTCGCTTATTGTTTGTGTATGCACAGGATGGAGATGCGGCAATGGTAGATTTACAGGGTACTACCGAGGATGGACCGAATACGGTACCGGCTCCACATCCGAATTTGAAATCGAAAAATTAATAGCCGTTATATAGTTTGAAAGAAGAGCCCGCCAAAGGCGGGCTCTTTCTTTTCCGCGTAGTCTTCCGACGTAGGAGGAGACTATGCGGTTCGGAGGTGGAATACTTCCCTTTTCTGAATAGTCTTCCTATCCGCCTGAGCGGTAGGTGACTATTCGGCTCGGAGGTGGAATACTTTTCGTTAATTGTAATTACCTTTTATGCAATGTTACGCTTCCAATAAAGCGTATCAGCAGCGTATGCAAGGAAGAAAATAATTTTACAAGCGATGATGATATAAACTCCTTCCACGCACAGTCTCCTCTCGCTTAGGCGTATCGGAAGACTGTGCGTGGAAGGAAATATTCTATACGCGATGATGATGTAAACTCCGAAGCGCACAGTCTCCTACCGCTTAGGCGTATCGGAAGACTGTACGTGGAAGGAAGAATTCTCAGAGTTTTAGTAAATGTTCCTCCGTAAAATGCTCCAGGCTGGCAAGTTTTGCATCCGCAGCGCCCCATTTTGCATGATCTTGTTCACTTGCATGCGGCACCACCACACATTTCATACGGGCGGCTTTGGCGGCAACCATACCATTAAATGAGTCTTCGAAGCAAACACAGTTTATCGGCGCTACTTGCAAAGCGGCTGCGCAATTTAGATACACTTGGGGATGAGGTTTACCATAGGGCAAAGATTCCGCTGATGTAGCTGCCATCACATAGTTATCTATACCCGTAATTTTTTTAGCTATTTCTATTAATTCGGGTGGAGAAGAAGTTGCCAGTCCTATTTTAAATCCCCGACTAGCAAAAAAATCAAAAATATAAGGTACACCAGGGAGGGTTGCGGCATTCGTTGCAATCTTATCTAATACGTTTGCTACAATTTCTTTTTCTACTTCCGGAAAAATAGCAGGATCTTGCTGAAAATGGGTAAGCCACCAGGCTACAAACTCTTTTGTACGTAAACCGGTTGTAGTGGCATATTCGGCTTCGCTGATGTAAACATTTCTACTGGCAAATACTTCCGCAGCAGCCTGATTCCATAAGGGCTCACTGTTGATAAGTAATCCATCTATATCAAATATTACTGTAGTTAACTTCATTACCACGTATTTGCGTGCAAAAATACCGGATTGATGGTTTCACCGTCCAATTTTTAACTAATACCCTTACGATAGTAATTTATTAACTTAGTTAACTATTTTTGCAGACCCCCTTGCCGGGAATAAATCAGGTTGGTATGAGTTTGACAGAACGATTGAAGCACCTGCGCATTATCCGCTCCTTTATTTATGCATTGGTAGGCATTATCTCCTACCCGGGATTGGTAATTTTTAATCGCATAAAGATTGAAGGAGGAGAACATATTGAGCGATTGCCGCATAGCAATGTGTTGTTTGTAAGTAACCATCAAACTTATTTTGCTGATGTAATAGCTTTCCTGCATATTTTTTGTGCGGTAAAATGGCGAAGAGTGAATCGCTTGGGTTTGCCCTTTTATTTATTGAACCCCTTCACTAATGTTCACTTTATTGCAGCTGAAGAAACAATGAACGGAAGTTTCATTTCCCGAATTTTTAAGATGGCGGGTGCGCTAACAGTGAAAAGAACCTGGAGAGCTGAGGGAAAGAATATTGAAAGAGACCGAGATGAATCCGATACACAAAAAATTGATGAAGCATTGCAAAAAAGCTGGGTAATTACTTTTCCGCAAGGTACTACCAAACCTTTCGCTCCAGGAAGAAAAGGAACAGGGCATATCATAAAAAATAACCAGCCCCTGGTAATCCCCGTAGTAATCAATGGGTTTTGGCGTGCATTTACAAAAACTGGATTGTCATTTAAAAAAACCGGCACACATTTAAGTGTGCGATTTAAAGAACCACTTGTAATAGACTACTCTCAACCCGTTGAAACTATTTTGGAACAGGTAATGGAAGCTATTGAGCAGAGCAAGACCTATATGCTGAAGGGGAAACATCACCTCATGCAAATGCTTGATAAATAAGTTTCGTATTATTCTTTTACAAATAATGCCTTTAATTCATTGGCATCATCGGGCTTCATCTTTCCAGAAAGTATTAATCTTAGCTGTCTTCTTCTCAAAGCGCCTTCAAATAATTTTTTCTCTTCTTCGGTTTCCGCAATTAATTCAGGCACTTTACGTGGCTTGCCATTGGGGTCAAGTGCAACAAATGTGAAGAAAGCTTCATTGCTCTCATATTTGTACTGATGCAATAAATCTTCTCCCCAAACTTTGATATTGATTTCCATTGAACTGGTAAATGCTCGGCAAACTTTTGCCTGAATATGTACCACATTCCCTAGTTTAATCGGGTTTTTAAAACTGATATTATCAACGGAAACCGTCATGCTGGGGGTATTACAATGCTTGCCTGCTGCAATACCCGCTGCGATATCCATCCAATACATCAATCTGCCCCCCATTAAATTTCCAAATGTATTGGTATCATTGGGCAATACCAGTTCATTCATAATTGTTATACTCTCCGATGCCTTTTTAGCTTCCATGCTTCTTATTTAATTTGTTAACTCAGTAAGTAATTGATTTTATTTTATATCACTACTTTTTCAAGTGTTTGTAAAAAACTGTCCGACACTTCTGCACCAATACCTGGTTCGTTAGAAACCAGCAAATCCATTCCTTTATATTGAGCTCCGCCTACCACTGGGTCTGTAAGATGACCCAGCAGGCAGGTATCTAAATCGTAAAACTGAATATTCTTGCAGGCAATGGCAACATGCACTTTTGCAGTGAGCGCCAGTCGGCTTTCCAGCATCCCGCCCATCATGCAGGGTATCCCATTTTTTTCGGCAACTGCATTAATACGAAGGGCTTCCCGAATACCTCCGCTTTTCGCGAATTTGATATTGATATATGCGCAAGCTTTGTTTCTGATTAATTTTTCAGCATCGTGATGGGTAAATACACTTTCATCTGCCATCAATGGAATGGGCGAAAGTTTACATAGCTCTGGTAATAATTCATCTTGCCAGCTCCGCATGGGTTGTTCACAAAATGCAATATCATATTGTGCCAGTTGCTGCAGCGCCTGCACCGCATCTTCGTAGCTCCATCCCTGGTTGGCATCTATGCGTAACTGCATATCGGGACCAACAGCTGCTCGTATCAATCGGATTCTTTCAACATCCGTGGCAACATCTTTACCCAATTTCACTTTGATGATATGTACTCCTTTACCAATAAAATCCATTGCGGTTGCGGCCATTGCTTCGGGAGTATCTATGCCAATAGTTAAATCACTTTCTACGGTTCGATAGGTCCCACCCAGGAACTGGTATAAGGGTATCTTTGCGGCTTTGGCGGCAATATCGTATAAGGCTAAGTCGAATGCACTTTTGGCTGTATAGTTCCGGTAAATCAGGGCATCTAATTCATCGAGTCGTTTATCTATTTCGGCTGCAGATTTATTTTTCCAACATGCCGCAAAATCTTTTGCGAGTTCAAAACAGGTAGATTGTGTTTCGCCCGCAATCATGGGAAATGCAGAACATTCTCCTACTCCTGTTATTCCTTCGCTGGTATGAACCCGAATGAAAATATTTTGCGCATGCCGCATCGTACCTGTAGCAATGGTGAATGGAACCATTGGAATGGTATAGCGGTATATTTCTGTATGGGTTATCTTCATGCTGCAAAATTCGTGAATTATCCTCGATGCCGCATCAGTTATTTTGCATAGAGCGATTTTTCACATTGTTTCCAGAATCCAAAAAATCCTTTGCCTTGGTAGCTGGCTTTGGGAAACATCCATGTTGCTGGGGTTGGGGATCCGGGAAAACCCTGGGTTAGTGGATGTTCCTGATAATGTATTGCGGGAAATTTATTTATACCGGGAATGTCTTCCACCTCGCCTACCAATATTTGCATATCGGGAATCAGATTTTTTGCAAGTGCAATGATAAATGAAAGTACTTTTTCACTTACCGGAAATTGTGTAAAGTGTGAAGGCGCTAAAATCAACACACGATTGAGGGATTGCTCGGATAGCCATCGGGGATTTAATTGATAACTTGTATATAATGCCAATGGCAATTGATAATCTAAGGTTAAGGGTTTTGTTTCGGGAAAGCAGGTGGAAAATGTTGCTATTTTGGTTGATTGCAATTGTTCCGGCACGAGCAGTTGGGGTAATGCTTCGTACGACTGTTGCAGGTAGCTATTGGCTTGTGTAGTTCCACTGTAATGGTTGATATTATCCTGATTGGCGTAATATTTTTTGTTGCTGAAACTACCTGCTACCCATTGCCAGCTTAGGGTATTACTGGCAATATCTCCATCCAGCAAATGGTAGTACATCCATTTTGCGGGCAATTTCCAATGTGCACCTCCTAAGTTGCAGGTTAGCATGGCAATATACATGCGCGCATGATTGTGTACATATCCTGATTCCATTAATTGATGGATGGATGAATCAATCAGATCTATTCCGGTATTCCCTTTGATTAAGGCAACCGGAATTTGATGATGTAAAACATTGGGTTGAGGATGTTTGATATCCTGCTGCATGCTATCACCCAGTTCCCACCACACGCGCTGAAAATATTCGCGCCAGGCAAGTTGCTGCAAGAAAGGTTTTGCCTGCTGTAGGGAGAATTGATTGAGTAACTGATTTTTGATATCAGATAAGCCGATTACACCCCTTGAAATATAAGGTGATAAACGACTCACTGCTCCCCGAAGGTAATTTCGGGTAGTGCCATATTCAATAGGATTGATCTCTTGCAGCCTTTCCTGAATGGCATCCCAACTGGTAGGAAAAATTTCCATCATATTCGTATTAATTGATGGGCTCTTAAGATATCCAGTGTTAGTGGCTCACCGGGCTGTAAATTTTTATATGCAATCACATCACACAAAAAGCCTACATGATCTCCCCCATCAAATTGCTCAATAATGCTCAGTCGGAGAACACTTAATGCATCTGATAAAATTGGAAATTCTTGCCAGTCTTCAACCAATTGCTTTTTTCTGAGGTACGCTAGTTTGTCGGTTTTTTTACCGCTGGTTTTTCCTAAAATTTTGGTAAGCTTAAATTGGTTGGCTGACAGTAGTTGCAAAACAAATTCTCCTTGTTCCAGCACATTATTGAGTGTTTGTGTTCCCCTATATACTCCACAAACCATCCGCTTGGGTTGCATACTGATGGATGTAACATAGGTTATCATGTGCATATTTGCTTTCCCATCACTGTTTATGCTGCTGATAGAATATACCGGAAGATTCACCCGATTCCAGGGTTTTTTTCGTAAAGAACTCATTAGGTTATTTTCAAAAAATGAATATTTAATTATCGTTTACAACAAAATGAACGCGGCATTGTTTGTACAAATAAAATTTGCATGGAAAGTTTAAAAGGAAAAGTGGTGTTACTTACCGGGGCAACCGGAGGTATAGGCTCTAAAACTGCTGCTTTGCTGGCTTCCGCTGGGGCCAATGTTTTTTTATCCGGAAGAAATCAGACTGCTTTGCAAGGAGTTGCCCAGACGGCTGGCATTCCTTTTCAACAATGTCTGCTCATGGACATAACAAATGAAAACGAAGTGTCTACAGCTATAGCTAATGTAGTGCAACAAGCCGGAACAATTGATATATTGGTAAATGCTGCCGGAATAGGAATTATTCGCACAATGGATCAACTGACTTCAGCCGATTTCATGCAGAGTTTACAAACCAATTTGATTGGCCCATTTTACCTTGTTAAAGCGGTTTTACCGATTATGAAGGAAAAAAAGAAAGGATTGATTATTCAAATTCCAGGGGTATTGGGTAAAGTGCCTATGGCCGGGGCAGCAGCCTATAGTGCCAGTAAATATGGCTTAACGGGAATGATGCAAAGTATCCGCGAAGAAATTAAGCGAACTGATATTCGCATAACTCAATTGTTTTTAGGTGGGGTAGATAGTGCTTTTTGGGACAGGATCGACCTCCGGGTTCAGCGCGACAAAATGATCCTTGCCGAAGAAGCTGCCCGTGCCATTTGGTTTCTCTGTCAGCAACCCAGCAGTGGGGTAGTAAGTGAAATGGTGCTTCAGCCATTCAACCACCAGGCAATTTAATCAGCATCGATTTTTTACTGAGAAAAAATGAGGAAATTTTTCAATTAGATACGATATTCGCACAGCGAACAGATGTTAGTATATGAATTTATCCTTTGAGAATACCGAAAATGCCTTTGCGCATTTGTCTGACAATGACCTAAAAAGTGCCCGATTTTTATTTCAGTCGATGTCTTACCCTTGGTTGGTACAAATCGGTACCCGCCTCACCCCCTTTATTATGAAAACGGGATTGCCGGTACATGGAATCATTAAAAAAACTATTTTCAAACAATTTGTAGGTGGCGAAACATTGGAAGAAACAGCAACTGTGGGTCAAAAATTGGATCAGTACGGTGTAAAAGTAATTTTAGATTATGGTGTGGAAGGAAAAGAAGGAGAAGCGCAATTTGATATAGCAACCGAAGAATTTATGCGGGTAATCGCATATGCTTCCACACAGGAAAATATCCCCTATATCAGTGTAAAAGTAACCGGACTTGCCAGGTTTGGATTACTGCAAACCTTGAATGAGGCACCCCGTTTGAGAAGTGGCATTCATGACAATGAAGCTGAACGGGAAGAATGGGAAGCGGTAAAAAACCGTATGTATTCTATTTGTGAATTAGCAGCACAAAAAAATATTGGGGTATTAATAGATGCAGAGGAATCTTGGATTCAGGATCCTGTTGATCGGTTATGTATCGAAATGATGCAGGAATTTAATAAGGAGAAAGTGGTTG
Organism: Chitinophagia bacterium; assembly: GCA_037142775.1. GTDB lineage: Bacteria > Bacteroidota > Bacteroidia > Chitinophagales > Chitinophagaceae > Sediminibacterium. Next base: position 34,856 of record JBAWZY010000012.1, on the reverse strand, counting down.
TATATAATACTGTTCAATTATATCGTCACGACCGATTGGCTTTCCTCAAGATGTCGCATAAAATTTGCCAGCAACAGGGAATTTTATTAGGGATTAAGCTGGTTCGGGGTGCCTACATGGAAAAAGAAAGGGAGCGTGCAGCTTTGCTGGGATATCCTAGTCCTATCCAACCAGATAAAGAAAGTACCGACCGCGATTTTGATGCTGCAGTTGCTTACTGCTTAGAGCACATTTCAAACATTTCTGTTATCATCGCTTCTCACAATGAAGCAAGTAATATGAAAGCTGCGGAGTTGATGGATCAGCTTGGAATTGCGCATCAACACCCACATGTACATTTTTCCCAATTATATGGAATGAGTGATCATATTACATTTAATATGGCAAAAGCAGGGTTTCCAGTAAGCAAATATTTACCATTCGGGCCTATTCGCGATGTTATTCCTTATTTAATGAGGAGAGCTCAGGAAAATAGCAGTGTGAGCGGACAAACCGGACGGGAATTGAGTTTGTTGAATCGGGAAATGGCAAGGCGGAAGAAGAAAAATACACGAGTTCTCCCCACTCAGGCATAAATCGTTCTCCAACCCAACATAAGATAGTATTTTGCGCCTATGGAAGCGTATCATCACTTGCTGCGGCATATTTTAGAAAATGGTGTACAAAAAACCGACCGCACCGGTACCGGAACCCTCAGTTGTTTTGGGTATCAGATGCGATTTAATTTACAGGAAGGGTTTCCGATGGTAACCACCAAAAAACTGCACACCAAGAGTATTATTCACGAACTGCTTTGGTTTCTTCAGGGAAGTACCAATATTCAATATTTGAAAGAAAATGGTGTTTCTATTTGGGATGAATGGGCTGATGAAAAGGGCGATTTGGGTCCGGTTTACGGTAAACAATGGCGACAATGGGAGGGGGCTGATGGATCGGTAACCGATCAGATAGCAGAACTGATAACCACGATTCAAAGAAGTCCCGATAGCAGGCGCATGATTGTTAGCGCATGGAATGTAGCCGACCTTCCTAAAATGGCTTTAATGCCTTGTCATACCCTATTCCAATTCTACGTTGCCGAAGGAAAATTAAGTTGTCAGCTCTACCAGCGTAGTGCTGATGCATTTTTGGGAGTTCCCTTTAACATTGCATCCTATGCATTATTAACTATGATGATTGCTCAGGTATGCGGATTACAATATGGAGATTTTGTGCACAGTTTCGGCGATCTGCATTTGTATAACAATCATCTGGAACAGGCACAGCTGCAATTGAGTCGTACGCCATTTCCGCTTCCACAAATGAAAATCAATCCTGATGTGAAAGATATTTTTTCCTTTCAGTATTCCGATTTTACTTTGGAAAATTATCAATGTCACCCCGCAATCAAAGCACCGGTTGCTGTTTAAAATAAGATTCATCGGTTCTTGCTGAATTAATATAGTAATATGAAAATTTCACTCGTAGTTGCCGCAGCAAAAAATAATGCTATTGGTATCGACAATCGCTTGTTATGGCATTTGCCCAACGACATGAAATTTTTTAAAAATGTAACCTGGGGCTTGCCGGTAATCATGGGAAGGAAAACGCTAGATGCTTTAAATGCAAAACCACTCAATGGCAGATTAAATATTGTTATTACCCGGCAAAAAGATTTTCAGGTACCCGGTTTTGTAGTTGTGCATGATATTCAGGAAGCGATACAAATTTGTAAGGATGCAAATTACCGGGAGATCAATATAATTGGCGGGGGAGAAATCTATCGTCAATACATGCCATTAGCCCACCGGTTAATAGTTACCCGAGTAGAAGCAACCTTAGAAGGAGATGCGTATTTCCCTGTGATACCGGAAAATGAGTGGGACTTAGTTTCCGATGATCCTCAGCCGGCAGATGAGAAGCATGCCTATGCCTATCGGTTTCAGGTTTGGGAAAGAAAACATACTGCCAGTTAACATGGAATTGATTGCCATCGCTTATGTTTGTTCATTTTTGCTCTTATTACCTTTTCTAATTAAGGGATCACCACAATGGGTGTATCGGATATTGATGTCGATGAACGTATGGTTACCACTCTATAGCTGGTATATTGGTAAAATCTGGTGGCAATTGATTAGGTTAGCCATGCAATTTAAAAATATATATGATGATGCTATTATACCATGGTATAAATGGATTGATAGTTTTTTTCTTCAGCAAATTATTATTCTGATTGTTCCATTTCTTTTTTGGTTTAAAAGATTTAGGGGTAATCTTCTATTGAGTTTACTGATGGCAGTAGTAATTTATTGGCAGCACCCCATTTCAAATTGGTATGTATATGGTTGGGAGCAGGGGCTTTGTATATGGCTGAGCTTGTTGTGCATTTCCTTCTCAGTTCAATGGCTAACGAATCAATTTTCTTCACAGGTGCAATCTGGAAATCATGTATAATCAATGGCAAATTGCAATACGGTATTTGAAATATTGGATTACGGCTTCCAATGGGAGGGGACACGGAATTCATTCACCATTTGTATTTGAATGGATAACACGGGTGTTGCAAGATGACAGGAAATTTTATGCATATGCATCCATAGAACAACAACGCGAACTTTTGCTGCATAATAATCAATTGCTGGAAGTTAAAGATTTAGGTGCAGGCTCAAGGTCGGGCTCATTATTAAAGCGTAAAGTAAGTTCGGTAGCAGCTCAATCATTAAAGCCTCCAAAATATGCGCAACTGTTATTTCGCATGGTGCATTTTTATGAATGTAGACAAGTTTTGGAATTAGGAACCTGTTTGGGAATTACTACTTCCTATCTGTCAACTGCTTCCGATCAGGTTAAAGTAATTACATTGGAAGGAGTAGAAGCATATGCTAAAACTGCCAATAGTGTATTCAACGCTTTAGATTTGAATCAGATTCAGCTGGTGCTCGGAAACTTTGATGATACATTGAGTGAGGTTTTGAAAAAAAATCCCAGCTTTGATTTTGTTTTTATAGATGGCAATCATCGCCAGGAGCCCACGCTGCGCTATTTTGAACAGATATTACCCAATTTACATGCAAATAGCATGGTTGTTTTGGATGATATTCACTGGAGCAGTGAAATGGAAATGGCATGGGATACCATTCGAGAACATCCTGCTGTTTCGCTAACCCTTGATCTCTTTTTTATTGGCATTGTTTTCTTACGAAAAGAGCAGCAACAAAAAGAACATTTTGTTATTCGATATTAGAGCGTTTTCTCCAATGCCTGTTTGATATCATTCAAAATATCGTCACGATTTTCCAGGCCTACACTTATTCTAATTAATCCGGGGGTAATATTTACTGCCTGTCTTTCAGCTTCGGATAATTTAGCGTGGGTGGTACTGGCTGGATGAGAGGCAATAGATCGGGTATCTCCCAAATTTGCGGTGAGGGATAACATCTGTAAATGGTTCAAAAATTTTTTGCCCGATTCAAGACCACCTTTTAATTCAAAGCAAACGATACCGCCTCCGTTTTTCATTTGTTTTTTAGCAATGGCTACCTGGGGATGGCTTTCCAGAAACGGATATTTCAGCGTTGCAATCGCAGGATGATTTTCGAGTTGTTGAGCAATGTACGCTGCATTGGATGCATGTCTCTCTATCCTCACCTCGAGGGTTTCAACGCTTTTACTTAAAATCCAGGCATTAAAGGGGGAAAGTGCCGGACCGGTGCTGCGGCAAAACAAATAGATTTCTTTGATGAGTTCTTTTTTTCCAACGATTACTCCACCCAAAACCCTACCCTGACCATCAATCCATTTGGTAGCTGAATGCACAACCAAATCAGCACCAAATTGAATGGGTTTTTGCAAAATTGGTGTGGCAAAGCAGTTATCTACATTTAAGATGATACCATTTTCACGGGATAAATTTCCAATCATTTCTAAATCGAGTAACTCTAACCCCGGATTGGTGGGGGTTTCCAGATATATCATTTTTGTATTGGGCTGGATAGCTGCCTTCCAATCGGCTTCTGTTGCAGTTGCGGGCAAATACGTATAGCTAATACCAAACTTGGGAAGGTATTTTGAAATAACGGTATGGGTACTTCCGAATATGGCTTCACAGGAAATCAGGTGGTCACCTTGCTTCATTAATGCCATAAATGACCCAAATACCGCACTCATTCCGGAGGCTGTTGCAAAGCCTGCTTCTGCACCCTCCAACACACAAATTTTATTTACAAATTCCTGTACGTTCGGATTACTGAACCGGCTATAGATATTATCATCCGTTTCATCAGCAAATGCTGCCCGCATATCTTCAGCATTGTCAAAACAAAAACTGCTGGTTAAAAATAACGGATTTGAATGCTCCATTTCCGGAGTTCGATCTATTTGCGTTCTGATGGCCTGAGATTCGGGTCTTATTTCCATTGCCGATAATTTTATGCTGGATAGCTCTGCCGGCATTGCTATCCAATAGTTGAAATAATTTAGCAAAGGTATCTAACCTAATCTTTACTTTGCATAATAATTACCGGGTTATGATGCAGGTATATCATTATAAACAACCTTTTGAACTTGAGAACGGACAAGTACTCACCGAATTGCAAATTGGGTATCATACCTGGGGTACGCTACGTTCGGGGGTAAAGGTAGTATGGATTTGCCATGCACTAACAGCCAATTCCGATGCGGCTGATTGGTGGAAGGGATTGGTGGGAAATGAATATTGTATTAACCCACAGGAATATTTTATTGTGTGTGCCAATATACTAGGCTCCTGTTATGGCACAACTGGTCCGCTAAGTATACATCCCAAAACGGGGGAACCGTATTATGCTCAATTCCCCCAAGTAACCATTCGGGACATGGTGAATGCCCATATTTTACTTCGTAAGCATTTAGGAATTAATGCTATTTATCTGTTAATGGGCGGAAGTATGGGGGGGTATCAGGTGCTGGAATGGGCAATAACTGAAAAAGATTTGGTGGAGCATTTGTTTTTAATTGCAACTTCCCCCTCCGAAAGTGCTTGGGGAGTAGCGGTACATACTGCTCAGCGGCTGGCAATAGAGGCCGACACCACCTGGCAAGACAATCGGGCGGATGCGGGAGCAAAGGGATTAAAAGCAGCGCGCGCCATTGGCATGCTTACCTATAGAAATTATCAAACCTTTCAGGAAAAACAAACCGATCCCGATCCGGAAAAAATTGATCATTTCAAAGCCTCTTCCTATTTGCATTATCAGGGAGATAAATTAGTGAAACGTTTCAATGCCTACAGCTACTGGTTGTTAACCAAGGCAATGGATAGCCATCACTTAGCAAGAAAACGGGGAGGAGATTTAATGCAAACTTTGTCGGTTATTCATCAGCCCACCCTCATTATAGGCATTGAAGGAGATATACTTTGTCCGGTTGATGAACAAAGATTTATGGCTTCCCATATGCCGGATGCGCAGTTAGTTGAAATTGAGTCTGCCTATGGGCATGATGGATTTATCATCGAAACCGCCCAAATTACCCAGCATCTTGTGGCATGGCTCTCCGATGTTTCCCGAAAATAATTTTTATTCCGGATGATATATACTGGCTGCCTGTTTATAAACTGCTTGCTTTTCTAGCGTCATTTTTTTGGTCTGCTGTTTCGCATACCTTTCCATTTGATCGGTATAATGAGGAGAATCTTTTCTAGCGGAAGCGCCATACACATTTAAGGATTCTATTTCCGGACCATTGCGGGTAAATTTTACCAGTTCAATATATGCATCGCCTTGAGTTCCTTTGTACATGCCATTTTTATAAGGAACGGTTGTTAAACTTGCTAATACATCGGGTAATCCTGAAATAGGAATTTCCACATTTCCTCTTACCAGTTTTTGAACATCACCGAGGGTGATATCTGTTCTGCCAAAGTCTTTCTGCATAGCTGCTTTTACTTCTGTAAGCAATTCAACAGATTGTTGCGTAGTTATGCGGGGAGTAGAAAGATATTTAGCTCTGTTCAAATTTGCTATTTTATATACGAGGAAAAAAGTGCCAGCACCTTTGCTTGTGGAGATGGCCAGCCTATCCCATGTTTTCAGGTTTTGAATCAGATCGGCAAGTTCTGGATATGCTTGCTCTTTCAATTGAAACAGCGTATCTATGTTAGTGGGGAATGCGAACCTACCTGGATATGTTCTGTCGAATTTTATCTGCTTCATATCGTTAAAAGACAACTTGGGATATTGAGTAATTAGTTCTGCAAATCGCTGGCTTCGATTATTTTCTAATGTTTCATATCCCATATTGGGGAAACGGTTTACAGGATTATCAGTTCCGGAAGTGCTGTGGAATGGGCTATGATTGGTATTATATACGTATCCACTTTCTGGTTGCAACACCTGTGGGAGGTCGGATAGTGGGTGCAGGCTAGTCCATAAAGTAGCTTTGGTATTACCAGGAACAGTTCCCTTCCAGTTATAGCCTTCTTTACGAACGGGTATTTTTCCGTTGCTGATATAAAATATAGTATCATATTTATCGGCATATACAAGATTGTAACCCGGTATAGCCATCATTTCTAATGCTGTGCGGAATTCAGTATAGTTTTTTGCTTTATTCATCCGATACCATTGTTCTAATCCCCGAATATCCATTTGAGCCGGCATACGAATAGAAAATGTTCCTTTTTCAGTTATTAGTGTGGGGCCATACACGCTGGCAAATACTTTTTTCTTAACCGGAATTACTACTCCAGCAATTTTTACTTTGAGGGTAATGGTTTTCTCTTCCAGATTTTGCCACTCATCATCCAATTTATATTGTAATATATTGGAAGGGTTAATAAAAAGCTGGTAAACATCTAATTTGTCGGGATCATTTACAGTATGAGCCCATCCGAGATATTCATTTACACCATGCAGGATGCAGGGCGCTCCTGGAAAATTTGCTCCCAAAATATTCCAACCCTCTTCACTGCACAAATGTGCTTCATAAAAAGCGACGGGCCCTTCCAGGGGTTGATGAGCATTGATGGTTAAGTAAGTATTGCCATCTGTAGTTTTTTTGCTGTTAAAAGCAAAAGCATTGCTGCCCCCGGGTTTCAGTTGCGGCAATAGGGGTACAGTTCCTTTGAAAATAGCCGACAATGCTTTATCGGCACCAGATAATACACACAATTGCAAAACGGAATACTGTATCATATCCTGGGGCGTAATGGGGAATGCTCTTTTTAGCAATACTTCATTGGGATGTGCTTTCGCAAATGCATTTAAACCTGCGCAATACCCTTCGAGTAATTTTTTAAATGCCGTACTAAGGTCTTTCTCATACCGATCTTTAACAAGTTCGGGAATTCCCATCAGCTTAATTACATAATCGGTTTGTGCACCGGATTTCCCTTTATAGATACCAGAAAGAGCTTTTCCAATAATCAATGATTCTTGAATAGTAAAAAAATCATCTTCGGCAGCTGCCCATGCCAGTCCATAAGCTACTTCGGGATCGGTGGGGGCAAAAATATGGGGTACACCAAAAGAGTCGCGGACGATATCTATATGGGAAGGTTGAAACTGAGCACTGGATTGGATAAATAGCAGGCTAAACAGTAAGGTACAAAAAACAAAACGCATGATTGCTAGATTTTCAGCAAATATCATGTATAAAGAAAGATGAAAAATGATTTTACCGCATTACCTTTGAAAAAAGCAACACATGGGCATCTGGAATCAAATAGCCGAATATCTCTACCTAAAGAAAAAATCTGAGGAAGTTCCTAAAGGTAGCTGGATGAAATATATGCATGGTATGAACAGAATCTCCCTGATTGTATTTTTATTAGGACTATTATTTATGCTTTTTAAACTGGTGATTCGTCCGATGTTGCAACATTAATTGGTTGCTTTAGCCAAGTTGATTATGATATTGGCTGCTTTTTCAGAAGCATCTTCCCCTGTATTTAGCATTGCACGCAATTCTGTGTAATGTTTTTTCATTTCCTGCTGGTGTTGCGGATTGTTCAATATTTGTTTCAGAGCGGATTCCAGTTGAAGGGTGGTTAACTGATCTTGGATCAGTTCTTTCACTACTTCTTTATTTGAGATAAGATTCACCAGAGAAATATATCGAATATCAATTAACCGCTTCGCAATAAAGTAACTAATAGGGCTTCCTTTATACACCACTACTTCGGGTACATTCAGCAGGGCTGTTTCTAATGTGGCAGTTCCGCTGGTAACCACTGCAGCAGTGGAAGCCAATAACAGTGTATGGGTTTGATTATGCACACAGCGAACATTTGGGTAGGGTTTTAGGAGTGCCTGATAAAATGATGGTGATATTCCAGGAGCCATTGCCACTGCAAAATCGTATGCTTTAAAATGTTGGGTTACCGAAAGCATAATAGGCAATAGGGTAGCAATTTCCTGTTGTCTGCTTCCCGGTAAGAGTGCGATAACAGGTTGTTGCGGGGGTGCTGTTGAACCATCGGGTAACATCCAATGAATGGTTGTGGGGGAAGCTTGTTGCTGGATGCGATTCATCACAGATAGCAGCGGATGACCTACATAATCTACTTTCCAGTTCCATTTTTGTAAAAAGTAGTCGGGTTCAAATGGCAGGATACAAATCATTCGATCGATGATTCGCTTCATGGTGATTACTCTTTTTTCTTTCCAAGCCCATACCTGCGGTGAAATATAATAAGCAATTTTAAAGCCCTTTTCATGTGCCCATTCGGCAATACGGAGATTAAATCCCGGATAGTCGATACACACCAAAACATCCGGCTGAAAGGCCAGGATATCCTGCTTGCAAAATCGAAGATTGCGAATAATCGTAGGAAGATTTTTAATTACCTCCCAGAATCCCATAAAAGCCAGATCTCGATAATGCTTAACGAGCGTTGCACCTGCGGCTTCCATTAAGTCGCCACCCCAGCAGCGAATGACGGCATCGGGGTTCGTTTGTCGGAGGGCTTTAATCAGATTACTACCATGTAAATCGCCACTGGCTTCTCCTGCAATGATATAAAAACGGGTTGGCATAATGGCCGGTATTGATAATTGCTAATACCATTTTAGGTATAAAGCGAAAAGACCATAAATAAGGGAAGCGATGAAAATTCCAATGGCTGTTTTATCGTGTTTTATATTGATGAACACTGTAAAAATAAAAACGTTCGCAACCAGTGAAATAGTAATTACTCCTGAAAGTAGTGGATGTTCTACCAACAGAATCTGGAAATATTCTTTTATCGGAAACAAATGAAATTTGGCAAAATAGAAAACGGTAAATCCAATCAATGGAGAAATGAATCCCAGTAATAAACCCAGCCAGGTTTTGTCTTTCAAAAAAAAGTTCATGCAAATATTTTTTCCAGTTTCTTTTTCAACGGCAGATTCGTTAAGTCAAATTGAACAGGAACAACACTTACATAATTGTGTTCCAATGCCCATACATCGGTATCTTTTCCTTTATCGAAGTTAACGAATACACCGGTAAGCCAATAGTATCTTTTACCATTAGGGTCTTTTCTTTCATCAAATTCCTCATTGTATTTGGCATAAGCCTGCCGACATATTTTTATCCCTTTGATGGAAGCCAGTGCCCCTTTGGGGATGTTTACATTCAGGCAAAGATGCGGCTCATCAATTTTTTTCTTCAACATCTGTTCTACCAGCAATCTTGCATAATGTGCAGCGGCGGTAAAATCTGCTTCTATACTCAAATCCAGTAAACTCAATCCAATACTGGGAATGCGCTCAATGGAAGCTTCCAACGCTGCCGACATGGTGCCTGAATAGATTACGTTGATGGAGTGATTGGCGCCATGGTTGATACCACTTAAACAAATATCGGGTTTGCGGTGCAGCACTTTATCAACTGCTAGTTTCACGCAATCTACGGGTGTTCCACTACAGCTATAGGCTTCCACCCCATCAAATACATGCATTTTTTGTAATCGGAGCGGGTTGCCGATTGTAATGGCGTGTCCCATTCCGCTTTGGGGTTTATCGGGGGCAACCACCACAATCTTTCCCAAGCCTTTCACAGCTTCTACCAATGCCCGGATGCCTGGGGCATGGATACTATCGTCGTTGGTGATGAGAATGATAGGTTCTTTTGATGATTTTTTCGGTGTTTTTGTTGCCATAATCTGCAAGATACAACTTAGTTAAGCAAGCGGGTGGGGGGTGCCGGGTAAAGAAAATATAAAAAAATTTGGCAAAAACTAAAAATGTTAGTAATTTGCTGCTAAAACCGTTAGTTATGTCTTTTGCCGGAAAAAATTTGAAGTATTTACGCAAGCTTCGTGGTTGGACGCAGGAAGAATTTGCACAGAAATTATCCATCAAGCGTTCCCTGGTGGGAGCCTATGAAGAAGAGCGTGCCGAGCCCCGCTTGGAGGTTATGGAAGCCATTTCCAGTCTTTTCAAAATTAGTCTGGAAGATTTCCTGTTTAAAGATCTCTCCGAAAAATCAGGAGGCAGTTATCTGGAGAGAAGGAGAAATAGTAAAATGATTTCGGGTGGTGCTGCTGAAATTCGGTTAGTACCTATGAAAGCTGCAGCCGGTTATTTGGCAGGGTATGGAGATCCGGAGTTTATAGATGAACTTAATACATTTACGCTTCCCATGCTTGCACCCGGTAATTATCGGGCTTTTGAAATTGTGGGAGATAGTATGTTACCTACCCCTAGCGGTAGTGTAATTGTAGGAGAAAAAGTGAATGATTTAGAAGAAGTAAAAAATACCAATACCTACGTTGTGCTTTCAAAAAATGAAGGTATTGTTTATAAGCGCATCATCCGCAATCAGAAAGCCCGCAATAAATTAACCTTATTGAGTGATAATCCGGTTTATGAGCCATACTATGTAAATGCAGAAGACGTATTGGAAGTCTGGAAGGCAGTATACATCCTACAAAAAGCAGCTCCCGCCCCCCGTTGGGATGTGAATCATCTGGCAGGCATGGTAAACACATTGCAGGAACAGGTGAGCAGTTTGCAGAAGAAGTTGAATTGATTTTTTGTAAAGGTTCCTATACCAGGTCAGTTCCAGCTAGCCATACAATTTTCGGGCAACCCGAAATGTATTGCAATGTGCTTCCACAATGGTTTTGATATTGGGTGAGTATCCTCCTCCCATAGCTACTACTACCGGAATATTATTTTTTTCTAATAGCCGAAATACATATTCATCTCTTTCTTTGCAATCTTCCAAGGTTAAGCGAAGCTTGCCAAATTTATCAGTCTCCAACACATCCACCCCCGAAAGATAGAAAGCAGCATCAGGTTGTATTTGCTGGAGCACTTCCGGCAAATGTTTGTCTAATAATTGTAAATAGGTTTTTCCATCCGTACCATCTAGTAAAGCGATGTCGAGATCAGATTTTTCTTTTCTAAAAGGATAATTATGGGCACCATGCATGCTGAGGGTAAACACCTTTTTTTCATTGGCAAAAATGCTGGCAGTTCCATTTCCCTGGTGAACATCCAGATCTATTATTACAATTTGCTTTGCCAATGCATGGTCTATCAAATATTGTGCTGCCACTGCCATGTCATTGAGAATACAAAACCCTTCGCCCCTGTCTCTAAATGCATGGTGCGTTCCCCCAGCAATATTGAGGGCAACCCCTTCCCGGAAAGCAACTCCACAGGCATCAATGGTTCCCTGTGTGATTATTTTTTCCCTATGCATCAGCTGGGGCGATTGGGGAAACCCTATCGCTCTCTGTTCGCTAGCACTGAAACCAAGTCGATCCATCTTCTCTACATGTTCGCTACTGTGAATCCGCAGTATCGTTTCATTTTTGCATGTATCGGGCTTAATTATTTCACTATCCTCAATGGTTCCTTCATGCAGGAGTTGTTGCGGAATCAGCTCGTATTTCTGCATCGGAAACCGATGATTTTCGGGAAGCGGATGTGCGTAGATGGGATCAAAAAATATTTTCATCTTACAATCGCATAATTTGATCGTTTACAATAGCAAACACTTCCTGATTTTTTTGGGGTTTTATGATTGCCATGCCGCTAAAATGACTAAATGCCGGCAAAAAGAAATGAGGTTGGGCATTATAAAAACATGGAAATCGCAAATGTTGTTTCCCCTTGCCTTTCATGGCTATGCCGGGATGCAAATGCCCACTGATAATAGTATTTTCTTCCCCCTTATCCGTTTCCAGTGTTGCTGCATCATGTATAAAAATAAAGGGAGCAATTGCATGTTGTTCTTTAAATACCTGAATTTTGGCGGCTGCATACCAGTCGAGCGAAAGTATATCGTGATTACCCTTAATCAGCATAAATTCAATAGCACTGAAATCGTTTCTCCAGCGAAGCCATTGCTCTAGTTCTTTATTGGCAAAACTATGAAACATATCACCCACAATCATTACCTTTTCCGGACGAAAATGCATGATTTGTTGGGTTAATCTTTGCAAGTCTTCCTTCGAAATGCCCGTGGGTACTGCAATGCCATGCTTTCTAAAGTGCCCGGTTTTACCCCAATGCAAATCGGCCAGTATCAGCAGGTTCTTTTCTTCCCAATACATGCAGCGCTGTGCTGAGAGCCAGCAGTGTTGATTGGATAAGATATGCTGATGGGGTGGGGTTATCATTTTGGGATTGCAAAAATACCCAATCTTTATTTTCCTTCCTCTAAAAGTCTGCCGAGCCAAATAGTCGCCTTCCGCCCAGGCGGATCGGAAGACTATGCGGAGAACTGATATTTATTTACGCAATTGTTTTTGCATTTTTTTTACCCGATCTTCTAGTTTTTCCGTTGATAAATTATTCCGGTTGAGTCCGTCTGCAATAATCGGAAAAGATAGAGGCGTAATTTTTTCAGGGTAACAGATATGGATGGGGTGCTGTTGTATGCGGTTGAGGGCATTGCGCAGCCGCACTTCTTCCATTTGTTCGAGCATTACTTCCTGATACGATTGGCGCAATAAAATATTTTGTGGATCGTAATTTTCTAATACATTAAACAATAAAGAGGCGGAAGATTGCAGGTGCCGGGCTTTTTTCGTTTCTCCCGGCATTCCCTGAAAAATCAATCCGCCAATCACCGCAATATCTCTAAATTTTCTCCTGGCCATTTCTGTACTGTTCACACTCATTTGGATATGTTCAAGCAAGTTTTGTGTGCTAAACAGCTCCCTAACATTTATATCGTTTACCGGAATCGGCTGATCGCTCAGCAATTCAAATCCATAGTCGTTCATAGAAATGGAAAAGCTAATGGGAATCAGTTTTCCAATCCGGAAAGCCAACAAGGCACTAATAGCTTCATGCACCTGCCTTCCTTCAAAAGGGTAAACCAGTAAATGATAGCCTTCTTTATCCTCAATATGTTCTATCAATAACTCATTTTCCCGCGGAATCATTGAAAGCATTTGCTGTTGTTGCATTAAAAGATGCAGAGCGCCAATTTCAGGCTCTGTTTCGTCTATTAATACTTTATTGAAAGTTTTTCTCAGCAATGCACCTAAGTTGGCACTCAAACTCATTCGGCCACCCATCCAGGATGGAATCAGGGATTTTTTTTGCTGCGTAAGCTTTACCAAAACTGTCATTTCCCTTACACCTAATAATTCTAGATTTCTACCTGCCAATGTAAACACATCTCCCGGTTCTAGTTTACTAATAAACCATTCTTCAATTACTCCAATATATTTTCCACTGGTTGTTTTAACTTTTAAAATGGCATCACTTACAATGGTGCCTATATGCATTCGATGGCGCATAATGATTCGGCGATTACAACAATACAATCTGCCACCTACTTCTCGTAGTTTTTGATATTCATCATATTGCTGCAATGCTTTCCCTCCCTGCGTTAGCAACAAAAGAATTTCATCCCAATCTTCTTCACTGATTTCTGCAAAACAATGCGTTGTTTTAATTTCCTTCAATAATTCATCAGGAGCAAATCCGGAACCTGCTGCCAGGGTACAACAATATTGTAGCAAAACATCAAAGCACAAAATCATTGGTTCCTTGCTCTCAACTGATACTTCGCTTATAGCAGTTTTAAGTGCGGCAACTTCCAATAACTCCAGCGTATTGGTTGGTAAAAAATAAATGCGACTGGTTTCATTCGGACTATGACCGCTTCTGCCGGCTCTTTGCATAAATCTTGCAACGCCTTTGGGAGAACCCACTTGTATTACCGTATCTACCGGGCGAAAGTCGACTCCCAAATCTAAGCTGGCCGTGCAAACAACTGCCTTTAATTTTCCGGTATGCAATGCATCTTCTACCCATTTTCTTAATTCGGGTTCAATGCTTCCATGATGCAATGCTATGATACCTGCTAGTTCTGGGGCTTTTTGTAATAATGTTTGATACCAGATTTCACTCATGCCCCGCGTATTAATAAATATGAGGCACGTATTACATTCTTTGATTAACGGAATCAATTTTTCAGCCATGCGAATACCTAGATGTCCCGACCAAGGATACTCTTCCAGATCATCCGGAAAGATGGAAGAAACCGCAATTTTTTTATCAATGGCTGCTGTAATCAAATTCCCTTTGGTGGGGGTAGGATATAGCAATACCTGCATCGCTTCTTCCAGATTACCAATGGTGGCGCTGATACCCCATACCAGTGGAGTATTGTTAAACTGCTTTGCTGCAGTAAGTAATCGGGCAATTGCAAGTTCTGTTTGAACCCCTCTTTTATTCCCCAGTAACTCGTGCCATTCATCCACCGCAATAACCTGTAGGGTTTCAGCTAATTTTTCATGACCGGTTTGTGAAATCAAAAGGTGTAAACTTTCCGGAGTGATGATGAGTATTTCCGGCAACTGTTTTTTTTGTGCGGCGCGTTCTTTGGCGGAGCTATCTCCATTTCTGATGCCAACTTTCCATGGAAGTTCCAAAGCCGCAATGGCTGCTTCCATGGCCCGCGCTAAATCAGTGGCCAGTGCACGTAAAGGCGTAATCCATATCAATTGTAACCCCGCACATTTTTGGGTTCGGAAGTCGGCAGGGTGTTGGTTGATCCAGCGAATGATGGTGCCTAAAAATACTGCATAGGTTTTTCCGCATCCTGTTGGAGCATTCACCAAACCACTTTCACCTGCTGCTATGGCTTTCCAGGTTGCTTGTTGAAATGCAAAGGGAGTTATGCCGGTTCCTGTTAACCAGTTTTCAATTATGGTTGTGCCCCGGTCTGCCTTTCTTTTCATTTTTTAGAGGAATCGGAAGTTTTTTGTCTGCTGCATTTTTCACTGCAATATTTCACTGATTCCCAGTTGCGTGCCCATTTTTTTCGCCAGCTAAAAGGTCGATTACAGCTAACACAAATTTTAGCAGGCAAATATGATTTATTTCCTTTTGCAGCCGACATGGATGAATCTGTATATTGATTGATTATTCCTTAACTGTTTTGATAAGCCCATCTTGTTTTCTGATGAAGTAAATCTTTTTATTTTCAAGATAGTCTGTACTTCCCGAAGCAGATTTGTTGGCTTTGATATCGAAATCATTCAGCAGTCGGAATTCCTTATCGGAAATATGTTGCATGAATGTGTTGGGATATTTTGCGAGAAGTTTGCCAAAATGATACGTAGCTTCAAATCCTTTGTATACCATATCTCCGGGCTTACCTGCCAACTTTTTTTTATAGGCAGCGGCTATGTTGATCGCCGCTTTTTCGGTTGATTTTAATTGGAAGTGACTGGTATAAATAATTTCCATGAACTTACTGTAGTCTCTGCCGGTTTCCCAGGTTGGCATTCCAATCATCACGGTTTTGTAATTTTTAGCAGCACCCAGCAAACGTGTTAGGTTGTATGCAAACTCATCTTGGATACTGCCGCAAATAATCAGATTTTCGCGGGTACTGTCTAATTTCGGAAGCAATTCTTCGGGCAAAAATCCATCTCTTAATTCGATGGTATTTAGTTTTATGGAGCTTCCTGGTGTTTTCTTATTGAGTTCGGCAAATGTTTGTTGAATCAAATCCTCGGTCGCTCCCTTTCTGGTGATGAGCTGAACAGGTTGGGTTGCATAATTCCGTTGTACATATTTGAAGATGGATTCCAGATGGGTTTTGAGTGTTGGATTGATGAGCACAAAATATGGATGTCCGGTTACCCCTCCATCATTGGGAAAGGTATAGGAGAGCAGCGGAATCTTTTTTTCTAAACTATAATCAGCCAGTGGTTTAATTTCATTTCGATTATTGAATACAGCAATCATTAATTGACTCTGAGCCAATGAATCTGCTGCCAATAAATCATCCAACGTTGGGTTAAGCGATTTGGTATCCTGAAAAACAATCCGAAGTTTTATTTTTTCTTTATTTAAAGAATCAACTGCGAGTTGCATCCCCTGATAAAATTCTAGCGACGACCACATTTGTCGGGGTAATCCTCCGTTTCCTAATTTATATTCTCCATTGGCAAATGCCGAATCAATATAAATCGGTGCCAATATGGTGATGGTAGGGATGCTATCCTGCGCATGCAGCTGCACTGCAGATAATATTAGCAAACTAACAATGCAACCGAATAATCTAAAAACGCTCATGTTGTAGGTATGGGTTATTCCCACTCAATAGTGGCAGGCGGTTTACTACTGATATCGTAAACTACCCGGTTAATTCCTTTTACCTGATTGATAATTTCATTCGAAATCTCGGCCAGGAAAGAATATGGAAGATGCGCCCAGTCTGCAGTCATTCCATCTACGGATGTTACTGCACGTAAGGCTATGGTATATTCATAGGTTCTTTCATCTCCCATTACGCCCACACTTTTTACAGGCAATAAAATTGTACCTGCTTGCCAAACCGATGAATAGAGCCCATGTTTTTTTAGTCCTTCAATATAGATAGCATCTGCCCTTTGTAAGAGTTCAACTTTGTCGGCAGTAACTTCTCCTAAAATACGAATAGCCAGGCCCGGTCCCGGGAATGGATGCCGGTTAATCATTTCTGCAGGGATACCGAGTTCCAAACCTACCCTTCTTACTTCATCCTTAAATAAAAAGCGCAGTGGTTCTACCAAACTCAACTTCATTGTTTCGGGTAATCCGCCAACATTGTGGTGTGATTTAATAGTAGCTGAAGGTCCGTGTACACTCACACTTTCAATCACATCTGGATAAATGGTGCCTTGCCCAAGAAATGAAATATCAGTAAGGGCATGTGCTTCCTTATCAAAAATTTCAATAAATGATTTGCCAATAATTTTTCTTTTTTCTTCCGGATCTGTTTTGCCTGCTAAACGGGCATAGAAGTAATCGCGGGCGTCTACTCCTTTTACATTCAAATCCAATTGTCGGTAGGTGTGGAGTACCTGTTCAAATTCATCTTTTCTTAGTAACCCATTATCTACAAAAATGCCAAAAAGATTATCTCCAATTGCCCTGCTGATTAAAGTTGCTGCCACAGTACTATCTACTCCACCACTCAGTGCCATAATCACTTTCCGGTTTCCAATTGTATTCCGAAGCTGGGCAATGGTTTCATCAATAAAATGAGCCGCCGTCCAGTTGCCGCTACATCCGCAAATGGTATATAGAAAATTCTTCAATAACTGCTTTCCATGCGTAGAATGATATACTTCCGGATGAAACTGAATTCCATACAATGGATGAGGCGTTCCATTGGTTTTAAAAGCTGCAACCGGAATACTATCGGTAGTGGATAATACTTCACAGTTTGCGGGTAACTGTGTAATAGAATCGCTATGGCTCATCCACACTTGAGATTGCGCTGGAATATCCTGTAACAGTGGATCGCTTTTGGTTGATTGTAACAGTGCCCGGCCGTATTCTCTTTTATTTGACTTATCAACTTTTCCACCTAATAAGGTAGCCGAAAGTTGTGCACCATAACAAATGCCTAAAACCGGAACTTTTTGCATCATTTGCTGCAGATCTACCCGAGGGGCTTGTGTATCATTTACACTAAATGGAGAACCACTTAAAATAATTCCTTTTAATTGGGTGTCATATTCAAATGAACCATGAAAAGGGATGATTTCACAATACACATTTGCCTCTCTAACTGCTCGGGCAATGAGTTGGGTAAATTGACTACCAAAATCGAGGATGAGAATTTTCTCTGTCATGATTGCGAAGGTAAATGATTTTCCCGCGTGCTGTATTTGCTGTTGGGATTCCGGAAATAAAAAAAGCCCCGAATATCGGAGCTTCTGTATAAGCAGTTAAATGTGCATTATTTAGTTGCGGCGTTGGCTTTCTTTGCCAGTTTGCTTTTCAGGTTGGCTGCCTTATTCTTATGGATTACGCCTCTCTTAGCCAATTTGTCTATCATAGAAACGACATTGGGAAGTCCATCTGCATATGCTGTATCTCCTTCTTTTGTCTTTAACTCACGGATAGCGTTCCGGGTAGTTTTTCCGTAGTAGCGATTGCTGTCGCGACGTTTAGATGCTTGTCTAACATCTTTTTTAGTAGCTGCGTGATTAGCCATGGTGTATTTTTTTCGGGACGGCAAAGGTAGTGATTCCCTATGAAATGGTGAAATTAAACCCAAAAAAATTCAAAAAACCGGCATTTCTATCCTAAAATAACATAGAAGAGGGGGGAGGTTTGGGATAGTTGACCGATATTTGCCACCCGGCAAACAACCGTTTACGCTATCATGAAAGACTTTTCCTATATAACTAACTCCCATCCGGCATTTATTGAAAATTTATATCGTTCTTTTCAGCAAGATCCTACTTCGGTTGACCCCGATTTGCGGAAATTTTTCGAGGGATTCGATTTTGCGGTTTCTCATGGGGTAAGCAAAGTTGAGTCTCCGTCAGCACCATCAGCTGCCCAGTTAGTTGCTGCTGCTGCCCAAGGAGGTTTAGATATTGCTAAAGAATTAGCAGTTTATCAGTTGATTCAAGCTTACAGAAACAAGGGTCACTTAATTGCTGTTACCAATCCAATTCGCGCCCGGAAAGATAGGGGAGCTAATTTACAACCCGGTTTTTTTGGGTTAGTGGAAACGGATATGGACCGTTCATTTTTTGCAGGGGCTTTGGTAGGTATGCCAGGAGCAACATTGCGGGATATCGAAAAAAAATTACAGCAAACCTATGCTCATCATGTGGGTATAGAGTTCACTTATATAACTGATCAGCAAAAAGTTGATTGGCTTACACGGGAAATGGAAAGCGGATTCTCAACCCCCCTCTCCATAGAAAAAAAGAAAAGAATTTTAGAGAAGTTGAACCAAGGGGTGATTTTTGAAAAATTTCTGCACACAAAATATATTGGTCAAAAACGATTTTCACTTGAAGGAGGTGAAACAACTATTGCTGCATTGGATGCAGTTATTAATGTTGCATCTGAACAGGAAGTTGCAGAAGTGGTAATAGGAATGGCTCACAGAGGCAGGTTAAATGTGCTTGCGAATATTATGGGCAAAACCTACCAGCAAATATTCAGCGAATTTGAAGGAACGGCACAAATTGATCAAACCATGGGTAGTGGGGATGTGAAGTACCACATGGGATACGGGAGTGATGTGCCAACGCCATCCGGGAAAACCATGCACCTTAAACTGATGCCCAATCCATCACATCTGGAGGCAGTGGATCCGGTGGTGTTAGGATTTGCACGTGCAAAAGCCGATGTTTTATATGAAAGTAATTTCGATAAAATTTTACCGGTATTGATACATGGCGATGCTTCGGTTGCAGGACAAGGAATTGTGTATGAGATTTTACAGATGTGTAATTTGCGGGGATATTACACTGGCGGAACCCTACATTTTGTAATTAACAATCAGATAGGTTTTACAACCGATTTTGATGATGCCCGAAGTGCCGATTATTGTACATCCGTAGCAGCTATGGTGCAGGCACCTGTTTTACATGTAAATGGAGATGATGCGGAAGCAGTGGTTAAATGTGCTGAACTGGCTACCCGCTACCGAAAGGAATTTAACAGTGATATTTTTATTGATATGGTTTGTTATCGCAGACATGGCCATAACGAAGGCGATGATCCTAAGTACACACAACCACAGTTGTATGCATTGATTGAAAAACACGCTAATCCAAGAGAACTATATACGCAACAGTTACTTCAAAGTGGAACAGCTGATGCACAGCAACTGGCAAGGGACATGGAAAAAAAATTTTGGTCCGATTTGCAGGAACGACTGGATGAGGTAAAGCAAAATCCCCTTCCCTATAATTATCAACCACCTGAACTGGCGTGGAAAAGTTTGCGAAAGGCACATGCCCATGATTTTATAGCTTCTCCTGAAACAGGCATTCCGGAAATTCAGTTTACCAAATTGTTCCACCAATTGATGAAATGGCCCGAACAGTTTCAGCCCCTAAAAAAAGTGGAGAAATTGATTCAAGAAAAAATGAAGTTATTGGAACAGGAGCAAAAAATTGATTGGGCAACGGCAGAGTTACTCGCATATAGTTCCTTGTTGGTGGAAGGAAAAATTGTGCGGATGAGCGGACAGGATGTACAAAGAGGAACGTTTAGCCATAGGCATGCGATTTTGCGCGATGAGCAAACAAATAAAGGCCATAACCGACTCAATCATTTTGAAACTGGTCAGCAAAAATTCCGGATTTATAATTCCCTACTCAGCGAATATGCTGTATTGGGGTTTGAATATGGATATTCTTTGGCTAACCCCAATGCACTTGTAATATGGGAGGCACAGTTTGGAGATTTTTCGAATGGGGCACAAACCATCATTGATCAGTTTTTAGCAGCGGGTGAGCAAAAATGGCAGCGGCAGAATGGGGTGGTCATGTTATTACCTCACGGGTATGAAGGGCAGGGGCCTGAACACAGTAGTGCAAGATTAGAACGGTATCTTCAGTTGTGCGCCGAGCTCAATCTGGTAGTAACCAATATCACTACTGCCGCTAATTTATTTCATGCACTTCGCCGCCAATTGACATGGCCATTCAGAAAGCCTTTGATTAATTTTTCACCCAAAGCCAATCTCCGAAACCCAGGAACTTATAGCAATGTAAAAGAAATTTTGCACGGGCGTTTTCGCGAAGTGATAGATGATGAAGGAGTAACCGATCCGGATAGTATTCGGAAAGTGATTCTTTGTTCGGGTAAAATTTATTTTGAATTGCTCGAGAAAAAAATTGCTGAAAATAGAAATGATGTGGCGATTATTAGATTGGAGCAATTGTATCCGCTTCCCATTCAGCAACTGGAAAAATTGCAACGCAAATATCAGGCTGCCACCTGGTTTTGGGTGCAGGAAGAACCGCAAAATATGGGAGCTGCATCTTTTCTGCAGATGAATATTAAGTCATTTAGTTTTGGCGTTATCAGCAGAAATGCCAGTGCAGCAACCGCAACAGGATATGCCAAAATACATGCATTGGAACAGGCGCAAATAATTGCCACTGCTTTCAGTGTTTAATTAACGAATTGAATTTAACTGTTATGATTGATATTAAAATACCTTCTATTGGAGAATCTATTAGTGAAGTTACTTTACTTAAATGGACTCGTCCGGAGGGATCCTGGGTAGAGAGAGATCAGGTAATTGCTGAATTGGAAAGCGAAAAAGCCACTTTTGAAGTAAATGCAGAACAGGCTGGTCTATTGCATCAGCTTGCAAAAGAAGGCGATAATCTGCGCATTGGCGATGTGGTGGCACGCATTGATGAAACTGCTTCCCGACCAGCAGAAATGCCTGTTGAAGAAAGACCGACTGCTGCAGCCGCACCTGCTCCTATTCAGGCAGCACCGGCAGCCCCCGCCAAAACTGCTGCACCCGAACAACCCAAAGCAACCCCGGTTGCATCAGCAATCATTGCCAATACACAGGTAGATGTGAAAGCCATTCAGCCGAGCGGTGTTCATGGAAAAATCATGAAGCAGGATGTGTTGCAGGCTTTGAATAATCCGGGTAAAACTGCATTTAAAGGTGCTGAATTGATGTCGAGAAATGTTCGGCAAGATAAAATGAGTAATCTTCGTAAAACCATTGCACGCAGATTGGTGGAAGCCAAAAATTCCACTGCGATGCTCACTACTTTTAATGAAGTAGATATGACGCAGATTATGGCCATTCGCAAAGAGCATAAAGATAAGTTCAAGGAATTGCATGGGGTGAATCTGGGTTTCATGAGTTTCTTTGCGAAAGCCTGTGCAGTTGCATTAGCCGAATGGCCCAATATCAATGCATCCATAGACGGAGATCAGATTATTTATCACGATTATGCCGATATCAGTATTGCAGTTAGCACTCCTCGCGGATTAACCGTGCCAGTAATCAGAAACGTGGAAAGCTTAAGCATGGCGGATATTGAGAAAAAAGTAATAGAGCTGGCAGGTAAAGCAAGAGACAGTAAATTAACTGCAGAAGAATTGCAAGGCGGTACTTTTACCATTACCAATGGCGGTGTATTTGGAAGTTTAATGAGTACCCCCATTATCAATATTCCCCAAAGTGCGATTTTGGGTATGCATAAAATTCAAGACAGGCCAATGGCGGTAAATGGTCAGGTTGTTATTTTACCCATGATGTACCTGGCATTAAGTTACGATCACAGAATTATAGATGGAAGAGAAAGTGTTGGATTTTTAGTTAGAGTTAAGGAATTACTCGAACATCCTTCCTGGTTATTGATGGGAAAAGATCCAGTTGCATCATTATTAGAATTATAAGCGGAATATGTTAGCCGCCATCTTTTCTGCTGATACCCCCCTTGCAAAAAGATATGTGCGCTATATTGAAACAGCCAATACATTACTTGCTCAATATGATGGCAAGCAACCCTTTGCTGCTTACTTAAAAAAATATTTCGCTGCGCATAAAAAACATGGAGGCAACGATCGCAAATCGATTGCGCTGCTTTGTTATGGATATTTTCGATTAGGTAAAATGATTTCCGCATTAACTCCCGCGTTACAATGGCAGGCAGTTTTATTATTATATCCTCCGGCAGCGCCCATCGCAAGTGTGCTTTTACCGGAAAAGATAGTACAACATCTAACGGATTCTGTCGAACAAAAAATATTGTATTTGCAAGAATGGGGTACTCTTGGCTTGTATTCTATATTTTCATTTTCACCTCCTCTTTCAGAGGGAATAGATAATCATGCTTTTCAGATTAGTCATTTACAGCAACCCAAATTATTTCTCCGTATCAGAAAGGGAAAAGATGCATTGGTAGAGGAAAAATTAAACCGAGCAAATATTGCATTCGAAAAGGTGGGAGCACATGCGTTGGCTTTGACAAATGCTACCTCAGTTGATACAATACTTGAATTAGATAAAGAAGCGGTTGTGCAGGATATCAGTTCCCAACAAATTGCATCTTATTTTGAGTTGATTCCGGTTAAGAGTTTTCATTCATTTTCTGTTTGGGATTGTTGTGCTGCAAGTGGCGGTAAATCTATATTGGCATGGGATGTTTTGCCCCACTTCTCATTAACGGTTTCGGATGTGCGGGAATCTATTTTGAATAATCTGGTAAACCGCTTTGCTAAAGCAGATATTCAACCTTACAAAAAACAAGTGATTGATCTTACGCAACATCAATCAACAGATAAACAATATCAATTGATTATTGCAGATGTTCCTTGTTCGGGAAGTGGAACCTGGGGAAGAACACCTGAGTATCTATTGCATTTTCAGGAACAAGCGCTTGAATTATATACCAGCCGACAGGAGAAAATACTTACTCAGGTTTTGCCGGCACTTGCACCCGGTGGTTATCTCTTGTATATAACCTGTTCGGTTTTTCGTTGTGAAAATGAAGATAGGGTGAACTGGCTTTTGAGCAAGTATCCGCTTCGTTTAGTAAATGCTGGTTTAATTACCGGATATACCAATGGGGCAGACACTTTATTTGCAGCGCTTCTGCAATTGTAATAACAGTATCATTAAATGGCGTTGCTAGTAGCGCTGGATAATTCCTCCACCAATCACATCATCACCCTCATAAAAAACAGCACTTTGTCCGGGTGCAATGCCTTTCACTGCTGAAGGAAACTGAACGGATACACCTCCTTGTTCGGGTTGTAAATAGCTAAAAGCACCGGGATCTTTGTATCGGATTTTGGTGATTGCTTCGGTATTGGCTTCAATTCCGGGATATTTTATCCAATTGATTTTATTAACCTGCATGGTTGTTTTATCTAAATCAGATTCCTCACCCAGCACCACTACATTTGTTTCGGGATCAATTGCAGTAACATATACCGGATAACCCATGGCAATATCCAGCCCTTTACGTTGACCAATAGTATAAAAAGGGTATCCTTTATGTTGCCCTAATTTTCTTCCCGACTTATCTACAAACCATCCTCCTTGTACTCTTGATTCCAGTCCTTCGACTTTTCTTTTCAAAAAGCCGCGGTAGTCGTTATCTGGAACAAAACAAATTTCGTAACTCTCGCTTTTTTTTGCCAGTTCTGGGTAACCATAATCAATGGCCATTTGTCTGATGGCAGATTTTCTGAAACCGCCTAAAGGCAAGAGGGTTCTACTCAACAAATCTTGCTGAAGTCCCCATAATACATAGCTCTGGTCTTTTGTTTCATCCAGTCCTTTACTAATTACATATCGCTCATTGGTATGCTGCCGTACAGAAGCATAATGCCCGGTTGCGATAAATTCACAATCCAATGCATTAGCCCTTTTGAGCAGTGCACGCCATTTGATGTGCGTGTTACACATAACACAGGGATTGGGTGTGCGGCCTGCCAGATATTCTTCTACAAAATTTTCAACTACAAAGTCTCCAAACTCATCGCGGATATCTAAAATAAAATGGGGAAATCCATGATGAACGGCCGCCTGTCTTGCATCATTGAATGAATCTATATTACAGCAGCCCGTCTCCTTCGATGAAGCGCTGGAGGTGGAATAGTCCCAAGTTTTCATAGTAATTCCTACTACTTCATAACCCTGATCGTGCAGCATTAAGGAAGCAACCGTGCTATCAATACCTCCACTCATGGCAACCAATATCTTTCCATTTCTACTCATGCCGTTACTGCTGTTTGAGGGTGCAAAGTTACAATAACTGATTCGAATATCCGGAAAGCCTTGTTTTTCAATAGTTTATAGAGATTTGGTTGGAATTTTTCGATTTTGTAGCTAGGGGTTTACCAAACCAGGTATATCCAGTTTTAGCATTTGAAAATGGATGTTTCCTATTTCTTTTTATACATTCGTAACAAATACAATTGTTATGAAAACAGGGAAGCTTATTTTGTTGGGAATATTGATGTTATGTTATACGGTAGGGTTCTCTCAGGAGGCAACAACTCCTAAGCAGCCGGTGATTGATTTGGAAAAGCTGGAAGTGCGGGATGCAAGTGGCAAATTGTTGAAAATGGATGAATGGCTGCCGCTGAATGCTTCCGGGAAATATAATTTGACTTTTAATGCAGATTATACGCAGGCAAAGATTGTGAAGCTATCCCCTGAAGTATATAACGAGAAAATGAAATCTGCACCCAAACCCGGTGAGAGCAAAAGTTTTGTAACGGGTTCTAGTCCCGATAACTTCACTGCCACCACTATCAAGGGCGATAAAGTAAAGTTGCATAACCTAAAGGGAAAAGTGGTTGTACTGAATTTTTGGTTTGTGGCTTGTCCGCCCTGCCGTATGGAAATTCCCGAATTAAATGAATTGACCAAAGAATTTGCCGGAAAAGACGTTGTTTTTTTAGGAGTGGCATTGGATGAAAAGGAAAATGTGGAGGAATTCATGAAGCAAACCCCTTTTGATTATCAGCAAATTCCATCCGGTAGGTCCATAGCCAATCAATATGGAGTGAAAGGATTTCCAACCCATGCAGTATTGGATAAATCCGGTAAAGTGGTATTTCAAACGATGGGTTTAGCTCCCACTACTATTTATTGGTTGCATCAGTCTATAGAGCAGGCATTAGGCGAATCAACTGCGAATTAGATATATCAACAACAATCAATAAAATTGGGTAAAAATACTTAGCACAGATTGGAACGATTTATTGATATTTACCAAAATTGTTTATTATGGTTAGGATGCAGGCTATAGGCCATTTAGGAAGAGATGCCGTAACCAATACGGTGAATGGAAAAACTGTTATCAACTTTACGGTTGCTCATACAGAAAAAAGCAGAGATGCGCAGGGAAATCCAAAGGATAAAACTATTTGGGTGGATTGTGCTTATTGGACAGACCGCACTGCAGTTGCGCAATATTTAAAAAAGGGTACGCAGGTATATGTAGAGGGCCAGCCTGATATTAGAACCTATACAACACAGGATGGAAGAAATGGTGCCTCATTAACCTTGCGTGTGGGAAACCTTCAGTTATTAGGCGGCAGATCTGCTGAAAATTCCGGAGCTCCGGATACTGGTTCCGGATCATCCTATACTCCTCCTACATCTGCTACACCAGGTCCGGAAACGATGCATGGAATGTATAGTGGTGCTTCCGATGATTTGCCTTTTTAATGGTTAGAATTTTGTAACGTGGCTGTACATTCATTTGAAAAGTTGACTGCATTTGTTCAGCAGGTGCTGCAGGTTATTGGTTGTTCGCCAACCGATGCTAAAATTGCTGCCCATGTTTTAGTAAGTGCAGATTTACGTGGTATTGATAGTCATGGTGTTGCCCGCTTACAGGGATATCTTCGTTTAAAAGATGCCGGCAGGGTAAATGTTACTCCCCAGTGTAAAATTATTCATGAATCACCCTCCACAGCCGTAGTAGATGGTGATGCCGGATTAGGTTTGGTGGTTGCTCCCTTTGCCATGAAGATTGCTATTGAAAAAGCGCGCAACTGCGGAACGGGTTGGGTAAGTGTTAGCAATTCCAATCATTTTGGTATCGCGGGTTATCATGCAATGATGGCATTGGAAGAAAATATGATTGGTATTGCCATGACGAATGCCAGTGCATTGGTGGCTCCAACTTTTTCCAAAGAAAAAATGTTAGGCACCAACCCCATTGCGGTAGCCATACCAGCGGGTAAGCAACCGCCCTTTGTAGCCGATTTTGCTACTACTACGGCAGCGAATGGTAAATTAGAATTGCTGCAACAAAAAAACAGTGCTACTCCTACCGGCTGGGTACAGGATGCAGATGGCAATGCCAGTACCGATGCTCATATACTAAAAAAGCAAGGCTCCCTTTTGCCATTGGGTGGCGATAGAGAACATGGTAGTCATAAAGGATATGCCTTAGGCAGTATAGTAGATATTTTTTCTGCGGTTCTAAGTGGTGCTGCTTATGGCCCTTGGGCACCGCCATTCCCTGCCTATATAGCCATGCCCGAAAATATGCCGGGTAAGGGATTAGGTCATTTTTTTGGTGCGATGCGGATTGATGCTTTTCGCCCTGCTGCGGATTTTACGAAACATATGGACAATTGGATTGAACGTTTCCGCGCGGCAACTCCGGCTCCGGGATTTGATAAGGTATTAATACCCGGAGATCCGGAAAGATTAATTGCCGCAGAGCGAATGGAGAAAGGAATTCCGATTCATGAAGCGGTTGAAAAAGAGTTGGCGGAAATTGCGCAGCGGTTAGGAATTGCGCCTTTGTAATTTATTGCAAGTCCGGCCGCATTTTAGTTTTGTCAGACAATCTTTACTTTATATTTTTATTTTGGTGTTGTTTTTTTTGAAATTATCTCAGGAGAATATTTATTTTCTGGTAACTCATTATTATAAAAATTAATTTATTTTTGATTAGGACAAAACGGATATGTTTAAAGCAAAAATTGGGTTGTTCGGTATTGGTAAGTGGGTGTCTAGTATAGCCTAATTAAAGGGAACATTATGAAGAAGGTACAACTATTAAATAGACAGCATAAATGAACATTCAAATCAACGCTTGCGCAAGTTGAAAAGAAATATGAAAAGATAAACAACCTCACCCAAAAGTCAGCGCAGGATTGCTTCATAATTTGTTTTATGCCTAAACAAATTACCAAATTTCAATGTAGTACCTTCATTTTATTTAAATTATGACAAAAAAATTTAAAGATAGACTAAAGAAAATAGTAGTAGTAGATTTATTCTGTGGGGTCGGAGGTCTAACACAAGGTTTTGTAAAGGCAAAATTTGATGTTAGCGCTGGAATTGATTTTGATGCTTCATGCAAATATGCTTACGAGAAGAACAACGCCACTAAATTCATTTATGCTGACCTTACAAAATACTCACCGACAGAAATTGAAAACCTTTATCCTGATAACTCAATAAAAATTCTTGCTGGTTGTGCTCCTTGCCAGGCATTTTCAACTTATCAGCAAGGCAAAAGAAATGATAAGTGGAAACTGCTTTACTCATTCGGTGAAATCATCGAAGCAATTCAGCCAGATATTATTTCAATGGAGAATGTTCCCAATCTTTTGAAGTATAATAACGGAAAGGTTTTTAATGACTTTCTTAGTATACTGAAAACTAACGACTATTTTGTTTCTTACCAAATTGTTGATGCAAAAGATTATGGAGTCCCGCAGAGAAGAAAGCGATTGATTTTGCTTGCATCAAAGTTAGGACAAATTGAACTAATAAATAAAACTCACAGTGGTAAACGTATAAAGACAGTTAAAAAAGCTATCGGTCATTTACCTCCAATCGAAGCAGGCGAGTCACACAGCAAAGACAAACTTCATCGTGCAAGAGAATTGTCAGAACTGAATTTAAGAAGAGTAAGAGCTACAAGACAAGGTGGTGGCTGGAAAGAATGGAATGATGATTTGGTTTTAAATTGCCACAAAAGAGAGTCTGGCAAAACATACGGTAGTGTTTACGGAAGGATGAGTTGGGATGAGGTTTCGCCAACTTTAACGACTCAATGTACAGGATTAGGCAACGGAAGATTTGGGCATCCTGAACAAGACCGGGCAATTTCATTGAGAGAAGCAGCAATTCTTCAAACGTTCCCCAAAAAGTATTGTTTCATTAACCCAAAAGAAGAATTCAAGTCATCAATAATTGAAAAGCAAATCGGCAATGCAGTTCCACCTCGGTTGGGTTTTGTTATTGCTAAGTCAATAAAAATACATTTGCAGCAATATGTCCACTAACAGCAAAACATACGAGATTAATGTTGACCCAAGAATTTTAGAACTTCTTGGTCCAAATTTATACACCAATATATATTACGTACTGGCTGAGCTAATTGCAAATGCCTACGATGCGGATGCCAAAAATGTTTATATTATTTCTAGTAAGGATTCTATTTGTGTCGAAGATGATGGTCACGGAATGTCTTATAAAAATGGAGACATAAAAAATTTCTTGAATGTAGCTGGTGTTTCAAGAACAAATCAAATTGATTCAACTACTCGTTCAGGAAGCCGAATGAAAATGGGTAGAAAAGGCGTAGGAAAGTTAGCTGCACTTTCAGTTTCTGAATCGGTTGATGTAATGACTATAACAAATGGTGAAAGATCTGGTTTTGTTTTAGCTCGAAGACCAGCAAATGGAAAAACGTTGCAGGCTATTAATGAAGATGATATTTCTTTTAATTATGTCAAGGAACAAGGAACTTCCATTGTAATGAAGAACCCTCAGTATAGGCTGCATAAAACACTGAATGCAGTTAAAAGAAATCTTATTAAAATATTTCCACTTGTCAGTCAAGATTTTGTAATACACATAATTAGAGGGAGTGAAGAAGAAATTATTAATAGTTTTGATGAAAAAATAATGAGTGAATTGTGTGCTATAATTACACTTGGAAATAATTATTCGAAACTTGCACACTTAGTACCTCAAGCCTTTCCACAAAGAAGGAATGACCTAGTAGAGAATAGACAAGCATATATTATTCCTTTAACATTGAAGGACAATAATGGGCAAGAACATGAGTATAATTTGGAAATTGCAGGATGGATCGGTGCTTATCTTACTACAAAAGGAAGAAAGGCAGAACTGACGGATTTCCCTGATAATTTTATTTCTCTTTATGCTAACAAAAAGATGGGGGAATTTAATATTCTCCCAATTGTTGGTGAAAATAAACTGATTGAAGTATTTATAGTGGGGCAACTTCATGTTGATCTTTTTGAATTATCAGAACTTCCTGATATTGCACTGAGTAATAGACAGGGATATAAGTCAGATGACAAAAGATATGAAGCTGTGATTGGCTATGTAAAAAATAAACTTTTACCTGAGATTATAAACAAACGAACATTGTATGCCAACCTAAGGGATACTGATAAGAAAAGAGAAAATCTAGAACAGCAAAAAAAATTAGAAGATGATTTAAAGAAAGAAATTGAAAAATTCAAGGAAAAAGCAAGTAAGAGTGCAGCTGAGAAGGTAATGAATTTCGGGCTTGATGTTTCTAAAGAAATTGTGCAAAAGGCGATCGCCGATTCAATTAATACTAATGTACCTGACTTAGGGATTAAATTAGTTGTAAATTCAAACAAGAAGAAAATTTTGATCAGTCATACAAAAGATGACAAACCACTCTCAGATATATTATACTCTATGATGATATTCAATAATGTTCCTCCTGAAGATATTCTTTATACAAATTGTGATGATGAAATATCTCGAATTCCCGAAGGCTACCCCATTTATAAGTATCTTAGAGATTTTTTTGTTGAAAGTTATTCCACTCAAAGAATTTACGTTCTGTTTGTGACAAGTGATAACTTCATGAAGTCATGGGGTGCTATAACAGAAGTAGGTGCGGCATGGATAACTCAAATTGACAATAAAATTTTCAACATTATTCCTGGGAGACCACAAAAACCATTAGATGACGAAACAGAATGGCATAATACTAATAGAGATGGTGCGCCTTATTTCGAGTTATGGATGACAAAATTAGATGCTGATATTTTTTGCCAGAAAATTGAAGTAATGTTTGACAAATTGGGGTATTCAAAAAAATCAAGAGTTGATAACACGAGTTATTTGGGAACCTTAGTTCAAATCCGATAATAACAAAGTCAATAATTCTGACGATTCCCAATAAGCTAGACGCAATCTAATTCGATTCCTCTCACCAATCAATGCTGGGCTGCAATGAGGAAAGTTATTCAAATTTAGCTCGCCTAAAGATAGAGGCAAGTTAAGGTCAACAGAATTTAAATGATATAAGAACAGACGGTAACATTTGTTAAGAATAATTCGAGGTGATGTGTTTATAATCAAGTACATTACTCATGTTTTGCTTTAGTATTTGGTGGATATTGAGTGTAATAGCTAGTACTTTATCTGACAGTTAGGTTTTTTGGTTTTTATAGGATTTGGATTTTTTCTTGAACAAAATTTTCATTTAAAATTTTCTCTTTAGCCAAAGGTAATGATTCCAAAAAAGTGGCCATTGGAGTTTTTCCAAAACAATATCGACCACTGTGAGGTCTTTCGTTGTTGTAGTAGTCCATCCACCGGTCGAGATCTGCTTGTAATAGTTCCAAATTGTCGTACAGTTTTTTCCTGAATGCTACCGCATAGAATTCTTCCTGCATAGTACGGTGAAGTCTTTCACAGATACCATTACTTTGAGGATGTCTCACCTTCGTTTTGCTATGGTCTATGCCCTCAAGATCGAGATATAGCTCATACTCATGACCGGGAGCCCCTTTATATTCAGTTCCCCGATCAGTCAGTATCCGCAGCAGGGGAATGTCATTTTCTTCAAAGAATGGCAGCACCCTGTCATTTAAAATATCAGCAGCTGTAACTGCATGCTTTGATGTGTAAAGCTTAGCAAAAGCAACTCTGGAATACGTGTCAATAAAAGTTTGCTGATAAATTCGGCCAACCCCTTTGATATTACCCACATAATAGGTGTCTTGCGAACCCAGATATCCGGGATGTTCCGTTTCAATCTCACCATGAGCTTCCTGCTTTTCCTTCTTGCGTTCTAAGGCCATTAACTGGGCATCAGTCAAAATGATACCATCCTGAGCTACTCGTGATTCTAAAGCCTTTAAACGTTTCTGAAAGGTCTCTAAATCGTTACGTTGCCAAACACAGCGGATTCCGGCAGGGGAAATAAAGATGCCCAGTTTACGTAACTCATTACTGGCCCGAACCTGGCCAAAAACAGGCCAATCAAATGCCATTTGAATAGCAGCTTCTTCGATTTCAGGAGCAACCCGGTTTTTGGGGATAGGTTTCCTTCGGCTTATCTCTTGGAGGGCTATATCGCCGCCCGTATCGTACAACTCTTTGATACGGTAATAACTATCCCGGCTGTAACCCATTATCTTACAAGCCTGGGATACATTTCCTAATTTTTCTGCAAGTTGCAGTAAACCTAACTTGGTTTTGATTAACTTAGTTTCCTGTTTCATTTCTGACAGTTTTGGGGTTATTAATTGTTTTTAGTCACAACAAATTTAATCCCAACTGTCAGATTAAGTCTTAACTACTTCATATTGAGTTACACTAAAATTCCCCCATTACGCCAAGAATCAAACCTTATGAGTGAAAATTGATTTTATTAGCTACTCCCTTGAATTAAAACTAACCTAAAAATAATTGATTTGTAAACAAAGAATGAGGTGCGGATACCAAATTAATATCAAACTTTAATGAGGGTTCTATTCGTGAACTTGCGTTATGAATACGAAAAGAAATTTGCCAGCCTTCATTCAGCGTGACTAACAAAGTGGTTTTAGAATTTTCTTGATAAACAACTTCAATTAATCGACTTGGCAGTTTCAATTTTTGAACTTTTGCTTTAGGCTTAATGGCTTCAAAGGGCAAATTTAAAGTTCCATGCAAGTTATACGCTTGTATTTCAACTTTGTTACTTCCTTTTATGACTTTATAGAAATCTTTATTACCAATTAAATATTCAATCAATCTTTCAGCTATTGTTCCTGGGTTTTCGGCATCAAGCCGCAACAACTCTTTTTTAAAAGCATCTAATATAGGAACATATACAGAGGTATGGTAATCCCCAAGAGTATCCCATTTTTGGGTTGCTTTACTTGCAGTTCTAAGTTTAGCTAAATTATCAAATACTGGTTTAATTTCTTTGAAGTATGTAGCTGAGCAAGGAATACCTAACCACTTCTGACCAAAATCAATATCGTTTGACAATCGAGAATGTTTAACAGCTCTGTGATTATTTTTAGCCGATATTCCTATCACCCATTTCTGTAAAGACCTAATTGCCAAAACATCACGAACATCCCCTGTTTGTCCTTCTTTATCAGACACGATTTCAAGTTGCAAAATATCTTTATTACTAATTCCATTTGACAACCTAGGTTCAATATCAAGCAAAAAATTGACAGCAAAACTTGCTACAAGTGAATAATGGCTTTGCTCATTTTCATTAAAACTTAAAAAACACTTCAAAGCTGTTTTGTATGGTTCATTTTCTATAATCGAAATTGATGTGACAGCTTTCAGCCTTTCATAAAACTCTTTTAATAACGCATACTCAAAGGCTTTCCCGTTTATGGTTTGACTTGCAACTTTCGCCATTAGACAGTTATACTATTTACTATTTCATTCATTTTTTCCCGAACAACGTTACCATTTAATACTGTAGAAATATTATTTATGGCTAATGCTTTATTTGACTTTAAATTTTTTAAATCATCAAGAATTTTCTTTCCTAAAATTTCTGCCATTTTCACTGGAACAGCATTTCCAATCATTTTATAACCTGCAACAACACTATCGTAGTAAAAAACAAAGTCATCGGGAAATGTCTGTATTCTTGCGCACTCACGAACGCTTAATCTTCGATATAAATGTTCTTTTCCTTTGACAAATTCTCGTACATTTTGCTCTATAAACTTCATTTTAGGAGCTTGCGGATGTATTGGAGCATGGCGACCACCTGCTTGAATAGTAAAGGAAACTTCGTCCCATGATCTAACTCTATTTCGGGACATATAAATTGATGAAAAACCACCAATCATATATTCGTGATTTACAATTTTACATTTGTTTCCATTTGTATAGTTACCAGCTCTAGCCGGTAAAACATTATCTTTCAAATCAATTATTACTTTATCGAGTGTTACCTTGTTTTTAGGGTAAGTAGGCTTGGGGAACTTGAATTTTATTCCCAAGTCTTTTCTATAGCCAATAAAAAACACACGCTTTCTATCTTGTGGTACACCATAATCTGATACATTCAACAATTCAAAAGACAAATCATAGCCAATATCTGTAAACATTTGCTTTATATTGGTCAATGCTTCTTTGTGTGCAGGCAATAGCATTCCCGACACATTTTCAGCCAAGAAAAATTTTGGTTTTTTATCGGCAAGTATTCGCATAAACTCATAAAACAACTGACCTCTTTTATCTGCAATTCCTCGTTTTGAACCTGCTTCCGACCAACTTTGACAAGGTGGTCCACCAATAATACCGTCACAATCAGGGACTTCAATTGAGGGAATATCAACAATACTTCTTCTGTCTAGGATCGTTTTTTTATGATTTTTTTCAAATGTTTCCCAAATCTCTTTGTCGTATTCATTTGCCCAAACCACATCAAACCCGGCGTTTTCAAAGCCTAAATCTAAACCGCCAGCACCTGCAAAAAATGAGACTATTTTCATTGAGAATAAATCTTAATGTTATACTAACAAATTTAGTATATTTTAATGAACTTATATAAGCAAAAAGTGAAAACTTATCAGCGACTAAAAAAATACGGTAAGTACCTAATATGAAATCTAGAAAAAATGGGATCGTAGTTTTTCTCATCCGCGAAGTCTCCGAACGTTAGAGAGGGACTTTGCGGAAGGTGAGCAACTTTTCAAATTGGGAGTTATCATTCCAACGCGTGCAGTCCTTCCTCGTGCAGTCCTTCGTTCCTCAGAGACTGCACGAGGAAGAAATTCTCCGAACGTTAGAGAGGGATTTTGCGCCAGGTGAGCAACATTTCAAATTGGGAGTTATCATTCCAACGCGTGCAGTCCTTCGTTCCTCAGAGACTGCACGAGGAAGAAATTCTCCGAACGTTA
>JBAWZY010000011.1:0-61405 GCA_037142775.1 Chitinophagia bacterium | reverse complement strand
CCTCTTTCACCATAACGTCCAGTTAAATGCTCATTAAAATTTGTAATATTATTTTCTTTCTTTGTCATTATATATTTATTTAGTCGTACTAAAATATTCATTCATTAATTTATTCGCCATCTCTATTTCTTTAAGAGACGTTTTTTGATTTTTCTTTTGGTAGCCATTTAATAAAACAACAATTTTCCCTTTATCAAAACAACAGAATATTCTAAAAATATTATTGCCATGTTCAACTCTTACTTCATACAACCCTTTTTGCCCTTCTAAATGTTTTAAAAACTTCTCAGGCACTTTTTCTATGTGCGTGATTAAGAATAAAACATAATCGATTTTTTCTTTTGCTTTTTCTGATTGCTTATTAAAAAAGTCATAAAAATGATTTCTATAAAAAACCAGTGCTCTTACTTGATTCATTAAATCATTCGTTTACAAAGTTAACTTAAAATGGAACTTCAACGAAATATTATCCTATTTCATTGAAAATGAATATCTGAAGTAAAATGAATTGAAAAGAGCGTATTTATACGCAAAAAGGAATACCCTAACTCACTGAAAGACAAAGAAAAAGCCATCATTTCTGATGGCTTGTCTAGTTTTGCTCCCCCTGTTGGACTTGAACCAACGACCCTCTGATTAACAGTCAGATGCTCTAACCAACTGAGCTAAGGAGGAATGACCGCCTTTGGCGGATTGCAAAAGTAGGGGAAAATTTATTGGAGATGAAATGATTGGAGAAAAAAATATCAAATTATCCGTTCTCCGGCGATTCGGAAAGTCCCAGGTACACCCCATCTTCCCTTTCCTCCACCAAATAGGTTTTTAACCGATACCCCTCCCCCGAACTATTGTATCCATTTTCTATGCGAAAACGATAGTGGTGGAGCGGACAAACCACTTCGCCGCGGGTGGTGAGTGTGCCATCTATTAATGGGGCTCCGGCGTGCGGACAACCCGCTGCAAATGCCTTACAAGTGTTGGCTACCCTTGCCAATATCCTCGGCTTCCCTAACACTGTAACTGAGCATAGTCCGTTGGGTTGCCAGTTTAATTGTTGGGCATCATCGGCAATCTTATACCAGAAAACCATAGGAATGCTTTAATAAATCATGGTTTTATAGGGATACCGAATGCTGTACATATCCCGCACTTTTTCTAAAATTAGCGTGCGCAATGCCTCCAGATTCTGGCGCTCCGTAGCGGAAACAAAAACACACTGGTGCTGTGTGGCTTCCTCCCAGCGTTGACGCAAATCGCGCAGAATCTCTTCTTTTACTTCTTCCGACAACCACTGATCAAAGTTCCGTTCTACATATAAATCCATCTTATTAAAGACCGTAAGAATGGGCTTTTCAAATGCTTTTAATTCCAGCAGGGTTTTATTTACCACGCCAATCTGATCTTCATATTGGGGGTGCGCAATATCTACCACGTGCAATAAAATATCTGCCTCCCTTACTTCATCCAGAGTGCTCTTAAAACTTTCTACCAGGTGATGTGGCAACTTGCGAATAAACCCAACCGTATCACTTAATAGAAAGGGGGTATTTTCATAGACTACTTTACGGGTGGTGGTATCTAATGTGGCAAACAACTTGTTTTCGGCAAACACTTCTGCCTTACTTAACACATTCATCAGGGTACTCTTGCCCACATTGGTATATCCTACCAATGCCACCCGAATCAATTCACCCCGCTCTTTGCGCTGCGTGAACGACTGTTTATCTATTTCAGCCAGCCGCTTGCGCAATAGGGAAATTTTGTCTTTTACAATCCGGCGGTCTGTTTCAATTTCGGTTTCACCGGGTCCGCGGGTACCAATACCACCTCCCTGTCGCTCCAAGTGTTTCCATAACCCTTTGAGGCGGGGTAATAAATATTGATATTGCGCCAACTCCACCTGCACTTTACTCTGGGCAGTGCGGGCTCTGCTGGCAAATATGTCTAAAATCAAATCACTGCGGTCGATGGTTTTTACACCCAGTTCTTTTTCAATATTGGAGATTTGTGAACCGGTAAGTTCATCATCAAATATCACCAGCGGAATCCCTTTTTGTTTTACGTATGTTTTTATTTCTTCCAGTTTTCCCTTTCCAACAAAAGTGCGGCTATCGGGATGCGGTAATTTTTGGGTGAAACGTTTAATGGCTTTGGCTCCGGCAGTTTCGCTCAAAAAACTGAGCTCTTCCAGGTACTCATTTACCTGAAATTCTGTTTGGTCTTTCTGAATCACCCCTACTAATACTGCCTGATCTTCTTTAAAAGCAGCTGATTTTCTTTCTAACAAATGCGACTATTTTATGCAAAGGTAGTTCAATTGACACCCCCATGAAATAAAAAAGCCCGTACGCCTCTGGAGTACGGGCTTTTAACTATTTATCATCGTTTGCTTACAATCCACTAATCGTAATCCCTAATGAAAATTTATTCATAACCGGTCCGGCCCCATCTTTTAGAACGCCGTTGATCTGGTATCCAGCATCAACGGAAACAAGTCCATACCCAACTCTCCCCGTTACCGCCAGCATGGTTCCATTGAAGAATCTTCTTTCGCTTTCTTTTTGAATATAGGTAGGTCCGTATATTGAATAGCCATTTTTTCCTAAAAGGTTTTTACCCTTCGTATGCGTACTGATTAATGTCCCTACTTTAACACCCAGCGCAGCTTTCCACGATTTATTGGGGTTTTCCGGGTTAGAATAGTAACGTAACTCTACCGGAATTTCAGCATATACATTGGTAACCTTATATTTCTTAAAATGATCGGTACTATCAACTTTGGAAAACGGCAGTCGGGCAGTATTCGCTTTGATATCTACTTTGGTATTGTTAAAGAAGATATGACTGCTTCCAATACCCACCCCAAAAGCCACACTGAATTTGGCATTGGATTTAAAGGGCTTGTCGAGCATTACGTACATGTTAAAATGCCGACTAAAACCGTTTCCTGTTCTAACGCTGTCGGGCCGGTTTGTCCAGCTATCAGACCCATATTGTATCATGATATGGTCTGCTGCTCTTGAAGATAGGTCTACTTTACTCCAATCTTTTTTGGGAAGTACAGGTTGAGTGGATACCGATTTAGATATAGTTTGTTTTTTGACCGGCGCAGCAGTCTTTTTTGAAATCGCGGAGTCTTTTACCATTTGTTGGGA
The DNA here is from genome assembly GCA_037142775.1 of Chitinophagia bacterium. Taxonomy (GTDB): domain Bacteria; phylum Bacteroidota; class Bacteroidia; order Chitinophagales; family Chitinophagaceae; genus Sediminibacterium. The sequence goes on along the minus strand of JBAWZY010000011.1, from coordinate 58,250 downwards.
GTACCCCTGCATTACAGTTGAAATCCCGATACATACGAGCAGTAGTTTCTTCATGTGTTTATATTGAGTAGCAATATTTGCTACTGCGGGGCAAAAATAACTGAATTGCCCGCAAAAGGAGGGTTAAAAATTAGTCAAAAATACGGTTTTAACTGTGAGATAGGGCTAAATAAGGGTATTTAGGTAATCTGGTTGGCCAGATACCCTTGTAAACAGCGTATCTTTGTATAATATAGTCATTTAAAAAAGGGCATTTTGAAATTTACTGAGTTAGGATTGGATGAGCGTTTATTGGAGGGTATCGAAACGATGGGATATGAAAGCGCCACTCCGGTGCAGGAACAGGTAATACAGCCCATTTTGCAAGGCCGCGACATCATTGCCTCTGCCCAAACCGGCACCGGAAAAACAGCCGCTTTTTTATTGCCCGTTATCAATCGAATTTTAACCGAGCCGCAGGAAGAACATCAGGTTAAAGCTATGGTAATTGTGCCTACCCGCGAACTGGCTGTTCAGATTGAGCAAACCCTGGAGGGCTTGTCTTACTTCACTTCCGTAAGTTCGATGGCGGTTTATGGAGGGGGTGATGGAATCAATTTTGCCACTGAAAAAAAGGCATTAACAGCAGGGGTGGATATCGTAATCTGTACACCCGGACGCATGATAACCCACTTGAATATGGGCTATGTGCAGGTTAAATCGCTTAAATACCTGATTTTAGATGAGGCCGATAGGATGCTGGATATGGGTTTTCATGATGATATTATGAAAATACTCTCCTATTTACCCAAGCAGCGCCAAAACCTCTTATTTTCTGCTACCATGCCAATGAAAATGCGAGAGATGGCAAGGAAAATTTTACAAAATCCATTAGAAATTTCGATTGCCGTTTCTAAGCCACCCGAGCAAATTGTACAGGAAGCTTTTGTGTTGTATGAGCCCCAGAAAATTCCACTCATTAAATCTTTATTAGCCCGAAGAACAGCACAAAGTGTTATTGTATTTTGCTCCCGTAAACAGCAAGTAAAACTACTTACCCGGGAATTACAGAAGTCGGGTATTCATGCCGATCAGATACATGCCGATTTAGAACAAACGCAACGGGAGCAGGTTCTGTTAGATTTTCGGAATCGGAAAGTGAAAGTGCTGGTAGCAACCGATATTTTGAGCAGGGGAATTGATGTGGAAGATATTGATCTGGTAATTAATTATGATGTGCCGCACGATGGGGAGGATTATATTCACAGAATTGGCAGAACAGCGCGTGCAGAAAGTAAAGGAACAGCATTCACATTTATTACCGAGCCCGAACAGGCGTCTTTTGCGCGTATTGAGCAATTATTGGGAAAGGCAGTAAATAAAGTATCGGTTCCTGAGCATCTGGGGCCGGCACCTCAATATAATCCGCAAGTATTTCGTAACCGCGGCAGAAAGGGAGGTAATGCGGGCAATCGAACCGGTGGTTCAGTAAATTCCCATGCCAAAGGTGGTAGACATGCCGGGTTCCGTTCAACTATTCACAAACCGAAGGGTTCATCGAATGCTTCTTAATTTGTATGAACAGCTTACCCGTAAATTATTTTTTATCCAATAAGATGCCTGCAGACGGATCTTTCAGTAAAATGCTTTTTTCATCCAGCATAGAGGATAAATAGGAGTTGTGGAGTGAGTCTATCGGACTATTTTTTAAATACCAGGATTGGGTAGGGTGATTAGGTTGATGCCAGCGAATGATTTTGCATTTGCATTGAGCATTTTCCAATGAATTATATACCTCCTCTAGCTGCCCCCGATTTCCCAGTTTTTGAAATACTTCGCGGATTCCAATAATTTGATTGAATTTGCCAACATCAAAATTCCAGGAGGTGGAAATAACATTCAAATAGGGAAGACTGCTATCTGCATGCAAAGAAAGGAGGGAGTGCCTGGGCGATTCAATTTTTTGATCCAGATTTTTAATGTGGGTATGAATGGAAACCAACCCCTTGCTTTCGAACTGCGCATAGCCATTATGATTGAAACTGGCTCCATATCTTTCTACTCTAAAAAATCCTTCGGGTAAATAAGTAATCTGCATTAAATTGGCAACCATTTTATGGTACCGGTCGGGATCAGATATTCTTGCCTGTGGTGAACCGGTATAGCAGATCCAAATTCCTTGCAGACTATCAATTTCAGCTGGTGTTGGTTTATAGGGAAGTAAACTCATTCCCTTGCTGATATGCGTGTTATGCTGATGTTCTTTATAATAAACAACCAATAGAATGATAAGTAATAAACTTACAATGGCAGCGATTCGTTTCCAGCTTTTATTTTCAGCAGTTTTATTTGATGCATTGTTTTGTGCTACCTGCTCCAAAGCCGTTTTGAGGCGTTCATTTTCCTGAAAAACAGAAAGCATCTCCTCCTCATTTTCTTCCTGTAATAGTTTTTTCTGCAGGGTTTCATCACTGGGCTGCTTTTCAAAACCCTGTTTTCCGATTCCGTATAGATAAATATAACAGGCGTCTACTAAAAAATTTCGCGGGTTTGCCACCAACCCCATATAAGCATCCCGAATTTGCCCACCGGTGATATCATATTTTCTAAATGGATATTGGGTAGTATCTTTTTTTGCATCCGGAGTATATGCTATGTGATCCAGTTTTTCGGCGGTTTCGGGCAAATGATTGCTGATTTCGCTTAGCACTATTGCCAGCGGTTCGTAATTTTTTTTGTTGGTATTGAATACCATCTCTTGTCCGGTTTCATGCTGAAACTTCTCTATGCATTGTTGAAGCAGGTATATGATTTCGGAACGAGGCATAAGTAAAAACCCAAATATAAACTAATAATCAATTAGTTATAAAATTTCGGAAATCTTCAAATTATTTCAGATTTACAAATTGTTAAAGAAAGTAGAACAAATATAATCCAATTAGCGGGTTTACCTGTTTATTGTGCTGTTGAAACCAACAGTTTTATTATAATTATTTCTATATGAGAAAAATCGCATCCATGTTTGTTTGCTGGGGTATGCTGGCGATCGGTTTACCTTTGGCGGCTCAGTCACAAACCTCCGACCCGGAAATCCGAACCGTTAAAGGGAAGGTGGTACTTTCTAAAGAAAACACTGCCCTAAGCAATGTTTCCGTTCAGGCATCCAAATCTAAAGCCGGAACAGTAACCGGAGACGACGGTACTTTTACTATTCAGGTTAAAAAAGGGGAATCGCTTCGCTTTAGCCGGGTAGACTTACAATCTGTTACCTTATCAACTTTTACTGGTCAGTCGCTGGTGGTTCAGATGCAGCAGGCTGAGAATAACCTGGAAGATGTGTTAGTGGTAGCTTATTCTAACCAACGTAAGAAAACATTCACGGGTTCTGTGGGTACCATTAAAAATGCAGTAATCGAATCAGCCCCCAATGCATCTGTGCAGGAAACCATGCAGGGAAATATTGCCGGGGTACAAAGTACGAATGCATCCGGACAACCCGGAGGCGTTCCGCAGATACGCATTCGTGGGGTGGGATCGATTAATGCATCAGCTGCCCCATTGTATGTAATTGATGGTATTCCTGTGGTGAGTGGTGATATCTCGGGTTTGAACAGTAACACCATTGCAGGATTAAATGCCAATGATATTGAGAATTTAACTGTTTTGAAAGATGCCAGTGCAACTTCCTTATATGGTTCTAGGGCTGCCAACGGCGTAGTATTGATAACTACTAAAAAAGGAAAATCCGGAAAAACAAAGCTGGGATTAATTTATCAGCGTGGGGTTACGAGCAACACCATTCGCGAAGAGCAAAAAACACTTACTACACCGCAATATCTCCAATACTACAAAGAAGGTTGGGTAAATGCCGGAAACAGGGCGAGTTCATTTGATTCTCTGATAGCAGCAAATGGAATTAATCCGGATATCAATACAGATTGGTTTGAACAAGTACTTCGCCAGGGGAACTATTCGCAATATAATTTGAATGTGAGTGGCGGAAATGATAAAAACACTTTCTTCATGTCGGGTAGTTATTATAAGTCAGACGCACCCACAAAAAATATTGATTACGACAAGGCAACTTATCGGGTGAATTTGAATTCAGAAGTTTCTAAAAACATCACCCTGAAAGGGGGAATCAGTGGAAGCTATCAGCGTACCAGCAACTTTTTGGGAGGCAGTTTCTTCGGAAATCCGGTAAGGGCTATGTATCGCCTGGCTCCCTGGTTGCCCGTATATAAAAGTGATGGCGTAACCTACGAACTGGGCTATAACAGTGGTTATAACCCGGTAGCTGTTTTGGAAACCACCAAAAGAAATGCCCAAACTTATAATGTGTCTGCCGTGTTGAGTCCAACTGTTCGACTTGCAAAAGGCTTAACTTTTGAAGGAAACTATGCATTGGATTTTAATCATGCATTTACTTCCATTTTCTACGATCCAAGAGTAGGGAATGCCAATGTGGCTGCGAACGGGGTAATTAACAACTTCACGCAGGATATTGTAAACTGGATTACTACCAATATCGTTCGTTATAAAACCAATTTCAAGGAAGATCATAGCTTAGAACTGTTTGCCGGTATCGAACATCAGAGTCGTTCCGATGCTGATATTACCATTGAAGTAAATGGTATTGCTCCGGGTACAACTACTGCGGCTGGTGGATCTTTACCCGTTCAAACAACTGGTACGGCAACCGGCAATCGGTTGTTGAGTAAGTTCTTAAACGGAAACTATAGTTACAACGATCGGTTTTTTGTTTCGGGATCTATTAGAGAAGATGCATCATCCCGTTTTGCCAAAAATTTCCGTTCGGCAGTTTTCTGGTCGGTAGGTGCTGGATGGAATATCAGCAATGAGAAATTTTTCCAGGTAGATTGGGTGAAGGATTTGAGAATCAGAGCCAGTTATGGATATACCGGTAATCAGGGTATCAACAATTTTGAATCACCGGGATTGTATTCTGCCGGAAGTGATTATGATTTTCGTTCCGGACTTACCCTTTCTCAGTTAGCGAATGATAACCTCACCTGGGAGAAAAACATTCCATTCAATGTGGGGGTAGACTTCTCTTTAGCGAAAGGTAGATTTTCGGGTACCATTGAATACTACAATAGGGTAAGCAGCAACTTATTATTGAGTCAGTCGATTCCAAGTGTTAATGGAGTAACCAGTATCACCGTAAACAGTGGTGCGATGCGGAATAGTGGAATGGAACTTACCTTATCATCCATTAACATTGCTCCCAGCAATGCAAGGGGTTTGAAGTGGACAACTGATTTTAATATTACTACGAATCGCAATCGCGTAACTGAACTGGATCCTTCCTATCCTTCGGGAAGTTACTTGCGTAAAGTGGGATATGATTTTTATACCCATTATCAAAGAGCTTACGCTGGGGTGAATCCGGAAAATGGTGAGCAGCTTTGGTACACTTCTGCTGCAAAAGATACTACAACTAATGTATTTACTACTGCCTTACCAAGAGTTGCTTTTGGAAGTGCTACTCCTAAATTTTATGGTGGATTAACGAACAACTTTACCTATCGTGGATTTGGACTCAGCTTCCAGTTCTACGCATATTGGGGTAATACGATTTATGATGAATATGGTTATCTGCAAAAAACAGATGCTAACCTGGGCTTCTCCGATCAAAGCAATGGTTTAAGCCGTTATGAATATGAAAGACGCTGGACAACCGTTGGTCAAAAAACAGATGTACCGAAACCCATATTCCTTGGTCCTACCGCTGGAAGCAGTCCGGAAAGCAGCCGGTTTTTATATGATGGAAGTTATTTACGGTTAAGAGATATTACACTTTCATATACCGTTGCACCGAAGGCATTGTCGAAATACAAAATTAGTAATGCCAGAATCTATTTACGTGCACAAAATTTGTTAACCATCACGAAAGACAAGCGATACAATACAGATCCGGAAGTATCGGTAGACGGAACCATGTCTCAACGTCCGCCAATTTTCAGAACAGTATTACTTGGTATTGATATCAATTTATAATTCCAGCAAAAAAGTATAAGAATATGAAAAAGTCATTGTTAATAGTTTTAATTGGATGCTCACTGGTAGCCTGCAATAAAGACTTTCTGGAAGTTAAGCCGCAGCAAAGTGTGTTAACGGGAGATGTATTTTCTCAGGTGTCCACTTCACGTGCAGCAGTAAATGGATTGTATTCACTGATGCAATCGTATAGTTATTATGGAAGAGACGCTATGGTAATTCCGGAAGTGTTGTCTGATAATATGACGCGTAGCGTTAAAACCGGAAACCGATATACCGGTATGAATACTATGACGCACACGGCTACTGATGCGAATGTGAGCAGAATGTGGAATCAGATGTACCAGGTAGCTACCAATGCGAATGCCATTATTGCGAATGAAGAAAACATCAAGAAGGTAGCCACTACACTGGAGCAGGAAGAAGTGCTGCAATTAGTGGGAGAAGCGTATGCAATTAGAGCAATGGTATATTTTGATTTGGCTAAGTTTTTTGGTAGACCCTTGAAGTTTACGGCTGATGGCTCTCATTTATGTGTGCCCTTGGTATTAAAGCCAATCACTAATATTACCGAGGTTGTATATCCTGCCCGCAATACAGCTGCAGAAGTGTATGCACAAATAGATGTAGATATCACAGAAGCGTTGAAAAGACTTCCGGTAAGCGGCGGCGTTATCAGTAGCGGTACGGTAAACAACACCCTGTTCAGAACCCGCATGAATCGTTTTGGTGTGCTGGCTTTGCGAGCCAGAGTAGCCATCTTTAAAGAAGACTGGGCCACTGCAATCTCCGCATCCACTGAGGTGATTGCATCCGGAAAATATACCCTGTATCCCTATAGTTCTATGGTGCAGGATTTCCGTACACAAAACAGTACAGAGTCGATTTTTGAAGTGGTGAATAATTCCAATGATAATCCAGGAACCGATTCTTATGCTTACTTATCGAGCCAGCAGGGATATGGTGAATTGTTAGGAACCATCGCCAGCATGAACAGTAAGAGCACAGGAACTACCTTAACTACCTTCCGTGGATTGTATGATGCCTATACTCCTACGGATGTGAGAAGAGGTTTTGTAGCGTTAGGAAACAGAAATTCTTTAGGCGGAGAAACCAATGTGCCACTTTGCACGAAGTATGTAAACATCAGCACGTACCAGGAAAATATCAAAGTACTTCGTTTGGCAGAAATGTATTTGTCGAGAGGAGAGGCATTGGCTCGTTTGGCTATTGCAAATAATGATGCCAACCAATTGAATTCTTCCCTTACCGATATTAACCTGATTAGAAAGCTGCGCGATACTGCTTCAACCACTAAGCCGTATGTAGCATCTTTATTAGCCACTCCTCCCTTGGGCGCTATCCGAGCCACGGCTTATGTGGATAGTATTATTGTAGAAAGAAGAAAGGAGTTCGCATTGGAAGGTCAGCGGCTGTTTGATTTAAACAGAACCCAAACCAATTATGTGAAAATTAATTCTGCGGGTAATGGTTTATCAAGACTGATTCTGTATTCAAGTCCAACCAGTATCTATACTGTTCGAACGATTTTGCCCATTCCGGTAACGCAGGTGCAGAATAACCCGAACATGGTGCAAAATCCCGGATTCTAATGAATAGGGCAAATAAAAAATTTGCAATCATTATGCAAGTGCTTAGAAGTTGGATGCTGTTCGTAGTTTTATTGAGCAGCACCCAACTACAAGCAGCCGAAAAGCGCGATACCATTCGGGTATTGTTTGTAGGCAATAGCTATGTGTATTATAATAACCTTTCGCAGCTTATTAATTTGCTAACGGAGGGGATGCCTACGCAATTGATTTGTACTAAATCAACGGTTGGGGGTGCACACTTAGGCGAACATTGGCGTGGATTAAGGGGGCTGCAATCCAGAGAAATTATTACCGGAAAAAAACATGATATTATCATTATTCAGGATAATAGCATGTGGCCAATTGAGCATAAGGACAGTTTACTGTATTATGGCAAATTGTTTTGTGATCTTATTCGTAAGCAAGGCGCAAAACCCTATTTGTATACTACCTGGGCCAGGCAAAAAACACCGGAAACGCAATCTGTAATTACCGATGCTTATCAGGAACTGGCAACAACTGCTGCAGCCACCCGGGTGCCTGTGGGAGACGCTTGGCAATTAGCAAGAGAACAACATCCAGAAATGAATTTGTTTTTTACCGACGGCTCTCATCCTTCTAATTTGGGAACTTTTTTAATAGCACTCAGTTTTATTAAAAAAATAACCGGACAATTGCCCGCTAAATTTCAAACAGTATATAATTATCCCGATAAAGACGGAGAATCTTTCCGATTGATGCAGCTAACCGAGCAGGAAATGAAAATATGTGCCGATATTGTAACGCAAATTCAATCTAAACAATAGCAGATTGGGGAATGATTAAAAAAGTAATTACAAATCTAACTTTCTGGGTATTGCTTGCCATTACAGCAGGGGTGCTTTTAGGGCATTTCAATCCTGCCGCTGCAGTTAAAATGAAGCCCTTGGGCGAGTATTTTATTCAGGTAGTAAAATATTTTATCGGGCCCATTATATTTATTACCATCGTTACGGGTATCTCGGGAATGGGCGATTTAAAAAAAGTGGGAAGGGTTGGCGGTAAGGCATTGATTTATTTTGAGGTGGTTACTACCATTGCATTGATTATTGGAATGGCAGTTGGATATTTTGTGCGCCCGGGATCGGGTATCAACACAAAAGCTGCTGCAACTGCCGATATTTCTAAATACAAATCGGGCAATGCTGGTATTTCGTGGATAGATTTTTTTAAAGACAATAGCACCATTCAGGTTTTACTCATCGCCATAGTGGTGGGCATTGTTATCAGCCGAAGCGTGCGCAGAGAGCAAATACTGCATTATTTCTATATTGCTTCCTCGTATGTATTTAAAGCCTTGCATTGGGTGATGAAGCTCGCTCCCGTAGGGGCTTTTGGCGGAATGGCTTTTACGATTGGCAAATATGGTGTTGCTTCACTGCTGCCCTTGGGTAAATTAATGTTGTGCGTATATCTTACCATGGGTTTGTTTATATTTTTAATACTGGGCGGTTTGCTCAAATATTATTCTATCAGTATACTTTCTTTTCTTGCGTATATTAAAAACGAGTTGCTGATTGTATTGGGCACTTCTTCTTCCGAAGCCGGCTTGCCATCCCTGATGGAAAAGCTGGAGGCAATGGGTTGTCACAAATCGGTAGTAGGGTTGGTAGTGCCTGCAGGCTATTCGTTTAATTTAGATGGTACTTCTATCTATTTATCGATGGCCATGATTTTTCTGGCGCAGGTATTTGATATACAATTGAACTTTTCGCAGATACTTACGATTATTGGTATTCTGATGGTAACTTCCAAGGGAGCTGCCGGCGTTACGGGTAGCGGCTTTATTATATTAGCCTCTACTTTAACAGCTACAAAAGTTATACCGATTGAGGGGTTGGCATTGTTATTAGGGGTAGACCGATTTATGTCGGAAGCACGGGCCATCACCAATTTTATTGGAAATGGAGTGGCTACCATTGTAATATCTCAGCACGAGAAAATGTTTGATAAAGGGCGTATGCATCAGGCGCTTGGCCATAAAGGGCTGCATCGGGTAGATTAATTTATTGGGTTGCTGCATGGCTACCCGGCTAATTAAAAATCCCGCAGCTCGTAATTGGTATTTCTTCCTCCCGCTTTCTCTTGTTGTAAAATTCCTTTTTCAATCAGGTCTTTTATATCACGTAATGCTGTGTCGGATGAGCACTTTGTTATTTTCGACCATTTGGATGATTGTAGTTTCCCATCTAATCCATCTAACAGCTTATTCAACATCAATCTTTGTCGCTCGTTTAGTGATACTGTTTCATGTATTTGCCAGAAACTGGCTTTTCTAAAAATATTTTGCAAGCGGCTTTCTGAAGATAGCAAAGCATTTTTCAAACAATGTAGAAACCAGTTTATCCATTCACTAATATCTCCCGAGCTATGTTGCATTCGCTGTAGAACTGCATAATACTGTTTACGCTCTTCCAAAATTTGACTGGATATACTGTAGTATCTTTCGGATGTTTCATCCGACTTTGCAAGAAGTAGATCACACAATGCTCTTGCTATTCTGCCATTCCCATCATCAAAAGGGTGAATGATGATAAACCAAAAATGCGCGATGGCTGATTTAATTACGGGATCTATGGGTTGACTATCGTTGAACCACGCAAGGAATTTGTTCATTTCTTTCTTTATATCTTTCGCGGGTACGGCAACGTAATGTATTTTTTCTTTACCCATTGCTCCTGAAACAATTTGCATTTCTCCTGAGCGATATTTACCCGTCTCAATTTTAAGCATACCGCTATATCCGGTTGGGAAAAGTGCCGCATGCCATCCAAACAGTCTTTTATTAGTTAGCGGCTGCTGATATTGCTGAGTTGCATCCAGCATCATTTCAACAACCCCTTCCACATTTCTATTACTTGGAACGAGTCCGGCTACGTTAATCCCCAATTTTCTGGCAATAGAAGACCGTACTTGTGCATAATCTAGTTTCTCTCCTTCTATTGCTGAGGTGCTAACTACATCTAAGGTGAGCGACCTAAGCGAGGCTTCCGCTTGGGTGTTAAATCCAACCCCTTTCATTTGTCCTAGCACCTTACCTTGCAGATGTCGTACCTCACCTAATAGCAAGGTTATATCCTCTTCTTGCCAGGAAAAGTTTGTCCAGTTTTTATATTCATATATGTATTTCGCCATCCTTACATACATTATGCGGTAAATATATCTATTTTTTCCCGCATTTTTGCGGCGAATAATTAATGTATTCGCCGCAAAAATGCGGGAAATCTACCATTTTGATTAGCTGCCTAACTGTTCTCTTTTCCGTTACTTCACAGGGGGTGCTTTTACCGGAATGGTATCAGCAGCTATCATGGCAAGCTTGTAGTTTCCGGAATCTATTTGTGTGTGTGGAAATTGGGTTGCCAAACTTGCTATCTCTTTACTTGTAATTTTTGTGTTCCAAACATATAACGACTGTAATGCTGATAGAGATTGAAGCGGCATCAGGGCTTCGCGGCCGATGGGATTGTTAGAGAGATTTAAGTATTGTAATGAACTTAATGAGCGGAAGGCTGATACGTCACTATCCGATAACTTCCCGTTCGTCCAGCTGAGTCGGGTTACTTGTTTACAAGCTGCAATGGCTGCTACCAGTTTGGGTGTTGCAGGTTGATAGTCGGCCTTTATCCATATAATTTGTGGCTGTACTTGTTCTAATAACTGAATAACAGAATCCGAAACCGTGGAAAGATTAATCAGGTTTACCGATAAATAATTGCTATTGGCAGCAACCGGCACAGTCATTACTCCTGCTGCCTGCAAGGCAGCTATTATTTTTAATGATGCAGCTGTAACCGGCTCTTTTGGAATGGAAGTCCGTTTTACGAGGGTTGGTTTCTCTAAACGATTGAGCAAGTTTTTAATGGGTTCGGGCTGAACCAGTTCTTTCACTTTCGTATGCCAGTTTGCTCCGCTGCTAATCCACCAGTTGATAATTGCCATCTCCTGTTCGGTTAGTGCAGGTTTTCCTTTTGGTGGCATGTGTTGCTCATCGAGCGGATTTAATGAAATTCGTTTGAATATTTCACTTTCGTTTACAGCCCCCATTTTAAAAACTGCACCATGTTCCCCGCCTTGTATTAAATAGGTGCTATCATCTAAGCGCAGTTTACCTTTTTGCTTATTCGGACCGTGGCATCCTACACATTTTTCATTCAGTATAGGTTGCACCAACTGTGAAAACACCAGCGCATCCTGAACTTGTGTAATGGGAGCCCTTGGTTTTACTTCAGCAATTGCAGTATTCGCAAATAAATATCCAGCTCCATGAGTTAAGGTACCTCCATAATGTCCGGCCGCAATAATCAACAAACAAAAAATTCCGGCAAACATATTTTGCAATTGACGCGAAAGGGTATGCAGCAAAAAGTATCCGGCAATACTTCCAATACATACACTGATCCCGAGCAAACGATGAACAAAAAGAATTTGTTCGGGATAGGTTCCGCTATCTGCCAGTAACCAACCGCTAACTACCGCAATCGCAGCTGATAACATTCCTATCAGATAAGCCGGGCGAATCGCAAATTCCAGTGCCGCATATTTTTCTTTATTACTTATCCATTGAAAGAAAATCGCCAGTAATAAAATTCCAATGGGCAAATGAACCAGTATTGGATGCAATTTTCCTATTATGGTAATAATCGTTTGCATTATTTTTTTGCACTATATCGGTTACGAATCAATTGCAGCATATATACATTGATGTCCCACTGATTGGCAACGGGCTGTCTGGAATAGGGCAGCGTAGGCAAATAATCGGCCGGACCAAACTCCGTTAGAAATGTCAACTGCGAAGCACCTCGCGTAATAGCGTTTTGTACTACCGTATCCCACCATTGAAGATGTTGGTCTACTGCCTGTTTCCATTCCGGTGCCCGGGGATCGTTTACCTGCGGGCCTTCTGCATGGCCAATACGGGCATGGATATGTCCTGTTCGGTTCAGTGCCAGCTGAATGGTTTCGGTTTGATCTTGCAATAACGATTCATGCACATTGCACCAATGAGAAATATCCAGCGTTAGTTTGAGTTCGGGATGTTGTTCTAAATATTGGCGGGTAATGGGGGCGGAATATAGCATGCGCCCACGATGAGTTTCATGATATACCGGTATACCCGTTTGCGCACTCAGCTGTTGCGTGAGTTGAATAAAGGGTTGATTTTGCGCGGGAGTGAAATAATCTTTTCCGGAATGACAATTGATATACAAAGGTCTTTTTCGGGTTTGCATCATAGCTGCTTTTATCATTTGCGTAAACTGCTCTAAATGTTTTTCGGATTGCGAACTGCTACCACCGGTTAAAAACCCCACTTGTAACTGATGTTTTTCTAATGCCAGAAAAAGTTCTTGTTGACTTGCTTCGGAAGTTGGCCACCACACTTCTATACCATCATACCCTGCTGCCTTGGCTTTGGCACAAAAAGCATCGGTTGAACCTTCAAAGCCCCAGTTAGTGGCTACAATAATAGGAGAAAAAGTTGCGGGTATTTGCATAGGATTGGTTTGAGTAGTGCTTGCTTTTGTTTGCCGGAAAGTTGATGCACTCAGCAGGGCCGACAATGAAATAAATTTTCTTCGGTTTAGGGGCATATCAGTTTTATTAGGCAATGAATGGGGCAATCACTTTTCCCTGTACATCAGTTAAGCGAAAAGGCCTGCCTTGAAAAGGATAGGTGAATTTTTCATGATCGAATCCTAGTAAATGTAACAGGGTAGCCTGTATATCAAATGGGGTGGTTTTACCGGAAATAGCACTGTATCCAATTTCATCTGTTTCACCATAACTTATTCCGGGATTGATTCCACCACCCGCCATCCACATAGTAAAAGCTTCGGTATGGTGATCTCTTCCTTTAAAGGGATTCTGTTTTCCATCTCTGTTTTCCTGCATAGGCGTTCTTCCAAATTCTCCACCCCAAACAACCAGGGTATCTTCAAGCAGACCTCTTTGCTTCAAATCCAGTATCAGCGCGGCAACCGGCTTATCCATGGTTTTACATTTATTTATAAAGCCATAGTCGATCGCGCCATCCTCACTGGTTCCATGACTGTCCCAACCCCAATCGTATAATTGCACGAATCGCACCCCTTTTTCAACCAGTTTTCGTGCAAGTAAAATATTGTTGGCGAGGGAGGGTTTAGCAGGATCGCTACCATAGAGTTCATGAATATAGGCAGGCTCATCTTGAATATTCATTACATCGGGAACCGCCATCTGCATGCGAAATGCCAATTCGTACTGAGCCATTCGTGAGATGATTTCCGGATCCTGAAATGTTGAATAGGTTGCTGCATTCGACTGATTAATGGCTTCAATGGATGCTTTTCTGATATCTCGGGAAATACCGGACGGATCTTGTAAAAAAAGTACCGGATCGCCCTCACTTCGGCATTGCACACCTTGATAAACAGAAGGAAGAAATCCACTACCCCAAACACTTTTTCCTGCATCCGGAAATCGACCGCCCGAAGTAAGTACTACAAATCCCGGTAAATTATTGTTTTCACTACCTAATCCATATGTGGCCCATGAGCCAATAGATGGCCTGCCTGCTCGGGCAGAACCGGTGTGCATTAATAGCTGTGCCGGCCCATGATTGAACTGATCGGTTTGCACTGCTTTTAAAAAACTTACTTCATCTACTACATCACCAAAATGGGGTAAGTAATCCGAAACCCATGCTCCGCTATTTCCTTTTTGTGCAAAGCGTGCTTGTGGCCCCAGCATGGTAGGAATCCCTCTGATAAATGCGAACTTTTTTCCCTGCAAAAGTGAAGGCGGACAGGTTTGTCCATCCAGCTTCATCAGTTCAGGTTTATAATCAAATAGCTCCAGTTGTGAGGGAGCTCCAGCCATGTGCAAATAAATTACCGATTTAGCACTTGGGGCAAAATGTGGTGCACGCGGTAGGAAGGGATGAACAGGATCTCTTTCATCAACAACAACTGCATTGGAATTGCAAGCGCCCAACATAGAGCCAAGTGCAAGTGAGCCCAACCCGAGCAGACTATCTTTAAAAAATAACCTCCTGGTTACATATGCTGCCTCATATATGCGGGCTTCTTCCTGTATTGAAAATTTAGGGTGCATGCAATTTAGTTTTTGGTAAGTACTTCATCGAGATTCATCATTGCATTCATCACTACTATCCATGCTGCTGCAGTTGCTGATGTTTGGGCAGAAGAATTTCCGGTAATTTTTGAAATATCATCAGGATGATTTTGATAATGTTGAAGCGCTTTTTGATATAGTTTTTGCATTGCAGAGGTCGTAGCATCCGGAATGTTGCTATATAAAATTTGTTGATAGGCAAAGCGTAATTTTTCGGTAAATGAATTCCCTTTATTTGCCATTGTAGTGAATGCAAATGACCTGCATAAATCCAGATAGGCAGAATCATTTAAAGTTGTAAGTGATTGAAGCGGAGTATTGGTTCTAATTCTTCTGGCAGTGCATACTTCATGAGTGGGGCCGTCAAAATTTATCAGAGAAGGATAGGGAGAAGATCGCTTCCAATAGGTATAAACTGATCTTCTGTATTGTTCCCCACCTTCGCTTATTTTCCAGGTTGCACCATTGTAGGGCGACATCCAAACACCTTCGGGTTGGTAGGGAAATACACCGGGTCCAAACATTTTTTCATTCAACTTACCACTAACACACAGAGCCTGATCACGAACCTGTTCAGCAGAAAGGCGCACTCTTGGTCCGCGGGCATACCATTTATTATAAGGATCTTTAGCAAGCGCTTGCTGATTTGAGACGCTACTTTGTTGATAGGTAGCTGAAAGCATGATTTCACGCATCAGCTTTTTTAAATCCCAATGATAGGTATTTACCAGTTGCCAGGCCAGATAATCTAGTAATTCGGGATGAGTTGGTGCTGCACCCTGAGTTCCCAAATCTTCCAGCGTTTCTACCAATCCTTTACCAAAAAATTGTTCCCAGATTCGGTTTACTATAGTTCTGGCGGTTAGCGGATTATTTTCGCTGGTTATCCATTTGGCTAAAGCCAGTCGGTTGCGAATTTCTCCGGAAGGGAGATTGCCTAAATATGCCGGCGTATTGGCTTCAACCATTTTCCCTTTCACTAACCAATTGCCTCTTTCAAATACATAGGTATTTCGGCGAAACCCTTTGGGATTCTCCATCATGATGGGAGTATAGGTAACCGATTTGGGTTGCATCAGTTGCTGATAATAGAGATAGGCACTATCATATCCTTGTTTTCCCTTTCCTGGAAAAGGATTAGTAAAGTAAAACCAGTCGAATTGAATACCCGTTTCCAGTGGGTCGTGGGTAGATGTATTGTTGTATTGTAAATACAATGCATGATTATCGGATATAGGAGGAAGTGAAATGGTTAGTATTTTCCATTTCCCCTCTGTATTGGGTAGTGATACAGTAGTAAGCATTTTTCCATTTGAGGCATCTGCTCTCAATTGTAGTTTTCCTCCATGCTTCCAGGTTTTACAGGGAAATATCAATTGAGTATGATTTTCAAAAGGCGTATTGGGAATCCGGGCTTCACTGTTATTGCGCATCACCAACCATTTGGTATCGGTAAGTGCACTATTAATTAACTGGTCGGCTGCTATGGAGTTGAGTGCGGGTTGTCCGGTTGTTAGCAACAGCTGAATTTCATTTGCTCGTTCTGGTGCAATACGGTTAATGAATGCGCGCACTTCCTCGTAATGTAAACTATCCTTATCATGAAATTCGCGCAGCAGGGGATATTCTGCATACGTGTCTTCATCGCGTGTGTTATTGAAGAAAGCCAGAAACTGATAATATTCTTCGTGTTTAAAAGGATCATAGGGGTGACTATGGCATTGTACACAGGCAAACGTGGTTCCCATCAATGCTTCCCAGGTTGTATTTACCCGATCTAAAACTGCTGCAGTTCTGAATTCTTCATTATCGGTTCCTCCCTCATCATTTGTTAGTGTATTTCGATGAAATGCGGTTGCAATAAGTTGGTTAGTGGTTGGATTAGGCAATAAGTCACCGGCTAATTGTTCCGTGATGAATTGATTGTAGGGCATATTTTGGTTAAATGCCTGAATCAGCCAGTCGCGGTATCTCCAAATTGATCGTCTATCGTCTCTTTCATAACCTTTGGTATCTGCATAGCGGGCGAGATCCATCCAAACGGAAGCCCACTTTTCACCAAAATGCTGAGAAGCTAATAGAGAATCTATGAAAGCAGCATAGGTAATGGGTTGTTGAGGGTTCAGGTATTTACTGCTGAGAGAAAGGGGAGCTAACATGCCGGTTATGTCGAGGGAGGCTCTTCTTAATAATATCGATTGATCGGCACGGGGTGCAGGAGACAGATCTTGTTCCTGCAAGGCTTGCCATATATAATGGTCAATATTATTTTGTACCCAACCGGTGCCCTTACTTGAAAACAATCCACTGTTAACGGCTGGAATCTCCGGAGCTTTTACTGGAACATAGGCCCAGTGTTTTCCCCAACGGGCTCCTTGTTGAATCCAGCGGGTAAGTAATTTAATTTCATCCTTAGTTAGCGGTTCATGTTGATAAGGCATCCTTTCTTCGGGATCGTTGAGCGTGAGTCGCCGAATCATTTCGCTTTGTTCGGGATGGTAGGGAACAATTCCTTTTTTACCGGATTTTGTTGTTGCCAATGCTTCCTCTTCAAAGAGTAGACTAAATCCCCCCTGCTTTTTCACTCCACCATGGCAGGTGATGCACTTTTTATTCAGTAATGGTTTGATATCTGAACTATAATTTACCGGGCTATCAGTACAATACCAGGTACCTGCTGCAATGAAAAGAAGCAAGCCAAATAGGATGTATTTTTTATGAGAAGCAACCATTACAATTAAAACGCTCCAAAAGATACGAATTTGATAGGTAAGAAAACTGGTTTATGTTCTTTCCTTTGTTTTTTCAAATTTACTGACTGCATCCCAACAACCAATTACTCCATTCTAATCTGTTTTAACATTCCCTATTCGTTAAAACAGGTAAAAAGAATTGTATTTGAGCGGTTTAGTATGAAAATTATAAACAGAAATCATAAAAATTTTTTATATATGGCCCCATTTTAGCTTACAAACGTTAATAAATCGGTGAAAATGGCACAAAAAAACCTCAACTAAACTCATAATTGATTGTTAATACAAGGTTACGCACTAATTTCGCGTCGCTTTAACTAAAACCTAGATTATGAGAAAGTCATTATGGATGCTGTTGTTCATGCTTGCTGCTGTTGCGCAAGGATGGGCTCAGGGAAGGACAATATCCGGGAAAGTGGTCGATGTAAAAACCGGCCAGGCTCTTTCGGGTGTAACAATTAGTTCGGGTGGTAAAAATACCATTACGGATGCTTCGGGAAATTTTAAACTCAGTACCTCAGCCAATACAGTTTCTGCTGTATTTGTTGGTTATGAGAGAGCTGAATTGAAGTTGGGCAGTTCCAATACGCTCAATTTTTCGCTCAATCCATCCAGTCAGGAACTGGATGCGGTGGTTGTAACCGGTTATTCCCGTGAAAAGAAATCACAATTTGCCGGAGCTGCTACTCAAATCAGTGGCAAGGCCGTAGAAACTGTTCCGGTGGGAGCTTTCGACCAGGCTTTACAAGGTCGTGTTCCCGGTATGCTGGTAAACTCTGGTTCCGGACAGCCCGGTTCAAGTGCACAGATTACGATTCGTGGAATTAAATCCATTGTAGGTGCTGGTGCTCAGCCTTTGTTCGTATTAGATGGGGTTCCATTGCCTGCATTTGATATGCAAACCATCAACCCAGATGATTTCGAATCCATTACCGTATTGAAAGATGCGAATGCAGCTGCATTGTATGGAGCTCGTGGTGGTACGGGAGTAATAGTTATTACTACAAAAAGAGGTAAGGCAGGTCAAACCAATTTCCAATATAGAACTCAATTTGGTTTTACTCAGCGGCCTAATTTTACTCGCATGAACCTGATGAATACCCGAGAGATGCTGGCGTATGAAGAGAGAGAGAAATTAGCGGGTACACCTGGTTGGACCTACTCTCCTAATAATCCTGCTATTCCTACTGGTATGACTGCCGCCCGAAAGCAGTTCATGTTGGATAGTATTGGTCAGATTGATATCAACTATGCGAATATTTTTTTCCGTCAGGGCTTATCTCAAACGCATGAGTTGGTAATGAATGGAGGAAATGATAAAACAAAATATTATATCTCAGGTAGCTATTTTAACCAAGAAGGTATTGACTTGGGTTCTCAGTTAAGCCGTTATAATCTGCGCTTCAACTTAGACCACAATGTAAATAACAAATTATATGTCTCTTTGAACAGTACATTTGGTTTTTCTAAATCCCGATTATCTGAAGGGGAATTATTGGGGAATAGCCCGCGTAACCCATTCCAGATGACCTATCGCGCAAAAACCTATGAAAATCCATATAAACCAGATGGTACTTTGAATTTTGGTGCCAGCACAAGTTTGGCATTACGTCAGGTGGCTAATTTGTTAGAAGGCATTCAAAATTCTTCCAGAAACATTGATCAGATTAAAGTTAATGCTTCTGCTGTAATTCAGTATAAGTTTACGCAAGATTTCTCCATAAAAAACGTATTCGGGTTGGATGTTTCTAGCAATAATGCTCAGCGGTATATTAATCCCAATTCTTATATTGGAACATTGCAAACTTTCCAGTCTGGTATTGCACAAGAGAGTTATGGTGTCAATTCTCAATTCATCAATACCTCTAGTTTGAATTATCTAAAGCGGTTTGATAATAAGCATGAATTAGAAGCGGGTGCTTATTTTGAAATGGTACGGGCTTATGACAGAGGTATGGGCTTCACCATTTATAACCTCGATCCACGGTTAACAGAAACAGGTCAGGGTGCAGGAAATTTGCCTACCAACGGGGCTACAACTGTTCCTCAATACGCTTCCAGTGTAAAAAGCGGTTATGGTATACGTTCATATTTTGCCACATTGAGATATAGCTACGATAATCGTTATTCAATTAATGGTAATATTCGTAGGGATGGTACTTCTAGAATTGTGAATGAAGATAACAGAGAAATCACCACCTGGTCTGCTGGTTTAATTTGGAATGTACTGAATGAAAAATTCATGCGTAACCAAAGAATATTCAGTGATTTCAAAGTTCGAGCTAGTTATGGTATTGTTCCTAATATAGGATCAATTCCAACTGCTTCATATTCTGGTGGTGTTGGTAATTTCGGATTAGGAGGCGTACCTAATTATCAGGGACCTCAGCTTCCTAGCTTTGGAACTACAAGTTATGCCGGTTCGTCTATTACAGGTTTAGTTCCAACGGCTCCGGGTAATCCAAACCTCAGAATTGAAAAAATTCAAAAGCTGAACTGGGGATTTGATTTAGGATTCTGGCAGAACAGAGCCACCTTATCTATGGATATCTATAATGAAAAAACAGTTGATTTGTTTGTAAGCCAGCCATTATCTGGTACCACCGGATTCAGCAGTTTGAACATCAATGCCGGTGTAATGAGCAATAAGGGAATGGAATTTTTAGCAAAGGCTGAAATTATTCGTAAGAAGAATTTCGGATTCACCCTTGGTTTAAATCACTCCATCAATACAAACAATATTGAAGATTTAGGTCTGGTAAATGAATATTTCTTGGGAACCTTCGTTATTCGTAAAGGCTTGCCATATGGTTCTCACTACACGTATAATTACCTGGGTGCAGATCCTGCAACTGGTCAGCCTATCTTTGAAACTCCAGACGGAAAAACAACTTTCGATGTATCTAAAGCGGGTCAGTTTGCTAAATTTGGAACTTACTTGCCAAAACATCAGGGTGGTATAGACTTAACTGTTCGCTTCAGAGCAATAACAGTAAGTGCATTATTCTCTTATCAGTTTGATGTGGTTAGAAGTAATAACACCCGTAACTGGATTACCAGAGGAACTCCTGGCTATCATGGCGCGGTGCGTGCATCCAGAGAGTTAATTGATATGCAGTGGACTAAACCGGGTGATAACAAATTGTATCAAAGTTCGGCTTACGATAGAGGATTTACTTCTTCAGATTTGGAAGATGCTAAATTCTTACGTTTCCGTAACCTGAATATTTCTTATGCAATTCCTGAAATCAGATCTAACAGTGGTAAATTGTTGATTAAGAGTTCAAGATTCTATATTCAGGGACAAAACCTCGCTATCTGGAGTCCATGGAGAGGTCTTGATCCGGAAGATAACAACAACATCAGTTTGAATGAATATCCTAACCCAACTATGTTTGTGGCAGGTTTAGATATCAATTTCTAATCAGTATTAAATTTATATAACATGAAACTTAATAAATTCATCATCGGCTCTTTCCTTGCCGTTACTGTTTTTGCTTCTTGCAAAAAAGTAATTGATGTGAAGGAAACAGACTTCATTGGTGGAGATGTAGCCTTGTTAACCGTTAAAAATAACGAACAGGGTATCATTGGTGCCTATGCAGCCATGAACGTTGAAATGGGTATTCTATTAAACAGTACGCTGGCCGATGAGGTTCAGGTAGCTGAGTTCTACAATGCCGGTACTACGCATGAATGGCAATATGGTTCTACCGATATCGGATTGCGTGATAATTTTACCGCATTCCCTTTATATTATCGCATTATTGACCGCGTAAATCGTGTATTAGCAGCTTTACCAAAAGCAACTTCTACCGGTGCGGCCGACGATGCACTTCGTATCAGATTAAGAGGAGAAGCATTATTCCTCCGTGCGTTTTGTCATTTCGAATTATATCGTTATTACTGCAACAGCGCAGTGGGAACGGATCTTGCACTTGCATACATGACTACGCCTTCACTGGATCCTCAGGAACGTATTCAGGTAGCTCCCTATTTTGTAAGACTGAAAGCTGATTTGGCCGAAGCCAAAACATTGCTCCCTAATCCGGCAACCGATATTTATCGTGCTTCCCGTATGGCAGCAACAGGATTACAGGCACGTATTGCCTTATACCTGAGAGAGTGGACTGATGCCAGAACATTTGCTAATGAATATATCACTGCTATTCCTTTGGCTACTCCAACTCAGTTCAGACAAATCTGGACGGATGCTACCAATGCAGAATTATCATTTGAATTAAGCAGAACTTCATCTATTGGTACAAAGATTGGTTCCTTGTTCAGAGGCACTTCTGCTAACAGTGCCAATATCGGTACCATTACCTGGAGACCTTCTAACAAATTGTGGAACTCCTACGATCAGGTAAATGATATCCGTTTTGCAGCATATTTCAGAACTGAACCATTGTTAACGGCTGCTGGCAGAAATCCACGTCTGATTGGAAAATATGCGGGAGGACCTTACGGTACACCTACAGAAAACGTAGCGGATGCGAAAGTGTTTAGAACAGGTGAAATGGTGCTGATTAGCGCAGAAGCAAAAGCTGAATCTGGAGATTTAGCAGGAGCTGCATTGGATCTCAACACACTCCGCGCGGCGCGTATCAGTGGTTATGTAAATGAGACATTTACCACCAAAGATGCTTTGATTACCGCAATTTACCAGGAGCGTTTTAAGGAACTGCCTTTTGAAGGACATCGTTTCTGGGATTTGAAAAGAAGAAATCTTCCTGTGGAGCGAATCGCTTCAGATGCACCTCCCGGAGGAACAGTAACCCTTTCTGGTGGTAACTTCCGTTTCTTATTGCCAATTCCTAACTCGGAAATTCAGGCTAATCCTAAAATGGTGCAAAATCCTGGATATACCAACTAATATTTGCTTGTTATTATTTCAACAGCCGGTGAAATCTTTCACCGGCTGTTTTATTTTATGTATATCCGATATTACAGTAATTTCAATTCATTAAATTGAACTGAAATTGTATCGAATCATTTATAGGTATCTCACTGTATGTGTTACATTAATTTTTACCATTACCAGTGTTGCCCAGGTTCGGCCTAACATAATATATATTTATTCCGATGACTTAGGATATGGCGAATTAGGAAGTTACGGACAACAAAAAATTAAAACCCCTTATTTAGATCAACTCGCTGCCGAAGGTATTCGATTCACGCAGCATTACGCTTCCGCACCGGTATGTGCTCCCTCCCGCTGCATGTTATTAACCGGCAAACATTCCGGTCATGCTGCCATTAGGGGAAATCATGAACTGGGTGGTTTTGCCGATTCATCGGAAAGAGGGCAGCAACCGCTTCCCACCGGTACATTTACTATCGGTCATCTAATGAAACAAGCAGGATATGCTACGGCAATAATAGGCAAATGGGGCTTAGGGATGGCTTCCAATTCAGGGAACCCTAATTTGCATGGATTTGATTTTTCCTATGGGTACCTCGATCAAAAACAGGCACATAATTATTATCCTACGCATTTATGGAAAAACGGAGTATGGGATACCTTATTCAATCCGGAAATCAATGTACATAAACGGCTAGATAGTACGCAACTTACCGAGCAGTCATTCGCGTATTATCAGGGTAAAACTTATGCACCCGATAAAATTACACAGCAGGCACTATCTTTCATACGCAAACAGGCAAGCCAACCTTTCTTTTTATATCTTCCTTATACTTTACCCCATCTCTCCCTTCAAATTCCCGACTCTTTGTTGGAAGCATACAAGGGGGTTTTTAATGAACGAGCTTATTATGGTCAGAAAGGCTATGCATCTCATCCTTTCCCCTTATCTGCATATGCTGCGATGATTACGTATTTAGATAAACAGGTAGGCATTATACTGCAACAATTACAAGAATTGAAGCTGGATAGTAATACCCTCATTATGTTCTCCAGCGATAATGGGGCAACTTTTGATGTGGGAGGTGCCAATACACCTTTTTTCTTCAGCAATGGAAAATTGAGGGGAACAAAGGGTGATGTTTTTGAAGGGGGCATTCGAGTGCCGATGATTGCAAGATGGCCGGGAAAAATTGCGCCGGCAACAATCAGCAATCATGTATCAGTACAATATGATGTAATGGCAACCCTTGCTGAAATTACCAATCAAAAAATCCTTACTACTGATGGCATTTCTTTTTTGCCAACACTAATTGGAAAAATTGCAAAGCAAACAGAACATCCATTCCTGTATTTTGAATTCCCTGAAACGGGCGGACAACTCGCGATTCGAATGGGGAAATGGAAGGGTATAAAAAGAGACATGCATAAAAATCCAGAAAAGCCCTGGATGTTGTTTGATTTGGAATCAGATCCCTCCGAAACAACCAATGTATTTTTACAAAATCCCTCAATCATCCGGCAAATGGAAAAGATTGCACAGCGGGAACATCAACATCCAATATTGAGGGAGTGGGAGATTTTTAATACACATGCAACCAATAAGTAGTGTTTGCTGCTTCATCGGAAAATACAGGAGGTTATACCAATTGTTATCAAAACAGCTCAATCATAATCAATCATAACCTATGTAAGCGTATAATAAAAAATGTACGCATATTAATGTTAGAATCTAAAAAAGCACGTCATTTAATGAAAATTGATTTTTAAAATGGCTGGCCTAGCACTAAAAACTAATAAAATTGAGATTTTGAATAAATTATAATATTAAATCGTAAGTATTTGATTATAAAATTTTATGAATTGATTTTTCTTTTTTCGAAATAATCATAAAACATTTGCATAAACAATAAAATGTTTAATTTGCATATGTTTAACAATTGGGGATGCCTTTCAGACCCAGGTTAATTCTAATTTATTAAAAAAAAGTTATATGAGAATATCTCGCTTTTTAGTAGCGATACTTTCCCTGTTTTTTCTGTGGATGCCAATGGCACAAGCTCAGATGAAAGCTGTTTCGGGAACTATCATCGCAGAAGACAACCAAAATGCACTTGCAGGAGCAACCATTCGGGTTAAGGGAACCAAAAGAGTTACGCAAACAGATGTAAATGGAAAATTCACTATTCAGGCAGCAGCCGGAGAAGTTTTGCAAATTTCTTTTGTAGGATATACAACAAAAGACATTAAAGTGGGAACTGCGCCCATCAATGTGAAACTCGCGGTTTCTGATAATACCATGGGAGAGGTTGTAGTAACTGCTATGGATATTAAGCGAAATCCACGTTCCCTAGGTTATTCGACACAAACCGTTAAAGGAGAAGAATTGCAAGAGACCCAAAGAGAAAACTTCTTAAATGGATTGCAAGGGCGTGTGGCCGGCTTAACCTTAGATCAAACATCAGGAGTGGCTGGTGCATCTTCATCGGTTGTGCTTCGCGGGTTCAATTCATTATCGCTTAGTAATCAGCCTCTGTATGTGGTAGATGGGGTAATTCTTGATAACCAAACAGTAAACGAAACCTCTAGTGGAGGACAGGGGATTGGACTTGCATCCGACAGGCCTAACAGAAATAACGACTATCAGAATCGTATTGCAGATATTAATCCTAGTGATATTGAAACAATTACAATTTTAAAGGGACCTGAAGCAACAGCATTGTATGGTAGTCAGGCAAGTTCCGGAGCAATCGTAATTACTACCCGCAAGGCAAAAAGTAATAAGTTGGCTATTCAATACGACAATAGTTTTCGTGTTCAAAAAGTAACCCGCTGGCCTCAGGTAAATGATGAGTATTCTAATGGGTCGAATAATATTCCCTCTAACATATTCTCTTATTTTGGGCCTAAATGGGCACCTGGTACTCAGTTATATGATAATAAAAGCCAGTTCTTCCGCACCGGTCGTGCACAAACCCATAATTTGGGTATGGATTTCGGAATTAAAAAATCTGTTTTCCGTGTTTCTGCCAGTTACTTTGATCAGGAGGGCGTAGTTCCTGAAAATACATTCCGTCGTTATAATCTACGTATCAGTAATACAACTAAGCTATTTAAAGATAAAGTTGAATTACTGCCTTCACTTGCTTATATCCGTTCCGACAATAATAAAGTACTCAGAAGTGCGGGAGGTTATCTGCTTGCTTTATTATCATGGCCTAATAATAATGACATTCGGAACTATGAAGACCTTTCAACAGGGGATAAGCTTGACTTGTATTCTGGCTTATCTGCTAATGCAGAAATTGATAATCCCCTATTCAATGTGAAAAAGAACCGGGCATATGATCAAACAGATCGTATTACTGCAACATTGGGAATAAACATAAATCCTACAAAGTGGTGGAGTTTATCGGGACGTTTCGGTTATGATACCTATGATTTAAATGGATATTGGTTTTACCATCCCCAATCATTCTACGTTTCAGCTGGTACCGGTGGAAGTTTAGATCAATACTGGAGAAAGTATATTGGTTATAACCATACTATTACTTCTACATTCAAAAAGAATATTGGTAAAGATTGGAATATGAGATTGATGGTGGGAACAATGTGGCAGAATTATGAGACACGGATGTGGGCAGTATCCGGAACTAATATTGTAGACAATGTTAATTCAACAGATGGTAAAATGTACCTAGCGCCCAGAGATGCCAATGGAGATCCCATAGCAGGCGGTACACAATCAGTAATTACTGATCGTGACTTACAGTCTATAGTTGGTAATTATATGGATAGTAACGTAACACGTCGCAATACCCGCTTGCGTTTGTTGCAGAATGCTTTCGGTCAATATAATCAGCAAATTTTACGGCAGAATGCATTTTTTGGTGAGTTTGCCGTTAGTTATAAAAATCTTGCTTTCTTTAGTTACACCCATCGTTTTGAAGAGGCATCCACTCTTCCTGTTCAAAACCGCCAGTATAATTACCCTGGTGGAAGTGTAAGTTTTATTATGAGTGATATCTTTCCTTCTTTAAAAACCAATGGATTAATTAATTACTGGAAACTGCGCACCTCTTTAGCGGGAACCGCGCGCTTAAATACTCCTTACTCAACACAGTCTGTATTTGTAAATAATTTTGCCAGCGGTGGAGGTTTCTCATACGGGTTCTTTAATAATAGTCCGGATCTAGCTCCTGAAAGACAAAGAACTTATGAGGTGGGAACAGAGTTTCGATTGCTTAATAACCGATTGAATGTGGATGTAACTTATTATAACACAAAAAATACCGGTCAGATTATACAGGCATTTCGCTTGAGTTATGGAACCGGATTTGTTTTAAATACACAAAACGCTGCCAGTACGCTTAATCAAGGTATTGAGTTAAGTGTTGATTATGATGTTGTACGCAAGAAAGGGCTGGTTTGGAATATGAGGTTCAACTTCAACAGGATGTGGAATGAAGTAATTGGCCTTCCACGCAATGTTGCTGAATATTACATTTCTGATACCTGGTTGTATGGTAATGCAAGAGGTGGTTTGATATTTGGTGGTCCTACTACTTCCATAACTGCTTTTGGTTATTTGAAAAATAATGCAGGTCAAATTCTAATTAATCCTTCCAATGGATTGCCTGTAGGAAACGGTATTTTCTCAGTAGTCGGCGATCGGAATCCGGCATTTACTCTTGGTTGGAACAACTCCATTCGCTGGGGTAACTTTAGAATCAGCATGTTATGGGATTTGAAAGTGGGAGGTGATATTTTCAATGGTACCAATGCATACCTAACCCGTATAGGAAAGAGTAAGTTAACAGAAGATCGTTACACACCTCGAGTAATTTCAGGTGTATTAAATGATGGGCTGCAAAATTCTGCAACACCCACACCCAATTCTATCGCAGTAATACCGGCATTCAATGATCAATATTATTCAACCATGCCGGAAGAAGCTTTTATTGAGCGAAATGTAAATTGGTTCCGTTTAAGAGATATAACCTTAAATTATACGCTCCCTAAAAGCTTTATCAAGCGAGTTAAATCACTTAGTGTATTTGTAACCGGAAACGATTTGGTACTGCTCACTAACTATAGTGGTGCTGATCCGGCAGTAAACGGAAATACCGCAGGAAGTTTAGGAGTTGGTGCTTTTGGATTTGATTACGGTACATTGCCTTCACCATTACAATTGAACTTTGGACTAAGAGCTTCCTTTTGATAAATGTCAAATAAATTATTATGAAATACATACATAAATTACTCCCGATATTCTTTGTAGTTCTGCTCGTTTTTTCTGCACCTTCCTGCAGCAAAAAAATAGATGAAGCGTATCAAAATCCAAATGCCAGTGTGCGTGTTCCGGTAGAAACCTTATTACCAGGGATTATTGGAAATTTTGTTGGAAGTTCATCAGCACAGGGAAGTGCCTATGGTATTGCCAATGATGGATTATATATTGGCAGGTACATACAGAACTGGGCAACGAATACTACCGGAAATCAATACGATCAAATGGGGGGTGCTACCGGTGCAAGTGATGTTCTAGGTTCTATTTGGGCCATGCATTATTATGGTATGGGTCAAAATTTACAGAAAATGATTACTTGGGGAGAGGAGGAAAAAAAATGGGATTATGTAGGAGTAGGTCATGCCATTCTAGCATGGAGTTGGCTTACATTAACCACTACATACGGCGAAGCCATATTAAAGCAGGCATTTGATGCTAATTTACTCGTATTTAAATACGATACACAAGAGGAGATGTACAATGAGTGTAGAAAAGAAGCTCGGCTGGCTCTTACCTATTTGAATCAAAATGGTGATAATGTGAGCCAATCAAATTTGGCATTGGGAGACGCTTATTTTTATAATGGCGATCGCGATAAATGGAAAAAATTTGTTTATTCGGTTTTAGCACGAAGTTTCAACCATTTAACAAATAAATCCAGCTATCAGCCCGACTCCGTTATTGCTTATGCGAATTTGGGAATTAATTTAACAACCGATGATGCTACTGCAAAATTTCAGGCTTCCGGGCTTTCCGGAACATATAATTTCTTTGGACCCTTCCGCAGTAACGTGGGTGCCTTGCGTCAATCAAGATTTGTTGTTGATTTGATGACGGGTTTGAGTACCATGTTTAATGGCGTAGTAGATCCAAGAACTCCTTACTTATTGAGAGAAAATACCAATGGTACGTATCGTGGGGTAAGACCCAATAAAGGTGCTGATGGATTAGCTACTGCGGATCAACCTCAAAATTATTGGGGCGGACTTTTCACTTCAACTGCTGCTCCAGGAACAGATGCTACGGCTCGTTATATATTTAGAAATGGTGCGCCTTTCCCTATTTTAACAGCAGCAGAAAATCATTTTATGAAAGCGGAGGCTTATCTGAGAAAAGGAGCATCTTTTGCAGCACAAGCAAGACAATCTTATATAGATGGAATCAATGCCAATTTTGATATGTTAGTCAATACAGCGGATTATCATAATAGTGTGCCGGCTGCCTTACAAATTACTCCTGCAAGAAGAGCCGCTTATCTGGCAAATCCTGCAGTAGTTCCGGCAGTAGGGGCTCTTACCCGGTCTCATATTATGCTTCAAAAATATATTGCAATGTATGGCTGGGGCTTGCAAGAAACCTGGGTAGATATGCGCCGCTATCATTATACAGATTTAGATCCCGTTACCGGACAGCAAGTTTATGCTGGCTTCACACCTCCTTCAGGCATAGATTTATTCACCAATAACGCTAATAAATTAGTTTATCGCGCGCGTCCAAGATATAACTCAGAATATCTTTATAATATTGATGCTCTTAATGGAGTTGGAGGGTTGGCATTAGATTATCATACAAAAGAGCAATGGTTTTCATTACCCTAACACATTAAATTTTAAATATGAAATCAATTGTTACATATATTACCGGCTTTATCGCTGTAATTTTTTCAGGAATCTTCTTTACTTCCTGCGAAAAGAGTTTTGATGAAAAAACAGTTCAGGATCGTAATATTGGCGATCAAAGTGGAGTTGTTCAAGTTTACATTGCAACAGTAGGGGCAGCTCGTAACTATGTTTATGTGGATGGCATTCCACAAAACGGATCCGCCCTTAGCGCAGGAAGTGTATTTCCATCGGTAGGGTATGGATTTGTTGTTCCAATGGGACAGCGATTATTTCAAATACGGGATACGCTCAGAACCACCACACAACTTCCTATAAGTTTTGATAATGTTTTAGAGTGGGGTAAGAATTATACAATCTTTACATTTGATACCATAACTGCTGTAAAACAAAGAACAGTAACCACTACAATAACAATTCCGGAAGATACTTCCTGTAGAGTTCGGTTTGCACATTTTGCCTTCTCAACAGCTGCTATGCCTAATGTAGATGTTTATTCATTTAAGCGTATGGGAAATGTATTTACTAATGTATCACCTACTTCAGTGAGTAATTTTATTGGCTTTCCTTCCAGATTAAATGATACGTTACAAGTTCGCGAAGCGGGTACTACTAATGTACTTGCCCAGTTGAACGGTTTTCTCGGAACGGATAAACGCAGCTATACGTTGATTTACAGAGGTAGTCATCGAGTATCCACAGCAAGGTTTTTAAGCTCTTTTGTGAATTATTAATTTTTATTAAATTAATTGTTCTAAATAGCTTTTTATGCTGGTAAAGTAAAACCATCTGTGCTACAGGATAATCATTTTATAAAGATGAGGCGGTAATATGTTCCTTTGTGAATTAAAAGGCTAAGTATATTTTGCTATAAGAGTTCTTACAGTAAAAACTCTATGTATAGTTTTAGGCAACCATTGTTCCGAAATCCATTTAAGTCTGCTGAAATCCTAGAGCATGTAATGTAAGATTGCAGGGAATTTCTATTTACAATTGCTGATTTTCTTTATGAAGGTTTTGCGACGCTTCTTGCTATTTATTTAGCAAACGGATAATTGCTTTAATGAAGCTTAACAAAAGTAAAAAAGATGGCAAAAGTAAATAGGAATATAAATATCAGGAAACTACCGAAAAATATCAGTACCGTTTTGACGATTGTTTTAAGTGTTGATTGGCCATAAAAGTTTTTGAGACTAAAATAGTAATAACTGATATTGACTAAAGTAAAAATTAAGCCGATAATGAAAGATAGTTTTTCCCAATTCAATGCATTAGCGATATTGGTAAATAAAAAACTGATCAAAAGTATAATATAGCTTGCTGAATACATATGCAGGGTTAATATGGCATGTTCGGTATAACCCCAAATCCGCTTTCTTCTATATAAAATGTATAATAGGAATGCAAAAAGGGGTAGCGATACAAACATTAGTTTAGGGAAAAGGGATAAGAGACTTTCTTTAAAAAAATTCTCTAAATTATTTCCACTTTGCCAAAGGCCATTTGCATTGGCTATTTTTTTCTTTAACCAGTGTTTCACTTTTCCATCTTGCTTGTTGGGAGGAAGTTTTTTTTGTTCTAGTTCATACCATTCAGGTGATACCAGGGAAATAGCACTGTCATTTATTTTAAAGGATATATTTTCCGACATATTATTCCAAACTTCTGCAACTTTGGACGAGTCTGCTTCCAGCAACCATTTCTTTTTTTCTAAATGAAGGATTTTTTCTCTCGCAACAAATCCGGCGATTCCGGTATCAGCTGCTATCGAATTTTTTTTAAGTGTATCAATTTGCGTATTTAATTTTTTAATAACCGCATCTTTTGTTGGAATTCCTTTTTTATCCAAAGAGGTTTCTTGGTCGCCACTGAGAAATAAGAAAAGAAAAAAAGCGAACGAAATAAAGAAATACATGCGTACCGGATGTAAAAAAGAGGCTCGTTTGCCACTGATGTATTGCAACGTTAATTTACCAGGCTGAAATAACAATACCCGAATCGTTTGAAAAAATTTCCCATCGAAATGAGTGAAGTCGTTAAAGAAATGTACCAATAAGTTGAAAAAATTTTCCCTGGGCTCAATATTTTCTTGTCCGCAATACCCACAGAATCTATGCTCCACTGTTTGCTGACAATTCAAACAAATAGGCTCTTTTCTGATATGTTTCCCCGACATATTTCTTAAAATCTTTATATTGATTGAAAGCTCAAAGTAAGGGAAAGTTTTGAATTACGGAATAATTCCTGCTGCATTGAGCAAGGGGTTCATTTATAGAAATAATTTTTTTCTTAATTTCAAGGTTCAAAATCCAATTATGCAAAACCTGCAGCGCAAATGCCATGTCCTGCTTACATGCATTGCAACCTATAAATTGCCTTTCATATTTTGCTTTTGCTATTATCGAACATTTTCGGATTTGTTATTACCATTACGCCGTTAATGCTTTTCTATCTAATATTAAATATATCGCTATGCCAAGAATCCAAATCCTTCATCGATTGAGTATTTCTTATCCAATTATCTGGATGACTTTCTTTTGTTTTGCCTTAGTTGGCTGTTCCACCGCCCAACAGGGGTCACAGTTGGGTAAACCTTCTCAGGGAAAAACGCATGTAGTGGAAGTTACCGGAAATGGCAATACCGAAGAAATCGCGCGAATGAATGCTGAAGTAAAAGCTATCGTTAGCACCATTGGTTCATTTGTTACACAGGAAACACAGATTGTAAATGATCAGTTGATGTATGATAAAATTTCAGAGATTGCTGCAGGCACTATCACTAAATTGGAAACGGTAAAACCTTATAATGGAAAGTCGATTACAGTTAAAGCAACCGTTTCTGTAACGGAAGTAATGACTTTTTGTAAAAACAATGGCATTGGAACAGAAATTCAGGGCTCGGCAATTGCCAGTGAGTTTAACAGGCAACAACGAAATGAGTCGGGTGAAGAGGCTGCCTTATCTGCACTTCAGCAAAAGTTAACCACCATACTTAACCGTGCATTGGATTATAAGGTTATTACTGAAGAGCCAACCCTAAATCAATATAGTAAATACAACAACCAAACCCGAAATTGGGAGGCAACAGATGAATTTATTTTACCGCTTACGGTTGAGGTATATTCCAATGATAATTTTAAACCAATTTATCAGGAAATCATGAATACGCTGAAAGGCATTACTATGACGGAAAGTGAAGTAGCAACTTATAAGAAAATGGGGAAAGAGGTTTATAAACTTTCTGTATTCTCAGAAGATGAAATTAAAAAATTTTACAGGGATTGGAATATGGGATATGGTATGTTTCCCAATCGAACCGCAAAAAACACGGTTTATTTGAGAAATAATCCCAACAGTTTTTTTCAAAATTTATTTGGCGATGTTGCAGTATTAAGAATGAGTCGCAAATTCTCAGTACGGATGACTGGTACTGCAGATCGTATTGGCGGAAATGAATTTAAGCCTATCGAAAGCACTAACCCAAACCGATTCAGAAAATACGAGGTAAATAACTATGCGCCCTATATGTATATGAGCCAGCTTAGAAAAACGCCCTTCGATCGAATCAAGTACTATTCATACGATCAGGCTTTGGTAATACCTTCCTCTGGCGGAATTAATACCGGCGTATTTTTTTTAGATTATAAAGTGAAACTGGATAAATTGAAGCAGTACAAAAAAATTGAAGTCTTTCCGGGCGGTTGATATTGTTGGCAGATAGATTTATTTTTATTAGATTTCGATAATTTTAGTGGGTTGTAGTACAACTATCCTTTCATTAACCAGCTCATCATGCGAAATCTATTGGTTGCAGTAATTGGCTCACTATGTTTACTGCTCTGCGATGCACAGCCAACAACGTATTGTAATCCAATCAATCTGGATTATGGTTATACCCCCATTCCTAATTTTTCTTCCTGGGGCAAGCATCGGGCAACTGCCGATCCGGTGATTGTAAATTATAAGGGCACTTTTTTCTTATTTAGTACCAATCAATGGGGTTATTGGTGGAGTAGGGATATGAGTAACTGGAACTTTATTTCTCGTCGATTTCTTCGTCCCTGGAATCAAGTATACGATGAATTATGCGCTCCTGCGGTAGGCATCATAGGTGATACGATGTTAGTGTTGGGCTCCAGTTATGCCAAAAATTTTACCATCTGGATGAGTACCGATCCACAGCATGATCAATGGAAGCCACTGGTAGATTCATTTGAAATCGGAGGCTGGGATCCTGCATTTTTTACCGATACAGACGGACGTTTGTATTTATATAGTGGCAGTAGCAATCGCTATCCACTGTATGGCATTGAACTGGATCGTAAAACCCTACAACCGATTGGCTACCGAAAGGAGCTCTATTTTTTAGAGAGCTGGCGATACGGATGGCATCGGTTTGGAGAGTATATGGACGATACTTTTTTAGATGGATTTATTGAAGGGGCATGGATGACTAGGCATAACGGTAAATATTATTTGCAATACGCAGCTCCTGGTACTGAATTCAGCGGGTATGCAGATGGTGTAGCAGTAGGCAATGGCCCGCTCGATTTTTTTCAAAATCAATCCGACCCACTCAGTATGAAGGCAGGTGGATTTGCACGCGGTGCCGGACACGGAGCTACATTTCAGGATAATGAACAAAACTGGTGGCATGTATCAACCATTGCCATATCGGTTAAGAATAATTTTGAAAGGCGCATTGGCATTTGGCCTGCAGGCTTTGATAACAAAGATGTAATGTTTTGCAATACTGCTTTTGGAGATTATCCTCAATACCTGCCAGGCAAAAACGCAACAGGAAAAGGATTTACCGGTTGGATGTTACTTAATTATCAAAAGCCCGTAACCGTATCTTCTGTTACCGGAAATTATCAACCCAACTTTGCAGTGGATGAAAATATTAAAACTTATTGGTCTGCCGCAACCGGCAACCCGGGTGAATGGATACAGTCCGACCTTGGTTCAATTTCCGAAGTTCGAGCCATACAAATTAATTATGCCGATCAGGATGTTAGTTTTCTTGGAAAAACGATTGGTCAATTTCATCAGTATGTAGTTACTTATTCAACTGATGGAAAGCTATGGAAAACCCTAATAGATAAATCAAATAATCAACAGGATGTTCCGCACGATTATGTTGAATTGCGTCAGCCTGTTCAAGCTCGCTATATTCGTCTTGAGAATAAACATATTCCCTCAGGTAAATTTGCCATCAGCGGGTTGCGCGTATTTGGAAGAGGTTCGGGAAATCCTCCCCCGCCTGTTAAAGATTTTGTAGTGTTGCGTACTGAAAAAGACAAAAGAAGTGCCTGGCTAAAATGGGCTCCCAATGATATGGCATATGCCTATAATATTTACTTTGGTACAGCTCCCGATCAGTTATATCAATGTGTGATGGTATATGGTGCCAATGAATATTACTATAAGGGTATGGACAGTAAAAAAACCTATTATTATCGAATCGAGGCATTGAATGAGCAGGGAATATCCTTACCTTCCGAAATAATCAAAGTTGAATAAATTATTGCAGTATGAAAAAGTTCGCATGGATGGTTTTAGCGGTTGCTTTTGTAATCAATTCTGAAGCACAATCTTCCGACCCCAAAGTGATGAATAATTTCATTGATGGTTTAATGAAAAAGATGACACTTCAGGAAAAACTGGGTCAGCTGAATCTGATAACACCGGGTTCTGGCATTCCCACTGGAGCAGTGGTAAGTACCGATGTAGAAAAAAAGCTGCGCGAAGGGAAAGTAGGTGGCATGTTTGGTGTTATCGGTTACGATAAAATTAAAAAGGCTCAGGATATTGTA
The DNA here is from genome assembly GCA_037142775.1 of Chitinophagia bacterium. Lineage (GTDB taxonomy): Bacteria > Bacteroidota > Bacteroidia > Chitinophagales > Chitinophagaceae > Sediminibacterium. The sequence continues at coordinate 23,164 of JBAWZY010000011.1, read as the reverse complement.
ATGAATGAGTCGAGATTAAAAATTCCTTTGTTTTTTGGTTCTGATGTAATACATGGTTATAAAACAACATTTCCTATTCCATTAGCATTGAGTTGCAGCTGGGATACTGCTTTGATTCGCCGTTCGGCAATGATTGCTGCCGATGAAGCTTCTGCGGATGGATTGAACTGGACTTTCTCACCCATGGTTGATATTGCCCGCGATCCACGTTGGGGAAGAGTAGCCGAAGGTGCAGGAGAAGATCCATTTTTAGGCGCACAAATTGCGGCTGCTATGGTGAAAGGTTATCAGGGGGCTTCCCTTGCAGCCAATAATACATTGATGGCGTGTGTGAAGCATTTTGCATTATATGGGGCATCTGAAGGCGGTCGTGATTATAATTCGGTGGATATGAGCCGAAATAAAATGTACAATGAATACCTTCCTCCCTATAAAGCGGCTGTTGATGCCGGTGTTGCATCCGTGATGAGTTCTTTCAATGATATTGATGGAGTTCCGGCAACAGGTAATCGGTGGTTATTAACCGACTTGCTTCGGAAGCAATGGAATTTTAATGGGTTTGTTGTGAGTGACTATACTTCTCTGAGTGAAATGATTAATCACGGAATGGGAAATCTACAAGAGGTATCGGCATTGGCATTGAATGCCGGGCTCGATATGGATATGGTGGCAGAAGGATTACTGAATACCCTGGCTTTATCACTTGCAGAAAAAAAAGTATCCTTATCTCAAATTGATGCAGCCTGCAGAAATATTCTGGTTGCTAAATTTAAACTGGGTTTATTCGATCATCCCTATAAAACCATTGATGAAGCGCGTGCTAAGGCTACCATTCTAAGTACCGAGAACAGAGCATTCGCCAGAACAGTTGCCGCCCAAAGTTTTGTTTTATTAAAAAATGAACAACAGGCCCTGCCCCTTTCAAACAAAGAAACCCTTGCATTGATTGGTCCGCTGGCAAATGATAAAAGTAATATGTTGGGAACCTGGGCTGTTAGTGGTGATCCGCAATTATCCGTGCCTGTATTCACAGGAATGAAAGAGGTTGGCGGAGCCGGGCTAAAAATTGTTTATGCAAAAGGAGCCAACATCACCGATGATCCTGCATTAGCTGCCCGAGCCAATGTATTTGGAATGCGGGCTGAAATAGATGCCAGGAGTCCAGAGGTAATGTTGGAAGAAGCCATGCAAATTGCCAAAACTGCCGACAAAATAGTTGCAGTAGTAGGCGAGGCCTCAGAAATGAGTGGAGAAGCTGCCAGTCGTGCTGATATTAGTTTGCCTGCTTCTCAGCAAAAACTTTTAAAGGCCTTATATGCAACTGGTAAGCCTGTAATTGTAGTTAATATGAGTGGAAGGCCATTGGTGTTAACCGGATTAACAGAGGGCGCTGCTGCTATTATTCAGGTTTGGCATGCCGGAATTGAAGCAGGTAATGCCATTGCAGATGTGTTGTTTGGAAAAGTAAATCCTTCAGGAAAGCTAACTATGAGTTTTCCAGTTGCGGTAGGACAAATACCTGTTTACTATTCGCAAAAAAATACTGGTCGTCCGCAAAGTGCAGAAAACAAATTTAGCAGTAAATATCTCGATATCCCGAATGAGCCTTTATTTCCTTTTGGTTATGGTTTGAATTACAGTAAAATAGCATATGGCAAGCCGGAAATCAGTAACACAACGCTTACTTCGAAAAAACCAATAACAGTTACTATTAAGGTAACCAATTCCGGAAAATATGATGCACAGGAAGTAGTGCAGTGTTATACTCAAGATAAAGTGCGCAGTATTACACCTCCCGGAAAAGAGTTGAAGGCATTCCAAAAAATTTCACTCAAAGCCGGAGAAACCAAGCAGGTAGTGTTTACCATTACGGAAAGTATGCTGGCATTTTGGAATGCAAATTTGAAATATGCAGCCGAGCCGGGTGAATTCAATGTTATGGTGGGTGGGAATAGTCGCGATGTTCAATCGCTTTCTTTCCAATTGAGATAATGTTAGGTATTAGGTTGATCGGAAAGGCCGAATCGGGTATTTAAAGAAAACAAAGTGTCTGCTGAATAACTAGCACCACTAACCATATTCAACTGTTCTGCCAGTAACTGCTTTTTATGTTGAAAAGTTTGCATATTGGAGGTAACAATTCCTGCACTTTTTTCATCTAATGGTTCCGACAAGGTTGGTAACACTGCAATGATATCTTCCATTTGCTGTAACACGGCTGTAATTTGATTAGGAATCCAGGTAGTGATGGGTGTTCCTCCGGTTGCTTTAGCATAAGGAGTGTTTGCCATGATATATTTTTGTACAAACTGCCAATGACCATTTCGAAAATGATAAATCTGTTCCAGAATTCCTAATAATTTGGCTAACCCGTTGCAGCTATTTTTTTCGATTAAATAGCCGGCAACTCCATTGGTATGGATTTGTTTTACCTGCTCCTCCAGGTCGTTAAAAAATTGTTGCACACATTTTGGTCTGTACTGCCTTAAATCCAGCAGATAGCTAGTAAGTTCATTCTTCGGATAATATCGGGTAACTCCAGAAAAGATATCTTCCATTGGAATGATATCATCCTGCGCACCGGTTTGTCCACGAAATTGTTTTGGCTCATCCCAAACACCGGTATAAGTAACCCCTTCTCCAAATATTTCCTCGTTTCCTTTCACTCCCATGATAAAAACGCGGAAGTCATTATAATGCTGCCATCTGGAAGCCTTCCACATCTCTTTTCTGCGCAGATTCATTTGCGTGAGGGTTTGCCAATTATTTTCCAGAGCTGATTCAACGAGTTTGCAATCATCCTGTTCTATTGCATCCAGCGTTTGCATCACTGAGCCTACCAATTGGGGTGAGAACTGATTGATATCAATGTGCAACAATATGAATCCTGCCTCATCGGGCATTCCCGAAAATTTCACGCACATGTTAAGATTATCCCATTCCAGTGGACCTTCAGGATTTATCTTTTGAAAGTTACCAAGTGAATATCCATAGTGGTAATCCAGCCAGGGGAAAACCTGTAGGGCATCGCAAACAGCTACAAATGGCTGGGCAATATTTGCCGGTAAAATGTTATTAGCTTTACCATAATTCCCCGATTTTTTAAATTCCTGATAAGCGGGTTCAAGGGTGTAGGCAGAGCAAAGAAAGGCATAGCCCCTGTATAATGCCTGTAAAATGCGGATGTCAGATTCTTTTTTAACCTGTTCAAGATAGTTCGGCATTTTCGCAGTCTCCTGATGAATTTTTCCTGGGAAATGCAGCAAGCCGGGTTCGCCGTTTTCAAGTTGCACAGGCATACGGTTGAGTATATCTTGCAGCGATGCATAGGCTGACGGAAGAGAAGTAAGGGGTGCTTCCATAGGAAGAAATCCATAAGGTGCACTTACATTAAAAAAACCATCGGTATAAGCGGGCTGTAAAATTTTCATAGTAGGAAATTTGGTAGCAATCGGAGGCAAAATTATTGCATTTACTGCCACCAACCCCGATAAAAAAGCCGTAAACTTTTAATAGAAAGCGGCTACCTGCTTTTATTCAATTACAAAAACCTGTGCCGACTTACCCGGAATAGAAATCGGTTGCGAAAGAGATAATTTTTCATCACTAAATATGGGGTGGGCCAGTTTTTTGTTAGCTAATATTTCCTTGAATCGTTCGGTAGATACCACTGCAGCGTTAGTATTCCGGTTCATGACCACCATAAGGGTTTCTGTTTTATTATATCGGAAGTATACATATATCCCTTCAAATGGAGCAAAATGTAAAGTAGCGCCTGAGTATATTGCCGGATGTTGCTTTCTCCAATTGAGCATTTTTTTCATAAACAATTGCATATCTAATTGCTCGGCGGTTAACCCTTTACCTGTAAATGCATTGCTCGAATCTCCATTCCATCCTCCCGGAAAATCAATTCTAATATATCCGTGATCACTTAAGTGCTGTGAATTATCAGCCAAAATTTCTGTGCCATATAAAAATTGGGGTATGCCTCGTATTGTAAGTAAATAGGTAATGGCCATTTTGGTGAGGGCGATATCTCCTTTCATTTGGGTAAATAGCCGGTCCATATCATGATTGTCTCCAAACACCAGCATTTGATTGGGATTTGCATAAGCGAAATCATTTGCAATTGCCTCATACATTCTTGTGAATCCGGTAGAGGAATAAGGACGTTCCTGCTCGCGAATCCCTTCGGTGAGCGCCTGTTGCAACGGGAAATCCATCACTGTATTTAAACAGCTTTTATAACCATCATGGTTGATTTTCCCTTTTTGCCAGTATGATTCAATTAAAGGGTTGTAGCTCCACTCTTCTCCCACCATACTGAATGCAGGATATTCTTCCATCATCCGACAACTCCATTGTTGAAGAAATTTTTTATTACTATAGCCGTAAGTGTCTTGTCGAATACCCCCAAGTTGAAGCGTCTCCGTAAACCAGATAGAGCGTTGAATTAAATAATTCGCCATGAATGGATTTTCACCATTCAGGTCGGGCATGGTTTTGTCGAACCAGCCGCGTGTCATTAAATCTTTATCGTATGATGCAGCATAGGGATCCTGATTGGTTGTTCTTCTATGCGTGCTGAGTTGAAAAGAGTCGGCTTTATTGATCCAGTTGGGAAAGGGAAGGTCTTTCATCCACCAGTGTTCACTACCGCAATGATTGAGCACTTCATCGAAAATCAGTTTGATTCCTTTTTCTTTTGCTTTTGCTGATAAAGAAATATAGTCTTCCATAGTGCCGTATCGGGGATCAACTTTATAGTGGTTGGTTATGGAATAACCATGATAAGAATATCCCGCCATATTATTTTCCAACATTGGAGTGCACCAGATTGCGGTATATCCCATTTGCTGAATATAATCTAGGTGTTGAATAATGCCCCGGATATCTCCTCCATGTCTCCCGCCGGGCTGGGCGCGGTTTACCCGATTTTCTTTCATACCGGAAATGATATCATTGGTTGGATCTCCATTGGCAAACCGATCGGGCATAATCAGGTACACAACATCTGCTGCTGTGAATCCTTTGAACTGATTCGGCAATTGCTTTCTTGCCAGTAATGAATAGGGATAGCTTGCAATGGTTTTTCCATTCTTTTCAAATCGAATGGTAACAGTGCCGGGCTTTGTATTAGGCTGAATAATCAGGTCTATGAAAAGATAATTTTTACTATTGGCTTTGTGCACTTTTTCAATAGTTACGCCGGGATACTGAATCGAAGGGGTTGCCAATCCAATTTCATCACCATTCACCAAAAGCTGAAGTCGGGGATTCTTCATTCCAATAAACCAATTGAGGGGTTCTACATGGTGAATTTGTGCTGGTAATTGCAAACTAAAGCAACTATACAGTAATAAAATTGTGTAGCGTATATAAAAGGTTTTCATGGCATTTATTTTTCGATTTCTGAATAATTTTACGAATGAAAAGGCAATTATGTTTTTGAATTCTTCAACAAGATTAAGTATTTTTCGTAATTAATGTGTTTTTGGTACATATTTGCAATACATCTAAACGAGTGCTTCATTTATGAAAAAGACATGGCTGATTGTGCTTTGTTTTTTGATTGGCAGGCTGAGTGTTTCTGCCCAGCTGCTTTCCGGCAGCATTGTATTTCCGGTTGATACGGATAATATATCCATAACGGTCGATGCATCTCGAGGGAATAAGGGGTTGAATAATTATGGATCATTGAATGATGTTTATGTGCATACGGGTGTAATTACCAATCTCAGTACCAGTGGAAGCGATTGGCGATATGTAAAGCTAGGTGCTCAGAGTCCGTGGGGTAAAACGCTTCCCGAATTACAGGCAATCAGTTTGGGGAATAATAAGTGGAGATTCGATATCAATAATATCCGTACTTTCTATGGTGTGCCGGCTGGTGAAACCATTCTAAAGATTGCTATCCTGTTCAGAAATGGAAACGGCTCTTTAAAACAAGCCAACACAGATGGTACTGATATGTATTTGCCAGTATATACCGCTTCATTGGCAACCCGATTCACTTTACCCATTTTTCAACCCACTTTAGTGCCGGTTGCTGAGCCTATCAGTAAACAGGTAGGAGATAATATTTCTGTGAATGCTCTGGCAAATACTGCTGCCAATTTATCGTTGTATTTTAATGGGACTGTAATTCAGACTGCCACCAACGCTACCAGTATCGCCGCCACACCTGTGATTGCTGCTGCAGGTAATCAGCAAATTATTACAGAGGCGGTAAAAGGAAATGTTACGGTACGGGATACGTTGCAATTTTTTGTGTCGGGTGCTTCTAATATTGCGGCAGTGCCTGTTGGGGTTCGGGATGGAATTAATTATGAAGCTGGAAATACAAGTGCTGTTTTGGTATTATATGCTCCCGGTAAAAACCGGGTTTCGGTAATAGGAGAATTTCCTGGTAATAACTGGATCGAGCAATCGGCTTTTGCGATGAATAAATCACCGGATGGTAATTATTGGTGGTTAAGAATTACTGGGTTAACGCCAGGAACAGAATACGCTTTCCAATATTTAGTAGATGGAAGTATTCGGGTTGCCGATCCTTATGCTGAAAAAGTGCTCGACCCCTGGAATGATGGAAATATTAGTGCCGCTACATTTCCAAATTTAAAAGCATATCCTACAGGAAAAACAACCGGAATTGTAAGTGTTTTACAAACAGCTTCACCGGCATATAATTGGTCGTCGGTTAATTTTTCCCGGCCAGATAAGCGTTCTCTGATTATTTATGAGTTACTGGTTCGGGATTTTGTGTTGGCACATGATTGGAAAACCATTAGGGACACACTGAATTATCTACAAAGGCTTGGCATCAACGCCATTGAACTAATGCCTGTAAATGAATTTGATGGCAATGAGAGCTGGGGTTATAATCCTGCTTTCTTTTTTGCTCCGGATAAATATTATGGACCCGCCAATAGTTTGAAGGAATTCATCGATACCTGTCATAAAAGAGGTATTGCCGTTTTATTAGATCTGGTTTTAAATCATACCACCGGTAATAGTCCGCTCGCAGCCTTATACTGGAATGCCTCCACCAATCAGCCTGCTTCCAATAATCCCTGGCTAAATGAAACGGCAACCCATCCATTCAGTGTTTTTCACGATTTTAATCACGAATCATTAGCCACCCGGTATTTTAGTAGTAGGGTGATGGAATATTGGTTGAAGGAATTTAAAGTAGATGGATATCGCTTTGATTTGTCGAAAGGATTTACCCAGGTTAATTCCGGAACGAATGTAGGTTTATGGGGCCAATACGATGCAAGCCGGATTGCCATTTGGAAACGATATTATGATACATTACAACTTAAGTCTCCGGGATGTTATGCTATTCTGGAGCATTTTGCCGCTAATTCGGAGGAGCTGGAGTTGAGCAATTATGGAATGATGTTGTGGGGAAATAACACCTACAATTTTCAGGAAGCTGCCATGGGATTTTTGCCTAACAGTAATTTTGAGGGAAATATTTTTACGAGTCGTGGCTGGCTGCAACCGCATTTGGTAGGATATCTTGAAAGCCATGATGAAGAGCGGTTAATGTATAAAAACACCCAGTTTGGAAATTCAGCGGGAAGTTATAATACCCGAACGTTGGCAACTGCACTGAAGCGAATGGAATTAACAGCGGCTTTTGGTTTATTAACGCCCGGACCAAAACTGATTTGGCAATTTGGTGAATTGGGGTATGATTATTCTATTAATTATTGTACAGATGGAAGTGTGAATGCAAATTGCAGAACGGGTAATAAGCCTATTCGCTGGGATTATCGCCTCCAGCCTGAGCGACAGGCCTTGTTTACGGTGTATAGCAAGCTCAATCAGTTAAGAACACATCCGATGTATCGAAATAATTTTACCTCTAATCGAATTACATACAATCTGAGTGGGGCATTTAAGTGGATGCAATTGGTAACCGACAGTTCAAATATTTGTGTATTGGGCAATTTTGATGTGGGAGCAGCTACTGCGAATATTACCTTCCCAAACAGCGGCACTTGGTATGAGCATATTTCCGGAGAAACATTTACTGCAACAGGTTCGGTGCAGTCTATAACATTGCAACCGGGAGAGTATAAAGTGTATTTGAGCCGCAAGCTTTCGGCAATCGGTCCGATTACTGCCATCGGAAATAATATTCCTGCCGAACAAGTAGGTTTTCAGGTGCGATTATTTCCTAATCCGGTAAACAGTCAGGGGATATATGAGATTGAAATGAAAAATGCTGATAAAATCACTACCGAGTTGCTTACGGCAGATGGGAGACTGATAAAACAGTTGTTCTCCGGAAAACTTCAGGCGGGTAAGCATACTATGCGTTTTGGCAGTGCCATCGAACAATTGCCACCTGCTTATTACATACTTTCGGTAAAAAATTCTGCATTAACCCGTTCAATTCGTTTTATATTGCCATAATTTGACTTAGTATGCCGGAAAGAATTATCAAATCATTGAAGAATGCGGAAATAGAGAAAAAAACGCATCAGTCGTATTTTAATATAGCTGTTTCGGTAGACTGTGTAATATTTGGATACGACAATCACGAGCTATATGTGTTGTTAAAGCAATCGGATCTTGAAGAATTTCAGGGTTTGAATTCCTTATTGGGAGATCTGGTAAAACCCAATGAAGATTTAACGGAAGCATCTTTTAGGATCTTATGGGAAAGAACCGGGTTACAACATGTTTACTTAGAGCAGGTTCACACGTTTGGTAAAGTACATCGGCACCCCTCTGGTCGGGTAATTACTACTGCCTATTTTTCGTTGATTGATATGCAACATCAGCAGCTGAATATTTCCAAACATCAGCTAGACTGGTATCCTGTGCGAAAAGTAAAGCAATTGGCGTTTGACCATTTGGAGATTTTACAACTATGTTTACAACAACTGCAGCAACGGGTTATGGAGCGACCAATTATTTTGCACTTACTTCCCCCACTATTTTCCTTGCGTGAATTGCAATCAGTGTATGAGGCAATTCTGGGTGTTGAGTTAGACCGACGGAATTTTAGAAAAAAAATTGCTGTTAAGGATTGGATCATTGATACCCAAACACTTGAACGGGAAGTAAGCCATCGCCCAGGAAAATTGTATAAGCTGAAGTCTGGAATGATGAATAATTACCGGCCCTATCAGTAATACAATAGTGCGGTTTAATGTATTTCCCTTTTTCTACTCTTTCCTTAAACAGTTTCCTAAATTAATAAAAAAAATATTTGTTGTATTGCAAAATATTCTTAGAATTGTGTATTGTATACACATTTGTTTGTGTACTAGGTACATATTCAGAATGGAGTACAATTTATTTTTGAAAAATTAAACGATTGTTTATGTCATGGTTGTATGCACGCACGACAGTTCTTTTTGTGCTCTCAATGCTGCTGGTGCAAATTGTTTTTGCACAAGACAGGGTTATTACCGGACGAGTTACGGATGCAAATGGCGCTCCAGTTGGTGGTGCCAGCGTTGTGGCAAAAGGTAGTAGCAAGGGAGTTGTCACCAATGAAGCGGGCCGTTTTTCTATTTCGGTTGCGCCATCAGTAACTACATTAGTTATATCCTCTACTGGTTTTGCGGGAATGGAGGTTGCCATTGCCGGAAAAAGTGATGTAGCAGTAACTTTAACTGGTTCCACTACTAATCTGGGTGAGGTAGTAGTTGTTGCCTATGGTACCCGCCGTAAATCCGATTTAACGGGTTCTGTTACGGCTGTTGGTCCGAAAGAATTCCAAAAAGGAAATATCAATTCTGCCGAGCAATTATTGGTTGGTAAGGTAGCCGGCTTATCAGTTACTACAGGCGGTGGAGCCGCAGGAGGTGGAAGTAGAATTCGGATTCGCGGAGGAGCCTCCCTGAATGCCAGTAATGATCCGTTGATTGTAATAGATGGGGTACCGGTGGAAGGAAATGGGATAGCGGGCTCTGCCAATTTGTTGAATACCATCAACCCAAATGATATTGAGTCGATTACTGTTTTAAAAGATGCTTCTGCTGCGGCTTTATATGGATCGCGAGCTTCGAATGGTGTATTGATTGTAACAACCAAAAAAGGAACACAGGGAAAAATTAAGTACAATTACAATAACCTGTTTGCATTAGGAACAATAGTAAAAACGGTTCCTGTTTTGTCGGGCGATGAAATACGGTCTATTGTAAATGCAGATGCAGCACTTACGGGAAATAATACTTATAAAAATTTATTGGGTACAGCCAGCACAGATTGGCAAAAAGAAATTTATCAAACTGCTCCCAGCTTTGATAATACCATCAGTGCTTCAGGAAGTTTAGGTAAAATGCCGTTTCGTGCTTCTTTGGGTTATTTAACTCAGGATGGAATTCTGAAAACAAATAATTTCAATCGTATTACAGGTACCCTCAATTTATCTCCTAAATTTTTAGACAATCACTTATCGGTGAATGTAAATCTTAAGGGTTCTCAAACAAAAAATCGTTTTGCCAACGAGGGTGCAATCGGAAGTGCGGTTTCATTTGATCCAACCAAACCTGTTTATTCTGGAAATAAAAACTGGGGTGGATATTATGAATGGTTACAGCCAAATACTTTGCCCATAGATTTATCTTCTAGAAATCCGCTGGCATTATTGATGTTAAGAGATGACCGCTCTACAGTATCCAGATTTATTGGAAATGTGCAGTTAGATTATAAGCTGCACTTCCTCCCCGATTTGCATGTATTGGTAAATCTGGGTCTGGATCAATCATCCGGTCATGGAAACAACAACATAGATTCTGTTTCCGCTACTAATTATAAAACAGGGGGTTACCGGGCTCACTATGAACAACAAAAAGTGAACCAGCTGGCAGATGTTTCCTTATTTTATTCTAAAGAATTAAAAAGCATAAAAGGAAAGATTGATGTGTTAGTGGGTCATAGTTATCAGAGTTTCCTTACTAAAATTTCTAACTATCCTGCCTTTAGTTATCGCGCTATTGCCGATCCAACCCGCCCTGCCAAAAAAGATACCATACAGGGAACTGAGCCGGTGTTTTTAACAGACAGACCGGAGTACAGACTTGAATCTTATATAGGAAGGGTTAACTTCTCTTTGCAGGATAAATATTTGCTTACTGCTACCATTCGTTCGGATGCGAGTTCGAAGTTGAATCCGAATGACAGAACTGGTTACTTCCCTTCATTGGCATTTGCCTGGAAAGTAAAGGAAGACTTGTTTAAGAATGCTCGTCAAATAAATGAACTAAAATTAAGAGTAGGATGGGGTGTAACCGGACAACAAGATGGAATTGGTTACTACTCATATATTCCAAGATATTCCAGAGGAACTCCAACAGCAGCCTATCAGTTTGGAAATACCTTCATCAGCTATCTTCGGCCGGAAGGATATGATCCTTCTATCCGCTGGGAATCTACCACAACAACCAACCTGGGATTGGATTTCGGATTTTTGCAGAATCGGATTACCGGATCGGTAGATTATTATCAGCGTAACACCAAAGACCTGCTAGCAAATGTAGCAGTGGCAGCAGGAGCCAACTTTGTAAATGAAATCGTAACCAACGTAGGTAATATTGAGAGTAAGGGAGTTGAGATTAATTTAAATTCAGCTATCATTCGTAAGAATGACTTAACATGGGATTTGGGTTTGAACTTCACTTACAATAAAGCTACTATTACCAATCTGCTAAAAAATCCTGATCCTAATTTTAAAGGTCAGGATGTTACGTTCATTGGTGGTGGAACCGGTAATAGCATCGGAATTCATTCTGTAGGATATGCACCCAATTCATTCTACATGTATAAGCAGATATACAGTTCAACAGGAGCTCCAATAGAAGGCTTATATGAAGATATCAACCGGGATGGAATCATCAACAACGACGACCGTTATATATATCAAAAACCGGCTGCAGATGTTTTGTTAGGATTTAATACTCAGGTTACTTATAAAAAATTAACGGTTGGTATTGCAGGTCATGGCTCATTTGGAAATTACTTATACAATAATGTGAATTCCAATAATGGTGTTTTAAGAGCAATAAAAAATCCAATTAATTTTATTGGAAACGCAACTCGTGATTATCTAACTACTAGTTTCTCCAATAATCGTTATTTATCAGATTACTATATTGATAATGCTTCCTTCTTCCGGATTGACAATATCAATTTTGGATATAACGTTGGTGGCGTATTTAAAAATAAGGCTTCTCTTCGTGTGAATGCCAGTATCCAGAATGTTTTGGTGATTACCAAATATGGAGGATTGGATCCAGAAAATGCCGGAGATGGTGGGGTAGATAATAATATATACCCTCGTCCGCGCATTTATTCTTTGGGGATCAACTTAGATTTTTAATTGATAAAATATTTTTGTTATGAAATATACCATGATAAAAAACACTTTACTGGCTCTTACTACAGGAGTATTGTTATTCTCCTGTTCTAAGAAGCTGGATTTGTTTCCTCAAAATGATTTTACCTCACAAAATGCTTATGCGAATGCCGAAGGTTATTTGTCGGTTTTGGCAAAAGTATATGGAGGATTAGCAACATCTGGAAATGCCGGTCCTGCGGGCGCATCCGATATTCAGGGATTGGATGAGGGATCACAATCACCTTTCATTCGTGGATTTTTTAATTGTCAGGAATTGCCAACCGATGAAGCGGTGGTTGCCTGGAACGACCAAACAATCAAAGATTTTCATAATCTCAGCTGGTCAAGCTCCGATCCATTTTTAAAAGGAATTTATGCGCGTTTGGTGTACAATGTAATGGTTGCAAATGAATATTTGCGAGAATCTACCGATGAGAAAGTTGCTTCCAGAGGAATTTCAGGAAATGATGCTGCTAATATTAAAGCATCTCGTGCAGAGGCTCGCTTTATTCGTGCTTTTAATTACTGGGTGATGATGGACTTATTTGGCAGAAGCACCTTTATTGATGAAACCAATAATGTGGGAACTGATTTACCCAAAGAAAGGTCCCGTGCAGAGGTATTTACTTATGTTGAAGCTGAATTAAAAGCAATTGAGGCAGATTTAAAGGCGCCTCGCAGCATTGATTATGGAAGAGTAGATCAGGGGGCATGTTGGGCATTATTGGCCAGATTATACTTAAATGCTCAAGTATATACAGGAACAGCACGTTTTACAGATGCTATAACATATGCTCAAAAGGTAATCAATGCCGGATATGCGTTACATAACAATTACCGTGAATTATTCATGGCTGATAATCATAAGCGTACCGGTGAAATTATTTTTGCTGTTAATTGTGATGGTTTGCGAACCAAATCTTATGGAAATACCTCCTTCTTCGTGCATGCGGCAGCAGGAGATGATGCAAATGATTTTGGAGTAGGTGGTGGATGGTACGGTTATCGTGGAACAAAAGGATTAGCTGATCGATTTAGTGATTTAACAGGCGCTACCGATAAGCGCGCCATGTTTATTACGAGTGCATTTGGAGTATCACCTGCTCAAATCACTATCAGTGACGTTGGAAATTTTAACAATGGGTTACACATAAACAAATACAGAAATATTCGCTCGGATGGATTAGGAGTTTCAGATGTAAATCGTGATTTTGCGGATATTGATTTTCCTGTATTCCGTTTATCCGAAATGTATTTGATTTATGCTGAAGCTGTACTTCGTGGAGGAACAGGTGGTGATGCTACTACTGCCCTCTCCCATATCAACAAAATCCGTCAGCGTGCTTTTGGAAATAATTCAGGAGATATTACTTCTGCCCAGCTGACAACTGATTTTATTTTGGATGAAAGAGCCAGAGAGCTTTACTGGGAAGGGCATCGCAGAACAGATTTGATTCGGTATGGAAGATTAACTACCGGAACTTATTTGTGGCCATGGAAAGGAGGAGTTGCTTCTGGAACTTCAGTAGACAGTAAGTATAATATTTTCCCCATCCCGGCTTCAAACAGAACTGCCAATCCCAATTTAACTCAAAACCCAGGCTATTAATTGAACCGATAAAAAAAGTGTTATGAAAAAATTATATTACCTATTTGCAGCATCCTTGCTACTGGCTGTAACACTGGTAGGTTGTAAGAAGGAAGAAAACCGAATTACTTTTGAAGGAGGTACCAACCCTGTATTAACGGCTAATTCCGTGGCCCCTCGGGTGTTGGTAATTGCTAACCGGGATGTGCTCTCATTGAAATTAAACTGGACTAATCCCGACTATCGTTTTACAACAGGTGTTAGTTCGCAGGATGTGAACTACCTGCTTCAGTTTGATATAGAAGGAGCTAATTTTGGAAGCGCTAAGAAGTTTGAAAAAGCAATCGCTAAGGATTTGTCCATCAGCATGACTACAGGAGAACTGAATACAGCATTATTATCGATGGATTTGCCCGAAAACGTAGCAGCAAAATTGGAAGCACGGGTTATTTCTACTTTAACCAATGGGAGTGTTCCGCTGACTTCTAATGTTTTAAAAATGACAGTTACACCCTATCTGGATGTTGTGTATCCTGTACCTGCTAATCTATATATTACCGGAGCAGCCACTCCCGGAAACTGGATGGGTGGTGGAGATCCCGAATTGTTATCCCAAAAATTTACAAAAATTTCAAGCTCAGAGTTTCAGATTAACAGTTTAAGTATGAAAGCCAGTCAGGGCTTCCTTTTTGTACCGGTTTACGGAAACTGGAGTAATAAATATGGATTTACCGGCGGAGGTTTAGGAAATAATCCGGATGGAGACACATTTAAACCTGAAGGTAGTGACTTTGTTTCACCAGGTGTTGCAGGTAACTATAAGATAAATGTGAGTTTCAAAACCGGTAAATATACTTTCACCAAATTATAATGCTGCACTCTATAAAAATTGCTGTTATGAAAAATTTATATCAACGCGCGCTTTGGATTTTGCTTTTCGGTTTTCTGATAGCTGCCTGTACCAAAATACAGCCTTTGCCTTTATATGAGAAAGGGAAAGCTATAACGTTAACTGCGTCTACAGCAACCGTAACTGCTACTGCTGCCGATTCTGCCAAAAGTGTGCTTGGGTTAACATGGACGAATCCTATGTATGCTACAGATTCTGGTACTTATAAATATGTGGTTTCAATAGACTCTACCGGAAGAAACTTTACAAAGGAAGTAACCCGCACCGTAATTGGTAATCGTAATTTTAGTTTATTGGGAAAAGAATTGAATGCTTTATTGCTCAACTACGGTTTTGCCTTGGGAACCGGATATGATTTGGATATAAAAGTGGCTTCTTCTTATGGAAATAACAATGAGCGTTATGAGTCGAACACAGTGAAAGTTAGAGTTACTCCATATAACGATCCGGGTGTATTAACTACGCAAAATACATCCGTAACCACTTCGTTGGCGAATGCTTCGCTTCCCTCGAATACATTTACTTGGTCGAAACCTTTTAATGGCTATTCTGGCAATATTACCTATACATTGCAATATGATTCTTCCGGAAAGAATTTTGCAAGTGCACTGGAGATTCCTATTGGAACTAATACCCTTTCTAAATCTTTAACTCAGGGGGAAATGAATGAAACCGCTTTGCTGGAAGGTGTAGCGGGTGGAACTACCGGAAAAATTGATTACAGAATAAAAGCTGTTACAGCCCAGGGAGCTGTTTCTATTTCAAATATTGTTAGTGTTACTATTCAAACCTATGTTCCCATTTTGCGGTTTTATTTACCAGGTGGATATCAGGGAGGTACCGGAAATGGTAATGACTGGGATCCGGGATCTGCTCCGGAATTGATTAGAGATTTACGCTCGGGCGCACTAAATAAATTATACTACATCTATATTTATTTACCAGCAGGCGCTCAGTTTAAGTTTACTCAAGGTCGTTCTTGGGATATCAATTATGGTGGATCCGGAGGAAATTTAGTTGCAGGGGGAGATAATCTAACGGTATCCACAGCAGGTATCTATCGCATCTCAATCGACCGTACTACTATGAAATACGATATCCGCGAAGGCAGAATGGGTTTTGTAGGAGGCTCAACCGGTGCAGGCTGGGATCCCACAAAAACTTTCCCAAATTTTGCTATGGGTAATCCGGAAAGAAATTTATTTGTTGGATTAACAACTTTTACAACAGGCGGATGGAAATTGATAGACAATAATGGCTGGAACAATGGTGACTTAACAATAACCAATGCACGTAGTTATGGGTCAAATGGCGGTAGCGGTTCTTTGGTTACTATTAATGATAATAACATGCCGGATATTTCTACAGCCGGAAGATATCGGGTTATCTGGAATGGAAGAAATGCAGATGAAGTTCGATATGAAATTTCTCCTGCTACTGAAATGCGGTTAGTGGGTGATGGCATTCAGGGAGTAACTGCCTGGGATCCGGGCTCTAGCCCAACCATGACCTACAACGGCAATGGTCAGTGGTCAATCACGGTTAACCTGTTAGCAAATAAAGACATAAAATTCTTAGCTGGAAATGCCTGGGGCGCGTTCGATTATGAAGATAATAGTGGGGGTAACCAAGCAGTTGGAGTAGCCCGCAAAATTAAATGGGAAGGCGGAAATAATTTTAAAACGCCCGCTACTGCCGGATTATACACGATTGTATTGGATGAAAACAAGCAAACCGTTAGCATTAATAAGTAGAGTTGTTGGTGGCATAGCAGCCCAACCTCGAGCGGCTCTCTGAAAGGAGGGCCGCTTTTTTTCTCCAATCCCCTGATCTGCTTACTTTTAATACATGATTAAAATGAGATTGTGTTTGATGCTTGGGTGCTGGATCTTGCTTGCCTGCAATAAAAAAAATGCTGCCGAACAGTCAGTATCTGATAGCCTAGCAAAAGGTGCTGATATCGGGTGGCTGAGTGAAATGGAATCGAAAGGAGTTCGATTTTATAATGCAAAAGGTCAGCAAGAAGATTGTATCGATATATTAAAGCAATTAGGAATCAATGCAATTCGATTGCGAGTTTGGGTAAACCCTGTAAATGGATGGTGCGGCAAACAAGATGTTGTGATTCAGGCATTGCGGGCTTCTGCAAAAGGAATGCGTATTTTAATTGATTTTCATTATTCTGATTCCTGGGCAGATCCGGGAAAACAAAACAAACCAGCTACCTGGAGTTGGTTGTCATTTACTGAATTAAATACGGCGCTGGCAGCTCATACACGAGAAGTTTTGCTTGCATTAAAAAGTAATAATGTTCAGCCTGAATGGATTCAAGTTGGAAATGAAATCAATGATGGAATACTTTGGGATGATGGTAGAGCCAGTAAAAACATGTTGCAATGTGCAACGCTCATCAAAAGTGGCTGTGCTGTTGTAAAGGAAGTATTTCAGCAATCAAAAGTGATGATACATATTTCTAACGGATACGATAATGCGCTTTTTCGATGGTTAATGGATGGGCTAATCCAAAATGGCGTTTCCTTTGATGTAATAGGTATGTCATTATATCCCTCGGTAAATGATTGGCAAATTAAGAATGAACAATGCCTCGCCAATATGCAGGATATGATTACCCGATATGGGAAAGAGGTTTTAATTACCGAAGTAGGTATGCCGGTTAATCAACCATTGGTATGTAAGGAATTTCTTATGGATTTATTATCTAAAGTTCGTTCATTACCCGGAAAAAAAGGGTTAGGTGTTTTTTACTGGGAACCGGAATGTTATAATAACTGGCAAGGATATAAACTTGGGGCATTTGATGATGCGGGAAAGCCAACAGTTGCATTGGATGCATTTAAATAATTTCTAGCCTAGCATATCTCGCTTTACATAAGGCGGAGAAACTTGATTATCCTATTTTTACTGAAGTCATGGTTAACGAGCCCCCAACTGCCTCATCATTAAAAAAACTGATTGAATCTTTTTCGTTTTGTAAAGACAATGAATACAGGAGGGGTAAATAATGTTCAGGTGTAGGGATAGCCAGTTGAGCAGCTTTACCCCAATGTTCATATTGAATCAAGGCAGTGTGGTCTTTTTGTAAAATGCGGTCTTTGAATTGTTGGTTCATTTCCAGCGCCCAGTCGAACCCAAAAGATGGTCCATTTAGTTTATCCCAAGCTACCATCCTAAGGTTATGTACCATATTCCCACTTCCCATAATTAATACGCCTTTTTTACGAAGGTGCATAAGTTCACGACCCAGTTCGTAATGAAACCTGGGAGCTTTTGTATAATCCATACTTAACTGTATTACGGGAATATTTGCATCAGGGTACATATGCCGTATGATTGTCCAAGCACCATGGTCCAACCCCCAATCATGGTCGAACACAACTTCTGTTGACTTAATTGATTCTGCGGCATTTTTTGCCAGGGAGGGACTTCCCGGAACAGGGTATTGGACTTGATAGAGTGCATCTGGGAATCCACCAAAATCGTGTATTGTTTTAGGAAAATCCATTGCGGTAATCATAGTACCTCGGGTAAACCAATGTGCGGATATAACCAAAACTGCCGAAGGGGTAGGAATTTCTCTTGCCAGGGAGGTCCATCGATTACTAAAATCATTTTGCTCAATGCCATTCATCGGTGAGCCATGTCCGATAAATAAAACGGGCATTAATTGAGACTGATCGGGTAATGTATCTGTGAAATTTTTAAAAGCTTGGAGCGTATTCATAATCGGAATGGTTAAGCTGGAGGTTAGGAACTGTTTTATGAAGTAGTTTCTGGTCAACCCTGAGTAATTTATATCATTGAAAATAGCTTCCGGAAATCCTTACCGACAATATTTTATGCAAAAAGAGGCACTCAAAAATTTTATTGAATATTTTATTATTTCATCAGCATTTTCCAACTGAAAGGGGAATGAGATTGACCTCAACATAATGAACATAATAAAGAAGGGGTCTATTTTAGATATATTCTATTGAATTGCTTAATCTGATTTTATTCTTCTAATAGGAAAAACTTTATATAGATGATGTAAAATTATTCAATCTCAAGGTTTAATTACTTTAAATCCCTTAATACTACTAATTGCGTCCAGTGAATTTTCTTTGTTTTCCGAGAATTCAACAATGCATGAAAAGAGTGCCGACAAATATGGCAAACGAATATTCGCTACTTCGTCTTGAGCAACATAATATCGCAAAGCATCTTTGATATAAATCGCATCGGATGGTGCACTTTCTTCTGCATCTATTCCTTTATATTCTTTCAATTCTAAAACCGGACTTTTCATGTAAGGTTCTAAATGATAAGTAAACACGCAATATTGCGGATTGCTCGACCTAAAATCATTATTCCTGCTGGCAACTACCGGGCGAAGTAATATTCTTTTAGAATATTTTCCGGCATCCATTGCTACCTGATACCCTGTAATGGTTCTCCAGGTATTGTAAGCAACAAAATTATGAAGCATCGTGCGAGATGCATTTGATCGCATCTCATAGTAACTGCCATTATAATTAATCGTATAAGTGGCTTTCCCCAAATCTTCTCTATCGTCGTGTGTTCTTTTGGTTCGGATCGCATACGTGCTAGGTTTCATCAATATAATTTTCTTGTCTCCATAATCATACGATATGGTTCCCTTCCTGGCATTCATTTTTTCTTCTCGGGGTTCTATTTCCAAACTTATGTTTTGATTAGCCTTGCTGAAGTTTGCAAGCATATCCGATAATTCCCTTGCTTTGCCTTTCAGACTAATAAAATCACCCAATTCACCAGCGCGTATTCCTACTATTTTGTCGCCTCTTTTCAGCTGACTAATTGCTGCAGCACTCCCGGGTATCACTTCGCTTACTTCCGGGTATTTGTCGGAAGTCCAGCATTTGAAACCCCAATCGTTTTGAGGCTGATCTACATAGTTATAATCTATCGCACTTAACGTTTTATGGATATGTTGATTGAGAATATCCAGATTTTTATTGGTAGCAAATTTCAATTCCAGTTGCAGCGACCATCCGTAAATGATTCCCAAATAGGGTTCTGAAGCCTTGATTTCATAATCTATACAATCCGGAAATACTCTGTTGGCAAAATCTACCAGTGCACTTACTATATTTACTTCGCTTTCTTCCGCCAATTTTTCATTAATTACCTTCGCTTTAATTCCGGAAACAAATTCACGTGCATCATACTCTATATTTTTTCCATTGCTCTTAATAAAAGTTGCCAACTTTTGTTTCGACATGATCACTTTCAGCGTTACAGAATATTTTCCGTTTACCACAACACTGCTGATCTCCTGATAATTATTAAAATTACCCGAACTGAAAGTGTAGATTTCATCTTTTTGAAGTTGACCATTGTTCACCAGCGTACTGGTACTCACAAAAGCACCATATATTTTTTCAATTGCATTTCTCAGGCAATTGTTGCGGGCCATTTCATAGGAATCGCCGGTACCTTGAGAAATCACTGAAATGGATTCTTGTGCAAATAAGCGTTGCGATGAAATAATTAGCAACAATAATAGGAGGATTTTTTTCATAGGATTTGTTTAAAGGCATTTACCATTCTAAGAAAAACAGCATGTAAACGGGATGCTTCGATTATTGGATATTGTTTAAAACGAGGGTAAAATAATAAAAAATAAGATTGCCTTTCATCTTCTCCCAAAATATTGGATTATATAAAAGTATTTTATATACAATATCTGAAAGGTCTATCTTAATTGGCTAATTCTTTGCCATATGATAGTCATGAAATTTTTTCTATGCCTCTCTATTTGGTTTTACTAATGATTGATAGTACTTGCAATGTTATGAACCAACATGTTTCAGACTCAAAAATTAGCAATAACCAGAGCGACGAAATCTAAACTGCAGAGACTTTCCAAAAAGGTATCGTATTACTTATAGCATTACTTAACCGCAAACAAGTGCGAGTGCGAGCTGGAAGGTATTATCTTCTTTCGCCCTCACACTCAAACTCCACACTCACTCTCCTTAAAGTGGGTGCGATTTCGAATGTGAGTAACAATCCTCACACTCAAACTCCACCCTCACTCTCCTTAAATTGAATGGGATTTCGAATGTGAGTAACAAATCCTCACACTCAAACTCCACCCTCACTCTTCTTAAAGTGGGTGCGATTTCGAATGTGAGTAACAATTCTCACACTCAAACTCCACCCTCACTCTCCTTAAATTGATTGGGATTTCGAATGTGAGTAACAATCCTCACACTCAAACTCCACCCTCACTCTTCTTAAAGTGGGTGCGATTTTGAATGTGAGTAACAATCCTCACACTCAAACTCCACCCTAACACTGTCTTTAGTGGTGCGCCTTTGGCGCAACGATCCTGAGACACCCTGATTATGAGAGTGTAAAGTGGTATTTTATAACTTTTCTTTTATTGATAATCAATAGGATACAAGAATGAAATAGATTTATATTTCTCATATTTCACCTGCTTTAACCCGTTTTGGGTGAAAAACTGGCCGGGAACCCGGCCTGGGAGTTAGAACCTAAAAACGCCTTATTTTAAGTAACTTTATAGTCAATTCTGAATATGAATATTGCACCAGTTTTACATAAAGCACCACTTAAATCATTGGATGAAAAAATGAATGATTTGAATTATTGGTTAGCACAACCTTTGGTAAAAAGGCTTGAAGCGGTGACATTTTTAATTTCTCAAACAGTAGATCTAAAAACTACTAGAATGGATAAAACGCATGTAGTAAGAAGAAAATTGAAAGTATGACATTAGCCCAAGATTTTGAAGACTTTGTTAAGCTCCTTAATAAACACCAAGTTGATTATCTGGTGGTTGGTGGATATGCATTAGCATTTCATGGTAAACCGAGACACACAGGCGATTTAGATATTTGGATTAATAGTTCAGAAACGAATGCTGAAAAATTAGTAATTGCCATAAAAGAATTCGGATTAGCAAGTTTAGGATTAACAAAATTTGATTTTATGCAAGAGGGTTATGTTACACAAATAGGATATCCGCCACTTAGAATTGATATTCTGAATACCATTGATGGAGTGAAATTTGAAGATGCTTATCCAAATAAATTAATTGTAGATGTAAATGGGATTGAAGTAAAGTATATAGGTTTAAAAGAATTTATAGATAACAAAACTGCATCAGGCAGAAGCCAGGATATTGCTGATTTGAACGAGATTACGAATATTAACAAGTAGTAATTTATATTTTTCAAAAATAATATTTTGTATAACTAGAATTACAAAATGAGTAAGACAATTTTGATAACTGGAACAAGTCAAGGTATTGGACATGCTTTAACTAAATTATTACTAATTAATGGTTATAGTGTTATTGGTACTAGTACAACAGGCATTGATAATATAAATGATAATTATTACAAATCTTGCTCATTAGACCTTTCCAATTTAGATTCAATTGCTGCATTTGAAAATATCTTTCAAAATGAAATTGTTAAAGTCGACATCTTAATTAATAATGCAGGTATTGGACCTGATTTGGATTTTGAATTGCCTGAAGAAATTTCTTTCAAGAAAACATTTGATGTTAATGTGACAGGAACAACATTTTTCACTGAACAGATGCTAAAGCATTTAACTATTGGCGGCAAAATAATTAATATATCTTCTAAGATGGGTTCAATAGACTTTTGTGAAAAAAATGATTCAGTTGCATATAGAATGTCTAAGGCTGCACTCAATATGTACACTAAAATTTTAAGTAATAGACTACAAGGCAAACAACTTGTTGCTTCTGTGCATCCAGGTTGGGTGAGAACTAATATTTCCAAGAGTAACATTAATGGACGATTGTCGCCAGAAGAATCTGCACAAAAAATATTCGAATTTATCACAAGTGATTTTAAGTCGGGCATCTTTTGGAATGTAGAAACTGAAACAGAATGCCCTTGGTAAATTGTAAAATTAATTTAAGGCCGTGACATCGCTTTCCCTTTAAAAACACAAAAATCTGTCCCAAACCTGGCCGAAAAGAAAAACCACAATGAAATGAGTATAAGTGGTTGATTACAAATTGGTGCGCCTTTGGATCAATGATCCTGTTACCCTCTCAAAATCAATAAAAACAAAAAAGTGAGTGCGATTTCGAATGTGAGTAACAATTCTCACACTCAAACTCCACACTCAAACTGTCTTTAGTGGTGCGCCTTTGGCGCAATGATCTTGTTACCCTCTCACAATCAATAAAAACAAAAAAGTGAGTGCGATTTCGAATGTGAGTAACAATCCTCACACTCAAACTCCACACTCA
>JBAWZY010000010.1:0-79966 GCA_037142775.1 Chitinophagia bacterium | reverse complement strand
AGGGAGCAAAATATCCTCACAATCAATTACGCCAAAGGCGCACAGGCTCAAACTCCCTCTTTTTTAAGTTTTATACCCAGCATACCAATCTTGCTTATGTGAACAAAAAATCAGCCAATTAAAATTTTCATCAGTTAGATATATAGTCTCATACAAAGGCAGATCAATGTTATTTATGATGTTTAATAAATCGGAAATAGGTAAAATAATTACAGGTGATACCCTTCCAAAAAAAACAACAACTTTTCCCGATACATTTATTTTTGAAATGCAGCTTTGTAACCCTTTTTGAAAATCATATTCCTGCGTTTCAACAATTTCTAGATTCGGGATATAATGAAAATGCGAATTATTTTTTGCTGGAAATAGCCGCTGCACGGCTGTGGGAATTATATCATTTTCAGCAATCACTAATAAATCTTTATTAAAGTTATAACCCGATGAGTTTAATTCTTCTAAATAATCCATCCAAATTGGAAATTCTTCCCCAGTGATGCAGGCTATATAAATTATTTCAAAAGGTATTTGATTTTGATTGAGTAGATTATATATCTCAAGCCAGCATTCCAATTCAACTTCAATTTTATTGGTAATTCTCTGTTTGAGTTGTAGCGATTTCTTCTTTTGCTTTAGCATTTCTATAGCTACTATGCTCAATCCCATAGGTAAAATGTAATATAATATTTGTTAGATGGTCTTTACTCGAGGAATGATCTAAAAAAATGTGAGACAATTTCTTAAATTAAATGTAGGAAATTATGAGCAGACTAATGATATTGAGCATATTTCGTTTCTTTAATGAAATATGAAAATTGGATACATAGAATCCCCAATTATTTTTTTGTAGCAAACTCTTGCCCCCATTTGTATAAAGAATGAATGCTGGGCAGGAGTTTTTTTCCTTTAGAAGTTAACGCATACTCTACCGTAGGAGGAACTGTAGCAAAAACGGTTCGGGAAATAATTCCATTCAATTCTAAATTTTTCAATTCTTTTACCAGCATTCGCGTATTGATACCCGTAACTGTGCGCTCAATTTCTTTGAATCGTAATTTGCCTTTAGACAAGTTATAGATGATAGGCATTGCCCATTTACCTCCGATTATATCTAAAATATCTTTAATGGAACAATCTTTTTGAGATTTTTTAATATTTTTTTTTTGCATGAAAGTTGAATTTTATTCAATGCTTTACTTTTGGTTACTACTATACAATCGTGTAACTACTTGCAAAAGTAAAGTAAATTGATTATTTTCGTAATTATAAATACATTTTCAATTTAGTTTTGTATTTAATTATGTTAACATAAATATACATATACATTTGTAATGCCTATGTCTGGTTTTCAAATGGTCATTTCAAATTAAGCGTATTTAGTATCTATTTATTTAAAATCATACATACATGAAATCAGCAAAAACAAAAAAAATTCTCTACTGGGTATTTACTGCTATGATAGCATTAATTTTCCTGGGAAGCGCCAGTGGTAAATTAATGGCTAATGAAGAAACTCAAAAAATGGCTGCAAGTTTTGGAATCGATACAATAACAATTATGCGCATTGGACTACTGGAAATTACTTGTCTCATTTTATTTATTATACCTCGCACGGGTATATTTGGATCGTTTTTATTAGCAGCTTATATGGGTGGCGCAATTGCAACACATCTTCAACATGGATTATCTATTGTGGCTCCCTGTATAATTGAAGCATTGGTTTTCCTGGTTGCTTTCTACCGATTCCCTGAATTGCGCACAAGATTAATGAATGAAAAATGATGAATAGAATACTTGTAATACTTACAATCGATACCGATAATCTGCCAGATAATTTTTCCCAAATACTGCAACATGAACGTGAAGTAGTAGCTCAATGGAAGAAAGAGGGTTGGCTCGAACAGCTTTATTTGCGACCTACCAAAAATGGTGCAGTTTTAGTTTTAAAGGAGGTTGATGAAGCAAAAGCACACCAGTTGATAACGCAATTACCTTTTTATCAATTGCGAAAGTCTATAGAGATACTTCCCTTAATTAAGGATGAATCGGTAGGGGTATAATTTATTCCTTGACAAATTTTTTCTGGAATAACCTGTTATTTGTTTGATAGCTGGTACTTTTACTTCTATTTGCTGCTTTGTGCCAATATTTATTGATGAAGCGCAATAAAGCTTAAGTGAATAATTGCATTATCAGCCAATATTCTGAATTCTTTTTTTCCCCGTTATGCATCCACATGAATATGCCTAACTGCTGAATTACATTCAATTGCATAATTGTTAGCAATTAGCTTTCTCCATAAAATATATCGGTAAAAGCATTTTTTAATCGGTTAATAAAACCAATTTATACTTTATTCAGTATAATTTTGTAATGCAAAAAAGCTTTTAAAAATTTCATTTTCAATTATTTAATAAAACTGAAAACTAAGCATTTTTCAATGCAATTCAAGTATAGCTGGTTAACGATTGGTTTATTTTTTTACTCAATAATTGCACAGGCACAGGCTGTAGTTACTGGTACAATTGTACAATCGGCCAAACCACTCGAACTGGCCAGTGTAATGTTGTATCGCGATAGCACTCGTCCTTCTGTATCCGTTTTTACAGATAGTCTGGGTAAATTTCAGATGAATAATATTAATCCTGGAACGTATAAGCTGAAAATTCAATTAATGGGTTACCAAACTCATTATTTGTCAATAACTGTGAAATTGGGTACAGAGTCTGTTGGTACAATCCAATTAGAACCTGCCGCAGGCATATTGCAATCTGTTGAAGTAAATAGCATTCGACGCCTGATTAAAAAAACGCCCAATGGATTTATCATTAATGCTAAGGATAATCTAACTCAAATTGGTGGCACTGCAACTGATTTACTCAGTAATACCCCTACTGTTGTAACAGATCCTGAAAATGGTATAACCATTCGTGGCAAATCTCCTTTGATACTAATTAATGGTAGAAATTCAAATATTCGTTCGATAGATAATATTCCTGCATCTTCTATTGAAACCATTGAAATCATCAATAACCCATCTGCGCAATATGATGCGGAAGCGGAGGGAGGTATCATCAATATTACCCTTAAGAAGAATACTGGTAAAGGAACCAATGGTTCGTTTTTGTTAGGCACTGGAGTAGGTGCCAGGGGCAGATTGAATTCTGCTATTCTATTAGGACATCAAGAAGGCAAATGGAATTTTGGTCTCAACTACGATAATCGCTTCGCAGGCAGAACCCGACATGCGGATGCGGAAAGGATCAACTATGCCCTTACTAATAATTATCAGCAAACACAGGTGCGAGATGATGATCGCTATGAAGAAACACATAACGCTAAACTGAATCTGGATTTTACTCCGGATAAACGACATTCCATTGGGTTGGAGGTGAATGGCAATATCGATAACCAGCATAATATTGAATCTCTGCTAACCCATATTAAATCTAATGCTCAGCAATTTGTAGGTGCCAATCGGCGGGTATCTGATGAACGTGAAACCGGGAAGTCATTGGAGTTTGCCCTTAACTACAGCCAATCTTTCGCCAACCCAAAAAAGAAGCTGACAATATTGCTAAGTAGCGGACAAAACCGGGATCGGCAAAATACCGATATACCTACCACTCCTTTGGATAATGCCGGTAATCCTGCAGGGTCGATATTTCAGCAACGTACCCACAATTACGAAGATGCAGGGGTAAGTAATGCTCGAATTGATTATACGGTTCCTATTACTACCCATGCCACGTTGGCGATGGGTTACAAAGGCACGTTTAGAAATATTGATGCCGATTTTGTGAGTGAATACATGCAAGGAGGCAACTATTTAGTTAATACGGCTGCAAGCAATCGGTTTAAATTTAACGAGAACATTCAGGCCGGCTATTTGCAATATAAAGGATCTGCAGAAGCAACTTCCGGAAATAATATTAAATACGATGTTGGTCTCCGCGCAGAGCAAACCAATAATTCCGGAAAAGATGGCAGCGAAAAAAAATTATTTACCAATAGTTACCTTCAGCTTTTTCCTTCCGCAACGGTTTCCTATTATCTTAGTTCCTCCGATTTTATCAAGTTGGGTTATTACAGGCGCATCAATCGGCCTGGGTTGGGACAGTTAAATCCTTTCATTGATATTACAGATTCACTCAATCCGCATGGGGGTAATCCTTATTTACAGCCCGAGTTGGTGAATGCAATTGAAACGGGAATTACAAAAGAGTGGAATAAAAATTCTGTTACTGTGAATCTTTTTTACCGGCATGCCATCAATAGTATCCGCACTTTGATAAGCCTTAACAACAATGGAGTAGCATTGGTGTTACCGCAGAATATTGGAACCAATGATACCTATGGACTCGAAGCGATTGGTTCATTTGAACCCACACCGGTTTGGTCACTGAATGCCAGTGTATCTGTGTTTCGCCAGCAATTGAATGCAAATAATATCGCCAAAGAATTGAGCAATGATGCTTGGAGTGGCTATGCCAAGTGTATCAATAATTTTTCATTATCAAAAAACAGTAAGCTGCAGGTATCCATAAACTATTCGGCACCCACGGTAACCCCACAGGGAACCCGCATCGCTGTATATAATACAGATTGGGGCTTTCAGCAAAAAATCAGCAAGGGCAGGGGGGCACTGGGCTTAGTTGTAACAGATTTATTTAATACGCAGCGGAATGGATTTACAGCTGCAGGATCTGATTTTACCTATCAACGCTATTTTAAGGTGGATACCCGTGCTGTTATGATAAGCTTTGTATGGTCGTTCCGCACCAAGTTGAAAGAGGAGCTGCTCGAGAATAAATATTCGAATGATTAATGAGTAAAAATTGTGGCGAAAAATAATTTCTATAAGTAAAGGACTTTTGGAAAGTTCTATCGAAGTGAGCGGCTTTCAAGTGAATTTTTCCATTTGGAAATTGCATTTTGATTTTAATCCGCAAAGTCACTCTCTTAGCCTAAGTTGCAATGGAGGCTGTGAAAAGAAAAATGGCTAGCAGGCTCTTTCGATGCAAATACGGGTTAGGCGGACCGAAATCATACGCTCATCTTTTACTAATCTTATTCATTGAAATCGTTCTCTGCAAACTGCATTTAAAACGAGTGATATCAGGGTTTCGGGTTTTGGCGTGTTTCTGACTCACTCCACTGTTTACTCGCTTTCTCCAAAGATTAAAACTGCTGCGCTTGAGCTGTTTACGCATAAGTAGAATTACTTCACTTTCCGATATGCCAAATTGTAGTCGTATGGCTTCAAATGGAGTGCGATCTTCCCAGGCCATTTCAATAATTCGATCAATATCTACTGCAGTTAATTTTTCCATTGGGATGCAAGATACAAACTATGTTCTCCGGTTGTTTCTTCCTGAAATAATTCACACGTTTTTATTGGAGGCTTAGGGCTTACTTTATTGCCCTTTGCAAGAATGAATTTATGAAAGGCATTCTTTGTTAAACGCTCCCCACTCTTCCAATACTGCGGAATATAACTGATTTTAATTACTTAAATAATCGGTGTTTACACTGTATTTTTTATAGGTATAAACACGGAATTCCAATCCATGTTATTTATTTAACAATTTGATTATCATTTATTTGGAAAAAGTCTGTCCTAAAACTATCTATTTCTGCATTTGAGCCAGTTTCCTTAGCCTTTTATTTTGTTGAAACAATCGTATTTCAAAAAATAATATGCCAATCATGAAAATCAATTTAAGTATAGCATTTGCTATTTGCATCATTGCTGTGCAACTGATGAGCACTGCCTGTCAAAAACAGGAAATGATTTCAAACCCAATGCCAAATGGAAATATAGTTCAAGCAGTTAAAGGCGATAGTTCCATTAATGGTTTGATATCTGGAAATGCGGCCAATGAAATGTCGGCTGCCTTTATAAGTCAACGCGGAAATCAGGAAACCCGTATGGTTAAAATTGCGGTGAAAGACCTTATCAATTACATGCACCAAATGCAAACCAATGCAATTTCTGATTCTTTGGGAATCCATTTTGGGTATTATACCCCTGCCACTGTTCCTAATCATTATCCAGAATACCTCCATAAGTATACACTGTACTTTGCTGTATATCCAGCTTCAGGTGCTGCATTGCCAGCTATGAAATCGCTGGGTAGTGGGGGTGCTACTTCATTTTTTAATCATGGAACTCTTTATCCTTAATGCTATCCATATTTTACTTACTGCTCTGGCAATCGCTACTGCTTGTATTGACTTTGCTGGTTTTTAATCGATGTCGCTCTGTTCGACAATTGATTTTACCTGCAATTATTGTAATACATATTTTTCAAGAATGGATTCCTCAATTGCAAACGAGCAGTTGGAAGGATAGTTTTTTGGTAAAATCGACTGAATTGGCTGTTCAGGTGGGAGGATATGGGTGGATATTATTTCAGTACTTTCCAAAGTCATTTGTTTCAAGTTTCAAAATATTCTTCGTGGCAGTTCAGGGTATACTGATTTTATTGTTTGAGTTACTTCCCGCATCCAGTATTCCTGATCTGTATCAGATAATGATTTGGTTCGACTCTCTTGCTATGCTGGCCTCCACCACCTGTTTATTATATCTATTAATAAAAAATCCACTCCCTCCTACTGAAAGAAATTCATTTCCTCCTATTCTTTGGGTTACATGTGGGGTGTTCTTTTATTTTATAACAATCATTTTTTGGGAGATAAGTAAAGTTTTTTTTCCTGAATCTTATTCTTTGCCTGCTATGTTGGGATGGTATTCCATGGTGCGAATAGTACAGCATGTTGTATTGTATGTATTCTTAACAGTAGCTTATGTAATATGTTTAACGCAGCCTCGACAATCAATTTAATTAAAAAAAACGTTCCGGTTGCTGTAGTTGATGATCATCATCTGGTGAGAACCGGTTTGATTCGGATGATTCAAACATTCACGGGCTTTGAGGTGGTGTTGGAAGCCGCAAATGGAAAAGAGTTTCAGGAAAAATTGAATCGTTTATCCTCACCCGAAATTGTTTTGCTCGACATTCGGATGCCGATAATGGATGGGTATGAAACTGCTCTTTGGTTGCATACCCATTTACCGGAAACCAGAGTTCTTGTAGTATCTATGGTAAAAGAGGAAGTAGCTGTAATCCGAATGCTGCGATTGGGAGCATATGGTTTTTTGCCTAAGGATGCTACAATTGAACAATTGCATCAGGCACTTATATGCATAAGCGAAAAAAACTTTTACGTGAATGAATTAGCCGGTAGTCGAATGTTTCATTATATATCCGCGCATGCTGAAAATAATCATTCCGTAACATTTCCTGAAATTACCCATAGAGAATTTATTTTTCTACGCTATTGTTCCAGTGAATTAACTTATGGTGAAATTGCAAAACGCATGCATGTTAGTCCGAGAACCATAGATACCTATCGCGATCACCTATTTGAAAAATGTAAGGTGAAGAGTAGGGTTGGGCTCGTAATTTTTGCGATTAAGTATAGACTAATTGATATGGGAGATAAGTTGGAAGGATGGATGGGATATGATTGAAAGGGGTTGGATACAAATTATCATGTAAAACGAGAACTACCCATAGAACATCACACCCTCAACTAATAAAATCTTACTTTGTAGTATTCGGCTGAAAAGTTAGCCAGGAGTGCCAAAACTCTTGATAGGCGGGTGTTTGGGAAAGTTGGGTATTTTGGTATTTTCCTGAAAGACACTTTCCTAGTAGGTTCCAGGTTGATCCAGTATTTGTGTCGAAGAGCATCCATTGTTTATCCACCTGTTTTGCTTCAAAGCGGAGGGTTGTGCCTAGTACATTTCGGTTATAGCAATAGAAGGAGGTGAAATCATCATCCAATACCAACAAGAAGGGGAGGTTGGGTAAAGAATCTTCGATTACTCTTTTTTTTACTAGTTCGTTCCAGTCGATAGCTTTGGCAGCATTATTGGTTTTGATGCCTACTACCCACGACTTCCTTTGCCAGGAAAGGGAATCTCTTTTTTCCAGTTTACTGGTAACAGTTCCTTTGTCGAATGCTTTCAGTTCATCATATTGTTCCCGAAAAATCGTGTCGGGTTGCAGGATGGTGCTGGATGGATATTGACGAAGCCAAGCGGCAAGGGTCATCTGTTGAGAAGGAATTTCACGCAGTTGTTGTCCGGTTAGAGGTCCCGCCACTGCTGCACCATTTACTTGTCGCCACCAACTTTTAGTGCTCGCATCTTCGAATAGTGCATTGAAATGATCCATGCCTACTAGGCGGAATTGTTCTTCTTTACCATTCACTTGACTGCTATAAAAGCGTCCCGTGCGGCAAACAGTGCAATACGTAACGAGCACCGATTCGCCTCCTACGGTATCTCTTACTTGGTGATGGTAGCCAATTAATTGAATGGGATAAGCTCGGGCTTCGCCGTTGATAACTAAACCCAGTATCAATTTATCTTTTGCAATAGAATTGTTTTTTACTCCCTGCATTGTTTTGGTGCGGGGCTGATAAAACATTTTATCGGCGAGGAATCGGAAGTTAACGAAATAAAATACGACTGCATAGATAGCAAAACTACCAGCCAGAATATATCGGGTCAATCGTTTGGATAATTGCAATGTAGATAGCAGGGGATAGGAGATTGCTGCCAAAAGTAGGATACGAATCCATATAATATTCTTTCCCAACCAATAGGCAAATTGTAGTGAAGTTTGTTGCTGACTTCCTGGGAATGGCATGATAAAATACACCCGCAGTATTTCAACAGCTATTAGAAATAGCAGCAGCAAGAAAAAGAGAATTTTTTTCATGAAGTTTACCAGAATAGGTATTGTTTGTATTCCCATTTAAAGATACAACTTTCTTTTACTTATTAATGTAGTGTACCTTTGGCACACTTAGTGCCTTCGTGAAGCGCATTTTCATTCCCAACCCTGTGCAGTCTCTCATTGCGTTCGGTAACTACGCGGGGAACGAAAATCAGATTGAGTGTGAGATTGAGTGTGATTTTTTTCCTAGTGTAGTCTCCTTAACGATAGTGAAGATTCTGCGCGCCTTCGGTAGGAAAATTTCGTTCCAAACCATGTAGTCTTTCTCTGCGTTCGGTAACTACACGGGGTACAAAAATCAGTGTGAGTGTGAGATTGAGCCTGTGCACCTCTTGAGTATTAAATTGGGTTACCATCATCCACCAGCCCCTCACTTACACAAAACGGGTAATAAATAAAGGACAGCATTCGCTGTCCTTTATGATAGTTATCTGATTCGTTTGATAGCAAAGATTACTTCAAATCAAATCTGTCTAAATTCATCACTTTTGCAAATGCTGCTGCAAAATCGTGCACGAATTTTTCTTTCATGTCGTCGCAGGCATATACTTCTGCCAATGCACGCAACTCCGAATTCGATCCCAAAACCAAATCAACCCTTGTACCAGTCCATTTCAATTCACCCGTTTTTCTATCGCGACCTTCAAACACATCTTTATGCGCAGTGATAGGTTGCCAGCTGGTTCCCAAATCGAGCAGATTAACAAAGAAATCATTGCTCAATTTTCCGGGTTGATGAGTAAATACTCCATGAGCAGATTGATCGTAATTTATATTAATGGTTCGTAAACCTCCGATTAAAACCGTCAGTTCGGGTGCAGTAAGATTTAGTAACTGTGCTTTGTCTATCAATAAATCCTCTGCAATTGCTCCATAATGTCCGGAGGCATAATTACGGAATCCATCGGCTTTTGGTTCTAATACTGCAAATGACGTTACATCTGTTTGTTCCTGACTGGCATCAGTGCGACCAGGCGTAAAGGGAACGTTTACTGGATGTCCACCTAAACGAGCAGCTTCTTCAACTCCGGCAACTCCTCCCAACACAATCAAATCAGCTAATGAAATTTGTACCCCACCAGCATTTGCTGCATTAAATGCTTGTTGAATTTTTTCAATCGTATCTAATACGGAAGATAGTTGAGCTGGATTGTTTACCGTCCAGAATTTTTGTGGCGCCAAACGAATACGAGCACCATTGGCTCCCCCTCGTTTATCTGAACCACGGAATGTGGAGGCAGATGCCCAGGCAGTTCCAACCAGTTGAGATACGGTTAATCCAGAGGATAATAATTGCTGTTTCAAATCGGCAACCTGTTGTTCATTTACTAAAGGATGTTGAACCGCAGGAACCGGATCTTGCCAGATTAAAACTTCAGCAGGCACTTCAGCACCAACATATCGGGTACGCGGACCCATATCTCTGTGCGTGAGTTTAAACCAGGCACGAGCAAATGCATCCGCAAACTCAGCTGGGTTTGCGAAGAAACGGCGTGATATTTTCTCATAAGCCGGATCGAAGCGTAATGCCAAGTCGGTTGTAAGCATGAATGGAGCGTGTTTCTTAGCAGGATCATGCGCATCTGGCACTGTTCCTGCACCTCCATTATTTTTGGGTTTCCATTGATGTGCACCTGCAGGTGATTTGGTAAGTTCCCACTCGAATCCAAAGAGGTTCTCAAAGTAATTATTACTCCATTTAGTGGGTGTAGTAGTCCATGCCCCTTCTAATCCACTGGTGATGGTATCACCACCCTTACCGGTACCGAAAGTATTTTTCCAACCGGTGCTTTGTTCTTCCAAACTGGCGCCGGCAGGCTCTCTGCCTACATACTTCGAAGGATCGGCAGCACCATGGGTTTTACCGAAGGTATGTCCGCCTGCAATCAAAGCAACCGTTTCCTCATCATTCATTGCCATACGACCAAAGGTTTCGCGGATGTCTCTGGCTGCAGCAATCGGGTCGGGGTTGCCATTAGGTCCTTCTGGATTAACATAAATTAAACCCATTTGAACCGCTCCGAGTGGATTCTCCAATTCACGATCTCCGGTATATCTTTTATCCCCCAGCCACTCAGTTTCTGCTCCCCAATACACATCTTCTGCGGGTTCCCACACATCTTCCCGTCCACCGGCAAATCCAAAGGTTTTGAAGCCCATAGATTCCAGTGCACAATTCCCTGCCAAAATCATCAAATCGGCCCAGGATAATTTCTTTCCATATTTCTGCTTTACTGGCCATAATAATAAACGGGCTTTATCGAGGTTGGTATTGTCGGGCCAGCTATTGAGGGGGGCAAATCGTTGCTGACCGGCGCCACCACCTCCGCGGCCATCCGCAATGCGGTAGGTACCTGCACTATGCCATGCCATACGAATGAAGAAAGGACCATAATGACCATAATCTGCAGGCCACCAATCTTGGGAGGTAGTCATGATGGCTTCAATATCTTTTTTTACTTCCACCAGATCCAGCGAAGCAAATGCAGTTGCATAATTAAAATCTTTTTCCATCGGATTGGATAACTCAGAATGCTGGCGGAGAATATGCAATTTCAATTGATGTGGCCACCAATCGCGATTACTGGTACCGGCTCCGGCACTTTTCTTTACCAAGCCACCTGAAAAGGGGCATTTTGCGGCATTGTTATTTTCCATGATTTAGGTTTTTTATGAGTTGAATATCCAGTAGGGTAGTGCGAACTATCCAAACTGGCTGCAAAATTACTCTATTATTTGAAAGGATAGGTTGATTCAATATAAATCCAATTATATCAGCGGGTAGAAGTTGTGTAAAACTTTTCGTCAATTGCATAAACAAATAGAAAGCTTGATAACTAAACTAGGGCACTTGAATTTTGTTAAAATCTTTCCTACTGAATAAAAGGTAATAACAAGTTGGTTTTTAAATTATAATAACAAAATATACTCTAATTTGTTTGTAGTCGGGATACAGATTTTTTTCAGTGCTTAAATGAAACCAACTGAATTAAATTTCATTATTGCTTTCTACATAAGCAGGGTTGAATGTACGCCAATGTTTTTCATATTGAGAGGTATGTAAATACCAAACTGCTGCGAAGCTAATCAGGCAACATATAACCACC
The DNA here is from genome assembly GCA_037142775.1 of Chitinophagia bacterium. Classification (GTDB taxonomy): domain Bacteria; phylum Bacteroidota; class Bacteroidia; order Chitinophagales; family Chitinophagaceae; genus Sediminibacterium. The sequence continues at coordinate 68,049 of JBAWZY010000010.1, read as the reverse complement.
AACGGTAGCATATTAAAAATAAAATAATGCAGGATGCCAATAAATAGGGGTAAAATACCAATCAATAGGTTGATTAAGAAGTTGGTTCCTTTGCCACTTGCATATTCCGGTACGGAAAAGGGTAATTCTTTAATAGCAATATAGGCAGATAAATACGTCATTGCCACTAAATTTCCAATGGCCAGCAATAAATTGGGGATGGCGATCCAACCCAAAAGCCAGATTCCAGTAAGGGAGCAAATAAGTAAGAAGGGTGCTGCAAATTTGAAAAGAAGCGATTTTACAGTTCCTGTAATGATGGCTCCGGGAAACCGAATGGGAGCAATATAGAAAATCCAGGCAGCTTTATATTTATCTGAAGTTTTGCTATTATTGAGCGCTCCAATTATAAAAAACATCGAAATATACAGCATAGAAATCAACATAAGTTTCAATCCATTTTCAGAAGCGGATACATCCTTTAGAGAAACATTTTTTTTAGAAAAAATCAGCAAAAAAATATACACAACAATATAACCCAGTCCCGGATAAGTTCGCAACTTAAAATCCCTGCTTCTTGCAGTGATTAGCCAGGTAAATTCAAATCCCATTTTTTCAGCTCCATTTCGAGTAATTTTTTCAGATAACCATTGGTAATATTTTTTTCCAGTTGAATGGGAAATATTTAATGCTTGAGTGGATGTTTTTGCAGGAGGTACTTTAATTTCTTCTGATCCGGAAGTATTAATACCGGCTAGTTTTCGGTTAAAGGAGGGCGCAAAATATACAATCATAGCCCGGATAGCAATAATCGGAACAACAAAACCAAGGGTGGCAGCCACTATTCGAATCATATTACTACCAGCAAATCCTTGATATACAATTTGCCATGCAGACGCAAACCAATAAGATGGAATGCATAAGCTGGTAAAATTTTCAGGAAAGGTAAAAGTTAAAAATGATTCACTTCCCATCCAGCGGGGTATGAATTGATAGCCACCATAAATAATGATAGCCAGGAATATCTGGAAATTAGTAACAATATTTTTAAATCGTTCGATGGTTGTATACTTCAGCATCAGCAGATAAAAAATATTCAGAAAAAAAACGGTAAAGAAAATAATAAAGGGTATTATAATAACAAAACCGAATAACCCTCTCCATCCATCCGTAAAGCAGATGGTTATTGCTGCGGGAACGACAATAGGGATCGATACATCTAATATGAAAATGATTAAATGCAGGATACGTGATATCAAAAAAGTTCGATCGTTTACTGGTTTGGGTAGAATTATCTGATTGTCTCTTCCATCTAACAATACTGCAGTAAATTCAGAAATCAGCATAAGTGAAAGGATGATAAAAAGCAAGGTAAAAAGTATACCCATCTTCACTAGCTTATTAGCATCGGAAATAAGGGGAAAAATTAATACAATCCCCAGTAATAAGGATAAAAAGAATCGAAAGATACCCATAAAATTCGATGGCTTTGCTTCTGTTTTTTTATTTTTCCTGTTCAAGTGAATAGGTCTGCGATCATCCATCAGCAATTTAGCCGTTAGAATCGCCCTTAATTGGGTAATATTTACCCCCATTCTCGTGTAATACCCCCGGGGCAATAATAGCAATTTGAGTAGTAACTTTTTCAAGTAAATTTTCTTTAAGGATGTATGGCCTGAATTAAGTCGGAAGCAGCATGCTCCATGGTTTCATTTGAAGTTAGCTGGGCAAATATTTTTTCTAAACTGGTATTGTTTCCCGATTGTGATTGTAACTCTTGTATTGTACCCTGTGCTATTACAGTACCCTGATGAATTAATACAATCAGATCGGAAACCTTTTCTACCACATCCATCATATGACTGCAATAAAAAATCGTTTTACCTTCTGAAGCTAATTTGGAAATCAGGTCTTTAATAATCAGTACACTGTTGGCATCTAATCCGCTCAATGGCTCATCTAAAATGATGATGTCTGGATTATGTAGGATCCCGGAAATGATTAATACTTTCTGTTTCATTCCTTTACTGAAAGTATCCATCCGCTGATCAATCTGTGCCTCTAAACCCAATGCCTGTAACATTTTCAGGATGCGTTCCTGTGCTGTTGCTTCTGGTAATTCGTAGAGTTCCGACATCAAAGTGAGAAACTCGCGGGGGGTGAGCACATCATAGAGTTCTGCTAATTCGGGTATATACCCAATTTTCCTTTTTACTGCCAGCAAATCATCCCTTAGATTGATGCCGGCTACTTCAACTGTTCCTTCATAATCATCTATCAATCCACATAAAATTTTTACCGTAGTACTTTTTCCGGCACCATTGGGTCCGATATATCCAATTACCTGGCCAGCTTGAATGTTTAAGTTGATGCCATTTAGTACTTGTTTGGTTCCGTATGATTTATGTACCGATTGGAGAGATATGATAGGTTGCATGGTAGATTGCTTATTTATAATAAGTTAAATTAACTGAAATTATATTTTTTGAAAGTCGGTTTCAATTGCTTTGAATTGTTGTTGAAGTTGTTCCAATACTTTTTTCTGTTGCGAAGTAGGTGGATAATCGGCACCAATGGAAAGGGCTTCTTTGGATAACCCTAATAGATGTTCAAATAGCTGACTCGGATTTCTGAAACTATCCCAACGGGCTCCGGTTTGATGAACATCAATCAGTTTTGCTTCCAGTTGATAAATGGCATCTTCTCGTTTCAAAGCAGCGGTAGTATTTGTTTTGAGCAAATCGGCTCTCACTGTTTCCATTTTTTCTATTAATGAATGTGCTCGTTTAATTGCAGAAAACAGGATTTTACCCCAGTTATATTGTTCATTTATTTGTTCTTGAGTTGCTTTAGATTCTGGGTCTTTCAGTAAAGTAATGGGTTGTTGTTTTTTAACATCGCCTGCTTGTAAAATCAGTTGGTATTTTCCGGGAGGTAATCTCAAACCATCCATGCCGGGTGCCATATCCAAATCATTTATATAAGGCCGCCTGTTTCCTTTCTCATCGAGTTTCACAAAGGGTTTGCCACGCGGTATGGTTTTAAATATGGGTGCCTCGAAAGATTTATGTGCTAAACTAAACCATACACGATTTATCCCTTTAAAATTGGTACCGGGGAAACTAGCAATGGTATCCTTGGCAGCATTGAGCAAAATAAGTTGAGGAGCTTTTGTTAAAGTATCAGGTAAAAAATATTGCGCCAACGCCTGGTCTTCGGGATTTTGGCCGCCCTTCACTCCATCACCTGCATCATGATTCCTGTTTTGCTGATTAAAACGATAAGTAGTTCTTAATGGATATAGTTCGATGTTGATATTTTTAATTGATTTACTCCATTCACGGATTGATGTAATATCATCTAAAATATAAATACCTCTTCCATAAGTTGCCACAATTACATCTCTGAAATTCGGCTGAATTTCTATATGATATACCGGCGCAGGTGGTAAATTTCTTTTTAACTGTATCCATTCTTTTCCATCATTGCCGCTCACATATAGTCCATTGTCCGTTCCGGCAAATAACAATCCTTTTTGTCCAGGATCTTCTTTTATAAAATGAACAAAACCACTGTTATTGCTGGGAAGATTACCGGTTACTGATTGCCAGGTATTTCCATAATCAGTAGTTTTATAAATGTAGGGAGTAAAATCTCCTTCCATCTGAAAATGTATGCTAACATAGGCAGTACCTGCATCAAAAGCAGAGGCACAAATATTACTGATAGTTCCCCAGGGAGCCAGCGAAGGAATATTTTTACTTACCAATTCCCATTGCTTTCCCTCGTTTTTAGTAATATGAATCTGACCATCATTGCTGCCTGTCCATAATACACCCTGTTTCACAGGCGATTCAGCAATAGCGTATAAGGTACAGCCATCAAAGGTCATTAGGTTATCATGTGCTATCCCACCCGAATGTTGTTGTCTGCTTTTCGTGTTCGTGGTTAAATCACCGCTGATGGTTGTCCACGACATACCAGCATTATTGGTTTTATGCAAAAACTGACTACCAACATATACTACACCGGGTTGATGACGGGAGAGCGTCATGGGGAAATTCCAGTGCCAGCGAAAAGGTACATCAGCTGGCGCCCATCCATAGCCCGTAACAGGCCAAACGCGAACATCATGAGATAATCCGGTAGTTAAATCTGTAACATCTAATCCCCCATCATAACATCCCGACCAAATAATGTTTGAATTAAATGGATCGGCTTGGGCAAAACCACTTTCACAACCTCCGACCGATTTCCAGCTCCCAATAGGTATACTTCCCTGGCGGCTGATAGCTGCTGTATGATAGGAGTATCCATCCTGCCGATTGCCCATGATATGATAGGGAATTGCATTGTCTGCCGAAACATGGTACATCTGTGCTATGGGCAGATTGATGTTTTTCCAGGTTTTTCCTCCATTCATACTCATATTCATACACCCATCATGCGCTACCATGATGCGTTGTGCATTCAATGGATCAAACCAGATGTCGTGATTGTCTCCACCCGGTTCATAGGTACCATTTCCATTAAAAGTTTTACCACCATCCTTCGATTCCATAATGGTAACACTGATGGTATATAATTTTTGTTCATCCTGTGAAGATACCCTAACGCGCGTATAGTAGGGTCCGCGTTGTGCCAGTGAATTATTTTGCAGCATCATTTTCCAGGTATCACCACCATCCATACTTTTATAAAGAGCAGGTACAGTATCTTCTACTAAAGCGTAAATAGTTGTTGGATTGGATGCAGCATAATCAATGGATGTTTTTCCTACCGGATGTTCTTTACCTCCTGGTAATCCATTTTTCATTGGTTGCCAGGATTTACCTCCATCCATACTCCGATAAAAACCGCTACCCGGTCCTCCGCTATTTAGCTGTCCGGTTGTCATGGAAACCTGCCACATAGCGGCAACCAGTTGATTGGGTTGTTGTGGGTTGATAGATAAATCACTGCAACCCGTAAGTGAGTCGATAAATAAAACCTGTTCCCATGTTTTGCCGCCATCTGTTGTTTTGTAAACACCTTTTTCTTTTTGCGGAGCATGTGTACTACCCAAAGCGGCAACATAAACTATATTGGTATCGGTGGGATGTATGATTATCCTGCTTATGCGAATAGTATTTTGCAATCCCATATTTTTCCAGGTATTTCCGCCATCGGTTGATTTATATACTCCATTTCCATTTGGGTGTGCCGGACGAATGATAAAAGTTTCACCTGTTCCCGCCCAAACATGTTGGGGTCTTGAAACCGAAACAGCTAGCGCACCTATGGCAGCATTATCCATTTCATCAAAAATGGGTTTCCAGTGATAACCACCATCCGTGGTTTTGAAAATTCCGCCTGATGCCGCCCCTACATAGGAAACCATCGGATTTCCGGCTTCTCCTGCTACAGCAATGGCACGATTTCCATCCGGACCAATAAAACGAAACTTCATTTCCTGAAAAGGGTAGGGGGAACTTTTCTGACAAAATGCAATCGTTAGTAAATTAAGTGTCAATACTACTGCTATCATTTTTTTCATAGCCTTGAAATTTATATGAAAATATATTAAAATACTTAATAACGTAATTTATATTCTCTTAAGGGGTAATATAGATAGAATATGAAATTTTTATTGATTTACATGTAAAAAACTCATCTTTTCCACAATTCTAAAACTTAATATTGGGGATATGCAAATTTATATAACTTGCTCACTTAATATCGTTTTATGCATTCCCCAGTTGCTATTTCAGAGCAGGTATTGCTTCAACAAATGAGAAGTGCTCACTCAGAACAGGAACTAGCTCATTTATTAACAGACACATATCATCAGGTTACAGAGACTACTTCCTATGATAACTGGAATCAGTTGGCAGACTCATTAACTACCCAATTGAATTCCATCAACCCTCTCTTCATTGAAGATGCGCGGGAATGGAATATGATAAAACTGGCAAGGGTATTAATTTATCGCATCTCTACCCATCAGTTGGTATTAGATTAGTATTTATTTATCCTCTTTTTCCTTCTCAGAATTCGCCTTAAAAAAGGCTGCACGTTTTGGCGCAGGTACAATGGCATTTTCCCCTTTGACTGCTTTCCAAATCACTTCTGTAAATAATCGATCTGGTGCACGATCTTCTTTACTGAAATCGAATTGTTCACTCCTCCTTTGCCAAACACTTTCCACCGAATTTTTTTCATTGATATCCACTTGTAGTGGTTTGGAGAGAAATGGAGTTGAGTTTGCTTGTGCAGAAAAGCAACGCCACATTGGCTCAGCTGCTGCATCGTACTGACTCATAGGCTCCAAACCTAAAATAAGTTCAATGGTTCTGAGCATGGAAGAGGTGGAATACATTGTATGATCTATATAGTGCCTTTTCACGAATCCCCCTGCCACATAGGCTGTACTTCTATGTGCATCCACATGGTCGGGGCCGTCCTGCGCATCATCTTCCAAAATAAAAATAGCAGACTGATTCCAGATGGGAGATTTGCTTAGGTATTCTACAAATATACCAATTGCCAAATCGTTATCTGCCACATGGGCAAATGGGGTAGGTCTGCCCTTACTCAGCCCTTCCGTATGATCATTAATAATACGAAGTGTATTTAATTTCGGAACTGCATTTATTGAAAGCAATGAATCAAAATCTCTTTTCCACTGTCCAACCCGCGTGGTATCTCTAACCGATTGATCCCAGCTGGTGTAATAAGTACAATAATGATCTTTTAAAACCGGGATATTGGGTTTGTAATCATCTGCGAATTCACCATAGGTTCGATAGCTAACTCCTGCTCTCTTGCAATAATCCCAAATAAATCCGCCTTTATTATTGGCAATTGCTCTATTTCCTTCTGCATCATAATTACCACCTCTTCCTCCATAACTGGTAACCCAGGTTTTCTCTAAATAATCGGTAGCGTAAGCACCAAAACTCCAATTGTGCCCATCTGCACTCACTTCGCCATCCACATAAAAATTATCAAGTAAAACAAACTCACGCGCAAGTGCATGCAGGTTGGGAGTAATTTTTTCTCCAAATAAGCAAAGACTGCTATCTCCGTTTCCTTCAGGCATATCTCCCAGTACCTGATCGTAGGTACGATTTTCTTTTACAATATAAAACACATACTTGATGGGAGAGGGGTCTCCCAGTTTCATAGGAATGGGATTTCCCTTTTCACCGGAAGTGATTTTTTCTTTGTCTTTATTGTAGGGAGTATTCTGATAAACTGCCCGAGATAAAACAGCCAGCTGAGAAACACCAGGTTCGGGGAAAATACTAAGGGTGCCTTTGAATAATCCTCCTATGTACTGCACTTCCTTTGGTTGAGTTGTATCTCCTTTTTGAAATTGCAATTGTATTTTTTTACTAACGGGATTCGGACCGAATGGATTGGCAAGAGAGGTAAAACCCTTTCCATTTGCAACAAATAAAGTATTACCAATAACGCGTACACAAGTTGGGTACCAGCCTGTTGGTATAAAGCCTTTGGATTTGCTGTTACCCTTTTCTGATACATCAAATACCGATAAGCAATTATTGTCGGCATTGGCTATATATAAAGTTTTGGCATCTGTGCTCAAAGCAACACCATTCGTTGTAGAGCCGCCAGGCGCATTAGGGTATAGAGCAGTATTTAATGTTTCCAAAACTTTATATTGTTGCAAATCAATAACCGAAACACTATTATCATTTGCATTGGCTACATAGAGCCGGTTTCCATTGGGAGAAACAACCATGTCGTTGGGGTTGCTACCCACGGTTATCGATTTTTTAAGGGCATGCTGCCGGATATTCCATACCAGTACCTGCGCACTTCCCCAGGAACTAATATAGAGTTCATTTTTTTTAGGAGATAATACGAGCGTATATGCTTCCGCAGGTAATTTATAACGGTTTAAAACTTTTTTGTTAGTTAAATCAACCTCATATAATGAGTTATTTTCTTTGGTAACTGCAAATAAGTGATTATTGTTATAGTCAATTGCTATGCCCGCAATTGAAATTTTTTCGGGCCAGGATTTACCGAAAATAATACTGTCCTTATAAATGAGTTTGTTATTCTTAATAGCATATTGTATAATTCTGTTGTCATTCCCTCCGGATACATACAGATAGTCATCATTTTTACTAAAACACAATCCCAGCCAGGCTTTTGCAATTTCAATTGAATGCAGTACTTTATGGTTGTTAGCATCCAGTAATTGAATGGTTTGTGTGCTTTGTCCGTTATTCGTTACTGCAATAAATTTTTTATTATTCGACACAGCCAGATTTAGTGGTAGGTCGCCTAATGGTAAACTCTTTCCAACAGGGGTTAAATACCAGCCATTGGGAAGTCCAATTCTTCTTGCGTTCAGTTCGGCGTTATTTTGGGCTGCGACTGGTGAAATGCAGTTTATGGTAAAACTAACTGCAAGTAATATATTTTTCATATTTGTCTAAATATAATTAGCAATCTCTTCTGCGTAACCGAATGAAAGCGTCATCCCTGCACCTCCTAGTCCATTTATGATAAATGTGCCTGGTTTGGGTTCTAAAAATATATCGGTTTCACCGTTTGACATTTTTGGATAAATTCCATTCCAAGTTTGTAACAATTTCCAGGATCCACTTTTCATAAATGTTTCTAAATATTCCAATATCAGATTATTTATTGCTGCATTATCAAACGGATCGAAAGTTCTGCCATATTCATGAGAGTCGCCTACGGTTAGCTCTCCTAAATGGTTTTGCGAGACCATTACATGAATTCCAGCGGCAATATATTCAGCCAATTCATTTTCATATCTCGATTGAAGTACTTGTAAAGTTTTTGCTGATGAAAAACTTTTATAATGAATAAGGGAAAGTCCCCCACAAACGGATGTTCCTATTGTAAAATTGGGTTCATCTGATACAAATCTAAGCATTTGCAATTTGCACTTAGTAATTGGCATTTCAGCAAATAGATCTGGAAATAATGTTTCAAAATCAGCACCACTGCAGATACAAATAATATCGGCATTGTATATTTTTTTGCCACATATTGCTTTTCCTTCGCTTACTTCATTTATTTGTTTTCCCCAGATAAATTCTACTCCCAATGCCTCCTTTAGGTAAATTGCAAGTTTGGCAATGGCTTCTCTGGGATCAACTATCAATTCAGAAGGACTATACAAACCACCCAATAGGTTATGATCTTGTATGCCTGAAAATTGATTGCTTATATGGGTGGGTGAATATAATTGTGTATTCCGGTTTTCTGCTGAAAAGATAGACTGCAATTCCTGTAAAACCTCCCATTCATCTTTATGATAGGCCACATGTAAACTACCACATGGGTCGTATGAAATATCGGCAGCATTTGCCATTTCTTGCCAGATTTCTCTCGAGCGTAATGCTCGATTAAAAAGTTTGCCTGATGGTTGTCCGATAGGCCATATCATTCCAAAATTTCTTATGGATGCTCCTACTGCTTTATCTGTTCTGTCGATAACAGTAACTCTATATCCTTTTAATTTTAATGCTCTTGCAGTTGCTAAACCAACTATTCCGGCACCAATAATTATCGCCTTTTTACTCATTTGCAATCCTATTAAACTTTTTAATAAAACCTGATAGTGTAATAATTATTAATACAATTCCTAAGGAGGAAGCTATATAAAAAACCCATTTGAAAAAAGATTCCCAATGCATTTCTAAGGTTACAAATTCTTTTAACAACAATACCAGCACGGTACCTAAATAACCAAACGCATCAGCAATGTACATAACAAATCCAACATTTCCTTTGATTTTAAAACTTGCAATCATTCTTTCATAATACAAGCAATTTTTTGCAACATATCCCATATATAATCCGGTTGTTGCTGCAACCATCCATGTAAAGATGTTGATAATATGATAGCTAAATAATATAGTGCTGATAATACTTAATATAAATCCTGCAATAACTAAAATGTGAAGTCCTATAAAGGCTTTAAAGTTATTTTGAATTTTATAAAACAATGAAAGTGTGCCAATAACTAAAAAAGATGTAATCAAACTGCTTTGTGTAAAAACGAACGAATTGTTCGATTTGCCTGCTTCTCTCCACAAATCTGCTGAAAAGTCCTCACTAAAATCTCTTATAATAGTTAATAAAGCATAAGTAATTACTGCAGGTACAATTAGAAATCCAAATTCTGATAAAAATTTTTTCCTTTCTGCTTTATCCATTGATTTTCTTTCGGTACGATGGATTTTATCAATTTCATTGGGAGCAGGCGACTGATCTAGGATATAGGAGAAAAGTAGCAAAGGAAAGATAAATATACCTCCTGTTACAAATGGCATCCAAAATTCGTTTATACCAGGTATTTTTAAAATTAAGCTACCAACTGTTTTAGCAAGTCCAGATGATAAAATAAAAGTTATGGATAAAAAAGATCCTAAAAAATCAGTCATTTTTCTTCCTTCTAAGTAGCTAAAAACTAGGCCCCATATCATTCCGAGTGGTAGCCCATTCAGAAACATACAAATAAATTTATATTCAAATGGAACTATTGCAAATAAGAAAAGTGAAACCCAACCTACACCGATAAGTTGTAAAATGTATTGCTTTCTTTTTGTTCTGTCTATTTCTGCGATGAAGCGGATGCCAATAAATTTACTAATCATATACCCAATCACTTGGGCTGTAACCAAAACAACTTTATAAGAAATACCAAATTGAGTAAGTCCTGTGTAAGCACCAGCAGTATATGGTTTTCTAATACCATACATGGATGTGTAAACCATAAATGCTGAAAAAGCCATAATCCAGATTAGCACCATTTCTCTCTTTGCACTCGATTGACCATTAATTGACATCATGTTAACTGGATGCTGCTTGTTAAGCGCTCAATAAATATTTTTCAGATGCGATTGATAAAACCTCAGATGATGTTATTGTGAAAGCAGATGTGCTACTATCATCTGTTTGTATTTTTCTAATGCAGGTATTTCTTTCTCCTCTTGTTTTGCTAAATCGTCCCAACGTCTGATGGAAACATATAAATTAAAATCTGGATTTTTCTCAAATTCAGTGGCTTCAGCTTCACTCATTTTACCTCCTTGAAATTCAAGAGTAGATTTGCTGGCAACTGATAATTTTTCATAATATTCAGGATATTTATAAGTAAGATACCTTTTGGCATTTACGTGTGATACCACCATTTGTGTAACCTTTTCTGAAAATCCAAGCTGCTGTAAATATTTTTTTCCTATTTCTTCATGGTCAACTACACCAAAATGCTCCATTCTTTCTACCTGATAAAGGTGCTCACAAAGATGTCCAATATCATGTAAAAGTGCACCTAAAATTACTTCTTCTGTATGTCCTTCGCTCTCTGCAAGTATAGCACATTGAGTCATGTGTTCAATTTGAGAAACATTTTCACCGATATAGTCGTTGTTTCCAAATTTTTTAAAAAGAGAAATAATTTCATTAGCTTTTTCAACGGCAGTTGCTTCGTTCATGATTATCTTTATTATTTTAAAAGTGATTCAATGGGTTCTCCAATAGGATGATTGGCAGTAAAGGTAAATCCTAATATTTTTGCAAATGTTGCAGCTAATTGCTTTTGATATAATTGTATGGAGTCCTTTCTTTCCCCAAGCGCTGCTATATTTGGACCAATTGCTGCCATCCAAATTTCTCCAGCTTCTGGTATTTTTTCTCCATGACTTTGCCAGTTCTCCTTATTTTTATCGCCTCTTCCATGATCACAGGTAATAATCAATGTTGTTTTATTTTTATAAATTGGATGGTGCTGAATCCAATTCCAAATATCAGTTAAAAAATTGTCTTGCGCTTTTGCACTGATTAAGTATTGATTGTAGTTTCCAGCATGGGCATAGTCATCTGTTTCGTCAAACGCAATATAGAGTACCCTTGGAAGGGTTGATTTTAAATAAGTTTTTGCCGCAAAATATGTTAACACATCGGGTCTAACACCAATAGGTCTCGGACTCAATCTCGTCATTTCATTTATAAGGTCCGAACCGGGAATTGTATTTGAAAGGGTATCATAATTTGTATTCACATAAAGACCACTTCTCTGAGAATTCAAAATATAAGGGAATACATCCCACGTTGTAAACGCTGCAATTTTATTTTTAAATTCCTTTTGCTGGTTGAGAAATTCCAGCACATTTAGATTTTTATTTAAAATTTTATCGTTCGAATTAACCGCAGTATCTGGATAACCGGTAAATATTTCATTATATCCAGGATATGAAAACTTATAGGGATTTGCATTATTGAAAAAATTTCCTAGTGCTCTATTGCCAATTATTTGTCCATTTTTTGCAATTACTTTCCAGATAAAAGGGAAAAGTATTTCTCTTCTCGTATTGGCATCCTCTCGCCAATATTGATTAAATGAACCTAAACTGTCTTTAGTAAATTTTTTATTTGCAAGTATTTCCTTATCTGCCCCTTTAAAAACTTCCTGCCATCTCATGCCATCTAAGGTTACAACTATCAAATTTTCTGATACTTGCTGGGCAATACTTACCTGATGAAAAGCAAGAACTAAACATAAAACGATTGTAACAGTAAGTGAATTTTTTCTTTTCATAAATTTAATTAAAAATAGAAACGAGATAAAAGTTATCTCGTTTCTATGTAATAGTGAAATAAATTGGTTGATATTTTATTTAATCAGCCACATTTTCGCATTGATGTCATCCGAACCTCCAAACTGTGAACTAATTGCAGCTTCAACATTTGTTTTATTTACATTTCTTTCAGCACTAGGATATTGAAAGCGTAATGCAATCCGCTGGCTATTTCCTGTTCCTGAGCCAGTATGAAATGTAGGAACACCAGTTCTTCTCCAATTATAATATGCTTCGAAACCACTATTTTGGTAAAAAGCCAAATATTTTTGCAATAAAATTTGTCTCAATCCATCTGAATTATTTCCTTTATAACCAACAGTTGGCTGAGCATAATAATCAGCAAAGCTAAATGTTATGGTATTTGTAACAGATTCAAATAATCCACCTCCTGGTTTTTGGAAGGCTACGGTATTTGAGCCGTCTTTTATTCCATAAAATGCTATACTTGCCTTGATACCATTTTGATAAAATGTTTCAGCATTACCTGAAATCCATCCTCTGTTAATTGCTTCAGCAATATTAAAGCAAAGTTCGGCATATCCAATTTGAATGGTAGGCTCTGCAGTGTAGGTTTGGTAATACCTTTTTCTATTTATGAAAGAATACTTACCCAGATTAGCATTTGCACTCATGGTAGCTAAATCTTCGCCACTGCCAGCACCAATGAATGCATCAAAGCTATTATTTGGAATACCAGCATTTAACTTTTCTGCTGCAGGTTCTGCTACATAAAATGTTCTTGGATCTTTTAAAGCGGTTAAGTTGTTTAAATAAGTACTTGACATGTTATAGCGAGTTGCATCAAATCCAAAATTATCTGGATTGGTTGAATACTTATTAAACTGGCTATTATAATTAAATACCATACTTTCGGCATCACTTGCAAAAACCGGATATTTAGAAGGATTATTGATAACATCTGCAAACTTTGTTTTTATCGCTAAATCAGTATCTGTATCCTTTAAGCTTAATTGAATTAATACCCGTAATTTGAAAGCATTAACAGCTTTTTGCCATTTCAATAGATTATTACCATAGAAGAAGTCATTAGCGAGAACATAGTTGCTTTTTGTGATGCTTATTATTTCATCGTTTGCGCCTTCCAATAGTAGCAATATTTGTTTGAATACATCTTTTTGTGTGTCGTATTTAGGGGTAACATTATCTAAGCCTTTTAATGCCTCTGACACTGGAATATCTCCCAAATTCATTGTTAAATCATATAAGAAGAAAGCTTTAAAAAATTTTCCCAAAGCAGTATATGGATTTGGTGAGGGAACAGATTTTTTGGATTCTTCTTCCATTTGAACAACATTTTTTAATACGTTGTAATTATTAAAGGAAAAACCTGTCCAGTTATACTCCTGATTTCCATAATAAGCATAGTTGCAATCGTAGAACTGGTTCCATCTTTGTGTGCTATTAAAAGCTCCCTCTGAAAACTCTAATAAGACTGAGTTTAAAATAAGGTTTGCTGGAACACTGGTTGCACGATTGGGATCAGCTGCCAGCGAATCAAATGATTTTTTGCAAGCGCTACTTATAATTAAGAAAACTATTGCTATTGTTATTTTATAAATATTTTTCATAAACTTTTTTTTTAAGCAATTAGAATATAAAGTTTAAATTGAATCCATATGAACGTGTAGTTGGAGTCTGTAAACCAATTGATGATTCTCCTGGATATTGATCAATGTCTACATCATTGAATTTTGTATCAGGCATCCAGTACAATAAGTTTCTACCCACAAATGAAGCAGTTGCTCTTTTGAAGACGCTTTTCTTAAATAATGTAGTGGGTAATTCGTAGGTTAAAACCACTTCTCTTAATTTAAAGAAGGTCTTACTCATTATGTTTGGTTCAGGATTGCCATGTAACCGGCTAATGTAATCTTGTATGTAAGTTTTAGTGGTATTTGGTACAAATTTCAAATCAGCCATGTTGGTTATTTTTCCGGTAACAGCATCATACTTAATTAAATCCGATGTGAATACCCCCTCTCCAATGTAGGATTTAACCCCTTTATAATCCTGATATCTAGCTTCACCCATTGCCCCTTGAACAGTTTCAATATGTCTTCCACCCTGGAAAGTTTTCTTTCTAACATAATCTTCCATTATACCTCCAACTCTACCATCAAAAGCTATATTCAGAGAAAATGCTTTGTAACTTACTTTATTGTTTAAACCCCACACCAAATCAGGATTTGAAAAACCGGCAAATTGAGCTACTGGTAAATAAATTGGTCTTCCTCCAGCATCATTAATAATTTGTCCATCAGCTGTTCTCGCCATTAATCTGAAATATACCGCATCTGTTCTCATTCCTTGTGTGTAAAATGTATTCAAAGCATTTACTCCTGCTGGTAATTCAGTTAATTTATTTCTGAATGAACCCATATTCAAAGTAGCATCCCAGTTGATTCCATTTGCTTTTTTAATAATACTACCATTGATAGTAATGTCGAAACCTGTTCTTTTTGTTTTGGTTCCGTTAACTACATAGGAGGCATATCCACTTGTTTGAGAGATAGCTTTACTAAATATCTGAGGTCCATCAGCGTATTCGTAATAACTCGCTTCAAATCCTAATCTGTTATTCAATAGTCTTGCTTCAGCGCCAATTTCAATACTTGAGCGATCGTCTGGTTTTACATCGCTATCCACCAAAGTATTTGTATAGATGGCTTGGGTTGTATTGTTGTATCCTGCGCCCGTTGAATACACGCCTGCATACGTGTAAGTTGGTCCCCCATAAGTGGAAGAATATTGCTGTCCATAGCCTAAAGGAAATGAATTATTAGGTGTAGCCCCAATATAATCAGAAACGAAGCTTCCACCTCCTCTAACTTTTGCATAAGATGCTCTTAATTTTAGCAGATTAATCGACTTTGGTAAAGCCATATAATCGTTTAATACAGTGCTTAAATTAAATGAGGGATAGAAAAATGAATTGTTATTTTGATTCAGAGCTGAAAGTTTATCATTTCTTCCGGTAATATTTAAATTTGCATATTTTCCTACTTCAACATCTACAGAGTATAAATACGAGTTTACCCGCATTTCTGATGCAAAGTTGTATGCTTTCACGGGGTTTCTGCTATTTGCAAAATTGTAAACATTTGGAACGTTTAGATAATCCGTTGTAACAAAACTGGAAGTGTAGTTAAATTGACGGAAATTGGCTCCAGCAAAGCCAGATATTCCGATTAATTTTGCAATTAATGGCGTTTTAAAATTCGCCCTGAACTCGGTATTACTTTCAAATAATGATCTTCTGTCTTCACGATAATCTCCTTTATTTTCTTCTCTTCCATAGGGGTGAGCTGAGAATGGCATTTTTTCTGTTCTTAATAAGTCATAGGTGGTAACAGAGGTTCTGGCCAAAACATCTACATATGGGTTTATTTTGTAAGTAAGGGTCGTATACGCATAAATATCATTTTTGTAATGACCTCTCAACCATTCATAAGCCATGAAATACGGATTGTGATATCGCTGATATTCCGCATAAATACTTTGTACCCCTTCTTTACCTTTCTGCCAATAATTTTTCATGTCATCAATATTCCAATCTGCACCTCCCCAAATTGTGATATTGTAAATAACTGAATTTGGTCCGTAATCAACATCCGGGAAATTGTCGGAATATTGTTTGTTATAGTTAATATTGGCATCTAAAGTTAATTTTGAATTGAAGCGTAAAGTAGATGCAAGATTTAAATTGGTGGTATTCAAACTTGTATTTGGCAGGATACCTCTATTATAAGAATTACTTACTGAAAAACGTAAATCTGCCTTTTCAGAACTTGAAGCTATTGCAACGTTTGTCGTGTTCAATAAACCAGCACGAATAAACCTTTTCAGATTATCTTTTCCTCTGGCTACCCATGGGGTTGCTGATCTCTTTCCAGTTACTGGGTCTACCGGACTGTCGTATTGTGGGATGAGTTGACCCTCAAATTTTGGCCCCCAAATATCATAATCTGCATCATTTGTACCACCTCCCAAACCATCAACAAATGCATAAGTGCCATGGTCGCCAGGTCCATACTCATCTTGCGTTTTGGGTAATGCAATAAAACCTTTTTGTACAGTTGTACTACTATTCACTTCAACTGAATATCCTCTTCTGTCTTTCGTTCCTTTTTTGGTATTGATTATGATAGCACCATTCTGACCACGATAACCATATAATGCACTGGCAACTGGCCCTTTTAAAACGTTATAGCTTTCAATGTCATCCGGACTAATATTCCAGGTATCTGAATTGATGGGAACACCATCAACTACAATTAAGTTTACTCGTCCACCACGAAGCACTAAATTTGGTAAGCGAAGCATTTCATTATTAATGCCGACTGTTAAACCGGCAACTTTACCAACCAGGTTATTAATGGGGTTCACTTCTCTTGCTTTAACAAGGTCAGCACCCTTTACATCTTGTGTTGAATACCCTAATTTTCTTTTCTCCTTTTTGATACCCAACGCAGTAACAACTACCTCATTTAAATTTTCTGTAGCTTTTATAAGTTCTATGGAGATAGGTGTTGCATTCGCAGCAATTTTCTTTATTTCATATCCAACGGAGGATATAGTGATGGCAGCGCCTTTCTGCGCAACTAACAAAGTAAATTCACCTTGCTTGTTGGTTAATGTATTAGTTTTTTTACCAGCTTCAGAGATACTGGCAGCTTCAATAGGTTGTTTGCTTTCAGCATCAATTACTTTACCTGTTAAAGGAAAATTTTGGGCAAAAATTATTTGCCCAGAGAAAATAAGGACGAAGAGTAGGAATGCTCTCATCCTAGCGATTTGCTTACCCATAAGTTTAGTTTTTATGAACTGCAAACCTATTAGCAAGCTTTTAACATATTGTTTCGGAAGCGTGATGGATTGATGAAGATATTGTTACGCCAATATGAATAGTGAAAAAAAATATATAAATATTCTTGCAGCGTTATTGAAATAATGCTGAGCCTGTAAGTGGATTCGTTGATGTGTGTAAAGGATTGATTATATCCTGATTTGCTGCCAAACCTTTATTTATAACCAATTGTATCAGTTGCTGAGTTGAATGTTGCAGGCTAATTGTAATATGGTTAGAATGATTTAACCAATGGCTAATTTTTTCAGTAAAGTCGGATTCTATCTTGTTTATAACTTTTATGTTCAATTGTTCAAGAGCTGCTGCATTGCAAAGTTGCTCGTACTGTCCGCGAATGGGAATGGCCATTAACTTTTTTCCGAGATATAATGTTTCTGCAGGTGTTTCAAATCCAGCCCCCGTAATTACTCCCTCACAAGTAATCATGCTTTCGGTAAATGCTTCATTATTTACCGGAATGAATGCACAATTTTTTTCACGATAAGGGTTTTTAACCAATGGTGAAAAAATATGAAACGACACATCAGCAAGTTTAGAAAATTCTTGCTGCAAGGTTGTTAATCCATAATGTGGAAGGTAAACAGTTATATGTCCTTTATTGGTTGGGTCAGCTCGTAATACCTGCTCTTTTATAATTGGGTTGTAAATATTTTTATCATACGAATCAAAATGCAACCCCACATAGTCCTTTGCCCATCCAAAGTATCTTAGAATGCCTTCACCCAGCCAATCTTTTTTAACTGGCCTAGGAGTTAAAGGACTCTGAAAACTTGCCTGATGACCAAAACCAATTGAAGCCTTTTTTCTATATAAACAGGCTAATGCAGTTATACTTTCAAAGTCGTTGATTACAATATCATATTCATGAACCGGTAATGATTTAGCTTCCCGTATCGCCTGAACGAGTTGTAATTCTTTCCCAATTCTCCAATAGTCTAGTTTACCCTGCGGAGCATAAAACAAACTCAATCCTTTACTTCTATATTTTATAGGTAAATCTACAGGTAAATGACAATTACTTCCACTTAAAAACACATCTACTTCCCCATATTGAGATAAATACGGCATAATTTCCTTTGCCCTTGCAATATGACCATTTCCGGTTGCCTGAACAGCATAAAAAATTTTCATACAATACTATATTATTTTGTATTTGCAGTAATAATCATTTGCTCAATCAGTAAATCTTCAATTGAAAGTTGTTTTTGCATCTTAATCACGGTGGCTGAAGTTTTTATCGATTGATCATCATGCTGATAAATTGACCAGCAATCATCATGATATTCCAGTGCAGTTAAATTTTCAATCCAGTCTCCGCTATTTAAATAAACTACCGAACCTTTATCGGTTTTCACAATCCGCTGTTGAGGTTGATGGATGTGCCCACATATCACATATTCATATCCATTTTCAATAGCTAATTCAGCTGCTGTTTGTTCAAAATTGCCTATCCATGATACTGCTTGCTTTACTCCATTTTTTACTTTTTTGCTTAAACTCATTTTTTCTCTGCCAAATAAGTGTAAAACATGGTTAATAAAACGATTAATCAGAATGAGTAAGTCATATCCATACCCTCCCAGTTTTGCTATAATTTTGGCGGACCCTTTAGTTGTTCTATCGAAAACATCTCCATGAAAAATCCAGGTCTTTTTACCATTTAACTCTAATACTAACTTATCTGTAAGCTGCAATTGTCCTATACTGATATCACTATATCTTCTCATGATTTCATCATGATTGCCGGTTATATATACTACCTGGGTTCCTAGGCCTAGTAGACTGAAAATTTCTTTGATAACCTGCATATGCGATTTTGGGAAATATCGCTTGTTGAATTGCCATATATCAACAATGTCTCCATTTAAAACCAGCATTTTAGGTTGAATCGTTCGGAGGTATTGAACCAATTCTGAAGCATGACATCCAAAGGTTCCCAAATGAATGTCGCTAATAACCACTAAATCAATGATTCTTCTACTCATGTATGAGGGTTTTGCAAAGTTGTATCTATGATTTAACCAAAATTTTACCAATCCGTTAAGTATGCGTAAATTTTATTTTATCAAATTGTAAACAATGCATTCTTGTATACAATTTGTAAATAAATTGAGTTAGCCATAAAATGTTTATTTGAATGAAAGTAGCAGAATTTGGACCAGATTTTTTATGGGGAGTTGGGATGTCGGCAGCTCAAAATGAAGGAGCTGCATTAGAAGGCGGACGAGGACTATCGGTTTGGGACGTTTTCTCCCGGCGTGTAACTGCCATAAAAGGAGGCGTCAAGCCAACGGTTTCCTGTAACTTTTATCATTTATATAAAAATGATTTGTTACTTGCTAAGGCGCTTGGTTTTACATCCTTCCGCTTTTCCATTTCATGGAGTCGATTAATTCCGGCAGGAACCGGAAAAGTGAATCAAGAGGGTATTCGATTCTATCATAACTTGATAGATGAATGTATGCTTTTAGGACTAACCCCTGTGGTAACTTTATATCATTGGGATCTTCCTCAGGCTTTGCAAAAGGAGGGGGGATGGACAAATCATCAGATTATTAAGTGGTTTGTTAAGTATGTTAAACTATGCATTCAGGAATATGCTTCTAAAGTGAAGTATTGGATAATTATGAATGAGCCATTCGCTTTTACTTCATTAGGCTATTTTACTGGGTTTCATGCTCCGGGTAAAATTAGTGTAAAAGGATTTTATTTAGCTGCACATCATGTTGCTTTGGCTACAGCAGAAGCGTCTAAAACAATCCGCTTGTTACAACCTAATGCCTGCATTGGGAATAGCTTTTCATTTAGTGAGGTTCAGCCCAATCAATCCAATAGTCAAGATGAAAAGGCAGCTGAGAAAGGAGATTTATTATTGAATAGATTTTTCTTGGAAGCTGCTTTGGGTTTGGGATTTCCATATATGGATTCATTTCCGGTTATTGAAAAATTTCATGTATTCAACAGAAGTTGGCGTTTTCAGGATGCTATGAAATGTGATTTGGATTTTATAGGGTTTCAATACTATTTCCCGGTTACCGTTCGGCATAATCCATTAATACCCTACTTAGGCGCTTCTGAGGTTAGTGCAAAAAGCAGAAAGGTTCCTTACACTTTATTGGGATGGGAAATCAATGCGGAAAGTTGTGGCAGAATGTTACATAGAGTTGCCCAATATCCGGAAGTATCAAAAATTATAATCACAGAAGGTGGTTGTGCAGAAAAAGAAGAACTTAGTGAGGGAAGAGTCTACGACCCTAATCGTATTCAATACTGTAAACAATATCTTGCCTCAGTACTGAAAGCAAAAAATGAAGGGGTTCCGGTAGATGGATATTTTGCCTGGACTTTAACAGATAACTTTGAATGGACCTATGGGTTTACTGCAAGATTTGGTTTAGTACGGGTAGATTTTGATACACAATTACGGACTATCAAAGATTCGGGATTTTGGTTTCGTGAATTTTTAAGCGGAAGATAAATAGTTAAATTTAAATTGATAACTAGTTAGTAATTTTTTTTAACTGTTGTCGAGTTTTCTTTTCCATGGTATTCATTTTTTTACGAATGTTGGCCATTGCCATCGCATACTGCTGGCGTATTTCAAGGGAAGCCTTATCCATGTTTTCTACATCTTCAAGTCTCTGGAGAATCATTAAACATTCATTCCAATCCCCAATATTTTTTTCTAACTGATGAAATTCCTTTACAGTTTTTTGTTCCGGTACCCAATCTTTTCCAAGCCAATTAATTGTATAGAGCCATTTTTTACAGGTTTTTCTTAGTTCATGCCAATCTTTTAGTTTTGATTTTTTTGTCTCTTTTTTTAAGGAATTTGATAGTTGTAGCCAATATTGATCTATTAACACAGGATGGGTTTTTTCAACAAGCTGCTCCACTTTTTTAATTTGCTTAGTATAAAGTGAATATTTTTTTTGCAAAGTTAATTTTACTGTTTTGCCAATTTGATTTACATCTTCGTCTGAACAATGTAATTGTTCATGTAGTTGAATTTTCTCTTTAGTTAGCCAAATCTGTAAAATTTGTAATTCCCTCCATTCTCCTGTTTGTTGAAAAATATCTCTTGTTAGATGAGGAACTTTTCCAAGGGAAGATTTTCCATATACCCACTGCAAAAACGAGTATACTGCTTTCATTCGCTTCAATTGAACTCTCAGGTCATGTAAATTGGAAACAGAACCTTCCTGGATAGTTTCTACCCAAATGTTGAATAAATATTGTAAGTTCTGGCTAAAATATACCCTTAGCTTTTGCCCTTTCATTGGTAAAATATGAGATTATTTTGCCATTTTTCACACTTTGGCTGGATGAATTTATTGTTAATTCTTGGGTAAGGTAAACTTTTGTTTTATTGACTGACCAGTAATATGTATTTAAAATATTGTTTTTTTTAAATCCCGCTTTAGGTATGATTATTTTGTCATTAACAGACTTAGTGCAACAATAGTACAGTTTGTTATATTTCAGCCTAGTAACAGTCACTTAATTAATCCTTATTTATCCTTTACTTTATTGGTTACTATATTTAAGTAAATATTTCTATTCATTTAGTTAGCCTTGTCAATGTGATTTTCTGATCATAGCTAATTATTAATTCAAAATCCATATTTTTTTTACAGCATAGCTATTATTTATTAATAAAAAAGGGGGTTTCAAAAGAAACCCCCCTTACCAGGAACTGGACTTTAACTATCAACAAGCTTTTGCTCTGCGGAACATATATATTTCCCGGGCAACTTCTTTTGAAATGCCGGTAGATTGAGCTGGCATTTTCGTTTCTTGGGTTTCAGGTGTGCTCAACGCTTGCTTTACAGAAGCTTCTTGCGCATTACCGGCAATACTGATACCGATTAAGGAGAGATTGGGGAAAATGGCAGCAAAAAGCATCCAGAGAGCTGTGTTTCTGTTTTTTTGCTTAGCAATTTTATTCATAATGATGGTCATTGCAATTCTTGCTGCAAACAATGAAGTCAGGATATAGTATTTGAACTCAATTACATCCTCAATTAAAAGCGATTCACGAACGAACGCTGAAGCAATAAACATAAGAGGAACCAGGAAACAAAAGATGCCAACTTTTAATAATTCCTGATCAATTCTCATCATGAAGGAACTTGGGCGGGCCTGGTTTTGGTTAGCGAAATTATAGAGAGCGAAAGGATTAGACATTGAGCTTTGTCTAACAGTTACTGTGTTGTTTACAAATGATGTTGACATGGCTGTAGTTTTTAGAGGTTATTGTTTTATGATTAATTTTTAAAAGGAATGTGTGTTTATGGTTGTTGTTGTTTGATGATGTAAAATTACCTTGGTGACAAAGGGTTGACAACAGGTAAAACACCCAAAAAAGGGGAGGAAAAACCCTGTTTTGATTAGCAATGGAGACAGCAGTTATCGAAGCGGTTATAAAATATTTCCCTGAAACATAAGCTGGTATTGGTTTTTAGCTGTTTTGTCTTTTGCTGGGAATAGGCTTTTAGGAGTATTTTTTTTAGACCTCGGAAGATCAATAGAACAGGGTTTTTCGCATTTGGATCAATAAATACAGGGAAAACCCTCCTATTATTTTTAGTTAGGCCGTAACAATATGCTGTAGAACTCATTTTAACCAATTTTCGCCACAGGCTTCCAATATAAACCCAATAAAAAAGGGGGTTTCAAAAGAAACCCCCCTTACCAGGAACTGGACTTTAACTATCAACAAGCTTTTGCTCTGCGGAACATATATATTTCCCGGGCAACTTCTTTTGAAATGCCGGTAGATTGAGCTGGCATTTTCGTTTCTTGGGTTTCAGGTGTGCTCAACGCTTGCTTTACAGAAGCTTCTTGCGCATTACCGGCAATACTGATACCGATTAAGGAGAGATTGGGGAAAATGGCAGCAAAAAGCATCCAGAGAGCTGTGTTTCTGTTTTTTTGCTTAGCAATTTTATTCATAATGATGGTCATTGCAATTCTTGCTGCAAACAATGAAGTCAGGATATAGTATTTGAACTCAATTACATCCTCAATTAAAAGCGATTCACGAACGAACGCTGAAGCAATAAACATAAGAGGAACCAGGAAACAAAAGATGCCAACTTTTAATAATTCCTGATCAATTCTCATCATGAAGGAACTTGGGCGGGCCTGGTTTTGGTTAGCGAAATTATAGAGAGCGAAAGGATTAGACATTGAGCTTTGTCTAACAGTTACTGTGTTGTTTACAAATGATGTTGACATGGCTGTAGTTTTTAGAGGTTATTGTTTTATGATTAATTTTTAAAAGGAATGTGTGTTTATGGTTGTTGTTGTTTGATGATGTAAAATTACCTTGGTGACAAAGGGTTGACAACAGGTAAAACACCCAAAAAAGGGGAGGAAAAACCCTGTTTTGATTAGCAATGGAGACAGCAGTTATCGAAGCGGTTATAAAATATTTCCCTGAAACATAAGCTGGTATTGGTTTTTAGCTATTTTACCTGTTGCTGGGAATAGGCTTTTAGGAATATTTTTTTTAGACCTCGGAGGATCATTAGAACTGGGTTTTTCGCATTTAGATCAATAAATACAGGGAAAACCCTCCTTCAATTTTAGGGAATCACAGTCATTAAGAAAGATGAGATTATCAACTATTCTTACCTACTATTTCAATGACAAGAGATAAAAAGTCAATGGAGAAAATGTTTTGTATTCGCCAATCAGAAATATCTCCGAATGAGTAAGAGAAACTATCTGTAAAAGGTTTGCTGGCTAAAAAGCATTTCTTACTTTTTGGATAATATCAATATGAAACGGCAAAAAATGTTTGAACCTAACATAAATGTTTAACGTATGTCTGAATAAGTGTCCCTAACCCTAAACATAAATTTTTAGTTTCTAATTTGTGATTGACTTATTATTTACTTTAAAATCGCTAGTTTCTTTCCAAAACCCGGTATTTCATTATAGTACAATCTATATATATAAATATATAATATATTTTATACAGAATAACAAATTTGCTCATATATTTGCAACACAATACTAACAGTCGTTATTATAAATGGAGATCAAATTTTAAAATTTTACCTGAAATTTTTTACATACCAAATATATTTATTATTTAAATATTTAATAATCAATTTAATAAGAATAAAATTTGCGTAATATATTATTTAAGGGTTTTTCCTGTTTTTTCATTTAATAAATTTTATGACTTTTACAAATAATGAAAAAGATTCTGAATAGAAATCATCTTTCATTGAAATAAAACAAGGCCCCAGTGTTACATTCTTTTCAATTAAGTATTTTACAAATATTTTTTTCCCTACTCATAGATTGGCGACTTAGTATGTTGTCATTAGCATTGGTGGCTGCCCTTTTAGTAATTATATATTTAATTATTATTTCCAATCGAAATAGGCAAAAATTGTTACAAACAAAAGATATGTTGAGGGTGCAGTTGGAAATTCAGGATCTTACTTTTTCAGCTATCAGTCGTGAAGTGCATGATAACGTAGGTCAGATTCTAAGTTTGGCAAAGGTTCAATTGCATTTATTTTCCGAAGATACTGTTCAGCATGGCCAACTATTAGAGCAAGCAAAGGAAAACATTAGTAACGCGATGAATGACCTGAGAGAAATAGCTAAAAGTCTTTCCAATAAGAAATTAATATCCTTGGGATTATATTCATCCATTCAGCATGAAGTTAATCGCATAAACGATAATACTGGCTGGGATGTGCAATTATCTGTAATTGGGAATCCTATTCCTGTTTCAGAAACTCAGCATCTAGTAATTTTCAGAGCTGTTCAGTATTTTTTGAATCGAATAGTTCAGCTGGAAGAGCCCAAAAGAATACTTATTTCTATTGAGTTTCATCCCAACAACTGGCAAGTTTGTATCAATCATTCATCCCCGGAAATAATAAGTACTGAGCAAAATGAACAAAAGCTAATGGACGATCATTCTTTAATTGTGAGACGATTGTCTATAATTGGTGCTACCTTTACTAAGTTAGATTCTAACCCATCTCAAATATTAATCACAATTCCCTATGCCTGATATACATCCAATTGCCGTTGTAGATGATCATACATTATTCAGGAAAGGATTGATTTCTTTGATTAATGTTTTTCCCAATTTTGAAGTGATGCTGGAGGCATCGAATGGAAAAGATTTTATTGGTCAGCTAGATCCCAACAATTTACCGGAAATTGTTTTGATGGATATTTCTATGCCAGAAATGGATGGATATGCAACCTGCGAATGGCTTAAAATTAATTATCCTAACATCAAAGTATTGGCATTGAGTACTATGGATGCTGAAACTGCTATTATTAAAATGATTCGCAGCGGAGCGAAAGGTTATATTGTTAAGGATGCAGATTTATCGGAATTAAAATTGGCTTTCTCAGAACTTTTAACCATCGGATTCTTTTATAACGAGTTGGTTTCCAGAAAGGTAATTCATTCCATCAATAAAATAGTTGAGGGTAATGATGAAGTGGCAAGCCTTCAGAAGTTATCAGAAAATGAACTAACGTTTTTGCGCCTCTCATGTAGTGAAAAAACATACCATGAAATCGCGAATGAAATGTTTAAGAGCGAAAAAACAATTGATGGATACCGGGCTGAATTATTCAGAAAATTAAATGTTTCCAGCCGTGTTGGAATGGTTATGTATGCAATTAAAAATGGAATAGTCCAGCTTTAAATCTGAAAAGAGTCCTTTTGATTTTTGGAAATCGATCTCTTTCGTATTATTTTATTTCCACTCATACTTTTTAGTTACCGATAGTAATAATTACAGTTGTTTACTTAATTTTTAAGTTAACATTTGTAATAATTCTGAAAAAACTAATACCAACTCCAAAAATTTAAATCATCATGAAAAAAGTATTTTTATTTGTTTTCCTAGCTTTAGGAACATGCTCGGCTATTTTTGCTCAAACTGCCGATGAGATAATTAACAAACATATTGATGCAATTGGCGGAAAGGCGAAATGGCTCTCTATCAATAGTTTGAAAATTGAAGGTCAAATTGAGGTGCAAGGAGTTTCTATTCCCTTTACATTACACGCCATTCAAAATAAAGGTAATAGAACGGATGCCGAATTTCAGGGAATGAAAATTATTGAAATTGTAACACCTCAGGCTGGTTGGTCTATGAATGCGTTACAGGGACAAAATACGCTTCAGCCAATGTCTCAAGAAGACTTAAAAAATAAAATTGATGAATTGGATATTCAAGGCGAATTAATTGATTATGCCCAAAAAGGTCATACAGTTGAATTTTTAGGCAAAGATGAAGCCGATGGGAATGAATATTTTAAATTGAAAGTGACTTCAAAAACAGGAAATGAAGTTGTTTATTTTTTTGATACAAAAACCTATTTAATTTATAAACAGGAAAATACTGTTAAAAACAATGGACAAGATATTAAAGTGGAAGTAAAGTTTCTCGATTATCAAACTTTGGATAATGGTGTTAAAATAGCTTTCAAGCAAGAGCAAGGACCCATGATGATGGTTTCTAAGAAAATTACTGTAAACCCAGTAATAGATGAGTCCTTATTCAAAGGCAACTAATTTAATTAATTAATTAGACCGGCTACTAATCAGTAGCCGGTTTTTTTTCAACCTAGTCTTGTTTTTTATGAAAAAAATATTTTTTTTCTGCCTTTTATTCAATTTGATTGCCTTATATAATTATGCGCAATCTTCCATTAATTCTTCTTATTTTCAAGTGATGTCTGCCCGCGCTTTGGGTCCTTCTACCATGAGTGGGCGTATAACTGCCATTGATGGAATTGTTTCTGAAAAGCAGGTTAACCTGTATGTAGGAACTGCCGGGGGGGGTATATGGAAAAGTCAGAACGGAGGTCAATCATTTTCACCCATTTTTGATAAATATTGTCAATCTATAGGCGCACTCGCCATCGAACCTGGAAATGCCAAAATTGTATATGCGGGAACGGGGGAAAGCAATATGCGGAATTCAGTATCAATTGGTGTTGGCCTTTATAAAACAACTGACGGAGGAAGTAACTGGCAGAAACTTGGTTTAGATAGCACCGAACATATCAGTAAAATTTTAATTGATCCTACTGAGAAAAAAACAATCTATGTGGCTGCTCCCGGACCACTCTGGCATGATTCTCCGCATCGCGGACTATATAAGTCTACAGATGCCGGGAAGAGTTGGCAAAAAATTTTATTTGTAGATAATCAAACAGGATGTGCCGACATTGCTATTCATCCTCAACAATCAAATATTTTACTGGCTTCCTGTTGGCAATTTAGGAGAAAAGCCTACGCTTTTAATTCAGGAGGTCCTGGAAGTGGACTATTCAAATCGGAAGATGGTGGCAAAACCTGGAAAAAGTTAACAAAGGGTTTGCCCGAAGGACTGATTGGGAGAATTGTAATTGCAATGAATCCTTCACAACCTTCTCAGGTTTTAGCAATTGTGGAGGCTAAAGATCCGGGATTGTTTATTTCAAACGATCTGGGGGAAACCTGGAAAAAATTAAGTGTAACAGAAAACATAACTGCACGGCCATTCTATTTCAGTACACTGGTTCATGATCCTAAAGATCCCAAGCGAGTTTATAGACCATCATTTGCATTTGAATATTCAGATGATGGGGGATACTCTTGGAGTGGAAATATTTCAGGTGGTGTTGTTCCTCATTCCGATCATCATGCATTATGGGTAAATCCACAACAGACTGATCAATTGTTTTTGGGAACCGATGGGGGTGTGTATGTTAGCTATAATAGAGGATCTAGCTGGCAATTTTTGAATAACTTACCGGTAGGGCAGTTTTACCATGTTTCTGTTGATCAGAAAAAAGATTACCGGGTTTATGGTGGATTGCAAGATAACAATAGCTGGGTTGCTCCTGCATCTCAACCGGGTGGAGTAGCCGCTTCCGATTGGAAAGTTATTGGCGGAGGAGACGGATTTTGGGTTCAGTCGAGCCCATTGAATCCTAATATTATGTTTTCCGAAAGTCAGGGTGGCGAAATGAACAGAATTGATTTGTCTACCGGATTAACCACCGGCATTCGTCCCAAAAAACAAGCAGGAGAAGCAGAACATAGATGGAACTGGAATACCCCTATTGTGGTGGCACCTTCCAAATCAGTAAATGCTCAGGGTAAAAAGGTATATAACTTATATACTGGTTCCCAATATTTATTTCGTTCAAGGGACGAAGGAAGATCCTGGGATAGAATTTCACCGGATTTAACAACCAACGATTCTTTGAAAAGACAGCAGACTGAAAATAGTGGGGGCATTACTGGTGATAATACAAGTGCTGAAAATCATTGTACGATTTTTACAGTTGCACAACGTCCGGAAAATGAGCAAATAATATGGGTGGGCACTGATGATGGACATTTACAGGTAACTACCAATGGCGGCAAAACATGGTCGCAAAAAGAGGAAGGGATATATGCAACTGGTGTACCGAAGCGAGCATGGATAAGCAGTATCACATTATCTGAACACCAAAAACAAAGAGTATTTGTTACGCTAGATCATCACATGTATGGTGATCATGCAACGTATGCTGTAGTAAGTGAGGATGGAGGGAATACATGGAAAAGATTTGTCTCTGATGAGTTTACTGGATTTGCTCATATAATATTGGAGGATCCACTAAACCCTAATCTGGTATTTCTCGGAACAGAGATGGGATTTTTTATTTCATTGGATGCTGGTAAAAGTTGGATGAGAAGTAAATACCAAAATTTACCTTGGTACTTACCAGTTAGAGATTTAAAAATTAATACGGTAACCAATGATTTAATTTTAGCTACTCATGGGAGAGGGATTTATATTATCGATAATCTCCAACCACTTCGTGATATCGCTAAAGCGGATGTAAATAAAGACTTTTACTTCATTAGTCCAGAACCTTTTGAATATAATTTACCCGGACAATTCCCACAGGCGCCCTCTAATATTAGCGGATGGGTAGCTGAATCAAAAGTTGTGTTCCCGGCAATGTATTATTATATGAAAGATAGGAGTACAGATGCAGTTAAAATTGCCATTTATGATGCCGGCGGAAAGAAAATTAAGGATTTAAATGGAACAGGGGTTAAAGGTTTAAATAAGGTTTACTGGAATCTTTCAATTAATCCTCCAAAAGTTGCTAAAGGAGGTTTTATTGCACAAAGTAGCGTTTTATTTGCTTCTGTTTTTTCTCCCAATGTACCCATTGGAAAATATAAAATAGTAATTACGCATAACAAAATTGATTACGAACAATGGCTTACTATTAAGCCAAACAACAATGCTGGTTTTACTATTGAAAAGCAACAAAAGCTTTTTGACCAAGCAATGCGACTGTATAAAATGGAAGAGGATTTATATAAATGGGTAGATACACTGGATAACAAAATTGCAATAGTTGAAAAAACAGATACTAGTAATTCTGCCGTTTCCCAAAAATTGAAGGCCTTGCAAGATTTAAGAAAAGAAATTATTGAAACGAATAGGAAAACAATATTCTTCGATGAATTTAAATTCCGCAGACGTTTGAGTGACTTGTATATAAGTGTTTGTTCACAAACCGAACCACTAAGTGCTAGTCAGGAAAAAGGGATTAATGTAATGCAACAGGAGCTGGATGAATTCATTCGCAGAATTCAAACTCTTTTGTAAGCAAGCGTATAATAAAAGGGGAGGGGGTAGTAATTGGAATAATATTTTTCGGTTACTACCCTTTTTTACGTAATAAATAATGTCCTGCCAAACGCATACCTTTTTCATCATCCCGTACCTTGTTAAGTAGTAATTTGCAACCTTCCGGAAGATTTTGAATTGAAGTTGCAAGTAACATTTCAGCAGTTTCTTCAAATTCATCCTCCTCATTATAAGCACCCGCTACCAACATAAATTTTTCATTTCCGTAATATCTCAGAGATAGCTGACTATCATCTTGATTATCAAATAAAGTAATAACCGACCAAGAATCATCTCCTTCAAAATCGAAGCGAATATCAATTGGGTTTTGTTGCGATAAAGTTTCCAAAAGTTCAACAACCAATTCATCGACACTTCTTTCAATTCCTTTACATTTCATAACATTAATATAATTTATATACATAAGACACATAATAAAATGTTTAAATAAATTTTATTATGCTTGAGTACTTCTTTTGGCGAATTTACTATAAAATTTTGCCAGATATCAATTAAACATGTACATTATAGTTACACCGGACTTTCTTCTGCATCCGGCTGATTTCTGCTTATTAGCACTACTCCCGCAATTACGAGTGCCGTTCCCAGCATTTGCAAAAAAAGGATTGATTCCTGTAAAAAAAAGTGAGCTTGCAGAATAGTGGAAACAGGTCCAATACTAGTTATAATAGAAACTTGATTGCTCCCTATTCTTTTCATTCCACTGCTCATAAGTAAGGAAGGTATTACCGTAGCAATAAGTGCTAAGCCCACACCATATTTTATCAAGCTGGTGTCTATTGTAAAAGCTCCCATACTTTTACTAATAGAAAAGTGAATTCCAATCCCGGCTGTTGCAGCAAGCATGGTAGTACTGGTATATCGAATTACCCCAGCCTTTTGCACCAATTTACCTGTTCCAACTAAATAAAAAGCATATGTAATAGCACAGAGTACAATCATAATCACCCCAAAGTAAAACCCTGATTTAACGGAGACTGAAGCAAATTCACTGAAACAGGCTAATAAAATGCCTACATAGGTTAGCAACAAAGCCCATTTTTGCCTTGCAGTAATCCGAATCTTGAACCACCAACCATTAATCAATACAGATAAAGTTGGATAGATGAACAAAATCAGTCTTTCTAATCCAGCCGACACATATTGAAGTCCTATAAAATCGAATAAACTACTTGCATAATATCCTATAAAACCCATTGCGATCATTGCTAGCCATTCTTGAAATCCTATGGTACGATTTTTCCTATCACGCCATTGAATAAATAAAATTAAAAGCAAATAAAAAGGAAGCGAGAATAACATTCTAATAAACAAAAGTGTAGTAGCATCTACACCCGTGTCTCTATAAGCAAGCTTCACCCAAATAGCTTTGGTAGAAAATAATAATGCTCCGATAACTGCCATCCAAAAGCCGATTCGCATGTTGCCGGTTGGCAGTTGT
This sequence comes from Chitinophagia bacterium, assembly GCA_037142775.1. Classification (GTDB taxonomy): domain Bacteria; phylum Bacteroidota; class Bacteroidia; order Chitinophagales; family Chitinophagaceae; genus Sediminibacterium. The sequence goes on along the minus strand of JBAWZY010000010.1, from coordinate 36,402 downwards.
TGCTTCATTATATTTTTTTTCACTATTTATACACTCACATTAAAATCTCGTAAGGCATCATTTAAGCTTGTTTTTAAATCAGTGCTGGCCTTTCTTTTTCCAATAATCAAAGCACAACTTACTGAATATTCACCCGCTGGAAATTTCTTTGAATAACTTCCCGGTATTACTACACTTCGCTCGGGTATTTCTCCTTTATATTCTACAGGGGTGCTGCCGGAAACATCAATAATTTTGGTAGATTGGGTTAGTACTACATTTGCTCCTAATACTGCCTCGCTATTTACCCGAACCCCTTCAACAACAATACAACGGCTGCCAATAAAGCATCCATCTTCAATAATTACCGGACTAGCCTGTAAGGGTTCCAATACTCCTCCAATTCCTACCCCACCACTGAGATGAACATTTTTGCCGATTTGGGCACAACTTCCAACCGTTGCCCAGGTATCCACCATGGTTCCCTCATCTACATACGCTCCTATATTTACATAACTCGGCATTAATACCACATTACGGGCAATATAGCTTCCATATCTGGCAGTGGCTGGAGGTACCGCCCTTACTCCTAATTCGGCATATTGCTTCTTGAGTAACATTTTATCGTAAAATTCAAAGGGAGCCATATCCCAGGTTTGCATGGGCTGAATCCCGAAATACAAAAGAATAGCCTGTTTAACCCATTCATGTACCTCCCAGGCATCATTTTTTTTACTGGCAACCCGTAATCTTCCTTTATCAACCTCTTCAATTACAGATTTTACTGCAAGTGAATATTTTTCTTCCTTAAGCAAGTTTCTTTCAGACCAGGCTTCTGCAATTAATTCCTTCAATTCCATTGTTTTTTTTTGCAAACATACAATTTCAAAATTTTATTCGGTTGATTTATCCTCATTCAGTAATTTTCCATTCTATCATGAGTTTTCTCTTTCAACACGACATTGACCAGTGCTTGCAGGTTTTGGCCGCAGGTGGAATAATTTTATATCCTACCGATACAGTATGGGGTATAGGTTGTGATGCAACTTGTATGGCAGCAGTGGAAAAAATTTATCAGCTTAAAAAAAGAAATGACCACAAAGCCATGATTGTGCTTGTAGCGGAAGAGCGGGATATTTTGCAATATGTTGCCATGCCCGATTTGCAGATTTTCGACTATATAAAGGGTGTTCATCGGCCAACAACAATCATATATGAAAATGCTGTTGGTTTGGCAGATAACTTACTTGCGGAAGATGGATCAGTAGGCATTCGAATCTGTGATGACCCATTTTGCAGGCACCTGATTAAAAGATTTCGAAAACCTATTGTGAGCACATCTGCTAATGTTAGCGGTTATCCTGCCCCCGGATGTTTCAGCGATATTGATCAAATGATTATTTCGGGGGTTAATTATGCGGTGCAATACAGGAGAGATGAAACAGATTTACATCGCCCTTCTTCAGTTGTGAAATGGGAAAAAGATGGGACGCTTACCATTTTAAGAAACTGATTCATCAGATTCTATTAAAATTAATATCATTTTTATCTGTAACCCCTTCACATACTTTACTTTTGCTTTATGCGGAAGATCCTGCTTATACAAACAGCCTTTATAGGAGATGTGGTACTGGCTACTGCTTTGCAGGAAAAAATTCACTTAGCTTACCCCGAAACGGAGATCCATTGGTTGGTTAGACAAGGAAATGATATTTTATTTCACCAGCATCCTTTTGTAAAAAAAGTTTGGGTTTGGAATAAGCAAAAGAATAAATACACAGAACTACTTAACCTGATACCTGCAATCAGAAAAGAAAGATTTGATATCGTAATCAATTTGCAGCGATTTGCGGCTACCGGTTTATTAACAGCATTATCTGGTGCAAAAACTACAATTGGGTTTGATAAAAATCCTTTTTCCCTTTTTTTTACTAAATCGGTTCCCCATCAAATTGCTAGCCTGCAATCTGCAATCCACGAAACAGACCGCAATCAATTATTGATTGCTGACCTTACAGATGCTACACCTGCGCGTCCGCGGTTGTATCCTACAAAGGCGCATTATCAAAAAGTAGCTTCCTATCAAACTAAGCCATATATAATTCTTGCACCCGCATCTGTTTGGTTTACCAAGCAATTTCCCGTACATCAATGGGTAAAGTTGCTGGAAGCATTACCTCAATCTTATTCGGTATATCTTTTAGGAGCTCCCGGTGACCGTAAAATGTGTGATGAAATTATTCGATTGGCATCTGTGAATAATGCTACCAATTTATGTGGAATGTTAAACCTGTTAGAATCTGCCGCCCTTCAGGAAAAAGCAACAATGAACTATGTAAATGACTCTGCCCCCATGCATTTTGCTTCCGCAATGAATGCACCTGTAACTGCTATTTATTGTTCCACCTTGCCTCAATTTGGTTTTGGCCCGCTTTCCAGCAATAGTCATATTGTAGAAACCACAGAAACGCTTTCCTGCCGTCCCTGCGGATTGCATGGAAAAATGGCTTGTCCGGAAAAACATTTTCAATGCGCCAATTCCATAACTATCCAACAATTGCTGAATTCCCTTCCGCAATAATCTAACCGGAACATTTGTACCTTTGTCTTTAATGCAAATACATTGTTCAGATTCGGAGTCTCGCTTATTATCTATCATTGCCTCATGTGCAAAGGAACTCGGCTACCCTTGTTTTTTAATTGGGGGGTTTGTTCGTGATAAATTGCTAAGCCGTTCGGTTAGTGATGCAGATATAGTTTGTTTGGGCGATGGCATTCGTCTGGCACATCAGGTTGCTGCTGCTTTTCAGCCCCATCCTCCTGTAGCAGTTTTCAAAAATTTTGGTACCGCCCAAATAAAATTACCCGGATTTGAATTGGAATTTGTTGGAGCCAGAAAAGAAAGTTATCGGCAAGATAGCCGAAAACCCTTTGTGGAAGCTGGAACCATTGAGGATGATCAGAATCGACGTGATTTTACCATCAATTCATTAGCTATTTCCCTAAATGAGAACGATTATGGCCAATTAATTGATCCGTTTAACGGATTGGAAGATTTACATCAAAAATTATTGAGAACACCCTTGCAACCCGAAAAAACTTTTAGCGACGATCCGCTGCGTATGTTACGGGCGATTCGGTTTGCAGCTCAGTTACAGTTCACAATTGTTCCTGAAACTTTCGAGGCAATTCAGGCCAATACGCATCGTATGAAAATTGTATCGCAGGAAAGGATTACCGATGAACTGAATAAAATAATGCTTTGTACTAAGCCTTCCGTAGGATGGAATCTTCTTCTTACCAGTGGTTTATTGCATATAATTTTACCCCAGGTGGTAGAATTGCAGGGTGCCGAGAATATAGATGGAATGGGACATAAAGACAATTTTCATCATACCCTTCAGGTATTAGATAATGTGGCATCGGTTTCTGATGATCTTTGGTTAAGATGGGCCGCTTTATTGCACGATATCGGAAAGCCGGCTACCAAACAATTTGAACCCGGACATGGATTTACTTTCCATGGGCATGAAGTGGTGGGTGCCCGCATGGTACCTAAAATATTTAATAAACTGAAACTACCTCAGCATGAAAAAATGAGATTTGTGCAAAAATTAGTGTTATTGCACCTAAGGCCCATCAGTTTAACCAAGGAAAATATTACCGATAGCGCAGTGCGAAGATTATTGTTTGATGCAGGGGAGGATATTGATAGCTTAATGACTTTATGCGAAGCAGATATTACCAGTAAAAATAAATGGAAGGTTAAAAAATATTTACAAAATTTCGAATGGGTAAGAACCCGGATGCAGGAAGTTGAAGCAACCGATCAACTTCGCAATTGGCAACCTCCGGTTACCGGTGAGATGATTATGGATTATTTTGGAATCACACCGGGAAAGCAGGTAGGTATTATCAAAGATGCGATTCGGGAAGCAATCCTGGATGGAGTTATCCCCAATGAATTTGAGGCTGCATTTGCCTTTATGCAGGAAAAAGGGAAAGAACTCGGCCTTACCGGAGGAAAATAAGTAAATTTGTTTCGAGAATGTAGAAAGCTAATTTGATATTTTGCAAAACACAAAGCATGGCGGTTTTAAAGTTTAGGGTATATTTAGAAGAAGACGAAACTATTTATCGGGATATAATTGTTTTACATACCCAACATTTTTTCGATCTCCATATCATAATACTGAAGGCATTCGAATTTGATCAGCAACATGCCGCTACTTTTTATAGAAGTAACGATTTGTGGGCTAAGGGTAGGGAAATCAGTTTGCAACGATATGATGATCGATCTTATAAAGTAGAACCCTTATTAATGCAGGAGGTTACACTGGGATCAGAAATAAAGGATACCAATCAGAAATTCATTTATGAATATGACTTTCAAAAGCACTGGATTTTTTTGGTTGAGTTAATTCATGTAAGTAAGGAGGAGAATCCAAAGATCACTTATCCAGCTGTTTCACGTTCCGAAGGAATAGGTCCTCAACAGTATGGAACGAAAAGTTTGCTGGGGAATAAGTTTGCCGATATAGAAGAAAAATACGACTTAACCGAAGCTGCAGAGGGATTTGGTGAAGAAGGAGAGGAGACCGACAGCGAAGAAACAGATAATTCTGCCGAATCTGATACGATGGGCTCTGAAGAAGAGTGGTAGCTGATTCAAGATCTTTATGCAACAATATGGAATTTCCCCCTACAGTTATTATCATAGCCGGGCCTACTGCTTCAGGGAAAACCAGTCTTGCTATACAACTTGCTCAACAATTTAACACAGAAATTATATCCGCCGATTCGAGACAATGTTTCAGGGAACTTACTATTGGCGTTGCTCGTCCAACCGAAACACAGTTAAATTCGGTTCCTCATCATTTCATTGCTTCTCATAGTGTGGTGGAACCTATAAATGCCGGGTATTTCGAGCAATATGCTTTATCAATTGTTACTGAGTTATTTAGGCACAGGAAATTGGCAATCATTTGCGGTGGTACCGGATTATATTGTAAAGCATTCATTGAAGGTATCGATCCAATGCCAATCATACCATCATCTGTTCGAGCACATATAGACCATGAGTATTCAACAAAAGGGTTACGTTGGCTGCAGTTAGAACTGCAAAAACGCGATCCAGACTTTTGGCAGCAGGCTGAACAGCAAAATCCCCGGCGATTGCAGCGGGCATTAGAAGTATTGGAAGCGACTGGAAAATCAATTCTGCATTTTCGTACATCAACCCCGCTGAAACGTCCATTTCGTATAATTCCAATAGTAATTACACACCCTCCAGAAATTTTACGTGCCAGGATCAATCAACGTGTGGATGCTATGATTGAAGCCGGATTAATGGAGGAGGTAAAAATGGTGAACCAATATCAGCAACTACCTGCATTACAAACAGTTGGTTATAAGGAAGTATTTTCATATTTGTCGGGAGATTATACTTTAGATACCTGTATTGCAAAAATAAAAACGAATACCTGGCAATATGCAAAAAGGCAAATGACCTGGTTTAAAAAGCAACCTGGTTTCCTTCATTTGCGAATGGAAGAAATAGAAAAAACTATTCAACAGCTCATTCAATAATTATTTCTTTGCTATTTTAACGGCCAGACTGCTACGATTAATAATTTCAAGTAAGGGTTTACTTATATCTTCATCAGTGGTATTGCTTAACACTACTACGCTGGTTTGAGTTGCAGGATAATACACATTCAAACTGGAAAATCCTTGTGCTTGTCCTGATTGAGCAAACATTTCAATTTCTCCTTGTTTAATTCTTAGCATTCCCATTAACTGTTCGCAGTTTTCAAACAGCGGATGTTGGGTAATAGCTTGAATTGAAATCAATTGTTCATAGCTTGCAGGAAATGAAAATACTTTTTGATTATGCAAAGCCATGTTCCAACTTACCAGATCTGCGGCATTCGATAAATATCCAACACTTGCGAATACGGGATCAGTTAAAAGGGAGTTTACCTTCCACTTACCATTTGCATCTTTTTGAAAAGTTTTTACCAAAGTTTTTTTGGTTTTCAACTCAGGCGCTGCTGTATTATTCATCCGTAATCTTTCGAATAAATTGGCAGATAAATTGGCAAAAGTTATACCGGTAGTTTTTTCTAATAAACGAATAATCAGGGTTTGACCGACCGGATTCAGCTGAATTTGATTTCCCGGAGTAAAAACGGGTGAACCCTCTAGCGAAATTAATCCATCTGTATGTGCTAGCAAATGCTGGATAGTAACTTTTTTTGCCCAATCTTGCGAAAGATCATTGAGATAATTGCCTATCGGAAGTTTAATATCTAGTTTTCCTTTTTCTGCCTCCAGCAATACCAAAGTAGCTAGCATTTGTTCGCTTATTTGAGCAATTGCAAATTGATCGGTGGTAGCAAAGTTGCTCTTTTCTTTAGGATCTGCAAATCCAAAGGACTGATTGTAAACTCTTCTGTTTCCCTGAGTAATTAAAATATTTCCATTGAAAGCCTGCTTTTTCTTTTCCCTCATTTTAAGTAACGAATCAATTGCTGCTGAATAATCGTATTGCAATCTGAAATTGTCTGATGCAACCGCAACATAGAAATCCCAGGTAGCCTTACTTACATCTTTAATTATTTTATCTCGTAAAGCGTCCCCAATAGAACTATCTGCAATAAATACAGCTATAGTACATGTTCTCCCGTCGGGTAAAGAAATGAACCCCATTACCTGATTGTTTCCTTTCGAAATTTCAACCGTTTTGGTTCCTGCTGGCAGTCCGGCTGCTATCTTTTTTTCATTCGGAGAAGTAGAAAGTGTTTCAATTAAGAATTGCTGACTTTTTTCAGACAATAGATTTTTAAAATTAATTTTTCTCAGTAATTGGATCGCCGATACGGGTGTGTGGGTAGCAATCTGTAATTTTTCTTCCTTGCCCTCTTTGTCTGCCGGTATAATTGTAATATCTCGAACGCCTGTGCTTTTTATAAATCGACTACATTCTCTTGCGCCACCCAAGTGTCTTAATAATAGTGCGGTTAGTTGCTGATCACCCGTTTGCAGCAATGTACTCACTAACTCTTTTAATGTGGGGGCATCAGTTGTATTTTTTTTATTTGAAAATGTGCCACCATTATCAACCACAGGAATTTTATCCGTAGGTTTCATAATCCCTTTATCAATTCGATCCATAATTGCCAGAGAAATCAGGAAGGGAAGTGCAGACTCTGCTGAAAACGCAGTATTTCCGGAAATTGAAAGCGTATCCCTTTCATCAGGCCCCCCAATAGCAATGCCTACAACAGCATTTTTAAAGGGAATAATCTGATTCACTTTTTCCTTCAACGAGAATTGAGATTGTGCAGAGAGCACATAGGGTAAGCAACCCCAAATTAGCATTAGGAAACGATACTTTTTCATATTGGATAGTTGGATAATGTCACTGCTACACCTCAATGAGTCAATGACTATCAAATGTACTAACTATCGGATATTCTGATATGAGAAACCCGTTAAAATTTAAAGCCTATACCAACTACTACACGCCCGATACTCCCTTTTTGTTCGGCAAATGTGTTAGGTTTATCTGCGAGTAGATATGGGAAACGAATATCGCGGTTAAAGATATGAGAATAGGTAAGGTCGATAAATACCCCTTTATTCCGGTAACCTATCCCTCCAGAAGCAACTACCCGTGATGCCTGCAGGTTTTCGTCATTATATGGACTACCATAATAAGCTCCTCCCAGTCGGAACATCACGGTATTGAATTTTAATTCCCCACCCAATCGGGCATTGATATTTCCTTTGTAGATTTCCTTGATAGTTTCATTTATAAGTCCATAGTAGGTGTTTAATTTATCGTTACTACCACTTGTCCCACTAAAACGGGCTGAACGATAATTTACATATTCCAAATCAGCAGAAATGAAGGCTCTTTGCTGGCGGGTATCACTGGTTTCCCTAAATACATGGCTAATACTGGCAATTACTCTCCAGGGAGTTGTAACATTATACTCACGGGTTCCGGCTTTGCCGCTATTAAGATTATCGCTGGTTTCTGAACGTGTTCCGGCATATTTTTCAGTATTAGCAGTGAGGGAACTCCTGATTTGATCTTTAAAGCCAATTAATTGAGGTGTATGAAAGGCAAACCCAACTCTCCACATTTCAACTGGCTTATAAATCAATCCTAGCTTGGCTCCGATACCAAATCCACTGGAACTGAAATTTTCCTTGTATTCAAAGAAACTGAAGAAGTTGTTGGGATTATTGGTTCTATCCGATTCCTTATAGGTTAATTCACGACTATAAAAAAGGATTGGCATGTTTATACTAAACCCAACATAGAGTTTGTCTTGCACATTTCCGGCAGTACCAATGGCAATTTCATGTAGCCCGCCTCTTGTGATTGCATCATAGAATTGGTTAATTCCGGAAGAAATGGGAACCAGACTTTGATATCCGGTTACAACATTACCCGGTCCACTGGTTGTATCAATTAAATATGTTCTGAAAGCGAGTGAAGACCCAAAGATATAATTACTTAGAGCCGCAAATGTATCTGCCCTATCGCGAACCAACTCTTCGAGATATTGCTCTGTGAAGGAACTCATATTATTGACACCTTTAAAGCTTTCCCTGTTTTGATAGCTGGCAAGCTGATTTACAGAAATTGCAAACGCGCTGCTTGTATAACGGGAATATCCTCCTTTTGTGTTTCCGGAAATATAACCGATTGTACCATATTGAAAAAGGTTCCTGTTGCCGGAAGTGTCTGTACCTCTGTAATTAAACTTATTGTTGTTGAGTGTAAAACCCGGAGTTAATACTATTTCCTTTGTTTTGAACAAACCTAATCCGGCAGGATTAACATGATTGGAAGTAATATCTCCGCCCAGAGATCCTACCGCACCTCCGATAGCCATTGCTCTTGCCGTTCCATTTTGAGTAAACCAGGCAGTTCTAAGGGCATCCTCAGCATTTTGCGCGGAAACCAGTCCTGAGTAACCCAGTAAGATGATGGATAGAAAATATTTCGCTTTCATAAAATAAAATTAGATTGGGGCAATAGTTTGGCTTTCTCCTAAGTACGGAGTATTTTGCTGTTGATACTTTGTAATAAGGGGATTAATTATTTCTGCCGCCTCTTCCGGTACCGGCAGAAGATCCGGTACTACCAAAACCTCCACTATTACCACCAGCAGATGATGAGGTCGCCGGCATACTTCCACCACTTGAATTTCCTCCAAATGTTCTTACGGCTCTATCTACGGAGCTGCTTTCATATCCATTTCCAGCAGGAGTAAACACTGTTTTCATTAAGCTACCAAATGTTTCACCGCGGGAATTATTCTGAGATCCGTTTTTGAACGAAGGATATTGGTTATCATTGAAATTATAGTAGGTTTTATTTCGCGCACCAGCCAGATTGCTGCTGGAAACGGTTCCGCTACCCCCCTTATAATTTGGATTTCCATAATAAATTAAAGTATAATATGGATTACCCCAGCCAAGTGAAGGATAATGCCCTATACTTCCCGTAAATCCTGTACCAAAATAATGTCCACCTAAAAACGGGTTATATGAAATGCAATTAAAACAGCTGAAATAAGGATTAAAATAATTATAAGTGGAAGGATAGAATGTATATCGGCAGTCATTCCAATAACTAAAATCATCAATGCTAGACCAACGGCTTCTGTTAGCTACTTTTCTCCTTAAATAAGCATCATCCTGTGAGCTAATGTACTCTTGATACTGCTGCTCCTCCCTTGATCTGCTATTACGAAGTCTTTCCGCTCGTTCAACAGTTGCACCCGGAGAATAATAAACATCATCAGGGGTTTGAGCCGATTGATATGCGGTAGAACAAGATGAAAGCAGTACAACCAATCCTAAACCAAGTAAACTGAGCGGTTTCATAACATGAGTTTTAGAGATGATATAAAGTTAGTTACATTTGCCCAACTTTGCAGTTAATTTAACAAATACAAAAGTCATGCCAACAATCGTTAGCCTGATTTTCAAAATATAAATAATCTTAATATGAGTAAAGAAATCACTTCCCGTGAAAAGGATTATTCTCAGTGGTACAATGATTTAGTTATCAAAGGAAGTTTGGCCGACTATAGTGCAGTGAGGGGTTGTATGGTTATTAAGCCTTATGGTTTTGCATTGTGGGAGAATATGCGTGATGTATTAGACAGGATGTTCAAAGAGACCGGACATCAAAACGCTTATTTTCCATTGTTTGTTCCAAAGAGTTTGTTTGAAGCCGAAGAGAAAAATGCGGAAGGTTTTGCCAAAGAATGCGCAGTAGTTACTCATTATCGATTGAAAACAGATCCTGCTGCCCCAGGAAAATTAATGGTTGATCCGGAAGCCAAATTGGAAGAAGAATTGGTGGTTCGTCCAACTAGTGAAGCAATCATTTGGAATACCTATAAGGGTTGGATACAATCTTATCGCGATTTACCCATACTGGTAAATCAATGGGCAAATGTGGTGAGATGGGAAATGCGTACCCGATTGTTTTTACGCACGGCAGAATTTTTATGGCAGGAAGGGCATACCGCTCATGCTACCCGTGAAGAAGCCATTGAGGAAACCAAGAAAATGCTGGATGTGTATGCTGATTTTGTAGAGAACTGGATGGCATTACCGGTAGTAAAAGGAATTAAAACACCCAATGAACGTTTTGCTGGTGCCGAAGATACCTACTGTATTGAGGCGTTGATGCAAGATGGGAAAGCATTACAGGCAGGAACATCTCATTTTCTCGGACAAAATTTTGCCCGGGCTTTTGATGTGAAGTTTAGTGATCGGGAAAACAAACTGGAATATGTTTGGGCAACCAGCTGGGGCGTAAGTACCCGACTAATTGGGGCATTGGTTATGGCACATAGTGATGATGAGGGTTTGGTATTACCTCCCCGTATCGCCCCCATTCAGGTAGTGATTGTTCCTATTTTCAAAGGTCCAGAACAAAAGGCGCAGTTAGATGAAGCAGTTCAACCGATTATGCAGGCATTAAAGCAATTGGATATTTCTGTTAAGTATGATGATGCCGATTATGCCAGACCGGGATGGAAATTTGCCGAGTATGAGTTGAAAGGTGTTCCGGTTCGATTGGCAGTGGGAGCGAGGGATTTGGAAAACGGGGTGATAGAAGTAGCTAGAAGGGATACCCGTGAAAAAACAACTGTTCCGATTAAAGGTATTGAAACCCATATCCAGCAGCTATTGAGCGATATTCAGCAAAATCTTTTCAATAGGGCATTAGCTTATCGTACTGCACATATTACTCCTGCCAATTCATGGGATGAGTTTATTCATTTGTTGGATAATAAAGGGGGCTTCGTATTGGCGCATTGGGATGGTACGGCTGAAACAGAAGAAAAAATTAAGGAGTTGAGTAAAGCCACAATTCGTTGTATTCCATTACAAAATGAGTTAGAAGCGGGCACCTGTATTTTAACTGGTAAACCATCAAACCAACGGGTATTATTTGCAAGGGCCTATTAATATAAGTTTTTTCTTTATTTATCAGTTCGCTCATGAAACAAAAGGAAGTGCCGCCCCATTTACAACCTTATTTGGAGGGGAAGGTATTGCTGATTCATAAACCCGTTGGCTGGACTTCTTTCGATGTGGTTAGAAAAATCAGGAATATGACATGGGTTAGGAAAGTGGGACATGCAGGAACCTTGGATCCGTTGGCTACCGGATTACTCATTGTTTGTACGGGCAGGTTTACCAAGGAAATTAATCGATATATGGGAATGGAAAAAGAGTATACAGCTACTTTTACCGTGGGTGCGGTTACCCCTTCTTACGATTTAGAAACTGAACCAGAATTACAGAAACCCTTCGATTCACTTACTACAGCACAAATTCATGAAGCAGCTAAAAAGTTAACCGGAAATATCTTACAAGTTCCTCCGCAACATTCGGCCATTAAAAAAGACGGGAAGCCGGTATACCTTTCCGCACGAAAAGGTATTGAAGTAAAACTGGAACCCAGGCCAATAATCGTATATAGTTTTGAAATTACCCGTATAGATTTACCACACATTGAATGCACCATAGTTTGCTCCACTGGAACTTATATTAGAAGTCTGGCGAACGATTTTGGTCAGTTATTGGGAACTGGTGCATATATGAGTAGTTTATGCAGAACTCGCATTGGAACTTTCTCGTTAAAGGATGCCATCAGCACAGAAAGATTACAGGAAAATATAAAATTGTCAGCTCAATTATCAGAAGGGTAATCCAATACCCAGTTGTAAAGCAAAATTATCTACCTGAACACCATTGGCACGGGTTTCTTTCCAGGCAAAACTATTCATCCATCCATTGTTATACAATCGTGTAGGATCTTTTACTTTATATGCACCATCTAATCGGATCATAAAATAGGTAAAGTCGAATCTAATTCCTGCTCCCAAAGCAACAGCTAAATCTTTACCCAATCTTTTTAATGAAAATTGTGCTTCCGGATCACCGGAAATTTTTTTCACGCTCCAAATATTTCCGATGTCTGCAAAAACTGCTGATTCAATTGTGAAACCACCCAAACTTGCTAATCGGAAGCGATATTCAAAATTTGCCTCCAATTGCATATCGCCAAACCGGTCGCGATAGGTTGATGTTGAAATCGTATCACTTTGTATAGAACTACCCAAGCCAATCTGGCGAAGTCTCCATGCCCGCATGCTATTCGGGCCACCTGCAAAAAATTGTTTAAAGAAAGGAAGGGTATTTCCAATAAGCGAATCGGAACCATAGTTGAGCCCTACACCAGCAAAAGCACGCATCGCAAAAGCATTTTTTCCATTATTATATTTGATGGTTTGACGGTACTCAGCCTCTGATTTTATAAATCGGTAAATTTGTGAAGATCTGGAATCAAAAAGTGCAAACAGAGAGCCCGACTCTTCAAAACCTAATCGGATGAACTGACTTTTATCCGGATTTTTCTTTGATATGATATTTTTAAAATAGGATAGCGTTTGGCCTACTACTCTTCCTTCATTGAAGGAGGTTTTTAAAAATGGATTAGTAAGAATCAAACTATCCAGTTTATTAAATTTTTCAATATTGTATAATTCAACATTAAGGGGTTTGTACAACCAGGTAACATTTTTCTTCTTCCACTCATATCCCCAACTGGAAACAAGTGAGCTGAGTAAATAATAATCGCGGCGGTCTACATACGATCCGGTAATATTCAATAAGGTTCTTTTATCGTCAACATACTGAAGCGGTCTCCAGCTTTTTACCGGTAAAATCAGTCGAGGGAATGAGTAGGTTTGGCCTAAACTTATATGGAAAGTTTGAATAAGCGGATCTGCACGATTGTTTAAAATATTCAATTCTACTCCGGTTCTAAAAGAGGTGAGCGACTGAATAGATCTTTTCCAAACATTGCGGTTGGTATAATTAAGGTTTGTTGAAATACCCCATAAATTTCCCGAACCAATTTCAGTAGAATTGCGGCTGCCCTCGAGGTCGATTGAATAACTTTGTTTGGTGGCGGGTACAAGAAAGAAGTGCATGTCGAGTGTATCTTTATCACGTACAAATATCTTTGCGTCGGAAGATTGCCATGCCCCCATCCGGGTTAATGTATTCAAGGTTTTAAAGAACAATTTCTCATTATATAAATCGCCCCGGCTTAAAAAAGTGTTTTCGCGAAGTGGATTATCTATGAATAATCCTTGTTTATAGCGCATCACTGTATTAGGGCGATTGAGCTCTTTAAAATCTTTTGAAAATGGAAGACTATCCGTTATATCAGTAAAGCGGGTTTCGGGATAATAAAATATTTTACCAACTTTATATGGCAGTATAATGGAAGAATCGAGGGGAGACCTTCTTTCCATGGCCACTGGCCAACTTGGATTTTTTTGCTTTACCCCTCCAGCTATTGCCATCAATTCTATTTGCTGAATTGGGTCGAGGGTTAATTTGAACAGATTTTTATCTAAACTATCAACATGGGCAAATATATGTTCGCGTGTAAACTGATAGTATCCATTATCCCTGTATAATGTAACTAGTCTGTCTAATTCATTACTGATTGCCCCTTTGGTATAGGGTTTTCCAAATGTGATCAGACTTTTTTTCTTCTCTGATTCAGTTAATTTTTGCAGAGTACTATCTTTTAGCACAAAGCTGATTGTGTCGAATGTGATATTTTTCCCTAAATTAATGGTAAGCGAAATCTTCATTCTTTCCTGATTTTTATAGAAAACAGTAGAGATTTGTGGAAAAAAATTAGCATAGTAATATCCTTGAGAGTTCAGATATTCATTCATAAATTGAATACTTCTTACTATGTTAGCTGTGTCGTATACAGCAGGATTTTTGATAACATATCGAACCCCTAGTTGTGAAACTTTTCTTACCCGAATACTATCATCCCAATAGTTGGCCAGTTCATTAGTAAGGCGTTTTTTCTCATCTTTGTTTAGATTTCCATTAACATTGAGCTGGGTTTCATAAACAAATGGTTTATTACGGGGCGGATTACTGATGGTAGTTCGTTGTTCAATGCTGCAGGCATTCAACAACAGTATAAGAACAACCAATGGTATATATTTCAGTAATTTGCTCATTCAAAATATGTACATGATTAGTAAGAGAGAGGTCAAATATATTCAAAGTTTATGCCAGAAAAAACAAAGGGAGGCAGATCAACTTTTTTTGGTGGAAGGTGAGAAGGCGGTGGATGAGTTATTAAGGAGTAGCTGGACCATCAGGCAAATCTATGCAACGCCTGAATGGATTACTTCTCATTCGGGTGTTACAGTTCCAATTACCACGGTTAATGAGGGCCAAATTCAGGAAATGAGTGCACTGGTTACGGCACGGAATGTTTTGGCACTGGTTGAAATGAAAGAAAAACAATCTCCGGTTGTTGATATGCCGGGCATTACCTTAATCCTGGACGCTATCCAGGATCCAGGAAATTTTGGAACCATGGTACGAATTGCCGACTGGTTTGGGGTAAAACAAATTATTGCCAGTGAAAACTGTGCGGATATCTATAATCCTAAAGTAATTCAGGCAAGTATGGGCAGTTTTGTAAGGGTACTCCCAGCATATACAGATTTAAAAAATTGGTTGCAGCAATATCCACACACAATCATGGGAGCCTTGCTCAATGGAATTTCAGTATATGAGGTTGCCCCGATTGCAACGTTAGCTTTGATTATCGGAAATGAAGGAAAAGGCATTCATGACTCGCTTTTGCCATTGGTAAGTCAACCTGTAAGTATTCCAAGGTTAGGAGGGGCAGAATCATTAAATGCAGCTGTTGCAACAGGAATTTTAATATCACATTTGGTTTGCCCGAAGTAGGGGTGGGCAGAAAAAAATTCAATAAAAGATTAAGAAGCAATACGGGCAAGTTCTGCTTCCTCTAGGGCCTGTCTTCTGGTTATCTCCTCTTCATTACGGGTTATTGAAGGATTCACATAAACAGGAGTTGAAGATGGGAACGTTGCTACTGCAACAGGTGTATTCGATTGATAAACTACTTCCGAAGTTTCAGTTACCTCAATTATAGATTCCGTTTCGGTAATCTCTTGGTTGGCAGCTATTTCAATATATTTAACGGGTTCACCAAATGTAAATCCAGTAAACAGCAATGCAGTTGCGGGTAAAAAAATTGCCAACAGAATAGAATCCTGTAAAGAAACTTTATTCAACCATGACAATCGGGCAATCCAGAAAAGGGAAATGCATCTCAAACCAATGGCTCCTGCAATCAGAAACTGTAGTAAAATCTCTTTTCCATCAAATAAAATCACATCCCTGGTCCCAAAAAAAATGAATAAAATAGGAGTAACCAGCATTACAATTCCAGAATATATTAATTCTTCATTTTGATCTGCGAGATACCGAAGCCGGTCTCTGTTAAAAAAAGGGCGGGTTACCGGAATCAGACGGGAAGTAGGGTTCGCGTTTTCTG
This sequence comes from Chitinophagia bacterium, assembly GCA_037142775.1. GTDB lineage: Bacteria > Bacteroidota > Bacteroidia > Chitinophagales > Chitinophagaceae > Sediminibacterium. The sequence goes on along the minus strand of JBAWZY010000010.1, from coordinate 20,459 downwards.
GCTTTCTTCCTAAACTCATCAGGGTATACTTTCCCAATACCTTCACCGAAAAATAGGTGGGAATTGAAAATTCAGATTCGGGTATTGCATTAGATGGGTTCATAAAAAATTGCCTACCGGTTTTTTCAGATTACTACAAAGTAACAATAAAAAAACATCCATTTCTTGAATTCTTATCTACACATTTCTGAAAATAGTTAATAAGATGTGAATAAGTATTTTTCGTATAGAGAGTAGTGGCATCAATTCAGCCGAATATACTGGATCGGTCGATTGGGGCGAATGATGAATGTGGGTAGAAGCAGGCAAAGAAAACAAAGTAAAAAAGCCGCAAAAACTACAGCTCCTATCTGCCAGCCAATTAAATGAACGGGAGCCACAGAAACATAGTAGGAGGCTTCATCTAATTTGATAAATCCGGTGGCCATTTGCAACCAACTCAGGGATAATCCTGCCAGGCAACCCAGTCCAATTCCTGCAATGGCAATCCAAAGGGCATGGAATAAAAAAATCAAGCGAATCATTTTACCGGAAGCCCCCATGGTTTGCAGGATACCCACCATTCGGGTTCGCTCTAAAATTAGAACCAATAAGCAGGTTGCCAGGTTAATTACAGCCACCAGTCCTAAAATCGTGAATAATACATTTCTGTTCATATTCTGGATTGCAAGCCAGTCAAAAATATTGGGAAAAATTTCTTCGATGGTATTGCTGCTTACCTGAAGGGGAAGTTGATTGGTAAGCTCCTTTTGAATCAAGGCTAATTGTTTATAATCCTGCACAAACAATTCATATCCTCCAATTTGCTGTTCATTCCATTCATTCACTCTTTGCAACAAGCGAAGGTCTCCCATTACGAATAATTGATCGTATTCAGCAATTGCCGTTTTGTACATCCCAGCCACCCTAACTTTTCGGTAGGTTTTATTTCCTTCAAGTGAGGAAATGAAATACAAAAAAATGGTATCATTTAAATGAATGTTCAGGAGTTTCGCCTGATCGGCTGAAATAAGAACGTCGCGACTATAACCTGAATCGGGAAATTGAATCCAAGTTCCAGAAACCATAAATTTTTGAAATGGAATAGAATCATATTCTCTCCCAATACCTTTAAGTAATATGCCCTCAATTTCTTTTCGGTTTTCCATTACGGCCGATTTGGTAGCAAAGGATTGAACTTTTTGTATGCCGGGAATATGTTTGATTATTTTTTCGAGTGAATCACTCCTTTTCATTGGTAATTCTTCTGCAACAATTGATTTACCGGGAATATATTGCTGAACCCGAATATGCCCCCAGAAGCTAAATACTTTTCCGGCAACTTCTTTTTGAAATCCATTTACGAATGAGAGGGTAATAATCAAAGCCATCACACTAACGGCTGTTGCCGCAATCGATAATCGGATGATGAAAGCCGAGAATGAACGGTTACTGCTGAAAGCCAGCTTTCGTGCTATGTAAAATGCGAGCTTCAAATAGGTACCTTATCATGTAAAACTACATCCCCCCGAAATATCACCCAAAACCATTTCAGGATATTATAGTAAGTTTAAGGGTAAATATTGGTATGAGAGTAATATTTTGGATTGTTTTAGTTTGTTTTGGCTTCAGGTGCGGTTTTGCACAACAGCAGCCTGATAAAATTTATCGGGAAGGCATTCAGGGGGTTTGCTTTTTTGCTCAAGGGGATCAGCAGTCAACCCCAATGATGGAGTTAGGTTCGGGTGATCAGTTTGAATTACATTTTGATGAGTTAGGGAAGCAACCCCGCAATTATTATTATAGTTTTCAATTGTGTAATGCTGACTGGACTCCTGCCGACCTCAATGTGTTTGAGTATATCCGGGGATTTACTCAAAATCGTATCATGCAGTATCGGTTCTCATCAAATACAGCAACATCCTATATCCATTATCAGGTTACACTTCCTGAAAAGTCGTGTGTTCCCATAAAAAGTGGTAATTATTTATTAAAAGTTTACCTCGATGCAGATACCAATAAGTTGGCTTTTACTCGTCGGCTTTTAGTTGTAAACAATGTGGTTCCAATCCTGGCTTCTGCCACACAGCCTTTTGATCCATTGCTGCAAAATACACATCAAAAAATTCAAGTGACTATTCAGGTAAAGGGGATTTCAATGTATATGCAGCAGTTGGGCAATTTGTTGATTTTACAAAATAACCGATGGGAAACGGCACATAAACCATCACAACCACCCATCATTCGTGGCGATGTTGTAGAGTTTAACTCAGAGCTGGATGGAGTTTTTTCTGCGGGAAAGGAATATCGCTGGGCTGATTTACGCAGTATTCGCTTTTTGTCGGATCGTATCGATAGGATTGACCTGCAACTGCAGCCCCCAGAGGTATATTTGAAAGTAGATGCAGAGAGAAGTCGAAGCCGATATGCCTACTATTCCGATGGAAATGGTCGATTCTATATCGCCACCACAGATGCGGCTAATCCCTGGTGGCAGGGGGAATATATGCAGGTACATTTTACGTTTGCACCTACCAGTAAACAAGCCTATGCTGGGAAGGATGTTTTTATTTGGGGTGATTGTACACAAATGCTCTCTGCAGATCAATCGAAAATGGAATGGAATGCAGAGAAAGGATTTTATGAAAAAAAATTGTTACTAAAACAGGGATATTTTACTTATCAGTACGTTACAAAAGATATCCGTAACAACCTGTCTTTTCCTGAGCTACAGTTTACGGAAGGCAACTTTTTTGAGACGGAAAATGAATACCTGATATTATATTATTATCGGTCTTTTGGTGCCCGACACGATGAATTGCTCGGTGCAAAAAAAGTGCAGGCCGGAGCAGTGTTAGTAAGATAAGGGGATGTTCCTTCAGCCATCATTCAATAATTCATTATCTTTGCATCGGCAGGTCTCACACGGCCAGCTCCTGCTGAACCTCCCCAGGGCAGGAATGCAGCAAGGATAAGCGGTTGTAGCGGTGCGATGTGAGGAGCCTGCCATTTTTTTTGCTTAACCCTCTCAAAAATCTGTCTTATATGAAGTTTTTTGTTGATACTGCTAACCTGGCGCAAATTAAAGAAGCCAATGATTTGGGTATATTGGATGGAGTTACTACCAATCCTTCCCTTATGGCGAAGGAAGGAATCAAAGGTGATGCGGCTATTAAGCAGCATTATCAAGCCATTTGTGAGATGGTGGATGGGGATATCAGTGCTGAAGTATTATCAACCAATTTTGAATCTATCATTTCAGAAGGGCAGCAACTGGCAGCTTTGCATCCGAATATCGTGGTTAAAGTGCCCATGATTAAAGATGGAGTAAAAGCAATCAAATGGTTTACCGATCATAAAATTCGCACCAATTGCACCTTAGTATTCTCTGCTGGTCAAGCCATACTCGCAGCAAAAGCAGGCGCAACCTATGTTTCACCTTTTATTGGCAGAATAGACGATAGTAGTTGGGATGGAATGGAATTGATTGCACAAATCAGACAAATCTATGATGTGCAGGGATTTCATACCGAAATATTGGCTGCCTCAATTAGAAGTGGCTTGCATATCGTAAAAGCTGCCGAATTAGGAGCAGATGTGTGTACTTGTCCGCTCGATTCTATCCTGGCACTTTTAAAGCACCCTTTAACTGATATCGGATTGGCTAAGTTTTTGGAAGATGCTAAGAAAATGTAATCAGCATACATCCATTACCCTCCGTTCTTGATTACTCCGATAGGCAGCCTCAATTATTTTCATCACCCGTATTCCATCTTCCCCTGTAACTTCCAAAGGGGCATTTTCTCGGATGTGCTGATAAATATTTTGATAATAAGCTCCGTAATTACCCTTTTCTGTAGCCACTTTTTCCCGAAATATTGTACCGTTTCTTTCGGTGTGTAACAATCCCTGTTCCGAATCCGGTTCCAATCCCCATAAACTGCTATCAGGTGGAATATTGGCGAGCAAATCATTTTCCTGTACGTCTGCACGTGTTTTTAAAAAGCTTCCCTTTTTACCAAATAGTGTAAATGCAGGAATGGGTTCCCGATAATAATAGCCCGACTTAAGCCGTACACGAAGATTAGCATAATATAAAAGAATTTCGAAATAGTCTTCAACCCTGGAACCGGCTCTTGTTTTACGAATGTCGGCAAATACCTGTTGCGGAAATCCAAAACAAACCAATGCCTGATCAATGAGATGTGGCCCCAGATCATATACTATTCCGGCCCCGAGTTGCGGTGTTTCTTTATGTAATTTCGGACTCAATTCTTCCTTGAATCTGTCGTAGTGAAATTCTGCTTCCATCATTTCACCTAACTCACCCGATTGCAATACACGCCGAACAGTTTGAAAATCACTGTCCCATCTTCTGTTCTGAAAAACAGATAGACTAACTTGTTTTTCCTTTGCCAGTTGGCAGAGGGTGGTTGCTTCCTCAACTGTGGTAGTAAAGGCTTTTTCAACAATTACATGCTTTCCTGATAGAATAGCTTGCCTGGCATACTCGAAATGGGTAGATGTGGGTGTATTGACTACAATCAATTCAATTGAGGGATCCAGCAATATTTCATCAAACGTGCGTACAGTTTGTACGTTGGGATATATTTTCTGAGCTAACTGATGTGTTCTTTCCCACACATGGGAAAGCAAAAATCCGGGATGTGCCTGAATAAAGGGTGCATGAAAAAATTTTCCCGACATCCCGAACGATAATAGGGCCGTTGATATAGGTTGCATAAATGGAAGTTGTGTTCAAGTATCGAATTGGTATTTTAAAATTACTTAAACAACCGGAAGAATTTTATTAAATTATATAAATGTGTTTCGAAATAGTTACTAAAAAATGTTTCTTATGTTACTGATGAATTATATTTGAAAAAAGATTGCATGTTTAAAACAGATTTTGTGCACGTGGAAACCCCCGAACCTCATAGAGGCAGAACCCGGGAAATGTTAAGAGAGCACCCAGAAATGCGGCAGTTGATTGGAAAAAATCCGTATTCATTTTTAGCCATTGTTGCTATTGTAGGCTTTCAGATAGGGGTGGCCATTTTTTTGTCGGATAAATCCTGGTGGTGGGTATTTATTGCGGCCTATTTATTCGGTGCTTTTGCAGATCATGCACTTTTTGTGCTGATTCACGAATGTGCCCACAAGCTTATTTTCAAAAATCGGGCTGCTAATAAACTGGCTGGTATCCTTGCCAATATTCCGTTGATATTTCCTAGTTCTGTTTCTTTTGAAACCTATCATCTGAAGCACCATTCTTTTCAGGGAGTGCATGAATTAGATGGGGATTTGCCCAACTACTGGGAAGCTAAACTGATTAACCATTATTTCATCGGGAAAGTAATCTGGCTTCTTTTCTATCCCATTTTTCAAGTATTTCGTTTATCCCGATTGCGCGAGATTAGTCCTTTCGATAAATGGGTAGCGCTCAACTGGTTGGTACAAATTGTATCCATCGGCGCCATTGCCTATTTTATGGGAGCCCAATCTCTGGTATACATGATTGCAAGTTTTTTCTTTTCAGTTGGCTTACATCCCCTGGGTGCCCGCTGGATACAGGAGCATTATCTTACAAAAGGTGAGCAGGAAACCTATAGTTACTATGGCGTATTAAATGGCGTTGCATTTAATGTAGGGTATCACAATGAACATCATGATTTTCCTTCTGTACCCTGGAACAAATTGCCAGATATTAAAAAAACTGCCCCTTCTTATTATAATTCATTAGCGAGTCATCAATCATGGACAATTCTTTTTCTTCGGTTTTTATTTGATCAGGAAATTTCTCTATTCTCACGGGTTGTTCGAAAAAATCGGGGTAAAGTTGCTTTGAGTGATGAATCAAAGCCAGATGTAGAATTAAACTAATTTGAATTAGATTACTTTCCTTTGATTTCATATTCGATAGCTTTTCACAGTGTAATGCATACATTAACAATGCATTTACATTGTAATGCATTGAATTCATTTTTTTAGTGTACCTTTGCAGCATGAAAGCGCAACTGCCATAGCGCTGTAGTCCGGTTATTTTACGAAGTACTTCCCCAACGATTGCTAATCCGGATTGATTCATTTTTTTACACAGTAAATTCAATTTTATGAAAAATAATGCTATGCATACTATCGACCAATTAGATGCAAATACCCAACAAGCTCAACAACAAGAACACAAGGAATCTATGAATCAAGCTACTGCAAATAATGCAGCCAGTTCTTCAAGATTTGGTTTAGTTGATTTATGGAAAATTCACCGCAACAGTAAGAGTGCACATCTTACTTGGAAAAGCCTACTGTAATTGCATCCTTCGCCATACATTTTATGTATGTTTGTGATGAATGCAACTATGGAATACCAAGGGTAATATTGTTATCACCTGTCATAAATGGTTATCGCCTGCCTTACTGAGTGAAGTGCAGGCGCTTGGCTTTACAACGGCTACCGGATTTACCACGGGTGTTCGGATCAGTGGAAGTTTAGACGATTGCATTTTACTAAATCTACGACTGCGGTCTGCCAGTCAGGTTTTATTCCAGGTACATTCGTTTCCCTGTAATCACCCAGATGATATCTATGAAACACTGGTAAGATTTCCCTGGGAAAACTGGTTAATGCCCGAAACGTATTTTTCGGTTACAGCACAGGTATCTCATCCAAGTATCAATAATAACATGTTTGCTGGGTTGAGGGTGAAGGATGCCTGGGTTGACAGGTGCAGACGATTAAACGGAAAGCGCCCAGATACCGGCTCGGAACTGAGTGGGGCAGTAATTCATTTATTTTGGAAGGGAGATCAGGCAACCGTTTTTATTGATACCTCGGGGGCTTCATTAGGGAGACATGGTTACCGAAAAATTCCCGGTAAGGCGCCCATGTTGGAGGCACTTGCTGCAGCTGTAATTCTATCTACCCGGTGGAATAAAAAAGCACCCTTTATTAATCCGATGTGTGGGTCGGGAACTTTAGCTATTGAAGCGGCATTGATAGCTTCTGGCCGTGTGCCCGGATTGTTTAGAAATCAATATGGATTTCAGTTTATTAAAGGTTATTCAAATGAACGATACCTGGAAGAAAGAAAAAAAATTGAAAATCAAATTACAGAAAAAGATATACCGGTAATTATTGCTTCTGATATCAGTGAGGCTGCAATTGCAAATGCTGCTATCAATGCTGAAAAAGCCGGAGTTGCGCATTTAATTAAATTTGAACTAGGTGATTTTGCAGCTACCTCAGTCCCCGAGCAGCCGGGTATTATTCTCTTCAATCCCGAGTACGGTGAGCGTTTGGGTGAAATACAACAGTTAGAAAAGCTATATGCCCGAATAGGTGACTTTTTAAAGCATTATTGTCAGGGCTACCTTGGATATGTATTTACGGGTAATCTGGAGCTAGCCAAGCAAATTCATTTGAAGCCCAGCCGAAGAATTCCATTTTACAATGCTACTATTGAATGTCGGTTACTCGAATATGAAATGTATGCGGGATCAAAAAGAGGGTAGGGTAAGTTAGAAGTATAGGTAGGAAATCCATTTTGATAAATTCTACATGCTAAAACAAAAACTTTATTATCTTAAGGGCTGATTGTTCACCTAATCTCCGAAAAAATGGAAGTAAGCAAATCGTCTGTTCGTATTGCATTTATCATGCTTACCTCTTTGTTTTTTATGTGGGGATTCGTTCATAATCTTGATCCCATCTTAATTCCACATTTAAAAAAATCTTTCAGTCTTACTACTCTACAGGCATCACTGGTTGATTCATCTGTATTTATCGCTTATGGAATTATGGCAATTCCTGCCGGAATACTATTAAAAAAATATGGTTACAAGGCTGGTATTATTGCGGGATTGGTTTGCTTTGCTTTTGGCTCTTTTTTATTTATTCCTGCTGCCAATACTGGCGAATACATTTTTTTTCTGGGAGCATTATTTGTTATCGGCTGCGGACTTGCACTATTAGAAACTGCTGCCAACCCTTATGCGGCGCGTTTGGGTGATCCGGCAACTGCTTCTCAGCGTTTGAACTTTGCGCAGGCTTTTAATGGGCTTGCTGTAACCATTGCACCTATTGTAGGTGCTAAATTTATTTTAACCAGTGATACTCCCGATGAAATAATCAATGCAATGGATGCTGTAAGCAGACAAGCGGCGTTGGCATCTGAAGCGGCTTCTGTTAAAATACCTTATACGGTAATAGGTATAGTAATTTTAGTGATTGCTCTCGTATTTACACTTATTCGAATGCCGGATATTCGGGAGGAGGGCGATTCAAGAGTTACTAAGCAGGAAATATTGGAATCGTTTCAGATTCCTCATTTGCGATGGGCGGTAGTAACGCAATTTTTTTATGTTGGGGCTCAAGTTTGTGTGAATAGCTTATTTATCTTGTATGCAGCAAAATCTGCCCAAATTGATAGGGCAACTGCTGCCACTTTTTTAGGGTTGGGATATGGTATTTCATTTATGGTAGGTAGATTTATTGGTACATTTTTTATGCAATTTATAAAGCCTGCAACTTTATTAACTTTTTATGCTCTGTGTAATATTTTTTTATGTTTATTGGCTGTTTATGCAAAGGGTATGCCGGCATTATATATTGTATTTGGTATAAGCTTTTTTATGTCGATCATGTTCCCAACTATTTTTTCTCTTGGCATTCAATCCCTAGGCAAACATACCGAAATGGGTAGTAGTTTAATAGTAATGGCAATTGTTGGCGGTGGTATGCTTCCTTTATTATTTGGCTACATCACAGATATTACCGGAAATATACAGTTCGGATATTTTGTCCCGCTGATTTGTTTTGTAGTAGTTGCATTTTTTGGATGGAAGGGGCATCGGGTTGTTCAAAATCATGCAGTATGAACCGAAAATATGTATTGGCGCTCGATCTGAAAGAAGATCCGGAATTGATTGCAGCATATGAGCAATGGCATACAAAAGTATGGCCCGAAATCATTGCATCAATTCGTGATGCAGGTATTGAGCAAATGGAAATTTTTCGGGTAGGAAATCGGTTAATGATGATAATGGAGGTAAATAATTCATTTGAATTTGCTACCAAAGCCGCTGCAGATGCTAAGAATGAAAAAGTGCAGGAATGGGAAACCCTTATGTGGAATTTTCAACAGCCTTTACCAATTGCTAAAAACGGAGAAAAATGGATGTTGATGGAAAAAATATTTAGTTTACCCCGATAATTGAAAAAATGTTTTCTTTAGAAAATAAAATTGCCGTGATAACCGGTGCTGGAAGTGGAATTGGAAAAGCTATTGCTATTCTGTTCGCAAAGCAGGGTGCCACCGTTCATTTACCTGAATTGAAGAAGGATTCAGCAAATGAAACCTTAGAGGAAATTATGAATGCAGGGGGGGCAGGTTATACCTATTCATGCGATATTACTCAACCTGCTCAGGTAGAGCAAATGATGCAAAAGGTAGGATCTTTTGATTTTCTTGTAAATTGCGCTGGCATTGCACACGTTGGAACTGCAACATCCACCACTCCGGAAGATTTTAATCGGATTTTTCAAGTTAATGTTGCGGGAACTTATCATTGTTTGCACTATGGAATTCCATTACTTATGCAAAGAGGTGGTGGTGCGATAGTGAACATAGCTTCTATTGCAGCCCTGACTGGTATTCCTGATCGTTTCGCATATAGTATGAGTAAGGGTGCAATTCATGCTATAACGATGAGTGTTGCGCGCGATTATCTGAAAAATAATATTCGCTGTAATTCAATTTCACCTGCCAGGGTGCATACACCTTTTGTGGATGGATTTATCGCAAAGAATTATCCTGGAAAAGAAAAAGAAATGTTCGCTCAGCTGGCTGCCAGTCAGCCAATGGGAAGAATGGGTACGGTAACTGAAATTGCTCAAATGGCATTATATCTCATCAGTGATGCTGCATCCTTTATTTCCGGAAATGATTACCCTATTGATGGGGGATTTTTACATTTGAGTCATTAAACGTAATTACTTAGTATGAAAAAACAACTTTTAATCGGTTTATGCATGTTAATGGGTGTGCTAAATATGCATGCACAAGTATATCTCCCCACGTCAGCGAATTCGGCAGCAAGGGAACAGTTTCAAAATATGAAGTTTGGAATGTTCATCCATTGGGGTGCATCCAGTGTGCTGGGAAGTGGTGAATGGGTAATGAATAATCGTAATATTCGGGTGCAGGAATATAAGCAACTACAAAAGGTATTTAATCCCATTGACTTTAATGCAAAAGCTTGGGTAGATGCAGCACAGTCGGCTGGAATGAATTATATCACAATTATCACAAGGCACCATGATGGCTTTAGTAACTGGGATACTAAGGCATCCGATTGGAAAATCACTCGTACACCTTACGGAAAAGATGCAATCAAACAGTTAGCAGATGAATGCCATGCCAGAGGAATGAAAATATTTTTTTACTATTCTTTGCTAGATTGGTTTAGAAATGATTATCAATTCGAAACCGGTAAAACAGGAAAGGGCACCGGACGAACCGGGAAAAGTGACTGGAATAGTTACATCCGGTTTATGAAAGATCAGTTAACCGAGTTACTCACACAGTATGGTGAAGTATCGGGGATCTGGTTCGATGGGCATTGGGATCAATTGGATAATGATGTTGATAAAACTTTGAAATCTAAAGTAGATTGGCATTATAACGAGATCTATGAATTAATTCATCGTTTGCAGCCTGCTTGTTTAATAGGAAATAATCACCACCTTTTGCCTCTGCCAGGAGAGGATTTTCAAATGTTTGAGAAGGATTTACCCGGAAATAATACTACCGGTTTTGGAGGAGCAGCAATATCTGCATTGCCATTAGAAACCTGTGAAACCATGAATGATTCGTGGGGGTATAATATCACTGACCGGAAATTTAAATCTGTAAAAACCCTTATTCAATATATGGTTAAGGCTGCAGTTCATAATGCAAACTTCCTACTGAATGTTGGCCCAATGCCTACAGGAGCCTTACAACCTGAATTCACAGACACACTGGCGGCCATGGGTAAATGGATGAAATTAAATGGTGCCAGTATTTATGGAACCAGGGGAAATGTTATTCCTCTACAACCCTGGGGTGGAGTTACTGCAAAAGAGAAAACTTTGTATGTTCACTTGTTGCAATCAACCGGATTCCCCTATGTATTTGTTCCAGGAATTCAATCGCAGGTTGTTTCTGCTCAAACCCTGTCTGACGGTAAAAAAATTCGCTTTACCCAACAGCAGGAGGGTGTATTCATTTATCTGGATGGGGTATTACTGGATTCTTATGATACTGTAATTCAATTAAATTATTAATCTTCAATTGAAAATTGGTATTCATTTTAAAAGTTGCGTGACTCAAAAAAATAAAAAATTATTATAATGAAATTAATCAGATGGGGTTTAGTAGGGGAAGAGAAGCCGGGTGTATGGAGGGATGGAAAAATGTATGATGTATCAGCAGATTTCAAAGATTTTGATGGAGCATTTTTTGCTTCCGGCGGATTGATTGAATTGCAAAAAAGCTTAGATGAAAAAGCTTACCCTATTTTGCCTCCCAATATTCGTTTAGGTTGTCCGGTTGCCCATCCCTCTAAAATTGTTTGTGTGGGTTTGAATTATGCTAAGCACGCGGCTGAAACAAAATCACCCGTTCCTGCCGAGCCTATTATTTTTTTAAAGTCTACAACCGCCATTACCGGCCCTTATGATTCCATTATCATACCCCGCAATTCAGTAAAAACAGATTGGGAAGTAGAATTGGCAGTTGTAATTGGAAAGCGAGCAAGCTATGTTGAAAAAGATGAAGCCTATAATTATATTGCTGGCTATTGTTTGCACAATGATGTGAGCGAGCGGGCATTTCAGTTAGAGAGGGGAGGAACCTGGGATAAGGGAAAGGGATGTGATAGTTTTGCTCCTTTGGGTCCCTGGTTGGTTACCCAAGAAGAAATTCCCGATCCGCATAATTTGCGCTTATGGTTATCGGTAAATGGAACAAAGATGCAGGATGGAAATACCGATGACTTAATTTTTGACGTTCCTACATTGATAGCATATATTAGTTCGTTTATGACATTAATGCCAGGAGATATCATTTCAACCGGAACGCCTGCCGGTGTTGGTATGGGGATTCAACCATCACCTATTTATCTGAAACCGGGTGATGTGGTTGAATTGGGTATTGATGGGTTGGGATGTTCGCAACAAAAAGTAGTAGCCCATACATAATTTTATATGGACTTATTTTTAAAAGATAAAGTAATAATTGTAACCGGAGGTGCCCGGGGAATAGGTAAAGCAATTGTATTTGCATTATCAAGGGAGGGAGCAGTTCCCGTAATCGTTAGCAGAGATGAATTGGAGAATCAAGAATTGGTAAATGAACTTGCAGCAGCAGGAAGCATTGCTTATCAGGTTGCAATAGAATTGCGGGAGGTAAATCAGATAAAGCAAGTAATAGAAAACATTGTACAAAAGTTTGGTAGAATTGATGGATTGGTGAATAATGCGGGGTATAATGATGGAGTAGGGTTGGAAAAGGGGAATTATGAAGCATTTATGCGAAGCTTACATGATAATTTGGTGCATTATTATTTGATGGCAAAACATTGTTTGCCTTGGCTTATTCAATCTACAAATGCTGCAATTGTAAATATCGTTTCCAAAACCGCTGAAACCGGTCAGGGCAATACCTCTGCATATGCGGCTTCCAATGGTGGCAGGGCAGCCCTAACCCGAGAATGGGCTGTGGAATTATTGAAATATGGTATACGTGTTAATGGGGTAGTGGTTGCAGAATGTTACACCCCTGCCTATGAAACCTGGATTGCTACTTTACCTGATCCAGCAAATAAAATAAAAGAAATTAATCAGCGCATACCTTTGGAAAACAGAATGACGACTCCTGCTGAAATCGCTTCTGCGGTAGTTTTCTTTTTATCACCGGTTTCATCGCATACAACCGGACAATTATTACATGTGGATGGAGGGTATGTTCATTTAGACAGAGCATTGGCAAATGCATAATGAATGTAAAAAAACGGTATATTTAGTTTTAAATCAATATTTAAACATACTATAAATGAAAAAAACAATTGGTGTTGTTCTAGTTTTATTGCTTGCATGTAATAAAAATAGTAATCAACATTCCATCACTGTTCCTGATGTAATTCAGGCCGAAAAGAGAAGAGGAAATATTTCCGGAACAATACAATTAATAGATTTAGATGGAAGAATGATTCAGGATGCCGGTGGGGTAACGGTTTCCATTGAGCAAAGTTCAGTTTCCACTCAAACACTTCCCAATGGGAGATGGAAATTAGATTCTATCCCTTTTGGAACCTATGATTTATCGATTTCCAAAAATGGTTATGGAACAGTAAAAATAATGGGAGTATATCATGCAGCCAATAATCACGGCACCACGATTATTGCAATGTCAAGAATTTTGAATCAGGTTTCAAACATTGAAGTAACTGCTGTGAATGTAAAAAAAATTGCAGATTTAGGTCAGCACATGGTCGATTTTATCAATTCAGGAATTGCTGAGGATGGTGTTATATTCGACCCTGTATTCACTAGTTCAACCCCAGGTGAGAAAAAAATCAGATTATTCTTTGGCAAAAGTGCGGATGTGAGTACAACCAATTATGTAGTATCTGAAAAGCAACGATTTTCGGGAAGATCCAACGAAAGTGAAAATTACAATTTCGGGTTAAGCTGGTTCGTATCAAATGGATTCGAGCCGGGACAAACAGTATATGTAAAAGCGTATGGAGATGGTTTTGGTGATGATGATTATGATGATCCAATTTCAGGACTGTCGGTATTTCCCAGTCTCGGATCAAAAGGGTCTCCGGTTACTTCCTTTGTTTTACCTTTAAAGTAATATTTTTATACATTTTTGAAAAGTCATTTGCCCTAGCGAATGACTTTTTTATTTACATTACAAAAGGATATTATCCATTTTATATTTATACTCGTAGTTATGAAAAAATTAATTTCTTCATTCCTTTTATTCTCTGGTTTTTGGGTACTTACGATCACCTCAGTAAAAGTGCATGGTCAATCCAATGAAATTATCAATCGTATTATGCAAGAGGGCACATCGAATTCGCAACTAACTCAACTAGCACATGAGTTGATTGACAAAATTGGTCCGCGGTTGGTAGGCACTCCGCAAATGCAACAGGCAAATGACTGGGCAGTTCAGCGATATACTGATTGGGGAATCAATGCCCGCAATGAAGCCTGGGGAAAATGGAAAAGTTGGGAACGTGGTATTACACATATGGATATGATTAGTCCGAGAATGCATACGATCGAATGTACCCAACTGGCCTGGAGCCCGGCAACACCCAAAAAGGGTGTAACCGGAGCGGTATTGGTGTTACCAGATTTAGCGGATTCTTTGGCGTATAGTGAATGGATGAAAAAAGTAAAAGGTAAGCTGATAATGATTTCCATGCCACAACCTACTGGCAGGCCGGATGATAATTGGCAGGAGTTTGGCTTGAAAGAGTCGATTGATAAAATGAAAAAACAGCGGACTGCATTTAGTGATGCATGGAAAAAGCGCATTGCTAAAACGGGATTTACCAATAAACAATTGATGCATCAATTAGAATCTGCCGGTGCTGCTGCTATTTTAACCAGTAACTGGTCGTCGGGCTTTGGTGTAGATAAAATTTTTAGTGCCAGCACCAAAAAAATTCCCACACTGGATGTAGCGTTGGAAGATTATGCTTTATTATATCGGTTAGCAGAATCGGGAACTCAGCCTATGGTTACCTTGCGTTGTACTTCTCAGCATGCAGACCCAATTCCTGTATATAACACATTAGCAGAAATAAAAGGAGTTGAGAAGCCGGGCGAGTATGTGATGCTTTCTGCTCATTTTGATAGCTGGGATGGTGCAACTGGAGCCACTGATAATGGAACCGGTACATTAATTATGATGGAAGCGATGCGTATTTTACAAAAAGTATATCCCAATCCTAAGCGAACCATTTTAGTAGGTCATTGGGGTAGTGAGGAGCAGGGGTTAAATGGTTCAAGGGCATTTGTTGAAGATCATCCCGAAGTGGTAGATCATTTGCAGGCCCTGTTTAATCAGGATAATGGTACTGGACGGATTGTGAATATATCCGGACAAGGATTTCAACATGCAGGTACTTTTTTGAGCAGGTGGCTATCGGCAGTACCTGATACGATTCGTAATCGTATTAAAACAAATTTTCCGGGAAGTCCGGGAGGAGGTGGTAGTGACTTTGCTTCTTTTGTTGCGGTAGGTGCACCTGGGTTTTCCCTTGGAGCCCTCAGTTGGAGTTATTTTAATTATACCTGGCATACAAATCGGGATACCTATGATAAAATAGTTTTCGATGATTTACAAAATAATGCACTTTTAGTAGCTATGCTGGTTTATATGGCTGCTGAGGATCCGGAGTATTTTCCCCGTGATAAAGCTCCAATTTCAGGAAATGCGACTGATAGAAATGGACAACCCATTCGTAGTTGGCCTCAGCCGGTTAAAGCAATTAGATTAGGTCCTGTTGAATAATATTTTATTAATACAATTCTGTTAATATGATGAAATCTTCTTATGCTTACGTGGATTCCAAGACTCATTTTTTGATACTTGATGCGTTGCGAGGAATTGCCGCCATTATGGTGGTTATGATGCATGGATTTGAAGTATTTTGTAAAGGGAATTATCATGAAATGGTAATCAATCACGGTTATCTGGCAGTAGATTTCTTTTTTATGTTGTCGGGGTATGTAATGGCACATGCGTATGATGATCGTTGGAATACGATGACGGTAAAGAATTTTTTTACCAGACGCCTGATTCGCTTGCACCCATTAATTATTGTGGGATCAATTTTGGGGGCATTGCTTTTTTATTTTCAGCAGACATCCATTTTTCCAAAAATTGCAACAGCAACTCCATCCCAGCTTATTATTGTAATGCTCATTGGGTTAACACTGATTCCAATTCCCACCAGTATGGATATTCGTGGTTGGAATGAAATGCATCCTTTGAATGGACCTTCCTGGTCTTTATTTTTTGAGTACATCGCCAATTTATTGCATGTTTTTGTTTTGCGAAAATTATCTAAGCCCGCGCTTTTCATTGCTGTGTTGCTGGCTGCAGGAGCCTTATGTAACCTTGCTATTTTTGGGGCACAGGGGGATTTGATTGGGGGATGGGCATTTACACAGGATCAGTTACAAATCGGGTTTACCCGTTTGTTATTCCCCTATATGGCTGGCATGCTTCTACGTAGGGCAGTTAAAGTTCAAGGTAATCGAAATACTTTTGCATTGACAGCAATAATATTAGTTGTAGTACTTTCCATTCCAAGAATTGGTGGGAATGAGCGATTATGGTTAAACGGACTCTATGAATCGGTTGTAATCATAATCGTTTTTCCACTAATTATTTATTTAGGAGCAATTGGAAAAGTCACCGATAAATTGGTTAATCGTTTTTGCGTTTTTATGGGGGATATTTCCTATCCATTGTATATAACTCACTTTCCCCTGATGTGCGTGTTTTATGCCTGGGTTGTAAATAATGATGTACCCTTGCATACAGGCGTATGGGCTATCATTGGATTAACGATTTGCTCAACCTTCCTTGCCTATGTTTGGCTGAAGATTTACGATCAGCCAGTGAGAAGGTGGCTTAATAAGAAATATATGAAATCAACTATTTAGTATGTTGTTCAGATTGCCATATATAATTCAATTGAAGGACTAAACGTGCGGGAGGGATTTTCATTTGGCGTATTGTAAAACTCCATTCATCTATAGTGCTCGTAACAGCAATAAATAGGTGAGCATACTATCACAAGCTTTGAAAGTAAACTTGTTAATAGCTTGTTGATGAAGTTTGGATATTCCAAAATGAAAATCCTTTGTTGAATTTCAATTAAATGAAAAATGGAAAAATGAATATTTTACTTGGTAATAGTAACCTCATCAATTATTTCACCCTTTGCATTTTTTTGATATAAATGAATGTTTTTATTATTGATTTCTGCTAAAGTAAAGCTATGTTCTCTAGCAATATATTTTGCAGTAAAAGGTTGCCAGCTGTCTTTATCATTTTCTTGTTCCGGGTTGTAAAGATCGTTCCCACCTGCACCTGTAACTATATATAAAACACCATTCATTTTTGTTTGTGTTTTTCCATCGAAATTTTTATCAAGCTTCCAGGCACCATTCACAAGCCTCCCTCTACTACCAACTGTTTTATTATTATTTAAAATATAACCCTTTCCATCCGGTTTAAAAGTAAGCGGAAACGTGCGTTGATAATTATGAACATGTCCAGTAAATACCACAGATATGCCATTTTTATCGAAAATAGGCGATAATAATCTGGATTGTTGTTGTTCGAAGTGGTCAATTGAACTATTAAAACCGGGTTGATGAAATACCACTATTTTCCAAATCTGCTTCGTTATTTCTAAGTCATGATTTAACCAATTTGTTAAACTGTCATTAGTCCAGTCTACATAATTATCCATATCAAGAAATACCCAATGCACATCGCCAGCATCGAATGAAAAGTTGGTCATTCTAGGAAATCTAGCTCCTGCATTTGAATAGAATTGTGCACGTGCACTGTCTGAAGCAATAATTTGTGGATAGCTTGCACCACCTTCTTTTAAGTCGGGTCCATTTAATGGTTGATTCCATACTTGAAAATACGATAAGGCATCGGGGGAGCGAACAAAGTTTCTTTCTTCTACATCATGATTTCCAGGAGCTGCTACAAAAGGTACGGACTGCATTATACTTGCACCTTTGCTTCCATTATATATTGGCCAAAAGCGTTGATCATATTCATGTAATAATCCTCTATCGTACACTATATCTCCTGTGATAAGAACTAAAGATGCACTTTCTTTCATTACTTGTTTTGCAATTAATGCTGAAGCTTCCAAACCGGATGCAATATCTCCCATTACTACCAATTTGTATGATTCTCCAGCTTTTGCCAACGAATTGGCATTTGATTGAAAAACTATCTTTCCTGATAATGAAATTATGTATTTAAAGTTTTTACCTGCTTCAAGATTTTCCAAATGGACTATGTAAAAATTACGGATACCAATTGGAGCAATATTGGAACTATTTTTTGCAGTTACTTCAATTTTTTGCCAGCCATTTGATGATTCATATTCAAGCAGAAAAGTTGCTGGATTATTACTCGAGGTTTGCCATAAAATATCCATTGTTGTTGAGGATGGATTAGATCCAACTTGTAGGTAAGGTGCAACGGAAAATGGTGAACTTACTTCCTGGGCGAATGTACTTATAAAACTTAGTAAAAATAGTAGAATATAAAAATGTTTCATTTAATATATTTTAATCGGTTAGTATTGTTTATGAATAATTAGTAAGCAATTCATTCCTCCTGTATTGTATCTTCAAACATATTATCAAAGGTTTCATCATCAAATATAAATCCATCTTCCTCGTCTGATTCTACTTCCTCATCAAATATTGAATAATATTGCTCAATTTGTTCATCGGTTAACTCATCTATGATTTCAAAAAAAGTATCAGATTTTTTCTTCCAAATGGTAGTTTCATAGTCGTCATGAAACATAAGCATTACAGCATTATCTGTTTGCAATAACACTTCTACTAAGTCAATTTTGTCACCCTCATGTTGTGAGATTAAATACAATTTATCAAATCTAAGGTCAAGGTATTTTGCCATAACTACTATTTTTATTGAAATTAGAATTTAGCTTTCATGCCTGTGTAAATGGAATATTAATTCTGTTTGAATTATCTCACGGTAAGCTTCGGTTTAGCAACTATCTGATAACTTTAAGCATAAGATTAACCATTAGAGAAACTTTTGCTTGATAAATTTATTTAATATGAAATCTAGACTGGTATCTTTTCATTCAACTATGGGAGCTTTTCAGATAAAGGAAACCCTTATACCTGAATTGAAGGAAAATGAAATTTTAGTAAGAAATGAGTTTACCACTCTATGTAGAAGTGATTTGTATACTTATGCTGGGATTCGAAAAGAAAAAGATCCAACCATTCTTGGTCACGAAATAGTAGGTAGGGTAGCCAAAATTTTTAATAATAATCCGTTCTATGATTTGAGGGGTAATGAGATAAATGTAGGTGACCGAATAACTTGGGCAATTTTTGCGTCTGATCCAAATTCAGAAAGATCGAAAAAGGGAATTCCTCAAAAATCTGCTGATCTTTTCAAATATGGCCATGAAGAGATTACTGATGATAACAATTTACATGGTGGATTAAGTGAATATATAATACTTAGAAGGAATACGCCCATTTTAAAAATAAATGAAAACGTGCCTGTTGAAGTGGCTGCCATCGTCAATTGTGCTATTGCTACTGTTGCAGGATCTTTTAGACTTGCAGGAGAAATTGCAGGAAAAAACATATTAATATGCGGATCGGGAATGCTTGGGATTATTGCTGTTGCAATGGCCTCATCCCAAAAAGCGAAAAGTATTGTTGTTGTAGATATAAAAGAGGAAAGGTTACAAGCAGCACTTCAGTTTGGTGCTTTGGAAACTTTATTAATTGAGAATGGGAGACAAGATTTGAATGAACTGTATAAAAAAAAATATGGAAAAAATAGCAATATTGATTGTGTAATTGATTTTTCTGGTTCCCCTGATGCAATTGAAAGTTGTATTGAAATACTTACTATTGGAGGAATTGCTATTTTAATTGGATCTATTTTTCCTCAAAGGAAAATTAGCATAGATGCAGAGCAGATTGTTAGAAAAGTTTTAACTATAAAGGGTTTACACAATTATAATTTACAAGATTTTTTAAGTGCAGTTCATTTTATAGAAAATTACCACGCTGCATTCCCATTTAAAAGTTTAATTAGAAATACCTTTTTTAATTTGGAGAATGTCGAAGCAGCTTTTCAATCTGCTATAGATGAGCAATATTTTCGGGTAGGTGTTTATACTTGTTTTAAGGATTAAATAGTCTCAATTTGAGAAGCAGTCATTTTTTAACCGAGTACTTATAAATTGAAGATAGATTTTCAGAGTGATATTTTGCTCCTTCACACTCACACCCATGATCACACTGGCCTTATGGCCCAAACAGGAATCACTGACTGCAGTCAGGAAGGGAACGTGCAGAATATTTGAATTAAAAAACATTATTCCCATAAAAAAAGAGTGAGTTTGAGTTTGAATGTGAGGATATTTTTGCTCCTTCACACTCACCCTCACCCTCACTCTAGCCTTTGTGCCCAGAACAGGAATCCCTGACTGCCGTCAGGCAGGGAACCTGCACAATATTTTTAATAGACTCCAAAAAGTGTGAGTTTAATTATTTGCTAGTGCGCCTCTAGAGCTTTAGAGGAAAAGGCCAAAGCGAAGTGGTCGTATTCAAACTCACTCTCACTCTGGCCTTTGTGCCCAGAACAGGAATC
>JBAWZY010000009.1:0-96166 GCA_037142775.1 Chitinophagia bacterium | reverse complement strand
CCCGCTGGGCTTAGTGAGGTGTCAGCCCGATGGGGCTTAGTGAGGTGTCAGCCCGCTGGGCTTAGTGAGGTGTCAGCCCGCTGGGCTTAGTGAGGTGTCAGCCCGATGGGGCTTAGTGAGGTGTCAGCCCGATGAGTGTTAGTGCGGTGTCAGCCAGTTTGGCTTAGTGGGTTGATATCCCTGCGAGATTAGGGAGGTTTTATCCCTGCGGGATTAGGGAGGTGTCTGTAATATAAGGGATTAGTTGAATTTCTATTTTTTGGTGGGGATGATTTATTTTTGCTCAACATTATCATTATGTCTACACTGAATCCTTCGGAAGAATCTGTTTTTTATCTGGAAGTAGACAGCACGCATGGTTTTCAACTGATTGTATGGAATGATGAGGTTAACACTTTTGAATGGGTAATCGAAACCCTCATAGATATTTGCAAGCACGAACCAGAACAGGCCGAGCAATGTGCCTGGCTTATCCATACCCGGGGAAAATATGCCGTTAAAAACGGAATTTACGAAACACTTAAACCGATGTGTGATGCCATTACCGAACGAGGTATTGGTGCAACCGTTGAATCCTCCGAATAATTGATGTTATCTTAACCACATGCCGCTTCACATCCTTTCCGAAACAAACTATTTCCCACCTGTATCGGATGCTATGGAAGATGGCCTATTGGCAATTGGCGGTGATGTTCAACCCGAAAGATTACTATCGGCCTACCAAAAAGGTATATTTCCCTGGTATAATGAGGATATTCCACTCTGGTGGAGTCCAGACCCACGATTTGTGTTGTTTCCTGAGGAATTGAAAGTTAGCAGAAGTATGAAGCAACTTTGTAAGCATAACCCATTTGTTTTTACAACCAATCAGGCTTTTCAGGAGGTTCTGCATTTTTGCAGTTCTACCCCCCGCCCCGGCCAAAATGGAACATGGCTAAATGAGGATCTGATGCAATCTTTACTTCATTTGCATACCCTCGGATGGGCACATAGCGCAGAAGTATGGATAGAAAATCAACTTGTTGGAGGCTTGTATGGAATTCGTGTCGGTAAATTATTTTGCGGAGAAAGTATGTTTAGCAAAATAAATAGTGCCAGTAAATACGCATTCATTCAGTATGTTCAACAACTGCAGAAAAATGGAGTGGAACTAATTGACTGTCAGGTATACTCCAATCATCTTGCCTCTTTGGGTGCACGATTCATCAAACGGGAAATATTTATGCAATATTTACCGGAGTTTTCTCAACCGCTATAGCCGTACATTTTTTGTACATCTCGAACAATTGTTTCAATGTCCCGATCCTTTCCCATTGCATCATAGCTTTGTTTTAGATTACTCCCAAATACAAATGCTACCCCTTGCCAAAAAGCAGCTGTCATAAATCCCTTATACTCTTCAATAATCTCATAACAATTATTCCCGGTTTGCCGGTTAATGAGTTTCATCAACACTTTACCCTGGTAAACAGATAATTGTGTGAGTTTATCGGTGAATTCCTTCTTGAGTTCTTTCTCTCTGGAATGTATAATTTGTCTTCTTTCCTTTTTATTCGACACATGCTCCAGCTTCACATTGATTTCATTCATGATTCTGCTGGCTGCCATAGCATAGGGATAAGTAACATACACTGCATTTCTGAGGCGTGTCCACTCTGCCCAGTATTTTCTTTGTTGTGCAGTGAGTTTTGTATACACAAAAACAGGAGGCAAAACACTAAAAGGAATCGTATCTCCGGCAGAGGAAACAATTGCATATACCCGAATAGTATCCAAACTCGATGCAGATTGTGCCTGCAACTGATTTCCTAAGTATGAAATCATCAGGAAAATGAAAGCTAAACTTATTTTCTTTTTTGGAAATGGCATATTACCTATTGACCATTAATTTAATATTAATGCTGCCTTGTAATAAAGGTAACCCAAAAATTAGTTATACGAATTCCTTTCTACTTGATTTTAACAACTTAAACCGATTTAATACCGACATGATAAATCCAATAACCATTAGAATTGTTCCAAGCCAAAGCAGATTAATCATGGGAAACTCATATACTTTAAGTGTAATCAAACTGGTAATGGATCCACTTTGTTTTACTCCAATCTCTAATAAGCCCTTTTTTTCATCCACCACCCGGTTAAATACAATTGCCAGACTTTGGGAAACGACCGTATCTACTAGGGGGCGCCACTGATTTCCCTTTAAGGCCATGCCAGGATGAGCCGGATACCTGCTACCATTTTTAGCCTCCAAAGTCATATTCAGGAAAACAGCCGTCTCATCGGAACTATATAAGGATGCTTTATTTAAAGGATTAACACTTACCGAATCCAGCCTCATCCAACCTGAATTATAAAACAAAGTATCTCCTAATCTGATTTGCCGGGGCTGAAAAGTACTCGTATCCGTTTGATTACTCTCCTGGAAGGATGTGATATAAACAAATATATCTTTATCCCAATAGTGCTTAGCAGCCGGGTTGGCTGCAAAACCCTCTCCACCTTTATTTTGCTTAATTACATCGGGATATAAACTAAACTGCTCCGATCCTTTTTTAGCTTGAAAATGTATATTAAAATAACGTTTCCTATCTTTTTCATTCAAACTATCATTGCGATAAGTAACCAAAAATTTACCCATATCTGTGGGTAAACCTTTAAATAGGGTAATGTTCTCGGCAGGATCCCCTGCTGCACTTCCTTTGCTGTTGGCGCTTAAAGGTGTGATACCGGTTGTGTTCCAGCTTAATACAGTTTTCTTGGATGACGAAATTAAAATACCCACCAACATCAAACCAAATCCCACATGTGCTACCGAAGCTCCCGCTACTTTCCATTTTCCCTTTAATACTAACCATATATAAGATGCATTTGCAACTACCGAATAAACTGCTGCAAAAATGGCAATATGAATGGCCCATAGAAATCCCAGCCCCTTTTTGGTAAATTGAATATTGCCAAAATAACTGATGGCGATACTTATTACAACCGCTGCTAGTGTAGGAATAAGTATGTATTTGCCAAGATAAGATTTTGGTGTTGTGTTATATTTCAGGTATTGGGTAATAGCCGATAAAATACCAATAACAATGGCAACAAAAATTTGAATTTGATTATAGGCATATTCTGTGTCTTCCGGTGGAGCAATTTTCGTTCCGAATACTTTATTAAATACTGGAACAGAAGTTTTGGCAATAATTACAATCCCCGCAAGAAATAGCACCAATGAGCCTATAAATAGCCAAAACTCCCTACTGTAACTATCTTCTTCCTTTCGAATCAATGGAATCGTTCGATATCTAAATAGAAAAAGAAATAATGCCGGGAAAAGAAAAATAAATACAAATAGCAATAGTTGTGTATTCATTTCCAAATCGGTAAAAGCATGAACCGATGTATCTCCCAATATTCCAGATCTGGTTAAAAAGGTTGAATACAATATCAAACAAAAAGTGATGATGTAGAAGAAGTAGGTTGTTCGCAAAGAATACCCACTATTTTTATAAATTAAGTTGGTATGTAAACCAGCAACTAAGGTAAGCCATGGAACAAGTGAGGCATTTTCAACAGGATCCCAAGCCCAATATCCTCCAAATGATAGGCTTTCATATGCCCAGGCTGCTCCCATCATAACTCCCAATCCCAAAACTGCAGCAGAAAATCCCGACCAATGCAGTGCGGGTGTTGTCCATTCATGCCTGTTTTTAATTAATCCTGCAACAGCAAAACTAAATGGAACTATAGTAGATGCAAATCCAAGAAATAATATCGGTGGGTGTATCACCATCCAATAGTTTTGCAGAAGTGTATTCAGGCCTTTTCCATCTCCCAATAATTGTAAATAATTTGGATTGGAAAAAATGGGGGCATCGGTATCATGTCTTAGCAAAATAAACGGACTACTCCCCACTTTGTTATTCCAAAAAAATAGACCTAATAACATAGTGGCTAAGCAAAATTGTGCCAGATTAATAACACCTAATACACCTGACTCCCAATAAGATTTTGTACGAATCAACCACCAGCCCAACATACAATGCCAGAATGCCCAAAGCATAAAACTTCCCTCCTGGCCTTCCCAAAAACAGCTAAGCAAATACTCAAATTGTAGACTCTTGTCACTATGATTAAAAGCATATTTGTATTCGAAGTAATGATGGGAAATGATGTAGAAAAGTGTAATAAAAAGCGCCAATACAGATAAGGTTTCAACAAAGAAAATCATGCGTGCCAATCTTTTCCAGCTATTATGTATTGCCGAATCTTTCGGATGTTTAAATGCTGAAAAAAAGGCTATTGAAGCTGCGCCAGCTGAAACTAAAAACAGTAAAGAAAAGAAATGACCAATTTGACCAGGTACTAGATGTTCTCCGATATATTTCATGTAAGATGCTTACTTTAAGTAGAGTGATTCGTTTTACCTATTTAATGCTGATACTTGTTTAGCCGGAGCATCTTTATATTTGGATGGACACTTCATTAAAATGTCTTTGCAATCAAAATAATCACCCTGCATCTTACCTTTTAAAACCAGTCGCTCACTTTTTTCCATATCGGTAGGTTTGTTATTATGATACACCACTTTAACATTATTTCCCAACGAATCTATTGCTACAAAACTGAGGTAATTGGGGTTTTTAACTGCATCGTATTCCATCGGGTAAGCGTGGTCAATTTTTGCAATCAGATTTACGAATTTTCCGGGTTTTTGCTTTGCCGAGGCGATGGTTTCATAGGTGGTTAAGTCTCCGGTATAACTAATCAACACAACAATTGCAGCAGCAATTAAAACAAGTAAAACAATACTTAATTTATTCATACATTCCTCTTTACCACGCAAAGTTAACTCAATTTCAGTAATGGGGTGAAAGCGATACTTCTCCTTTTTGTAATATTTGAATATGATTTGTGAAAGTGTTGATTCTTTTTCTAATCTGTTCGTGAAACAAGATTTTTAGAAAATATTAAGAAATGGCAGGAAATGACTGTTCGGGATATTCTGAAACCGGTTAACTTTGTACCCGCTTTCTTTACAATATGTCCCAACACTCACAATTCGATCCCAACGCAGTTGGAAATACACAAAATAATATTTTTGGGTTACCATTTTCAGAAGAGGAAGCCCGTTTAGTTATCTTACCTGTTCCTTGGGAAGTTACTGTTAGTTATGGTGCAGGTACATCACGCGCAGCTGAACATATTTTTAAGGCGAGTAAACAGGTTGATATTTTTGATTCAGATGGAAATAATGGTTGGAAACAAGGATTTTTTATGCGGGAGGTTGATAAACGCATTTTATTGAAAAGCGATTACCTCCGTAAAGAAGCAGAATTATACATCAATTATATTTCCCGAGGCGATGATGTAGAACAGAATAAATTCATGTGTAAAAGTCTCAAAGAGATAAATGAAGGCAATTTACTCATGAATGACTGGGTTTATCAACAAACCCGAACTTTACTGAATCAGGGAAAATTGGTTGGTTTGTTAGGGGGTGATCACAGTACACCTTTGGGTTACCTGAAAGCTTTGTCTGAAGTATATGGGGAATTTGGCGTGTTGCAAATTGATGCACATTGTGATTTAAGAAATGAATATGAAGGTTTTCGGTATTCACATGCTTCCATCATGAAAAACGCATTGCGTGAAATACCCGCAATAACAAAACTAGTACAAGCCGGGATCAGAGATTATTCGGAAGAGGAATGGCAGGAGATTTGTAATAGTAATTTTCGGATTATTACTTACCTGGATAGTGCAATTCAGCATCGTAAATTTGAAGGTGAAACCTGGAAATCAATTGTTGACGAAATGATTAATCATCTTCCCCAGCAGGTATACCTGAGTTTTGATGTGGATGGATTAGATAGAAAATACTGTCCAAATACCGGAACACCCGTTCCCGGAGGATTTGAGTTGGAAGAAGTAATGTATCTAGTTAAAAAAATTACTTTATCTGGAAGAAAACTTATTGGTTTTGATTTGGTTGAAGTAAGTGTAGGTCAAACCGATTGGGACAGCAATGTGGGTGCCCGAATCCTTTGGAGATTATGTAATATTATGGTTCATAATCATTCCTGAATCTATGCGCTCATCTGAATATCCCTATGTACTGGTTTTGGCAAATAATGGAAGAAAGCCTGCTCATTATGCCAGTTTGTTTCTCATAGGCATATTATTTCTTATTGCTGTCGCTTTTATTATTACGCATTTATCGATTGCACAAATTCCCCTGATTATTCTTTTAATATGTATTATTATTTCTATTTATTATCAACTAGCCAGAAAAAAAGCTGATGAATTTCCGAAATTGATGTGGCCCATAGCTATTGCCGGAGTAAGTTGGTTTTTGATACCCCACTGTTTTTATCTGGCATTCTTTTATATCATTTGTGCCATTTTTGAAAATCAAACCCATATACCAGTTGAAATTGGTTTGGATGATGATGGAATTACCTTTAATCATTTTCCACAAAAATTTTACAGTTGGAATAACATTCGGCATATAATAATTAAAGACGGCCTCCTTACAATTGATTACACAAATAATCGAATTTTTCAAAGGGAATTATCAGATGGCGTTTCTTCAGATGAAGAAGCTGAAGTTAATGCCTTTTGTAAGCAAAGGCTCGATAAATAAGTTTTCATAATCGAGAAGGCGATTAACAGTTATCCTTTAATTTTGCTCAATGCGCCCATCTGATACTCCATTTCTTTTATATTCCGACGGACAAGGAAATATTTTTGAAGATGAAACCTTATTTGCCATTGGAAGATCAGGGTGGGATGCACATCCGGTTGACGATGAAAGTTGGATTGCATTACCTGAGGGGGGGAATTTATATGAATTACCTGGTAGAAGAGGAATAGGCATGGATGTGAAGGATGGAACTCTTCGTCTATGCGAAAAAGGATGGGCTGTTGCGGCTTTTATCCCTCCTGCTCACACTGGTTTATTGCTGGCCGCATACGAAACTTTGCCTGATGCTCCTACACTTCCATTATTTTGTTACACGGCAGCCGGATGGAGAGATCAACAAGTATATGTGACAGCTGTTCGAATTGAAAATGATATTCGGCAGGAAGCTTCCGGGTATCAATTAAACGATATCTCGAAAGGTGCACAGCAGATGCTCCAGGCTTATCCCAATAATCGGCTTGTTCAGCACTTAATTAATAATTGCTGCAATACCTATCATTGTCCAGCTGCACGCAATCTGGCACTAGGTCGCTGGGAATGCCCGGTCCCATCTTCCCCTGCATGTAATGCAAATTGTATAGGTTGTATTTCCTTTCAGCCCGCTGAGGAAAGCATTGTTAGTACACAGGATCGATTAACTTTTAAGCCAACTGTTGAGGAAATTGTTGAATTTACTGTACCTCATTTGATAAATGCACCTTTTCCTATTGTAAGTTTCGGACAGGGTTGTGAGGGTGAGCCTCTGTTAATGTGGGAAACCCTCGCTGCTGCTATAACAGAAATTAGAAAGCATACCCAACGAGGAAGTATTAATATCAATACAAATGGAAGTAATCCGGATGCCGTTCAGGTTTTATGTAACGCAGGTTTGAATAGCATACGGGTGAGTACCAATTCTGTTCAAAAACATCTGTACGAAAAGTATTATCGTCCTAATAATTATATTTTTGAAGATATACGCAAAAGTTTGCAAGTAGTTCGAGATGCAGGAGGCTGGACAAGTATTAATTATTTTGTTTTTCCCGGAATAACGGATACGGAAGCTGAATATGAAGCGCTCCGCAAGTTTATATTGGATACAGGTTTACGGATGATTCAATGGAGAAATTTTAATATTGATCCCGATTGGTATTTAGGGAAAATGAATCTTTCTGAAACCGGAAATACGATGGGTATCCAACAATTGTTTAAAGCCATCAGAGATGAATTTCCTAACCTAAAATTTGGATATTTTAATCCTTCTATGGAAAGAATTACCGGAAATTTTGAATTAGATTTTGCCGGAGGCAGATAAAAGATAGTTCTCTTTGACTGAAAAAACCCATATCAATTATCATAAACAGGAAATGTCTGGCATTTTACTTGCCCTGGTTGCTGTTATTATTTGGGGAGGAAATTTTGTTATCGCTCGGGGAGTAAATAAACAAATTACTCCCATCTCACTTGCATTTTATCGCTGGACTTTAGCTACTTTTTTACTTTTTCCAATTGCTTATCGAAGCTTTTTGGCCGAGAGAAAATTAATAGTGAGCAATTTACCCAATTTATTGTTTGCTGCCTTATTTGGCATTTCGTTGTTTAATACACTGGTTTATGTAGCCGGACACTACACTACTGCCATTAACCTTGCATTAATAGGTACCACCTCCTCACCTATTATGAGTACAATACTGGCATATTTTTTTTTAAAAGAAAAGCCTGGCCCATTCCGAATAACAGGAATGATTCTGTGTTTCATTGGTATTTTATGGCTTTTATCTAGAGGCAATTGGCATAACCTTGCTCAGTTTCACTTTTCAAAGGGCGATCTATGGGTGCTTGGGGGTGCATTTTGTTTTGCGGTATACAATATCCTTTTTAGAAAAAAATCTCCGGAAATTTCTCCCTATGCTTACTTATTTACCATTTTTGGTATTGGCAGCTTATTCCTTTTACCTGCCTGGTTATTTGAATTGCAGCAGGGAGTAACCGTTCGTTTTTCAAATTCTTTACTCATTACCATTTTATATTTAGGAGCAGGTACTTCTGTAATTTCATTTTTGTGTTGGAACGCATCCATTGAAAAAATTGGTATAGGCAGAACTGTACTATTTGGCAATCTGATTCCAATTATAAGTTCTTTTGAAGCTGTACTTTGGTTGGGTGAAAGTCTAACTATTCATCACTGGATTAGTGGCATTTGGGTAACAATCGGATTGTTATTGGCAAATATTAATCCAGCAAAATTGAAAAATTTTATTGCTAATTTATTTAGATCAAAAATCAAATGACGATTTCTGCAACTACCTTACTTCTATTATGTTTATTTGCATTTTTAGCAGGATGGGTTGATGCAATTGCGGGTGGTGGTGGATTGATTCAAACCCCTGCCAGTTTAATTTTGTTACCTCAATTACCCGTTGCTACAGTTATTGGGTCATTGAAAATACCGGCAATATGCGGAACAACTTTGGCTGTAATTCAATATATGAAAAGACTCTCCCTGCAATGGAAAACTATGCTTGCCTATTGTTTATTGGCATTTATTTCTGCATTTGCAGGATCTGCTCTTTTGAGTAGTATTGGTAACAAATGGATGAAGCCCATTATTCTGATTGCTTTAACCGGAGTAGCGATTTTCACATTTACCAACTCAAGTTGGGGACAGCAAAAGCAAAAAAATATTTCAGATCGTGCCTATCGTACAAGAATGCTTCTGATTTGTATTTTATTGGGCTTTTATGATGGCTTTATTGGACCTGGTGCAGGAAGTTTTTTGATGATGACTTTTATTAGTTTTTTAGGTATGGATTTTCTACAGGCGGGTGCAAATGCAAAACTAGTGAATGTAAGTACCAACCTCGGATCTATCGCTTTATTCATTTTAAAAGGTTCCATAATCTGGACAATTGCAATACCGATGTCTTTTGCAAATGGATTGGGCGGCTTTTTAGGAGCAAAAATGGCAATATCAAAAGGAAATATTTTCATACGTCGTCTATTTCTATTTGTCATTTTACTCACTTTAATCCGATTTGGCTACGATGTATATGCCTCTTTTCTTAACAGTCATACCTAAACCTCCGTTTACTTCCTGCTAAAATCAAAGGATTGGTTATCTTGCTTAGAGATTTATTTGTATGAATTATTCAGAAACACTGTCATATTTATACGATACCTTACCCATGTTTAGCAGATTGGGTGCAGCTGCTTATAAAGCGGATCTCGGAAATACAATCACTCTATGTGAATT
The DNA here is from genome assembly GCA_037142775.1 of Chitinophagia bacterium. Classification (GTDB taxonomy): domain Bacteria; phylum Bacteroidota; class Bacteroidia; order Chitinophagales; family Chitinophagaceae; genus Sediminibacterium. Next base: position 86,234 of record JBAWZY010000009.1, on the reverse strand, counting down.
TTTGGGTAACCCGCATCAAAAAATAAAAACAATTCATGTTGCCGGAACTAACGGAAAGGGTTCTGTTAGTCATATGCTGGCAGCTATATTGCAGGAAGCAGGATTTACTACCGGACTTTATACTTCTCCTCATTTAAAAGATTTTCGAGAGCGGATAAGAATCAATGGTATTCCCTGTTCGGAAGATTTTGTGGTTCGCTTTACAGAAAAGATGATTCCCGTAATTGAATCGGTACAGCCATCTTTTTTTGAGATTACAGTAGCCATGGCATTTGAGTATTTTGCAAGTAATCCGGTAGATATTGCGATAATTGAAACTGGTTTAGGAGGTAGGCTCGATAGCACCAATATCATTCATCCGCTTGTGAGTGTGATAACCAGTATCGGTTGGGATCATATGCAACTATTAGGTAATACTTTGGAAGCCATTGCCGGTGAAAAAGCCGGAATCATCAAAGAGCAGGTTCCTGTTGTATTGGGCAAAATGGATGCTATATTATATAAGGTTTTTCAAAAAAAGCTTATCAGTACTTCTGGTGAAAATAGTAATCATTTATTGTATCTGGCCGATGAAAACTGGAGGGTTTTGTCTATGCAATCTACTCATACACTTCAGATTGTTTTAGAAGAAAAAGCAACTTTAGCTCAACATGAGTACATACTTGATTTACCGGGAATTTATCAACAATATAATGTTGCCTGTGTATTAACAACCATCCGCATTCTCCAACAGATGGGTTATGCTATTTCTGAAACACATATTGGTTTGGGATTACAGAAAGTAGTTAGCACAACCGGCTTACACGGTAGATGGGAAACATTGCTTCATGAACCTCGTGTAATTGCCGATGTAGCTCACAATGAAGATGGGATACGCTGGTTGGTGAAACAAGTAAATGAAATCAGATTCCGGCAATTAATTCTTATCATAGGGATGGTAAAAGATAAAGAAGTAGATAAGGTTTTAGCATTATTGCCTGCTCACGCTACTTATTTTTTTACTCAGGCTTCCATTCCACGGGCATTACCTGCCGAACAGTTGGCTGATATGGCAAAAGGATATAATTTAAAAGGTACAATTGTTCAAAATGTTAATGACGCACTAGATCAAGCAATCAGATTAGCCGACTCCAACGACCTGATACTCATTTGTGGTAGTGTATTTTTAGTAGGTGAATTGAATTTGTTGGGAACGATTGATTAATATTGAATTTTACCTAATTTTTCCAATGCTTTAAGGATAGTATGCACGTGCATAGAGTGAATAAATGAATTATTTTTAAATAATTCTATAAATTTTTCCATACTAACCAGCTGCACCTCAATATCTTCACCCGGATCTAATTGGGGTTCCTGAATTTTTTTTCCTCCCGTTGCTAGAAACATATACATCAAGTTGCTATTCGTAGATGGGTTAGAGGAAGTTATCCCCAGACATTCCAAACTATCAAATTGATAACCTGTTTCTTCCAACAATTCACGTGCAATAGCAGATGCTTTATCAGGATCAGTAGCATCCACACAACCACCCGGTAATTCGAGGCCCGTATGTTGCAACGCATGCCGGTATTGTCTTTCTAAAATAATTTCTTGATTTGCTGTAATCGCAAATGCACATACCCAATCAGTAAACTCATAAACATAATAGGGAGAAACAATCATACCATCTGGCTTTTCACAGGTATCAACACGAATATTGAGCCAGTTTTTTTGATATAAGTATTCAGATTTAATCGTTTTCCATCTAAGATCTCTTTCCATCACCAATTATTTCTATTTCTAAGAGAGGTGATATGAGCTACATGGTGCTTTCCATGCCAGGAATATAATGATAGTAAAAACCATATGCTCATATCTCTGCCACTAACAGGATGGTGAATGGTTAGGTTCCATTGTTCAGCAGTTAAACTTTTGTATAAAACACTCCAGCGTTTATGAAGCGCAAACAAAAGGGTAACAGAAACATTGACAGGAACCAATTCTACATCGGGTAGCGTACTCCAGGCATTTTCATCATATGCTTTCAAGGTAGGATTTGTTTCTGTTAATGCCCATTTGGTTCTGATAAATGCATTCATATGGCTATCGGCAATGTGATGAACCAATTGATGTACCGTCCATCCACCTTCCCGGTATGGTGTATGAAGCTGGGCTTCATCCAAATTCAAGAGTGCATTTTCCAGATTTTCCGGTAGCTGTTCTATATCCTGGATTGCAGATGCCAAAGCAGTATCGGAAAAAGGGGTAGGACTAAATTTTCCTATTGGGTATTGTAAATTTTCCATTCGTATGATTATTAATTTTCTCTTAATAGATGTCCGGTCATTTGTATAAATACATCTTCTAGATTTGCTCTTTTTACTTCACCTTTTTTTTCGAATCCACTCTCAAGTAATTGATCAATTAATTGGGCTGGTTTGTCCATAGCTATAATTTTTCCCTTGTCTATGATGGCTACCCGATCGCATAAAACTTCAGCTTCATCCATATAATGGGTAGTAATGATTATGGTGGTACCCTGCGAGCGAATATCCCGAATTAAATCCCATAAGTTTCTTCGAGCCTGTGGGTCGAGTCCAGTAGTGGGCTCATCTAGAAAAATTATTTGAGGCTGATTAATGAGCGTAGTTGCTATGGAAAATCTTTGCTTCTGACCACCACTTAATTCTTTGTATTTGGCTTTACTCTTATCTTCTAGATTCACTTTTTCCAGCAATTCCATAGGTCGAATATCCCTGTTATATAAACCCGAAAACATATCAATTAACTCAGTTAAATTGAGGTTGGGGTAAAATCCAGATGTCTGTAACTGAACACCAATAATCTTTTTTATTTCATTAGGGTGGGTATCTAGGTTCCATCCATTAACGATTACCTCTCCAGAAGTTTTTTGTCGAAGCGTTTCAATGATTTCGAGTGTAGTTGATTTTCCTGCTCCGTTAGGCCCTAATAATCCAAATATTTCACCTTCAGCAACATCAAAACTTATACCTCTTACTGCATCAAAATCTCCATACTTTTTTTTGAGGTTATTTACCCGAATAATAGGGTCTTTCATAATGAGTTTATGTTAGTTGAATTATAAAACTAATGCTGCGTAAAGTTATAGAAAGACGGCAAGAGTATGAAACCGAATCGGATGAACGGCGGAAAAATTAGAATATCACATAATCCCCTTTATCATTAATTGCAATAGAGGGAAGTTTATGGTGTTGCTCAAAATAGTCGAATGCCTGCTGTAAACGAGCGGAAAACCGATGATATTCATAGTTATCACGCGTAGCTTTTGCCATAAATTGTTCACTTTTGGGAGTATGGTAGCGTATAGGAAATATATGAACAGGTATAAAATCCTGACCTAACTCTTTCGCCTGAGCTGCCAAAAAATAAACCTCTTCAATCGGATCATCCTTTATTGGTATGCAACCGGTAGTTACGCAACTCCCATGAATGAAAATACCACCTCCTGGCTTTACAGTGTCACAAAGAAGCGCATCGGATGCATTTGGGTAATTAATTCCCAAGGCCATATGGAATTCACTTCTCGGTCTAAACTCATTTATGAAATAAAAACCCTCTGGAACCTGATAATCATTTTCGAATCGCTTTGGACCTAATGAGCCTGATAAAGTACAAATCTTGTATGTTTTAAATAATTGGAAGGGGTCAGAAAAATTATTTCTTACCCAAATTTCTAATTGACTATCAAATTTAAAACTGCGGATATACAATTGTTTCGCTGGCCAGGAAAGATTTTTTTCTGCAAATTCTCTTTTCAATACATCTTCCCGACTTCCAGCAGCATGCCTATTTGATGAAGCAACAGGGATATTCATGCTAACTATCTGAGATTTAGTTAGTGTGGGAAAAGAAAACAGAAACAGAATGAGAATATAAAATCGCATACCAACATAAAATTACTGGTTGTTAAACGATGAATCTGGTAAAATATTATTAAAATACCCAAATGCCAATTATATATGTTTTTTTCTGAAATATGTATATTTAATCATATAGTTTTCGCTAAGGGAAGTAACTTTGTATCAGATCTCATTAATTTCAATTAAAAATCAATGCAAAAGGCGGGTATTTTGGGGGGTGGACAACTTGGAAAGATGCTATTGCAGGCAGCAGCAAATTATCCCGTTGAAACTTATGTAATGGAAAAATCTGCTGATTGTCCTTCAGCACATCTATGTAATCATTTTGTGCTGGGTGATATCAATGATTATGATCAAGTGTATAATTTCGGTAAAGGCTTGGATGTAGTTACTATTGAAATTGAACATGTGAATGTTCCAGCACTAAAGCAATTGGCAAAGGATGGAGTTCGAGTTATTCCTCATCCAGCTATTTTAGAAACCATTCAAAATAAAATTACACAAAAGGATTTTTATATTCAACATCAAATTCCAACAGCAGATTATATAGTCACCCAAAATAAAGCTGAGCTTTCCCAATATTTACACCGGCTTCCTGCGGTTCATAAATTAAACAAAGGGGGTTATGATGGAAGAGGGGTTCAAATATTGAAAGATGAAGATGATTTGCCTCTCGCATTTGATGAACCCGCTGTTTTGGAAAAGAAAATAGCAATTGAGCGAGAAATTTCTATGTTGGTTGCAAGGAATGAAAAAGGAGATATTGCTATATATCCTCCGGTAGAAATGATGATGGATCCCTATTTGAATCAATTAGATTACCAGATTAGCCCTGCCACTTTACCCGAAAAGGTTTATTGGAAAGCGGAAGCCATTGCAATCAAAGTTGTTCAATCTTTTAAAAGTGCTGGCTTATTCGCTATTGAATTAATGATAGATGCACAACAGGATATTTGGGTAAACGAAACTGCTCCTAGGGTGCATAATAGCGGCCATCATACTATTGAAGGTAATTATTGTAGTCAATTCGATATGCTTTGGCGAATCCTACTTAATTATCCATTGGGAAATACCGAACCTATTGCACCAACAGTTATGGTAAATTTAATTGGCGCGCCCACTTTTAGTGGAAACGCAGTGTATAAAGGTTTGGAAGATGTTTTATCGCTTGATCACTGCTTTGTACATATTTACGGGAAAAAAGAAACTAAACCCGGTAGGAAAATGGGCCATATTACTATCCTGCATGCTGATAGAACTGAATTACTTCATGTTTGCAATAAAGTAAAGCACGCTATTCAGATTATTTCAGAGTAAAAAATATTAAATCAAGTTGAGCACTCAGCCCTATTTATTTGGTTTGAGTTAGCAGTCTTCTTTTTACACTTAGACTTTTAATATATCCTAGTCCGATTAAACTTTTAACCTGCAAACCTGGTGATGTTTTATTTGGACCGAATAAGCGTACATCATCATCATAAATCATATCCAGACTATATGTAGCTGAAAAATTTTTAGCTACTTTAATTGTAAGCTGATTTGTCATGAATATGTCTATATTCCCCGGATTACTTTGATAATTAGAAAATAAATCTAAGCGGGCTTTATAGATGATGTTTTTAGAAAATGTATTATTATAATTAAATGTAGCGAAAGTACCCACTTGATACAAAGCTTTACTACCATTTTTAACTCCATATAATCCTTTTTCAGCTAAATACTTGTTCATAACCAATGTAGTTCTGGAGGTAATCGGTGAAATGAACATTGAAAATTTATCATTAGGTTTATAATCAAAACCTGCAGAAAGGATAATATATGCAGGACTTAAAATTGTGGATGCAAAAGTTCCCTCAGTCCCTGAATAGGTGTACCCGTCAAAAAATTGGGAACGAAAATTGAATAATGCGGATAAGAACCACTTTCCTGTTGAATCCATTTTATATCCATACTTACTTAAAAAATCGAACCTATCATCATTTTTCCGGCTTCCAGCTGATGTTGTTTGTACATAACCCAGATTGATATCCAAATTATTATCCCAGTTATGTCTGTCTTTTTTAAAATAGCTGTAATAATTAAAATATCCGTTTAAAGTCATTGAAAAATTGTCTCCTCCTGCTGCCCAATTGTTTAAAGATCCCTGGGCCAGATTCAAGTTTAATACCCCTCCCCGCTTCCAGTTCCATTTCGTAGTATCTTCTTCTTTTTTAATAGCCCTACTGGTTTCAGTTCGGAGTTTCGTTACCACCAAGTCTTGACTTTGAACTGCTGCCATTTTCAGTAAACCAACTATAGTTAAAAAAAGTACTTTTCTCATTATTAACAATCTAATTTTCAGGTAAAATACTTTGGTTTTAGTATTCAATACAAATTTTCAGGTCTGTGTAATATTGGAAAACATATAATATTTACTTAAAGATAGACAGTTATCCATTAAAATGCTGACAAATTGGCACTAACCGAGAAAAAATGGTTATTTTTGCAAAAAAGTAGAGGATGAAAAACGCTACAATGGATGCAGTACATGATGAGGCGCGTCAAGGGGAGATTTTTGCGAATGCATCGAATAGTAAGGATTTTTCCAAACATTTTTATATTGAGAGTTATGGTTGTGCAATGAACTTTGCAGATAGTGAAGTAATTGCATCCTTATTGATGAAGGAAGGCTACGGACCTATTTCTCAACCTGAAAGCGCTGATCTTATTTTATTAAATACTTGTTCAATCCGAGACAAGGCAGAGCAAACTATAAGAAATAGATTAACGGCTTTACGATACTTGAAAAGTCAGCAACCGGGCGTATTAATTGGAATTTTAGGTTGTATGGCAGAACGATTAAAAGAACAATTATTAGAGGAAGAGCGTTTGGTTGATTTGGTTGTTGGTCCTGATGCATACAGATCTCTCCCCGCTTTACTAGCTAAAGCAGATGATGGAGTTAAAGCAGTGAATGTGTTACTAAGCAGGGAAGAAACCTATGCAGACATTGCCCCCGTACGTTTAAATTCCAATGGAGTTAGTGCTTTTATATCTATTATGCGAGGGTGTAACAATATGTGTAGCTTTTGTGTGGTACCATTCACACGTGGGAGAGAAAGAAGCCGGGATTTGCCGTCAATTCTTTCAGAAGCTCGTTATTTGGTTGCTGAAGGTTATAAAGAAGTTACTTTATTAGGCCAAAATGTAGATAGTTATCACTGGGTAAATGGTATTAGCGGAACTCCTGTTACTTTTGCTCAATTATTGGAGGAAGTTGCCAGTATATCCCCCTTATTACGCGTTAGATTTAGTACTTCACACCCCAAAGATATTACGGAAGAAGTTTTGCAAACAATGAAACGGTTTCCTAATATCTGTAAATACATTCATCTACCTGTTCAGAGTGGAAGCAATCGAATTTTACAATTGATGAATAGAACCTACACCAGAGAATGGTACTTGGCAAAAGTTGCCCGAATAAGAGAAGTGCTGCCTGAATGTGGTATTAGTACCGATGTGATTGCCGGATTTTGTTCGGAAACAGAGGAAGATCATCAGCAAACCCTCGATTTGATGGAAAAATGTTCTTACGATCTTGCCTATATGTATTTCTATTCCGAAAGGCCAGGAACTTTAGCTGAAAGAAGATATACGGATGATATTCCAGAAACGGTAAAAAAACGAAGACTGCAGGAAATCATCGATTTGCATAGAATTCAGTCCTTACAAAGCATGCAAAAGGAATTACATGCTACTTGGGAAGTTTTGATTGAGGGAAATTCTAAGAAGAATGATGATTATTGGCAGGGAAGAACAACGCATAATAAAATGGTAGTATTTCCTAAGATGAATGGTACACAAAAAGGCGATTATGTGAATGTGTATATTCAGGATTGTACAGCTGGTACTTTAAAAGGGGTTCAGATAGGAGAAAAATTGTATTGATTTAAATAGGAAATATGGATATTCAAAGTATAAAGAATCGGTTTGGCATCATTGGAAACTCTCCTGCATTGAATCATGCTTTGAGCACCGCAATTCAAGTGGCTGCTACCGACTTGACTGTATTGATTGTAGGCGAAAGTGGGGTTGGTAAAGAAGTTTTTTCTCAAATAATTCATGCGTTATCTTCCCGAAAGCATAATTCTTTCATTGCCGTAAACTGCGGTGCAATTCCCGAAGGTACTATTGATTCAGAATTGTTTGGTCATGAAAAGGGAGCATTTACTGGTGCGGTTGAGAGCAGAAAGGGATATTTTGAAACAGTGAATGGCGGCACCATTTTTATGGATGAGATTGGTGAAATGCCATTGGGTACACAGGCACGTTTATTAAGAGTTTTGGAAACCGGTGAATTCATTCGGGTGGGCTCATCTAAAGTGCAGAAAACAGATGTAAGGGTTATTGCAGCGACTAATCGTGAATTATTAGATTTTACCCGTAATGGTAAATTCAGAGAAGATTTATATTACCGCTTAAGTACAGTTCCTATTCGAGTACCGGCTTTACGAGACCGAAAAGAAGATATTAGTTTACTTTTTAGAAAGTTTGCAGTTGATTTTGCAGACAGATACAAAACTACTCCTGTTCAATTAGATGAAGATGCCCGAAATTTGTTAATACATCATCCCTGGCAAGGAAATGTTCGTGAATTGAAAAATATTGCTGAACAGATTTCTGTATTAAGCAATCATCAAATGATTACCGGAAATGAGATCAAAAAATTTCTTCCCGAATCAACAACATCGCGTCTTCCCATGATTTCACCCAATATTTCATCTTCTGCAGAATTCGCAAATGAAAGGGAAATTTTATATAAGTTGTTTTTCGATATGAAGAAGGAGGTAACAGAAATTAAAAAAATGTTTTTGGAAATATTACAAAATCCAACCCTCCAAGGAACAGCAATTAAAGAAGCCCGAGAAAGATTGATGGGAGATATACAGGCAGTTTCAGAATCTCCTGCAATTGTTAACACGATTCCTCCCAACTCATCTATTTTAAGTCCTGCCCCAATTAGCCACCAACCTGTGATTTTACAGGATGATGATATACACCATCATGTTGAAGTTGAAGAATCATTGAACATTATGGATAAAGAAAAAGAACTGATTTTAAAAGCACTCCGTAAGCATAAAGGAAAGCGACGGGATGCTTCAACCGATTTGGGCATAAGCGAAAGAACTTTATACAGAAAATTGAAGGAATATGATATTGAAGAATAGTTTATTAAATACATTCATAATTTCCCCTAGCAGAGTTATATTGTTTTTATTTACTTTTTTGTTCTGCAGTTGTGGAATTTATAAATTCAATGATGCCTCTATAGACCCTGATATTAAAACGGTAAAGATTGGCTATATTGATAATAAAGCACGTTATATAAATCCTCAATTTTCTGCAAAACTGACTGATAAGATTCAGCAAAAAATTATATCAGCAACCAAACTTACTCGAACCAATAGTGACGATGCTGATTATGTAATCAATGGAGTGGTTACTACATATGATGGTAGTCAAACGGTTGGAGTTAGTTCACTGCAAGCCAATACCAATCGCTTAACAGTAAGTGTTCACATGACCTGGAGGAATAACAAAGCAAATAAAACTGAAGAATTTGATGTGAGCAGAAGTTTCGACTATCCCGCAAGTCAGTCATTCACTGTAGCAGAAGCACAATTAGTAGATGAAGTGGTAAAGAATATCACTGATGATATTTTTAATCGTATTTTTTCTAACTGGTAAGAAATAGTATTACATGAATCTCCTGCAAGAAAAAGTACTCTATCATATAACTGGACAAATGAAAAATGGTCAGTTAGCAGGTGAATTGCTGGAGAAAATAGTAAGTAATTATCCTTATTTTGGTCCGGCGCAAAGTTTACTTGCCTGCTATTATCAAGCTATTGGTCATCCAAATGCTTCTGTTCAAGCAGAGCGGGCTACCATTTTTCACCCAAATCCCGGTTGGTGGGCTTTTCAATTGGAGGAAGCACAATCTGCTTCCACGGAAAATCAATCCGCCTCATTTTTTTCGATGGTAAACCCCAACCCATTTCAAACCTTCGATTCAAATTCAGAAATCCCTGTTTCAACGCCAGTGGTAGATTTCCCAACTTTTCATGAGGAAAACACAATTTCTAATGAATTTACACCAAATGAATCAACTTCTGAGTCCGAACCGCCCAAACCCATACATATTCCTACAGTTGAAGCGGTTAAAGAAATTTTGAAAAAGATTGATGGGGGCATTTCTGATAACCCAACAATTAAGCCTGAAAAGTCCTTTTCTGTTGAAAAAGAAGCTGAACCCCCCAGTAGACTATCTCAAATGATACAGTCACAGCTGAGTTCATTTAAACAACCTGTTAAGCCAACCGATCAATTGGAATATCAGCAATCTGAGCCCCTTCACACAGTTGATTATTTTGCCTCTCAGGGCATCCAATTGAACTTAAAACAGGTTCCAAAAGACGCCCTTACCAATAAATTAATGAGTTTTACAGATTGGTTGCGCCAAGTAAAACAAGTTGAAAAGAGCGGAGAAGTGAGCCAGTTAGAGAAGAAAGTATCCGAAGATGCACGACAATCGGTAAGGCGGGAAGAAGTTGTAACAGAGGCAATGGCCGAGGTTTTACTACGTCAGGGCCATCGGGAGCAGGCAATTCAGCTTTTTAGCAAATTAAGTTTCCAATTTCCTGAAAAATCTAGTTATTTTGCACTCCGAATTGAGCAAATTAAAGCGATGTTATGAGTATTTTATTTTTAGTATTAATTGTATTGGCCTCTATCGTATTGGCATTCATTATTCTTATTCAGAATCCAAAGGGCGGTGGCTTATCGGGCAACGTTGGTGGAATAGGGAACCAATTTATGGGTGTTAAGCAAACAACAGACACTCTGGAAAAGGGTACCTGGATTTTTGCTGCCATTATTGCTGTTTTAGCAATTTTCTCAACCCTGTTTTTACGGGGTGGTGGTGGATCAGATAAGGATTCAATTTTGCAAAAAGTACCTACCGGTCAACAAGCTCCGGCAGCACCTGCAATGAATACTGCTCCTTCAACAGCTCCAGCAGCTGCGCCAGCCAAGGTAGATTCTCCACGGAAATAAATAAATCTTACGTAACTTGTTAACCCTGTCATAACCAGACAGGGTTTTATAATTTACACACATGAAGGGATTCAAGAAATTGATACTGTTCCTTTTTTTGGTAATGGTTTCGCTGTCTATTTACACAATATTTTTTCCTGCAACACGATTTACCTCAACTGAGAAAGAATTTACTCTAACAACGCCGTTGGGAAAGGAGCAAATTCTTAGTCAGTTGGAGAAACAGGATATTGTTCGATTTCCCATTTTACTGGATATTCTGTATAGTCTATATGGTGATTGGGATTTAGTTCAGCCTGGAAAATATTCCATTTCTAAAAATGCCTCAATTTGGAATATTGCCCATATGCTAAAAAATAGTCGAAAAGGGGTAACGAAGTTGGTTATCAATAAACTAAGAACAAAGGAAGATTTTGCCAAGTTGATTAGTCACCAATTCCTTTTAGACTCTTCAGAAATCTTACAATTTATTAGTAGCAACGATTCCCTTCATGATTGGGGAATAGACACCAGTACATTTTATACCATCGTTATTCCGGATACCTATGAGTGTTACAAAAACAGTTCTCTAAGGGTAATACTCTCCCGTTTGCGATCAGGTGCTGAAAAATTTTGGTTGCAAAATAATCGACTGGAGAAAGCATCAAAGCTCGGATTGAAAACAAATGAAGTATATACCTTGGCTTCTATCGTTTCTGAGGAAACCAATTTTGCAAGCGATCAGTCACTCATTGCAAGTGTGTACATGAATCGCCTAAAAAAGAAGATGCCTTTACAGGCTTGTCCAACAGTTAAATTTGCTATGCGCGATTTTTCATTAACCCGTATTTATGAAAAATATTTACAAGTAGCATCTCCCTATAATACTTATCGAAACATTGGGTTGCCACCCGGACCCATTTGTACTCCGGAAGCTGCAGTTATTGATCGAGTGCTGGATGCTCCAGTAACTGATTATTTATTTTTTGTTGCAAAAAGTGATTTCAGCGGCTTTCATCACTTTAGTGCCAATTATACAGAGCATCAGCTATATGCAGCTGAATATCAGAAAGCTTTAGATATTTATCAACAAAAGCAAAAAAATAAAAAGCTGTAATCTCTATGAAATGGCAGCGAATATTATTACGTATACCAATCATTGCATTTCTGATTCGCAAAAGCAAAGTGTGGGTTATTCCGGGCTTTCAACAACTTCCAATATATGATGTAATTATTTTCTTTATTCGTCAGGTAAACCGGGTTGGTTTAAATGATCGGGCAGCAGCAATTTCTTTCAATATTATTATGGCTCTACCCGCTTCCCTCCTATTTTTATTTTCGCTAATACCCTATTTTCCAAATGCCAATAAAATGGAAATGCAGATTTTAGCATTATTCAAAGATATCTCTCCTAACTCGGCAACATATTATTTTATTAAAGATATTTTAGACGGATTATTGGCAAAGCACATTGGTATTTTCTCTTTTGGTTTTCTTTTGGTAGTATTTTATGCATCCAATGCCATGATGGGGGTAATCAGAACTTTCGATAAATCAATTGAAGAAAAAAAGGGTTATTTTTTACATCAGCGTTGGAGAGCAATAAGGTTAACATTACTATTGATCATTTTAGTTGTTGTATCAACATTTTTACTGTTATTAGGTAAAACCCAGTTATTGTTTATATTAAAAAATGTTTTTCATCTTAAAAGCAGTGCAAGGGTAATCTGGTGGAACGATTTTCGCTGGATTATGATAATACTAATTGTATATTTTGGTATTGCATTTGTATATAAGTATGCACCCTCGCTTACTAAAAGATGGAAACTTTTTTCACCCGGAGCAATACTGGCAACTACATTAACACTTCTAACTACGCTGGTTTTCTCATATTGGGTTAATAATTTTGCTTCCTATGATAAGGTTTACGGATCAATTGGAACTGTATTAATATTAATGGGTTTAATATATTTTAATTCATTAATCCTTCTTATTGGTTTTGAATTGAATGTTAGTATAACCGTACTTACTAATGAAGCAGGAAAGAGAAAATTAGAGGATCCATAAACTTTTGCATAATATCGTTAATTGAATTCATTCCGATTCTAATCCCCAGCTTTTGGCTACTTCTTTCCTGATAACATCTGACTTACTATTGGGATGATTATAATGATTTGCTAAACTCTTTTGGCGAAAAGCTTCATATATCGTTACAGCACAAGCTACCGAAATGTTCAAACTTTGAATTATTCCTACTTGTGGAATGATAAAATTGCCATCTGCTAATTTTCTTATTTCATCACTAACTCCAGCATGCTCATTTCCAAAAACAAGGGCAACAGATTCTGTTAAATCTAAATTGTACAATGGTACAGCTTCATCTGAAAGATGAGTTGTGAAAATTTTATTATATCTGAATCGTAATGCTTTAATACATGCTTCCAATTCGGTATATGTGTGGATGGTTAACCACTTGGAGGCACTACTACTGCTTTTTGCTCCAAATTTTTTATGTACCGGAATGGTTGTATTTAATATATATAACTCCTGAATACCAACCGCATCACAGGTTCTCATAACGGCAGCAATATTATGGGGATCATGTACATTCTCCATGACCACTGTAATGTCAAACTGTCGTTTATTAAGAACTCTGTTCAGCTTATCTTTTCTAACTTCATTCATTCATTCATTTTTAAATACGCCGGGTAAATGTGTAGGTTGGATTCCTAAACCAGGTAAACTAGTAACAGCTATTTGTCCGTTCAAATAGGTTAGCCCCACGGCAATATCCTGAGATAATAATAAAGGACCATCCGCATCCACGTAATCTAATTGTGGAAGAAAATGAGCTATGGCTGCCGATCCAATGGATGATTCATTCATACTTCCCATCATCACCTTAAGCTGATGTGCTTTTGCTTTTTCAATCATGCGGATTGCCGGAGTAATACCACTGCATTTGGTTAATTTAATATTGATTCCTGTAAAATATCCTATACATTTTTCTAAATCCGATTCTATTACACAACTTTCATCTGCAATCAATGGTATATCAGTAATTTGCATTAATTCTTTCATCCCTTCCCAATTATCTCTTGCAAGCGGCTGTTCTATTAGTTCAATTCCCATTTTACTAAGTTCGGGAATTAGTAAACGGGCCTCTTCTAAAGTCCATCCTGCGTTAGCATCTACTCGGAATGTTGCATTTGAATTATTGATTAATTGCTGCATAATTTCGAGATCTTCCTTTGTTCCCAATTTTACTTTATATATGGGCCAGGGTTTTGCATTCATTTTACTCAGCATCCTATCTGGTGAATCAATGCCAATTGTATAGTCGGTTGGAGGAATATCAATCCAGGAAGTTTCCCAAAGTTTAAATAAGGGTTGTTTTCGTATTTTTCCATACATATCCCAAGCTGCAATATCCAATGCAGCAACCAGAAATGGATATTGGGGTAACAAATGATGTAAAAAGTGCCAAAACCTTTCTGGTGTTGTAAATGCAAATTTTTCTATCATTTGTTTTTTTGATTCAAGCGCTGCAATCATATTTTCAACTGTTACCCCGTAATAAGTAATTGCAGGGGCTTCACCCCACCCGGTGATATTCCCTAAACTCAAAGAAATAATTAGTGATGGCTGATGGGTTTTTGTTCTACCTCCGGAAATAGTAAAGGGGTATTCAAAGGGAAGTGATATTGGATAATAACTTACAATCAATTGAATTAAAATCTAGATTCTAAAAAATAAATCAAACATTATCTGCCACTTGCTTTAATCAGATAGCTTATTTCATCATTAAATCCATTGGCTTCCAAAAGACTTTCCAGCGTAATATGCATCCGGTAATTCCAATAATGATTGGGATCAGCAGGAATATTAATTCTTTCTTCTTCCGGATGCGTTCTTCTTAAAACAGCATCAATACCTAGTAGATCCTGTAATTGAAAAACACACCACATTGCAGGGGAATAAAGGTGTTGCACAACTATCGCTTTATTTATCCAAGCCTCACAGTAATAAGGTGTATCCCCTGATTGTCCTAATTCACTATGATAAAATTGTTCAGTTTTCGCACGATCTTCTTCCCACCAGCCTCGAATGGTGCTCATATCATGGGTGGAAGGAGTTACTACACTTAAATAAGGAGCGTTATTCGGATGGAAGAAAGCATAATCCGGATTTTTGGGCATACGTTGAATTTCAAGACTTAGTAAACCCAACTGTTGCATTACATCCGGAACACAACCTGGAACCATTCCCAGATCCTCCCCGCAAATCATCATATTGGTTTCCCTTTTTAACGCGGGCAACTTTTGCAATGCCTCTTTTTTCCAAAATTCGTCTTGCCTTTTATAAAAATAATCCAGGTAAAGTTCATAAAGTGGTGCTTTGTAGGCATCAGGCAACAACTGGAAAGAGCTTGTTTCATTTACCGCATACCTAAAGTGAAACGCATGCTCATTTTCCTCATCTTTGAAAAAAAGTACATTACTGATAAGCCGAAATAGCCCTTTTTTGATGGTAAGATGATGTTGATCTTTTTCTTTATCCGAAAAATATTTTTCTACCAGCACCTGAGTTGTAAAGGATGGTTTTAGTTGATAAATACCGGTTTCTATTGGTTCTAGAAAAATTGATTTTACTAATTCGTTATCATATCCAAATACCTGCCAAAGTACCTGTTCATTGATGAAGGGTTGAGTTAATCGTTGTTCACTTAGGTGAATTCCTCGATCTGTTAATTCATTTTGGTGAATAGGTAAAGCCGGAACAAAATGACCCATAATACCTTCAATAGCATCAATTGGAATACTCCAGATTCGGAAAAATCCTAAAATATGATCAATTCGGAATGCGTCAAAATAATCACCCATTTGAGTAAATCTTTGTTTCCACCAAGCGAAACTGGTTTCACGCATTTTATTCCAGTTGTAAGTTGGGAAACCCCAGTTTTGTCCGGTTTTGGCGAAATCATCCGGCGGAGCACCTGCCTGAAAATGAAGTTGGAACAATTCGGGTTGTTGCCAAACATCTGCTCCATTTCTGAAAACGCCAATTGCGATATCACCTTTTACAATCACTCCTTTGCTATGTGCATATTCGGTAGCCTCTTTTAATTGCAGGTATAAATGATATTGCTGATAGCAATAATATCCCATACCCATAGATTCGGGGCTATCATCGTCGCTATTGAAATAGCCATTCATATCAGCTTCATTCCAACACAAATGATTGGGCCAGGATGTAAAGTCTACACTGCCATACAAATCTCTAAAATAGCAGAAAGCTGCATATGGCTTTAACCAATATTCATTGTGAGTAAAAAATTTCTTGAACGATTCCGTTTGCAACGTTGCTTTACCTATTCTTTCGTATAATTTTTTACAAAATGACTGCTTAACTGCATTTACATTAATGTAATCTACTGTTGGAGAAGCATTCAATGTGGTACGCTGTGGTTCCAGTTCTGCAAGTTCACGCATTCCCTGTTCATCAGCCATTGATGGTAGATGCAAATACATTGGATGAAGGGCAAAAGCAGAAATAGCTGCATAAGGGTAAGAATCCGATTGCTGATAATGGGCGGTTGTATCATTCACAGGCAATAGTTGGATCATTTTGAGTCCGATACGCTCAGCCCAATCAACCATTTTTTTTATGTCATGAAATTCTCCTACTCCAAAACTCTGCAAGGTGCGAATACTAAAAACCGGAATTGCAACTCCTGTTCCCTTCCAGGTGGTATTTGGTATCCAAACAAATCCATCATGATATCTAACCTTAGTATTCGTAACGGCAGGCTGATGTACTACCCGATTATTTCCTTCTTCAAATTGTACAAATTGGTTATTGACTATATCAAAAATGCCATATTTATAGGCAATCGGAAAAGCTTCTTCTGAAAAATCCAATGAAATTTGATAGCAGCCAGTAGATGCATCATATTGCATTAATACGGGTTCATTCGTTTGCCAGTTTCCAAGCGTTTCTCCACTACCCAACAGGCATATTGTTTGATTTTGGGAAACCAAGGGGGCTTTCACTTTAAAATCATGCGTGGCAGTTGTTTGAGGGATTGTACTATTGAGTATAGATAATGACTGCTTTTTAAGTAGCACCTGTTGAAAAGGCTCCGTCTCAAAAATATTCTCAATGTAACCGGTATAATTCCAGCTATCAATCATTGTAACAGACTCATTCAATTGATCTGAACATTGAATTTTTTTATAAGTACCCCATTCATGTTCCCAATCCCCATTGGGTTGTTTTATCAAATAATGATAGGATATGCCCTCCGATGGAATTTGAATTTTAGTAAAATCAAGCGTAACCGTCCAATAATTATCATTGAAATAAGTTAATGCGATTGCGTTAGCAATGGTATTATTTCCTAAAATTTCATGATTACCAACAAGATAAACTTCCTGACCATATTGGGTTGTATAACGAAGCCAAAAACTTACCTTATTTAAAAGGTTACCTGCTTTCGTTTTTTCAGATTTTTTCCTCCCTCCAATTCGGGTAGCCGGAGTTGGAATCGCTTTTTTCTGTGAATTTCGAACAGGTGAAGTATTGTTTTTTGAAGTAATCTTAGGTTGCATAGTAATCACATCCTTCGTTCGGATATTGCTAAAAGTTGATTTACAAGTATTTGCTAAATTAAGCAATCCTTCACAATTATTGACAGGGAATGCTATTTCCTTAATATCATGTCGGCAGCTTTTTCGGCAATCATAATTGTGGGGGCATTCGTGTTTCCAGAAACTATAGTAGGCATAATGGAAGCGTCCACCACCCTCAGTCCGCCGATGCCTTTTACCCGAAGGTGACTATCAACTACACCCATTTCGTCGTTACCCATTTTACAAGTACCTACAGGGTGGTAAAGTGTTTCCAAACTTTTCTTTATATGCTCCAAAATAAAATCATCATCCTGCTGAGCAGGAAGGGTGACTCCCGCTGCTAAAAAGGGGGCAAATGCAGGCGCTTGGGCAATGTTAATTGCTTTTTTTACAGCTGTAATCAATAAATCCCTATCTGCAGGGTCTTGAAAAATATTAGGTTGAATCAAAGGGGCATCTTCCGGACGGCTACTTTGCAGGGAAACATATCCCCTGCTTTTAGGATGGAGAATAATGGCCAGAATGCCCAAGCCATCTTCTTTGGAAAAAGTGTTCAAATCATAGATATCTGTTGAATAATCTGCGGAAATTCCCAGAGACGCATAATGAAACTGGATATCCGGTCGCTTATCATGCGCATTGGAACAGTAAAAAGCATTGGCCTCCAATGGACTGCATCCTAATGGACCATTTTTGGTTAATAGATAACGTGCCAAAGCAGTGATGGAATGTAAAGGTTTTAAGAGAGTGTTTCCAGTGGGTATATTGGTTTTACAACTTACCCCACTCCAATAATGATCTTGTAAGTTTTTGCCAACTCCCGGTAAAACATGATTGCAGGTAATTGAAAAACGGGAAAGTGCTTCGGGGTCTCCTATTCCAGATAGTTGTAATATTTGAGGGGATTGAAAAGATCCTGCAGACAGTATCACTTCACGCAAGGCCATGTATCGAATCAGTTTTCCTTTTGAATCACTTACTTCTATCCCAACTGCCCGCTTATCTTGTAACAATATTTTATGAACACGGGAATTGCTGATTACCTGTAAATTTTTTCTATGTAAAATTGGCTTTAAAAATGCAGCTGCTGTGCTTTGTCTTTTACCATCCTTTATTGTAAACTGAAGTAAACTGGCACCAACTTGCTCCGCCCCATTGTAATCATTCACTTCCGGAATACCCGTTTCAGCACATGCCTTAACAAAAACATTTGCCAGTGGTTGCTCTATCTGGGCATATCCTACTGATAATTCTCCCGACACTCCATGATAGGGAGCTCCCATTTGCTGATTACATTCGGATCGAATAAAATAGGGTAAAACATCATCGTACGACCATCCTTCATTACCCAATGAAGCCCATTCATTATAATCTTCTTTGTTTCCCCTTACATATGCCATTGCATTGGTTGAACTACTTCCACCCCATGTTTTTCCGCGTGGTAAATATAATTTGCGATTATCAAGGTGTTCCTGTGGTTCCGACCAAAATCCCCAATCAACAGCAGTTCTGTTAAGTAATGTATAGCCTCCGGGAATATGAATTAAAGGGTTTTTGTCTTTATTGCCAGCTTCAACCAGCAATACCGAATATTGAGGGTTTGCAGATAATCGATTTGCCAGCACGCATCCTGCCGATCCTGCTCCTATTATAATAAAGTCGTATGGCATAGTTAAATATACAAATTTTGTATTGGATGTAAAAGGTATAAAGAATAATTGTTCACATATGTCCTATTCTTTCACATTGTTTGATGTTTTGAAGCTAATTTCATTTTTTCAAATTGAGCATGAGTAATATAAAGCAATTAACTATCTATACGGATGGTGCAGCCCGGGGCAATCCTGGAAAAGGGGGGTATGGAATCATACTGATGTGGGGAACTGCAAGAAAAGAACTTTCTGCAGGGTACCGGTATACTACCAATAACCGTATGGAATTGCTGGCAGTAATCAAAGCATTGGAATCTTTGAATAGAACGGGTTTACAGGTTACTATTTATACCGATAGCAGGTATATTGTTGACAGTGTGCAAAAGGGCTGGCTTCGGAATTGGATTAAAACCGACTTTAAAGGAGGTAAGAAAAATAAGGATTTGTGGACCCGCTATCATACGCTTTCATTAGGATTTGATGTTCGATTTCAATGGGTAAAGGGACACGATTCAAATCCACATAATAATCGATGCGATGAATTGGCAACAAGTGCGGCAGATGGAAATCATCTGTTGGAAGATGATGTATATGAGTTAGAGAGTGGTTATAAACGCAAATAAAGTCTACAATGCATTATTTTGCAACAACTCCAGATAATTGTTCGGCTCTTTTTTTTGACAATAAAAAGAAAGTGCTGAAAAGTATACAAGAAAATATGATGGTACTGATTAAGCTATTTATATAAAAAGGAATACCATCCAGGTAGGTTGCTAGTAAACCAGACAATGTTTTTGGATGGTGAAATCCTCCACCTCCCAACCAAACAAAGAAGTTACTCACCAGGAAAAAGTAAGTAGGTGCAGCCAAAGATGCTGCAATAACCTGAAAGGGTTTTTGAGATTGCATAAAGAATCCAAAAAATGCAACACTTATAAACAAGAGATAGTTAAACCATTGTCCGCCATAGAATCCGGGCATAGGAAACCAACCGTTCAGGAATAAAACCTGATAAATTGCATCTGAACACAATAGAGATAACAAAGGGAAAACGAAAGCCCATTTTTTATCGTTTACAAACATTGCTCCACTGAATAATGCAATGGACCATTGTGGTGCAAAACCCCAAGGGCGGCCGGGCATAGCCCTATAAAGGACTGCAGCGATTAACATTAATAGAAAAGCAATGAGTTGTGATTTATTAAATTTCATAATATGAAATAATATTTACAAATTTAGTTTTATTAAATGGAATATCCAATTCCTGTGTAAAAAGCAGAACAATTATGGTACCCAGGCTCTAAACAAAGTTGCAGTACCAGAACTTGTTATCTGGTAATCTGTATTAGGTAAAACATAAACTGATTCTCCTCTTTTAAGTACCAACTGTTGATTTATAATTATCCCTCCTGCTGTTACTATTAATATTTCAGGAGAACTACTAACATGCTCATAAGTAAATTCCGACTTAATTTGAAGTCGTGTTAGCGCAAAATCTTCAGTAGGAACCGGATAATTGATTTCACAGGGAAGCCCTGGATTTCCGGATTGTATATTTGGAATAGTTGCTTCAAACCGGGTTAGTTTAATTAGTTCGGGTACATCAATGTGCTTGGAAGTAAGTCCGGCACGGAGTACATTATCACTATTGCTCATCAGTTCTACACATTGACCTTCGAGATAAGCATGGGGCATACCTGCCCCCTGAAAAATGGCACTTCCCGGTGAAACCTGAACAATGTTTAAGATAAAAATGGAAAAAATGGCCTTATCAATTGTTTCAGGCTCATCAATATTGGAAAATATTCTGGCTACCCACCATTCAGGATCTAATTTGTGTAATTCACCAGCCTTCATTTTTCTAATTGCCCTTTTAACTAAAGGCTGTAACCAATAAAAGGCATCTACTGTTTCCATTTCCATAACAAATTGAAAAACAGCTTTTAATCCACCTTTATTGAATAAAGGCTTTAATATGGAAAACTCAGGAATTTCCTCTAATCGACTGGCAATTAATTCAGGGGAACAAAATCCGTGTAATAACCAGAAATCACTTAGTGCAACCATCATTTCCGGTTTATGATTCCTGTCTTTATAATTTCTAATAGGTGAATCAAGTGAAATACCCGCTTTGTCTTCTCGGTCAAACCCCTCAATTGCCTCCGACAATGATGGATGAACCTGGATTGACAATGCCCGCTGAACATCTAAAATTTTAAATAAAAAGGGTAATCCTCCATATTTCTGGTTGATTGTATCACCTATATAGGTAAGGGGTTCTTCATTTATAGCTTTCCATAATGATATTGACTGCTGATTTACAAGAATGTTGGAAGATGATTTGGGATGAGCCCCCATCCAATATTCTGCATATGTTTTGCCTGGTTCAGACTGCAATTGCAACATTTCAGTCAAAAAATATGTTCCTCCCCAATCATAATATTGTACAGTGCCCTGTAAGGGTAAAATGTTTTCCATATTATTATAACGTATAAATCTCAAGGAATAATACGTACACTATCGCTGAATACTAGAGCTAATATTATCAAAAAAATGCAAAAAAATCTTGAAACCGGAAATTTAGGAGAAGAACTGGCAGCGAATCAATTAATTGAAAAGGGGTTCATCATTTTGGAAAGAAACTGGACACACCGCCATTGGGAAGTGGATATCATAGCTTCCTTTAACAACCGATTACATTTTATAGAAGTGAAAACCAGGAAATCGATACGGTTTGGTTATCCTGAAGAAAGTATAACTCGTGAAAAAATGAATCATCTTAAAAACGCTGCGGAAGCATATCAGGAAGCACACCCCGAGTGGAAATATATTCAATTTGATGTGGTAGCAATTACCTTAAACGAATCCTCCGTAAAGGATTTTCTGTTAATTGAGGATGTTTACTTTTAAACGGTTGGTATTCTTTCTCTCATCTTCTCAACCATAAGGTAAGTGGCCGGACAATAACTTATGTTTTGTTGATGCACGTGAATATATTCCGTCATTTTCTTCTTTTTCAAATGCGGAAATCCAGCACAGTCAGCGGGCCGAACTTCATATATACTACAGAAATGGGTTTTGGGGTCTAAAAACTGACAGGGCTGTTTATTATTCATCCAGTCACCCTCTTTTTTATCGAACTCCAGCCATTTTTTTGTAAAATCGGCAGCCGACATATCCAAATGAGCTGCAATGCGTTTGATATCCGTTTTTGTAAACGTGGGAGTCATGGTTTTGCAGCAGTTGGCACAACTTAAGCAATCAATCTCCTTCCATACTTCCGCATCAATTTGCTGAGCAATAGAATCCAGACCCCGGGGTGGATGTTTTTCAATTTTTCCTAAATATCTCTTAAAGGCTGTGGAATGATGACGTACCTTTTGTTTGAATGATCGTAAATTCACTTGCATAATCCTGAAAATGGAGTTAGATTCTGTATAACATTGCAATATCGCGCAGCTATATGGTAATTCCAAAATAATATACCGATTATCATTTCGTTGTAAGTATAACTCCATTTTATGTTGTGGACAACCTACATTAAAGGATTCAAAGCATGGCTTCAGCTCGAAAAATCTTTGAGTGAGCATTCTGTTACTGCTTATTTACATGATGTGGAATTGCTCTCGCAATATTTAACACTAACAGCCAAAAAACTTACCCCTGCGGATATCAAATTGAACGATTTACAACAATTTATTCAGTGGTTGAGTAAATTAGGATTATCCGCCACTTCTCAGGCTAGAATAATATCGGGAATTCGGGGCTTTTTCAAATATTGCTTAACGGAACAATTGGTAACCATAGATCCTGCAGCCTTGCTGGAGTCCCCTAAAATTCCCCGACACTTACCCGATACATTGAGTGTAACTGAAATTGAAAAAATGCTCGAAGCAATTGATGTTAGTACCCCGGAAGGGGTAAGAAACAAAGCCATGCTGGAAACTTTATACAGTTGTGGCTTGCGGGTTAGTGAATTGATACATTTGCATTTGTCGGATTATTTCCCAAGAGATGCATTTATTCGGGTTATTGGGAAAGGCAATAAAGAGCGATTAATTCCAATAGGAAGGTCGGCAATTCGGTACATTGATCTTTATATTGAGCATATCCGAGCTCAAATCAAAATAAAGCCGGGTGCTGAAGACCATATATTTCTTAATCGAAGGGGAAGTTACCTTAGTAGGGTGATGGTGTTTTATATTATCAAATCCACTGCACAGCAAGCGGGCATCACCAAGATCATTTCTCCACACACTTTCCGTCATTCTTTTGCAACACATTTGGTGGAAGGTGGGGCCGACCTTCGGGCAGTGCAGGAAATGCTGGGGCATGAAAGCATTACTACCACTGAAATTTATACCCATTTGAATCGAGAATTTTTGCGGGATACTTTACAAAGATTTCATCCTTCTTTTCATCCGTAGAATACCAACAGTTTCTATACCTTTGCATCTAAAACCAAGTACACATGAAAAAAATATTTCTAGTGGCAGCAGCTTTTATGTCGATCTCTGCCATGGCGCAAATTAAAATGCCTCAGCCAAGTCCTACACAAAAAATTACCCAGGAGTTTGGGTTAGGATCTATCGAATTAACTTATTCCAGACCTAGTTTGAAAGGTCGTGTTCCATTTAAGGAAAAAGGGAATTTTGTTCCTGCCGGAGAAATGTGGAGAACAGGAGCAAATTCAGCGACAAAAATTCGTTTTTCCGACCCGGTAATGGTTGGAGGTAAAATGTTGGATAGTGGTTTGTATGTATTGTACACAATTCCAGGAAAAGATTATTGGGAAATTATATTCAATAAAGGCATAAACAATAGTGGACTGGATGGTTATAAAACCAGTGAAGATGTGCTTCGTTTTAATGTGAAGCCAACGAATAATGCTAATACAATTGAAACCTTTACTTTTCAATTCTTTGATGTAAAAGCAGAAAGTTGTGAATTACACTTGAAGTGGGCGAATACTAATGTAGCGATACCTATGAGTGTAAATGTAAAAGATAAAATTCGTGCTCAGGTAGAAAAAGCATTAGCAGCATCACCGGTAAATCCTGCCAGTTATTCTTCAGCAGCAACCTTCTATTACGAGTGGGATAAAGATTTAAATAAAGCCCTCAGTAATGCCAGCAAAGCGGTTGAAGCCAATCCAAAAGCTTTCTGGTTATATTTACAGCAAGCCCGTATTCAGAAAGATTTAGGGGATAAAGTTGCTGCCAAAGCCAGTGCACAAAAATGTGTTGAATTGGCAACAGAAGCAAAGAATAACGACTATGTTCGTATGGCCAGCGACTTAATCAAAGGTTTGTAATTATAACCTATTCCAAATAAAAATGCCTCCCATTTCGGAGGCATTTTTATTTGGAGAACTTTATAAACATTTGATGATTATTTTGTTTCTGCCATATCTGGTATCATTTCTGCCTTGTATGTTCCGGCATCCAATTTTGCCTTTGTTTCACTGAATGCGCGCAGGGTTTCCTCAATATCCTTATCCGTATGTGATGCAGTGGGAATTAAGCGATAAATGATATGCCCTTTTGGAATTACCGGATACACAACAATTGAACAGAAAATGTGATAATTCTCTCTTAAATCGGTAACCATGGCAGTGGCTTCTTCTACACCACCCTTCATATATACCGGGGTAACCATGGTATTGGTTTTACCAATATCAAATCCTCTTTCTTTAAGACCTTTCTGCAATTTCAAGGCATTATGCCATAACTGGTCTTTTAACTGAGGTTGCGTGCGCAACAATTCCAATCGCTTCAGATTTCCAATTACAATTGGCATCGGTAAGCTCTTTGCAAATATCTGGGAGCGGATGTTATAGCGGATAAAATCTATAATATCCTTATCTCCCGCCAAAAAAGCTCCAATAGATGCCATAGACTTGGCGAAAGTGGAGAAATATAAGTCAATTCCATCCTGGCAACCCTGCTCCTCTCCTGCTCCGGCTCCTGTTTTTCCCAAGGTACCAAAACCATGTGCATCATCTACCAGTAATCTGAACTGATAGGTTGATTTTAAATCAATAATCTCTTTTAATTTTCCCTGATCGCCTGCCATACCAAACACACCTTCTGTAATTACCAGAATACCACCAGCTTTTTGTTTTTCTATTAATTGAGTAGCACGATCCATTTGCTTGCAAAAATCTTCGATGTCGTTATGCTTAAACACATAGCGATGGCCGGGATGTAAACGTAAACCATCGATAATACATGCATGAGATTCTGCATCGTAAACAATAATATCGTGTCTGCCACAAATTGCATCTATGGCACTCATAATTCCCTGATATCCGAAATTCATTAAAATTGCATCTTCCTTACCTTCGAATTCGGCGAGTTCTTTTTCGAGTTGCTCGTGGTAATTGCTATTTCCACTCATCATACGGGCACCCATAGGATAGGCTAAACCAAATTGAGCCGCGGCATCGGCATCTGCCTTTCTCACTTCAGGGTGATTAGCTAGGCCCAGGTAATTGTTTAAACTCCAAACTACCATTTCCTTCCCCCTGAATTTCATTCTGCTTGAAATTTCACCCTCTAGTTTTGGAAAAGCAAAATATCCATGGGCTCTCTTACGGTGCTGGCCTATAGGACCGGCATTTTTCAATAATTTTTCAAAAATATCTGCCATTGCTAAAGAATTAATACTAAAATAATGTTGCAAAATTACGGAATTTTCAGCCTTCTGCCACTAGTCAATAGGAAACTACCCCCTTACCTCCGAAATACTCGAAATTTGAGTGTAAATTGTGGATGCTTATCAACTGATTTTTTATGAAATTTTTAGTATCCTTTTTTGCATTATTCATTAGTGCAGGACTATTTGCACAGCCCACCAATTCTTCCAATACATCCACTCCAGCAAAACCCCGTTTAGTAGTAGGTATTGTTGTGGATCAAATGCGTTGGGATTACTTAAACAGATATTATCCCCTGTTTCAGGCAAATGGTGGTTTTCGAAGGATGTTGGGGCAAGGATTTTCCTGTGAAAACACACAGATTCCCTATACTCCATCTGTTACTGCATGCGGACATACCTGTATTTATACCGGAAGTGTTCCGGCGCTTCATGGAATCGTTGGAAATAATTGGTGGGAGAATAGAACGGGTAAAGGGATGTACTGTAGTGAAGACAAATCGGTTAAAGGTGTGGGGGGGAAAACAGAGGAAGACGGACAGATGAGTCCGAAAAATATGCTTACCACCACCATTGGAGATGAATTACGGCTATCCAATCAATTTGCGAGTAAAGTTATTGGGGTTGCCATAAAAGATAGAGGCGCCATTTTACCTGCGGGCCATTCTGCTACTGCGGCATATTGGTATGAGGCGAAATCAGGTAACTTTATTTCGAGTACTTATTATATGAATGATTTGCCTTCTTGGGTACAAGCTTTCAATCAGCGGAAATTACCCGATTCGCTTTATCAAGGTGGATGGAAAACATCGGTTCCGGCTGAAATGTTTGCCACCTACAGTACCGCAGATGAAAAAGTATATGAGAGCAAACCCTTTGGTAAGGAGGCCAACGGTTTCCCCTACGATTTATCTAAATTCATTGGAAAAGATTATAGCAAAATTTCCTCAACACCTATGGGCAACACGTTAACCGCAGAAATGGCAAAAGCTGCCATCATCGGAGAAAAGTTAGGAAAAGGAGCTGTTACCGATTTTATTGCCATCAGTTTTTCTTCACCCGATTATATTGGGCATTCTTTTGGACCCAATTCTTGGGAAAATATGGACGATTATATTCGATTAGATCAGGAATTGGGTAAGTTATTTCAGTTTCTGGATGTACAAATTGGCAAAAATGCCTATA
The DNA here is from genome assembly GCA_037142775.1 of Chitinophagia bacterium. Lineage (GTDB taxonomy): Bacteria > Bacteroidota > Bacteroidia > Chitinophagales > Chitinophagaceae > Sediminibacterium. The sequence goes on along the minus strand of JBAWZY010000009.1, from coordinate 59,153 downwards.
CAGTTTTTCTTTCAGCAGATCATGCAGTAGCTCATGTTCCCGGATTTATGAAAGAAAATAAGCTACCGGGCGGGTTACTCGAAGATGCCGGAATGATGAAAGATATGAATACCCAAATCAAACTAAAATTTGGAGTAGATAATGCCATTGCAAGTATCATGAATGAACAGGTATATCTTAACAGAAAAAAACTTGACACAACTAAAGTTGATGTTGTTGAGATTAAAAACTTTATTGTAGGTTTTTTAATGAAAAATGAAAATATTACCCATGCTTTTGCAACGGATGATATTTTAATAACTCCTCTGCCTCAAAAATTTAGGGAAATGATGGCAAATGGATTTCATCCTACTAGAAGCGGTGATGTGCAATATATAACCAAATCGGGTTATTTCAGCGGAAGTGGAACAGGAACCACACATGGTTCACCCTTTTTATACGATACGCATATCCCACTGCTTTGGTATGGATGGGGAATTAAGAAAGGTAAAACCAATCGGGAAACACATATGACCGATATAGCCCCTACCTTGGCTGCTTTGTTACAAATTCAGGCACCTAGTGGTTCGGTTGGACAAGTAATAGAAGATGTGCTGAAATAATATTTTGAAATGATGATTTGAATAAAAAAGGTTGACTTTTTTTAAGTCAACCTTTTTAGTTTGTTGCAACTGAATTGCTTCGGAAATTATTTAGCCAGTTTAGCCTGTAGATTTTGATCCAATGCTTCCAGAAATTCTTCTGTATATAAATAATGCTCACCGTGATTCACTTTATTTCCATGAATACAAACCGCAAGATCTTTCGTCATTTTACCACTTTCCACCGTTTCAATACATACAGCTTCAAGCGTCTGACAAAAATGAATGAGTGCTGCATTATTATCTAATTTACCTCTAAACTCCAATCCTCTTGTCCACGCAAAAATGGAAGCAATCGGATTGGTTGAAGTTGGCTTTCCCTTTTGATGATCGCGATAGTGCCGGGTAACTGTTCCATGCGCAGCTTCCGCTTCCATAACTTTTCCGTCGGGTGTGATTAAAGTGGAAGTCATTAAGCCCAAAGAGCCAAAGCCTTGTGCAACCGTGTCACTTTGCACATCACCATCGTAATTTTTACAAGCCCATACAAAATTACCATTCCATTTAAGTGCACTGGCAACCATGTCGTCTATTAAGCGGTGCTCGTAGGTAATTCCGGCTGCTTCAAAAGCAGTTTTGAATTCTTTCTGATATATTTCCTCAAAAATATCTTTAAAGCGACCATCGTATCTTTTTAGGATGGTATTCTTGGTGGAAAGATATAGAGGCCATTTTTTCGCTAAAGCAGTATTAAAGCAGCTTCTGGCAAATCCACGAATACTTTCATCGGTATTATACATGGCAAGTGCCACACCATCTCCTTTAAAATTATATACTTCGTGCTCAATTACATTTCCATCTTCCCCCTCAAATTTAATGGTCAACTTCCCTTTCCCTTTGGTAACGAAATCAGTCGCACGATATTGATCACCAAAAGCATGTCGTCCAATACAAATAGGTGCTGTCCAGTTCGGCACCAAGCGAGGTACATTTGCACAAACAATCGGCTCGCGAAAAACAGTTCCATCTAAGATATTGCGGATAGTTCCATTCGGACTCTTCCACATTTGCTTTAACTTAAATTCTTCCACCCGCTGCTCATCGGGAGTAATCGTTGCACATTTAATACCTACTCCATATTGCTTGATAGCATTGGCAGCATCAATCGTAACCTGATCATTGGTTTGATCGCGGTATTCCATCCCAAGGTCGAAGTATTTAATATCAACATCCAGATAGGGCAAAATCAACTTATCCTTGATAAACTTCCAGATGATTCGGGTCATTTCATCTCCATCCAGTTCAACTACCGGATTGGCAACTTTAATTTTTGAAGACATTTTACAATAATTGAATATTTAAAAAGTGTTCGAAGATAATAAAAATCAAGGTTTTATTTCACATTCACTACTAAAATTGGTATAGTTAGTGCATGTCGAACCGATTCAATGGTTTCACCAAACAGGTAATCTTTCAATCCTGAATGGCGGTGACCACCCATAACCAACATATCTGCCTTGGATTCTTCGGTTATTCGAATGATTTCTCGCACCCGATTTCTATAGCCTAAATAAATGGTTACCTTAAATCCCAAATCAATTAACTGATTCCTATATTGCTCTAATCGAAGTTGGTCTAATCGGGTTTCCTCGTCATCACTTGCATCCCCCAGGTATCCTGCTGAAGCGCTTTCCACAACATGTATCAAAACCAATTCGGTTTGCTGAGAACCCCTTGCAACCGCATTTTCTATCAGCAATTTATCTGCCGCAGTAAAATCCAATGCAATGGCGATTCGGCTTTGTTCAATTGTTGCTAACTGAAGAATGGGTAGCGCCTCTCCGTGTAAGGATGCTTTCTTTCTTGCACGCCTTTTTTTGAAAAATGGTAAAAAAGTCATCACCAAAAAAAGCCAGCTAATCCATACTATCGGTATTACCATAGCAGACTTCCAAATGATGGAAACCTCCGACTGATAAAACGCCGTTAGTTCATGTATTACCAGTCTTCCATTCAATACAACCAAAATTCCCGCCACTAACCAGGATAGTAATTTTATGGTTGTTGAAATGGCAAATTCACCCATGGTAGAACGATCGCTCACAAAATGAATTAAGGGTATTACGGCAAAGCCAAGCTGCAAACTCAGAATAATTTGACTGCCCACCAATAATGCATCTACTTTAGATTCTCCATAGATAAATATTACCAACAATGCTGGAACAATGGCAATTAAGCGGGTAAGTAATCTCCGCAACCATGGATTGATTCGCAAATGTAAATATCCCTCCATCACAATCTGTCCCGCAAGGGTTCCAGTGAGCGTAGAGCTTTGTCCGGCTGCAATCAATGCCACTGCAAATAATATTGGTGCCCATTTATTGCCCAACAGAGGCTGCAACAATCGATGTGCTTCCTGTATTTCGGCTACCTGAGTATTTCCGGTAGAAAAAAATACAGTAGCGGCTAAAATGAGGATAGCTGCATTTACAAGAAATGCTGCATTCAAAGCAATGGTACTATCTATAAAATTATAGCGGATGGCTTTTCGGATTCCCTCTTTACTGGAACTTATTTTACGTGTTTGTACCAATGCCGAATGCAGATACAAGTTATGTGGCATTACAGTAGCTCCAATAATTCCAATGGCAATATAGAGCGACTCATTATTAAGTGGCTGAGGAACAAATCCCTTAACTACTGTACCTAATTCAGGTTGTGCCATTACAATTTGTAGTAAAAAACATAACCCAATAATTGCCACCAACGCAATAATAAAAGCCTCCATTTTTCTAATTCCAAATCGCTGTAACAATAAAAACAGAAAGGTATCTAAAACGGTTATTGCGGTGCCAATTAATAATGGTAATCCGGTTAACAAATGAATTCCGATTGCCATTCCCAATACTTCTGCCAAATCGCAGGCAGCAATGGCAACTTCTGATAGGAGGTATAAACTAAAATTAATCAGAGGTGGGTAGGTTTCCCGGTTAGCTTGTGCCAAATCACGGCGGGTAACGATACCTAAACGTGCACTTAAACTTTGTAATAGCAATGCCATTAAATTACTCATTAGCAGAACCCAAATCAATTGATATCCAAATTTGGCTCCTCCTTGTAAATCCGTTGCCCAGTTACCCGGATCCATGTATCCAACACTAACCAGGTAGGCCGGACCAATATATGCGAGCATCCGTCTCCAACCCTTTCTGGGTAAGGTTGTATCTACAGTTTCATGAACCTCACTCAGGGAGTGAAAATCAGAAGATATTTTATTCATGATCAGAAATTTTAACCAGTACAGTTTCTGCAACTGTTTTACTTATGGTAATTGATTTACGGTCCGAAATAGCAATTTCCAGCGAACCATCAAAATTGAAACTGCGTAATATCCGAATGCGGGTTCCAAGGTGGATATGATGGTGAGTGAGCATATCCAATAATTCGGGCGACTCATCTCCCACAGCAGTTACTTCCAGCCAGGTGTGGTGAGGTTGACTGGATAAGGGTAACCGTTGTTGGTAGGCCAATTTTCCCTGTTTGTCGGGAATGGGATCTCCGTGAGGGTCAAAACGGGGATACCCCAAAAATTGGTCCAATTGTTCGATGAGTTTTTGATGGGTGATATGTTCCAGCTGCTCCGCTACTTCATGCACTTCATCCCAGCCAAAATGCAGGGTATTTACTAAAAAATATTCCCATAATCGATGGCGGCGAACAATTTGTAATGCAAGTTTTTTGCCGGCAGCATTTAATTTAACACCTTTATATCGCTCATAGTGAACTAATTTTTTATCAAGCAGCTTTTTAAGCATATCGGTAACTGAGGCAGGCTGGGTTTGTAGCACTTCTGCCAAATGATTGGTGGTTACCGTATCAGCGTTTTGCTGGAGATGGTAAACCGATTTAATGTAATTCTCTTCTGCTACCGAATAATTCATAGTAATGAAAATAAATTTTAGACAAATCTAAAAAATATTTAAGATAATAGTAAATAATTTACTTGATTGGGTTGGTGATAGGTTTCGAGAATAGATTAATTTTGGAATTGCAATGAATACCGTATTTTTAGATAACACTAACTTGCATTCGATTTATTATGAGATTGAAATCCAGCCTGTTGTATTGTTTTGTTTGGATGAGTTTGGGTATATTGGCTGCCTGCAATCCTACCCCACCCGATTTTTCGGGTAATGCTCCCATCAAGGAAAAAGATTTTTTAGTTGTTTTTCCAGAATTGAAATTGCCAAAATTAATTGCCGATTCCAACCTGATACAGTTAGCAGATACGACCCATATTGGATTCAAAGCATTTACACAGTTTTATCCCGATAGTGTATTATTCCCATTGATAGGCAAACAAAGGAAGGGAACGTATTTTAGGGCATTGGGTAAAATATCCAAACCAACTGAAATCTATTTACTTTTCATTTCCCTTACCCCAGCAAATGAGGCTCACTTATATGTGTTGGTAACCGACTTAAAAAATAAGTACCTCGATAGTAAAGAGTTTCTCTACAATAAGCAGGAAGATGGTTATCATCACTATGTACATATTAACCGGGAGCCTACTTTTCAAGTTGTAAGAGAAAAAACGGGAAAAGATCTTGAATCAATTTATACAAAAACAGGCTGGATTTATCCGAGTGAAGGTAAATTCATGGTAATTGTAAACGATTCGAATGAGGATACTAAGCAGCAAATTATTATAAACCCCATTGATAGTTTTCCAGCATTGAACCCATTGAGTTGGGATTATGGTTCTGATAAAAAGAATTTTATTTCTGTAAGAGATGGAAGTTCTCCGGGCAAGTTGTTATTCTTTTTACATGTAGAAAAAAACGATGCTACCTGTATTGGTGAAATTAAGGGCACATTGCAATTAACCGGACCCAAGAAAGGAATCTTTCGCCAGTCAGGAGATCCCTGTGTTATTGATTTTATTTTTACAGACAATGGAATTGAATGTAAAGAAACCGGATCCTGTGGTAATTATCGTGGCATCAAATGTTTACTTGATGAACATTTCCCTAAAAGGAAAAAACCAGCGCGTAAAAATCAACCTTCAAAACCTGCACGAAAAGCCAATAGGTAATGTGTAAAAAGTACATTATAAATTTTTTGGCGTATATTGCATTTTATTTATTCAAAGTCAATTAGTTATGAGTTTTCGATCGTACAAAGTACCGTATGAAATTAATGATGCATACAAAAAGAGAGTTGCTTATTTTTCAATGGAATTTGCCATTCATCAACCTTTAAAAATATATAGTGGTGGTTTAGGTTTTCTCGCAGGATCTCATCTCCGCAGCGCATACGAATTGAGACAAAATTTGGTAGGAGTAGGAATTTTATGGAAATACGGATATTACGATCAGGCACGTAATCAAGACCAAACATTGGAAGTTACTTTCATGGAAAAAATTTACAGTTTCCTGGAAGAAACCGATATTAAATTTCAGATATTGATTCATGAGCATCCTGTTTGGGTAAAAGCTTTTTATTTAAATCCAAGTACTTTCAATAGTGCACCCTTATTTTTATTGAGTACCGATCTACCGGAGAATGATTATGTTTCTCAAACCATAACCCACCGATTATATGATGCAAACGTAGCCACCAAAGTTGCACAGTTTATTTTACTGGGTGTAGGAGGTGCGAAGTTGATAGATGAGTTGGGTTTTAACCCGGAAGTATATCACCTAAATGAAGCGCATGGTATTTCTTCAGCATTTTATCTGCTGAATAAATTCAAAAGTCTGGAGAAAGTTCGGGAACACCTGGTTTTCACCACACATACTCCGGAAGAAGCCGGAAATGAAAAACATGATATCTACCTTTGTAATAAAATGAGTTATTTCTGTGGTCTTTCCATTGATGAAGTGAGAAAGATTACCGGAATTACCGACGATTTGTTTAATCATTCTTTGACAGCCCTTCGATTTGCCCGTAAAGCAAATGGTGTATCTGCTTTGCATGGTGTAGTAAGTAATGAGATGTGGAAAAACTATGAGGGTATTTGTCCCATTTACTCTATCACCAATGCCCAAAACTGGCGCTATTGGAGCGATAAACAATTATATCGGGCGATGGAGCATGGAGATGATGCTGCATTTGATGACCGAAAGAAATACTTGAAAAAACGTGCTTTCGAAATTGTTGCTGATCAAACCGGTAAGGTGATGGATCCAAATGTATTAACAATCGTTTGGGCTCGACGATTTGCAGGGTATAAACGTGCCGATATGCTTACGTATAATATGGACTGGTTTGAACAATTATTATCGAACACACAATATCCTGTTCAAATTATTTGGGCTGGAAAGCCCTACCCTGCTGATTATCCGGCTATCTCTGAATTTAATAAACTTGTTCATCTTAGTAAAAATTATAAGAATGTATCCGTTTTAATAGGATATGAATTGGCCCTGAGTAAACGGTTAAAACAGGCAGCTGATGTTTGGCTGAATAATCCAAGGGTACCTAGAGAAGCTTCGGGTACCAGTGGGATGACTGCTGCAATGAATGGTGCTGTAAATTTTTCTACTGATGATGGATGGATTCCTGAATTCATCAACCATGGGAATAATGGCTTTGTTGTTCCCAAAGCAGATTATGCCAACATGTCGGTGCATGAACAGGATGAATATGATTTAAAGCAGGTTTACGATATTCTGAATCAACAGATATTGCCTATGTATTATAATAATTTTGATACCTGGAGACAAATTCAGAAAAATGGAATGCGGGATGTAAGATTCCAGTTCGATAGTAATCGTATGGCACATGAGTATTATGAAATTATGTATGCATAATTCATTTGCTGGTAACTATCTGTTCACGTTTTGCTGATGCTTTTAAACTATTAGAGTCCTACATTGTTGAAAGTATATGGGTAAAAAAATAGCAGTTGCCATTACAGGGGCCAGTGGTGCCATATATGCAAAGCGTTTATTAGATAAATTGGAAAAGATTCAATCACAAACAGAAGAGATAGCTGTAGTGATGAGTGATAATGCACGTTATATTTGGCAATCTGAGCTCAATAATTCAGACTACACAAAATATCCATTTCGATTTTTCGAAAAAAATGATTTTACAGCCCCTTTTGCATCAGGTTCTGCCCAATATACAAGTTTAATTGTTGCTCCTTGTAGTATGGGAACATTAGGAAGAATTGCTTCTGGCATAAGCGACGATTTAATAACCCGTGCTGCTGATGTAATGTTAAAGGAGCGGAGACAATTAATACTGGTTCCCAGAGAAACCCCTTACCATTTGATTCATATCCGAAACATGGAAACCATCACGCTCGCGGGTGGGATTATTTGTCCTGCTACTCCATCTTTTTACAGTCAACCTCCTTCATTGGAAGCATTAGTAGATACAGTTGTAGATAGAATACTCGATCTTGCTCACCTATCTGTTTCAACTTACCGTTGGGGAAGTTAATTAGGATTCTTTTACAGTTGGGGTATTTTCTGAAACTCTTTCCTTAAAGGTGAAAGTCAATTTATTTTCATCTGGAATTAAATCAGCTACCAAAATATCTCCTTCCTTTATGTTCATATTCAATATCTCCTCTGCTAATGGATCTTCCACATATTTCTGAATAGCTCGATGTAAAGGTCGTGCTCCAAACTGAACATCATAGCCTTTATTAGCTATAAATTCTTTCGCAGCTTCCGTTAATTCAAGAGAGAATCCAAGTGCACTTAAACGCTTGTCTACTCCTTTCATCAGAATATGTATGATGTTGAATATATGCTCCTTGGTTAGGGAGTTAAATACAACCACATCGTCTATTCGATTCAGAAATTCCGGTGAGAATGTTTTCTTGAGTGCTTTTTCAATTACAGCTTTATTATTTTCTTCTGCATTTTGAATACGTGTAGCAGTCGCAAAACCAACTCCATCACCAAACTCCTTTAACTGTCGGGCACCAATGTTCGAAGTCATGATAATAAGGGTATTCTTAAAATCAATCTTTCTACCCAAGCCATCGGTTAATTGGCCATCATCTAAAACCTGCAATAAAATATTGTAAATATCGGGGTGTGCTTTTTCAATTTCATCAAGTAGAATAACACAATAGGGTTTACGACGAACTTTCTCTGTCAATTGTCCGCCCTCTTCATAACCTACATAGCCGGGAGGAGCACCAATCAATCTGCTTACTGTAAACTTTTCCATGTATTCACTCATATCAATCCGAATCAAAGCTTCATCTGAATCGAACATATGACGTGCAAGGGAACGGGCTAATTCTGTCTTACCCACCCCGGTTGGTCCTAAGAAAATAAATGTACCAATTGGTTTTTTTGGATCTTTTAATCCAACCCGATTACGTTGAATAGCCTTTACTACTTTTTCAATTGCTTCGTCCTGACCAATTACCATTTGTTTCATGTCATCACTCATTCTCCGCAACTTCTCAGTTTCTGCCTGCACCATTCGCTTCACGGGAATTCCTGTCATCATACTAACCACCTCGGCAATATTTTCTTCTGAGATGGGATAGCGGCGATGTTTACTTTCTTCTTCCCATTTCTGCTTTGCCTTTTCGAGTTCTTCTCCTAATTTTTTCTCCGTATCTCTTAATGCAGCTGCCTCTTCAAAACGCTGGCTTTTTACAACCCGGTTTTTTTCAATTTTAATATCTTCAATTTGCTTTTCTAGATCTACTATTTCATTGGGTACATGAATATTTTTAAGGTGAACCCGAGCACCAACTTCATCCAAAACATCAATTGCCTTATCCGGCAACAATCTATCAGTCATGTATCGGTCGCTTAGTTTAACACAAGCAACAATTGCTTCATCAGAATAAGTTACGTTATGAAAATCTTCGTACCTACTTTTGATGTTTGTAAGAATTTGAACGGTTTCATCAACAGAAGGTGGCTCAATAATTACCTTTTGAAAACGACGATCTAAAGCCCCATCTTTCTCGATGTACATGCGATACTCATCAAGAGTGGAAGCTCCAATACATTGGAGTTCTCCTCTTGCAAGGGAGGGTTTAAATATGTTGGAAGCATCCAGAGATCCACTGGCACCACCTGCACCAACAATGGTATGAATTTCGTCTATAAACAAGATGACATCCCTGTTTTTCTCCAGCTCATTCATGATGGCTTTCATTCTTTCTTCAAACTGACCGCGATATTTTGTTCCTGCAACCAAAGCAGCAAGATCGAGCGAAATAACACGCTTATCAAATAATACCCTGCTCACTTTTCTTTGAACAATTCGCAATGCGAGACCTTCTACAATTGCAGTTTTACCAACACCGGGTTCTCCAATTAAAATTGGATTATTCTTTTTACGTCTGCTAAGAATTTGGCTTACTCTTTCAATTTCCTGTTCTCTTCCGATGATTGGATCTAAGGATCCTGTTTCTGCAAGTTTGGTAATATCTCTACCAAAATTATCTAATACGGGAGTTTTACTCTTTACGTTTGAGCCTGTTTTCCCTTTGGTTTGCTGAGAACCCTGGCCCCTTCTCTCTTCATCAAATTCATCATCACCGTCTTCTCCAAATTCGTTTCTAGGGGAAGGGTTCGAAGTTCCTACCATTCCCAGTTCGTTTCGGAAAAGTTCATAGTCAATATCGAATTGATTTAAAATTTGAGTTGCAACATTTTCTTTATTCTTCAAAATACTCAACATCAAATGTTCGGTTTCTACTGTCTGGCTTTTTTGTGCCTTCGCTTCCAAAACAGTAACCCGAATCACTTTTTCTGCCTGTTTGGTGAGGGGTAAATTATTGATATTGGCTATATTCTTACCGGTTTTATCTTTTACAGCCAGCTCTATTTCTTTTCTCAGCTCTTGCAGGTCGATATTCATGTGCCTCAACACTTTGATAGCGGTATTTTCCCCCTCCCGAATCATGCCTAACAATAAGTGTTCGGTGCCGATGAAATCATTTCCCAAACGCAATGCTTCTTCTCTGCTGTAAGAAATGATTTCCTTTACCTGTGATGAAAAATTATTATCCATGCTAAAAATTTGGATTTATACAATTATAACGAATATTTTTGAGTGGTGTTGTAAATCAGTTATACACAAAATGTTAATCTAAATATTACTTATATGTTAGTCAAAATTGATACCAAAGAGAAATTTACAGTAGTTACTCCTTTAGAAGAGACAATTACTGACAATTTAGCAGCAGATTGGTATCAATATTGCCAAACCTGTCTTTCTGCCTCTCCTAGAGCTATTGTGTTGAATTTGAGTGAAGTAAGTTCAATTAATGCTTCAGGCTCGGAGGTGCTTTTGAATATTCAGCAGCAATTTTATGAGGCAGGAACCTCTTTTGTAATTTGTTGTTTACAACCGGGAGTAGAAGCCTTCTTGGATAGTTCCGATGTGTTGGCGATGCTGAATGTAACACCAACCGAGTCAGAAGCCTGGGATATCGTTCAGATGGAAGCAATAGAACGAGAATTATTAGATGATGACCATCCCGAAACCCATAGTTAATGGGTATGAGTAATCATTTTCAAATAAGGGATTATTATGCGGATTTGGAACTAACTGTATATGCAAACGCTGAAGATATTAAATGGAGCTTTAGAAGGCTTGCTCATATCTATCATCCCGATAAAGGGAAAGCTGATCCACAAGCTGCAGTTACATTTCAACGTGTTTTAGAAGCTTATCAGGTATTGTCTGATCCTGCTAAAAGAGTTGCATATCATCGGGAGATTTCTCTGGAGTTGCCTTCAGATGATCCTGCAATTCAATGGGAAACACTCATAATGCAACTTACTTCCTTACAGGTATGGGTTCGTCAGACTGATCCGTTCCGATATGATGTTTCAGGATATTCCGAATATGTAGCCCATCTGTGTAACCGAGCAAAAAGTTGCCTCCAAAAGCGAACTGCCTCATCTTCGGATAGTACTCAAATAGTAACATTATTTATTCCTTGTCTGCAACTTGTTGATAAGCGAGATCAAATCCGCATTGCCAAAGCATTAAAAGAAATTATTGGAAAAAACCTCGAACTAGAAACCGCCATTGATATGGCATGCAAGTTACCCGGATATTCAGCAGGTTGGCCTATTCAACAACTGCTGATTGCCCTTATCATTACTTTGCTATTATTTACCTTATTTATAGTATTTTTTAAATGATAATTATTCATTTATAATAAAAACGGATAACCATCAAGAGTACGCGTAGCATGTGCTATTTTTGTACATTCGATTTTCAGCATGATTTCACCGGAAACCATACAGCAAATTACCAGCCGCATTGATATTATTGATGTAGTAGGTGAATTTGTAAAGTTGAAGAAAAGGGGCAGTAATTATATGGGATTATGTCCTTTTCACAACGAGAAGAGTCCTTCTTTTACAGTTTCTCCCAGCAAAGAAATATATAAGTGTTTTGGTTGTGGCAAAAGCGGTAATGCCATAGGCTTTGTAATGGAACACGAAAAAATTGGTTATCCGGATGCACTTCGCTGGCTTGCCAACCGGTATAATATAACAATTGAAGAAACCGCTGTAAGTGCGGAACAGCAACAAAGAATTCAAACATCTGATAGTTTATATATTATCAATCAGTTTGCGCAAAAATTCTATTCGCGTGCACTGATGGAATCGGATGAAGGAAAGGCGGTAGCCCTATCTTATTTATTTGAACGGGGTTTTCGGGAGCCCATCATAGAAAAGTTTCAGATTGGCTACCATCCCGATCAAAAAGATGTTTTATCTAAGGCATTACTTGAAAATCAGTTTTCAAAAGAACTAATTGTTAAAACAGGCTTATCTGTTTTACGTTCGGAATCTTTAATTGATAATTATAGGGGAAGAATCATTTTTCCCATTCACGGAATTACCGGAAAAATTGTTGGGTTTGGTGCCAGAATTATTGGCAAAGCATCATCAGGTCCCAAATATATCAATACTCCCGAGAATGAAGTCTATAGCAAAAGTAAGTTGCTCTATGGCATGTACTTTGCCAAAACAGCTATTGATAAGGCAGATGAATGTTTATTGGTGGAAGGATATACCGATGTAGTGAGTTTACATCAGGCTGGAATTGAAAATGTTGTTGCCAGTGGTGGTACTTCGTTAACAGTCGATCAGCTTCGGCTTATACGAAAATATACACCCAATATCACTATTATTTATGATGGTGATCAAGCGGGTATAAAGGCAGCTTTGCGGGGATTAGATTTAGCATTGGAAGAAGGTTTGCAGGTTAAATTAGTGTTGATACCAGATGGAGAAGATCCGGATAGTTATGTAAATAAAGTGGGGGCTACGGAGTTTAGAAACTTTATTCAAACGAATAAAAAGGACTTTATCCTGTTTCAACTGGAAGTAATGTTGCAGGAAGCAGGATCGGATGTTAATCAAAAAAGTATAGTAGTTAACCATATTGCTGAAACCCTAAGTCGATTAAATAAATTAGAAGATTTTACCCGACAGCAGGATTATGTTCGACAATGTGCCGCAATATTGAAAATTGATGAAGGCGGGCTCACTTCACTGGTGAATAAATATAAGCGGGAGAAACTGAGTAAGGAAGATAAAAAGATGGGGATAAATGAGCAGGGCTCAATTGAAGCGATTGGTCAGCAACCCCCGCCCCCACCTGATGCAGACAGTACATTGGATCTACTGGCTCCGGATGAATTGCCTGAAAAAAATATAATTCGAGTTTTATTGTTATATGGATTACAACCGTGGGACGTTCAGACAAGTGTTGCCCAATATATATTCAGTGAGTTGTTGGATTTTCAGTTTGATATACCGCTCATGGAAAAATTCTTTAATGAATATCAGCAACAATTTCATCAAGGTTTGGAGCCCGGAATATCTTCCTTTATGTATCATGAGGATGAAGAGATTAGAAAACATACACTTGAAATTGCCACTATTCCATTTGAGCTGAGTACACGATGGAACGAATATTTAGAATCCCGACATAATATTCACACTCCAAATAGTAAAGGTGATGTAGAGCAAAGTGTTAACTATTTCAAATTGCGAAAAGTGAAAAAAATGATAGAAGAAAATCAGCGGGATTTAGAGACAGCTGCTCCTGAAAAACTGAAACAAATTTTAGAAATCCACAAACACCTTAAGCAATTAGAGATTTCAATAACCAAGCAAATGGGTGCGGTAATTGTTAAGTAATTGATTCCATTTGTTGAAGCAGCATATCTGAGTAACTATTGGAAATCAGGTCTTCATTTTTTATTTCAAGTGCATGCAAATAATATGCACAATCGGCCTGCATACTTTCCTGTGTGAGATTACTATGATGCAAATTGCTAACTTCAATTTCAACAAAAGTACCTAACGACGGTACTTCATCTATATGAAATTTGGTATGTTCGATAAAAAATATTTTTCGTTTTTTTTCAACGATTACTTTAACAGGCAATGCGGCCATCAATAAAGCTTCTAGTGAAGGTCCTGATTGAACAGGAGAAAGAAAAAATTCAGAAGTTTTTGGACCTTCCCCATCCGGGCGTTGATAAAAAATAAGGTTATTTTCAATACTTCCCTGCCGTAACTTTAATCTTCCGGTTGGAACAGTAAAATAAGTATCTCTTTGATGATCGGTGCCAACAAAGCGGGCTCCGGCATTTAATAAAAAAGCTTCCACTTTTTCAGGGTGAAAGCAGCGGGCTTTGATTTCGATATTAATTGCCGACATTACTTTTCGGCGGGATTTAATTTACCAGCTAATAAACGCTCGAGGGCTGTTTCCAATCTGATTTTTCGGGTTTCCTCTTTTTTTGCAGATTCAATCCAGCTAACATATTCCTTTTGATTGGTAACAGGAAGTGAAGTGAAAAATTCCTGTGCTTCTTTATGTTTGGTAAACAGTTTTCCTAATTCGATGGGGGGCACTACCAAGCTTTTGTTAAACGAAATTGAATCTGAAACTTTGGGTTCAGCAAACGCCCGATCCTGATTGGGCACCTGCGAGGATTTCACAAATCGCATGGCAGTCCAAACATGATCTAAAATTACCTGTCGAACACAGGTGTAATCTTTTTTATATAATTCTTCCCAACTGCAATCTCTGTTTAAATCGCTTACAATTTTACTGGCAGTTTTAGGATACGCAACCCACAATTTTGTTTCTTCATGAATTGCAGGAAAAACCTCTTTTAAAATATTATTGAGCTGGTGCTGACTCAAAGCAAAAATCATTGCGAAATCAACCTTACGTGCTTTTAAAAGCGGTGTAACATTTTTTGCGTAATTTAATTTTGCGAATTGTTTTTCTACAGAAGAGGGCAATCCTTGAATCAGGATATTTTTCTCATCTTTCAACTGTAATTTTTCAAAGATGGGCTGATTATACATAATACTAAAACGTTCTAATGAAATAATCGGGATTGCAAAGTTAAAAAAATGTTACCGAATTATTGTGAATAATCGGTGAAAACCGGACAAAAAAAAGCTAAAAATGCAGTATTTATGCATATTTCAGCCAATTGCTACCTGCAGCAACCATGAAAATGAGTAATTATTTTATTGAAACTAATCTTGTGGATTCCGGTTTTTTCGGCGCTGAAGGGGAATCTTACTTTCGGTTCCGCGTAAGATTCTTCCGATATTTTTTTGATGGGTAAGTATCACCATGAGGGCTACCAATATTGCAAATATTCGATATAAAGGTTCCCGTTCATTGAAAATAAACAGAATGAAAACCATAAAGGAAATACCAGCTAAAATAGAACTGAGAGAAACAAAACGGGTGAGAAATAGTACCAGTAAAAATACCCCAATACAACACAGTGCTACCAATGGCTGAATCGCGATGGCCATTCCCAGTAATGTTGCAACACCTTTTCCACCCCGAAATGATGCCCAGAGAGGAAAAATATGACCAATAACGGCGGCAAGACCCAATGCAATCATAAAATTGGTTCGTTGCAATTCGTTTGATAAATAAAAAGGGATAACAATGTATAAAGAGGTGGCAACTACTCCTTTGATTACATCCACCATCATAACAATGGAACCCCACTTAGATCCCATTACTCTAAAAGTATTGGTCGCACCAGCATTTCCACTACCATAATCTCGAATATCGATGCCGTAAACTGACTTACTAATCCACACAGCCGTGGGGATAGACCCAATTAAATATGCCAGACAAATCAATAATAACTCGTTCATATTCAACTATTTTAATAAAATAGGTATTTAAAGTTACGAAATTATTATCAATTTTCAACTGGTAAGGTAAAAGCGATAGCTAGCCAACCATTTTTATCCCGCCTTTCGGTTACCTGTAATCCTAATTTATTACAAAAATCTGTCATCTCTGATTCATCCGTAACCAAAATTCCACTGATTATCAATTCTCCCCCGTTTCTGAGCTGATTGGTTAAGGATGGTAAATGATCTAATAAAATATGCCTGTTGATATTGGCTACTATATTATCAAAAGTTCGACCGGGAACCGGTTTATCAGATAATTGAATCGCAATTTGGGAAGCCTGATTAATTTTACAATTTTCTATAGCATTTTCTATGCACCATTCATCGTTGTCAACCGCCAGGATATCAATAGCACCTAATTGATGGGCCAGAATTGCTAGTATACCTGTGCCAGAACCAAAATCAAGGAGCGTTTTATCTTGATACATTCTTGCTAACATCATTTCCATCACCAATGATGTGGTAGCATGGTGACCGGTTCCGAAACTCATTTTTGGAGTGATAATTATTTCTCTCTCTACCGCTTCAAATGGCGGATGAAAATTAGCACGTACTCCCAGCTTATTACCAAGTTGAATGGGTTGAAAATTGCTTTCCCATACCTCATTCCAATTTGTTTTATTAATAATTGATTCTGAATAAGTTAAGTTGAGCTGATTCAATATTAATTCAATATTTGATGATTGGTACTCAGATTCTCCAATATAGGCAATTAGTTCTGAATCCTTTTGTTCAAATCCATCAAAACCAGCTTCACTTAATTGAGCTATCAATAATTCTTGTTCCTCGGGAACAGATAGTATAGTTATGGCTATTGTGTTCATAATTCATGGAATGTAGCGTCAATCGCCTATCATGACAATCTAATCCAAAAAAAAGCCCCATTAGGGGCTTTACAATATGATTAGGCTTCTTCGCCGTTACCCGGTACTTCCTGGTCTGAAGAGCGGGGTTTCATTTCTGGTTTTGGCATTAGGGCTTTGCGGCTTAGTTTAAATTTACCAGTTTTTGGATCTAACCCAACCAGTTTAACTTTAACCATATCCCCTTCCTTAAAAATTCCATCCATATTTTCCAATCGCTTCCAGCTGATTTCACTGATATGAAGTAAACCTTGTTTTCCCGGCATAAATTCAACGAATGCACCGAATTCTTTAATTCCTTTTACTGGACCTTCATAAACATCACCCACATTTGGAACGGCGGTGATTCCTTTTACCCAGCGCACTGCTTTATCTAAACTTTCCTGATTGGCAGAGAAAATACTTACTTCACCGGTATTGCCAACTTCTTCAATATTGATAGTCGCGCCAGTTTCGCGTTGAATTTCCTGAATAATCTTACCCCCAGGTCCGATAACTGCACCAATAAATTCCTTATCGATAATCAATTTAATCATTCTGGGTGCATGCGGCTTCACATCTGCACGGTGTTCAGGTATGCACTTATACATCGCATCGAGGATATGGAGTCGGCCATGTCGAGCCTGTTCCAATGCTTCCATCATAACAGCCATGCTAAGTCCATCCACTTTAATATCCATTTGCACACCACAAATACCATCACGGGTTCCGGTAACTTTAAAATCCATATCACCTAAATGATCTTCGTCACCCAGGATATCGGTTAAGATAGCATATTTACCATCTTCTCTTGTTATCAATCCCATGGCAACGCCACTAACGTGCTTTTTAAACGGTACACCAGCGTCCATCAATGCAAGTGATCCTGCACATACGGTAGCCATAGAAGAGGAACCGTTACTTTCCAAAATATCACTCACCACACGCACCGTATAGGCATATTCATTTCCCGGCATCATTTGTTTTAGACTACGCAAAGCAAGATTGCCATGCCCTACTTCTCTTCTACCGGGTCCGCGCATCATTTTTACTTCACCCGTTGAAAAAGGTGGGAAGTTGTAATGGAGTATAAAGGGAGAATATTCTGATTTAGCGGCACTTTCCAGTAATAATTCATCCAACTTGGTTCCAAAAGTAACTGTAGTTAATGATTGTGTTTCACCTCTTGTAAATAATGCCGATCCGTGAGGGGATGGAAGCGGTTCTGTTTCCATTGCCAGTGGTCGAACTTCGTCTAATTTTCTTCCATCTAAACGAATACGATCATCCAGCATCATATTTCTTACCACTTCCCATTTCAAGTCTTCGAAATATTTTTTGGCTAATTTCTTCTGCAAATCTGTTAATTCAGTTCCCAGATGTTCCATCAGGTCATCTTTTACCTTACTAAAGGCTTCGGAACGCTCGTTTTTACCAGATCCCTTGCGGGCAATATCGTATACTCTTTGCTTAGCAAAAGCTTCTACCTTTTCGTGCAATGTTGAGTCGGATTCAGGTTTTTTATAATCACGTTTTCCGCTTACACCGGCCTGTAAACGCAATTGTTCCTGAGCTTTGATTTGTACTTTTATTGCATCATGAGCAATTTCGAGTGCTTTCACTAAATCTGCTTCTGCACACTCCTTCGCTTCTCCTTCCACCATCATCAGATTTTTCTCTGTTGCGGCAATCATAAAATCCATATCTGCAGCAGCCAGTTGTGTACGGGTTGGATTAATTACAAATTTGCCATCTATCTTGGCAATACGAACTTCACTAATAATTTCTTTGATTGGAATATCAGATACTGCTAATGCTGCAGATGCTGCAAGACATGCCAGGCTATCTGGCATGATTTCGGGATCACTTGAAACCAAGCTAATTAGCACCTGTACATCACAGAAATAATCTTCCGGAAATAACGGACGCAATGCACGGTCAATTAAACGACTGGTTAATATTTCATAATCATTCAAACGTGCTTCTCTCTTAAAGAATGAACCAGGAATTCTTCCGGCAGAAGCAAATTTTTCCTGATAATCTACAGATAATGGGAAAAAGTCCTGACCTTCTTTTGGTTCTTTATTTGCTACAACTGTAGCCAACAATACGCAATTACCTTGGGTAACGGTAACTGCTCCATCGGCCTGGCGAGCTAATTTGCCGGTTCCAAGGGTAATGGCAGGTTGACCATCATGTTGAAAATCGACATTAATTTTTTGTGATAACATATACTATTTTTAATAATCAAAATGGAAAGCTAACGGGCATAATGCACCATCAGCAGGTAACACTTCAAACAACTAAACCCAACCGGTATTTGTACAGTTGGGTTTAGCGAACAAAGTTGAATGAAATTATTTTCTTAATCCCAGCTTTTCAATCAATGCGCGATAACCCTGCAAATTATGCTTCTGCAGGTAAGACAATAATCTTTTGCGTTGACCAACTAGGCGCATCAAACCTCTTTGGGTAGAATGGTCGTGCTTGTTAGCCTGTAAATGACTGGAAATTTGGGTAATTCGTTCTGTGATGTGAGCCACCTGCGCTTCTACGGAACCGGTGTTGGTTGCACTTCCTCCGTATTGAGTAAAAATGGCTTTTTTCTGATCAATTGTTAAATGAGGCATCTGTAAAATTTTAAAGACTCCGGAAAATTTTCTCTTTTTTTATCGGGTGCAAAGGTAATCAATTTAACGGGAATTTCTAGGAATTGAGTACATTTTTTATTGTTTTTTCCGAAAAATGAGCCATAGTCAACTGAAAATGAGCTCTTCATGCAGCAAGAGTTCTTTACATTTGTCTATACCCTATAACTATCTAATTCAAATTATGTTTGGAGTTACCATTTTGGGAAATAACTCAGCTTTGCCTACTTATGGCAGGCATCCTACTGCTCAGGTGGTAACATTGAAAGATCAACTTTTACTAATTGATTGTGGTGAAGGAACGCAGCTGCAACTTTCAAGGTATAAAGTACGCATAGGTAAAATTAATTATATATTTATATCTCACCTTCATGGAGATCATTATTTTGGATTGATTGGATTATTAACCAGTTTTGGGTTGCTCAACCGCAAATCGGAACTTACAATTATTTGTCCGCCGGAATTACCCGCCATAATTCAAATTCAATTGGATGCAGCCCGTATAAATCTAAGTTATCCTATACAATACATAGTGATGACTGAATCGGGAACAGTAGTAGAAACCAATCATTTTCGAATGGATTGTTTTGCGGTTTCACATCGGATTAGTTGTTGGGGGTGTTGGATAGAGGAAAAGAAATTACTCCGAAAAATTAATAAAGAACAGGTATTGGCGTATAGAATACCTTCATCTTACTATCCGAAATTGCAAATGGGTGCCGACTATCATTCAAGCGACGGCAAAAAAATAAAAAATGAAGAACTCACTTTACCTGGTTCCCCACCCCGATCTTATGCGTTTAGTTCTGATACCTTGTATATGCCCGAACTTGCGACCAGACTAAAAGGTGTTAGTCTTTTGTATCATGAATCAACCTACTTACAGGATTTGCCAGAAAGAGCAAAGGAAAGGTATCACTCTACTACGGTTCAGGCAGCTTCTATTGCAGCAGCAGCTGGGGCAAAGCATTTGATTATCGGGCATTTTAGCAGTAAATACGAGGACATTTCTGCTTTCGAAAGCGAAGCAAAATCAGTATTTCCAAGTACCAGTTTAGCTTTAGAAGGCGTTACCTACTTAGTAAAATAAAAGAAAGTCTTAGTCGAGAATTTCAGTGTCTTTTGGATAATGAGCTTTATTAAATACGAAGCTGTTCTCTGGAATTGCAGCGTTGAAATTCATGTTTTGAATTTTCAATTCAGTTATATTGTTGCTTTTATCTAGGATGCGTGCGCGGGAAATGTTGTTTTTTGCCTTATCAACGAATAGATTTACTTTTTGAAAATTTTTTCGGGTATCGATGGGCTTCATTTCAATTTCATAGAAAGCACCTGGGGTTGACAAAAGTTTATAAGTAAAATCTTTATCGTAAGCACCGGAAAGTAATTTTTGGGGGTTCAGTGAATTGCTGCTTTCTGCTACAGTTGTTTTTGTTATAGTTTTATCACCATCATAACTATAAACATTTTGTCCGTCGCAGATAACTTCCATTTTACCCTGTTTCATCAGGTATTTTTCACCTTTCATTAATACAGAAATGGCTTTTGATCCATTTTGCTTACCCTTACTACTAATTGAAACCAGGTTACAGGATGCGGAAATGCCTTTAGCAGATTTCACTTTAGAGCCTACTGCATCCAGTACTTTTTTGGCCGCGGGATCATTTTGGCCAACTGCAACCAATGAAAAGGTTGCCATAAATATCATCAGCAATGCTTGTTTCATGCAGTTTATTTTTTCGGGCGCCCAAAGATACATTATCTAAGAACTTTTATTGAAGATTTCGGTGAAATTGGAAAGTTTCACCTGTGAAACGCTATAAATGTTGTAAAAACTGGTTCAATTCTGCCTCAGTCTTAAACAATACATCTCTCGCTTTACTCCCTTGATTTGCACCTACAATCCCAGCAGCTTCCAGCTGATCCATTAACCTGCCCGCTCTGTTATATCCCAATTTCATTCTTCGTTGAATGAGAGAGGTAGAACCCATTTGACTATTTACTATCAAGCGGGCTGCTTCCTCAAAGAGGGGATCGCGATTACTGGAATCAAAATCTTTTCCTTCCAGTTCTTTTTCATCAACATATTCAGGTAAACGGAAAGCTTCAGGGTAGCCGGGTTGTTTTTCAATAAACTCGCAAATTTTTTCTACTTCAGGAGTATCCACAAATGCACACTGCAAACGGGTAATTTCTCCTCCGTAACTAATTAGCATATCCCCTTTTCCTATCAATTGTTCGGCTCCTCCGGCATCCAATATAGTTCTACTATCTATTTTGCTGGATACCTTAAATGCTATTCGAGCTGGGAAATTTGCCTTAATGGTTCCTGTAATAATATTGACGGATGGTCGCTGTGTGGCAATGATTAGGTGAATGCCAATTGCTCTGGCTAACTGTGCCAACCGCGCAATAGGCATTTCAATTTCCTTTCCTGCCGTCATAATCAAATCAGCAAATTCATCCACAACCAAAACAATAAAGGGAAGATATTGGTGACCTTTTAAGGGATTCAATTTCCTTTCAGTGAATTTTTCATTGTATTCACGAATATTTCTACAACCTGCTTCTTTGAGCAAATCGTAGCGATTGTCCATTTCAATGCATAAGGCATTCAAAGTATGAACTACCTTTTTGGTATCAGTAATTATAGATTCTTCTTCACCTGGTAATTTAGCAAGAAAATGTTTTTCAATTACCCTATATAAACTCAATTCTACTTTCTTAGGGTCAACCAATACAAGTTTTAATTGAGAGGGATGTTTTTTATACAGCAGCGACACCAGTAAAGCATTCACTCCAACCGATTTTCCTTGTCCGGTAGCACCTGCCATCAACAAGTGAGGCATATTGGCGAGATCTACTATAAAATTCTCGTTATCGATTTTTTTACCGATTGCAATGGGCAATGAGTAAGAATTAGATTGAAATTTATCGGATGCCAGCAGGGTTTTCATACTTACAACCGACTTTCGAACATTGGGAACTTCAATACCAATCGTTCCCTTACCGGGTATGGGAGCAATGATTCGAATGCCCAATGCTGCCAGACTCAATGCGATATCGTCTTCTAAGTTTTTAATTCTACTGATGCGAACGCCGGGTGCTGGAACTATCTCATAAAGGGTAACAGTTGGACCAACTGTAGCAGCTATTCGTTGTATGGAAATATCATAGTTTTTAAGTGTGGCAATAATCTGGTTTTTATTCGTCTCCAGTTCCTGTGGGTCATGCACAATTTTTTCGCTTCCATGTTGCTCTAATAAAGAGAGGGAAGGATATTTATAATTTTTCAGATCGAGGGTTGCATCATATTTGCTACCGATGGTGCCAGTTTTTTCGGATAGGGTTTCTTTTTTCTCTTCAGAAGTTTCTTTAATTTCTAATTCAAGTGGTGCGCCAGAGGCATTTACAAGTGAGGAAGAATTCAGGAGTACCTCATCTTTTATTTCTTCATCTTCCCATGTATCATTTGCCAATGCCTCCGGATTATCAATCAGAGTATTGGGAGATGATTTTTCTAAAAAGTCATCATGAATAATCAATTTGGCACCTTCTAATGGGTTTTCAGCAGTATTTTGTTGATTCCATTGCTGGAAAACTGGTTTTTCATCATCTTCGGGAACTACATAGGAATCATTTTCTGTAAAAACGCTTTCATCTTTGGTTCCTGTAGTTTTGGAGGAAGCTTTTCTCGAAGGCAATGTAAAAACCGGATTAAATCTCCAGATAAAAAATGCAAGACAGGTAGTAATCAGCAGTGCTGCTGTTCCCCAAAAACCTAACCAACCTTCTACCCATTGCAATATCCAGTCACCCACTGCCCCTCCCCAGGGAAATCCATTGGCCGGAATCGCAAAACTTAATGTAACACTAAAGATCACTAATCCAACAACTACATATTTCAAATTTCTGGTAATGCGAAAAATTTTACTATCAAAAAGCCAATTCACTCCCAATACAAAAAAAGTAGTACAAAATAAGTAAGATGCCAATCCGAAACCATTGTAAATAAGTTGATGAGCAACAAATGCTCCAAATGCACCCAGCTGGTTTTCCATGTGTAATTTTTTCACCGCAAAAATTCGAATACCCCATTGAAAGAGCTTATCTTGATCTTCCTGCCAGGTGAAAATATAAGAAGTAAATGCAACCAATAGAAAAGCGGCCAGCAACAGAAAGAAAACGCCTGTAACTTTACCGGTCCGTTCATCCCGAATCACTTCTTTAACAGAAATATTAGTTTCCTGATCGGGGTTTAATTCTACCGGATTGGGAGCTGGTGGAGTTTTTTTCTTTTTGATTGAATTAGCCATTGTAACAAATATAAGCTATCCCCAATCCTACTGCAAGAATCAGGCCTGTATGTGCAAAACTGAAAATTCGGGAGTTAGTTTTCCACTTTTTTGCCTGACAGTAACAATTGATATGCCAATACCAACCATGCAAAGATGTAGGCAGTTCCTCCCAACGGGGTTATCAATCTTACAAATATGGGTATAGCAATATTGCGGGTTTCTAATACGAGATTGAAATAAATCGACCCGCCAAAAAGCAAGATACCAAGCAGAAAAGCATTCACTACCGGCTTTGTGTTAAGTGAAGGTAATTGCCCTTGCAAAATACCTACACAAAAAAGAGCCAGGGCATGAAATAGTTGATATTTAATTGCCGTATCATAGCTATGCAACTGTTTTTCTGTTAGCACCTGATTGAGTGCATGAGCACCAAACGCTCCCATTGCCACAGAAATTGCTATTAATAAAGCAGCAACAGCTAAAAGGCGGTTATTCATACTGTGATAAAATTTTTCTGAATCCTGCATCACTGATATCAGATCCTGTTAAGCGATGAGCAGCCTGATTATAAAATGACATACGTTCATTTAGCTTGTTCTCTAAGTAACCTTTTAGTTCTTCATCAGAAAGTGAACTGATTAGGGGACGGTGATCTTTTTCCAATTTAAGCCGTTCTACCAACACATTTATAGGTTCATCAATCCAAATTGTTATTCCCTGTTGATTCATCCAGTTCATATTATTATGAAAACAGGGAGTACCACCTCCGGTAGCCGTAACAAAATTTTTACTTTGTTCAAGCCAGCGCAACATGGCAGCCTCTTTTTGTCGAAAAATTAATTCTCCTTCCGTTTCAAAGATTTCTGAAATGGTTTGTTCTTCGTTTGCTTCAATAAGAAAATCGAGATCATAGCCCCGTAATCTGTATTTTTTACAAATTCGATTTTTCCAGTAGGTTTTACCGGAACCCATCATTCCTACCAGAAAAATTTTCATAAGGGTTGTGTTATTTACTTAAAAGCATTGATACCCGTAATATCCATACCGGTTATCAGCAAATGAATATCATGGGTGCCTTCATATGTGATAACGCTTTCCAAGTTCATCATGTGGCGCATGATGCTATATTCACCTGTAATGCCCATTCCACCTAACATCTGCCGGGCATCGCGGCAAATTTGTGTAGCAATTTCGCAGCTATTTCTTTTTGCCATACTAATTTGTTGTGGGGTGGCTTTGCCTTCATTCATAAGGGTACCCAATCTCCATACCATCAATTGTGCTTTGGTAATTTCTGTTATCATTTCTGCCAGCTTTTTTTGCTGTAACTGAAAACCACCAATAGGCTTTGAGAATTGGATGCGCTCCATGCTATATCGCAATGCAGTATCATAACAATCCATCGCTGCTCCCAATGCGCCCCAGGCAATGCCATAACGAGCTTTGGATAAACAGCCGAGCGGTCCTTTTAATCCTTTCACATTGGGTAAAATATTTTCTTTCGGAACTTTTACATTATCAAATACCAATTCACCGGTAGCACTGGCACGTAAACTCCATTTTCCGTGTGTGGTAGGAGTAGTGAATCCTGGCATACCTCTTTCAACAATTACCCCCTGAATTTCATCCTGTTCATTTTTTGCCCACACAACCGCCACCTGTGCAAAAGGCGCATTACTGATCCACATTTTGGCACCATTTAAAACAATATAATCTCCATGATCAGTAAAACGGGTTACCATACCTGCGGGATTACTGCCATGGTCGGGCTCGGTTAAGCCAAAACATCCCAACCACTCTCCACTTCCCAGTTTAGGTAAATATTTTTTACGTTGCTCCTCACTTCCATAAGCATAAATAGGAAACATAACCAAACTTCCTTGTACGCTTGCTGTGCTGCGTACTCCACTATCTCCTCGCTCCAATTCCTGCATCATCAATCCATAACTAATATAATCCAATGAGCCTCCACCATATTCAACGGGGATGGTTGGACCAAAACAGCCTAAGTCGCCCAGTTCTTTTACAATTTGTTGCGGAAATTCGGCACGTTGGGCATAGTCTTCAATGATTGGAGAAATATGTTTTTTCACATAATTGCGAACCGATTCACGAATCATCAATTGTTCTTCGGTTAGCAAACCATCAACCTGATAATAATCCGGCGACTGAAACAAATCGGTACGAACAGCCATAACAATTGAATTTAATGTTTAAATAGAGGGCGAAGTTACTAAGAACTTAGTAATGTATTTTTGGACTGCATGTTGTTAAATAAAAAAGCCATGTGCAGGCTGAATGCTTACACACGGCTTACGTACATTAAAAATATTAATCTTGCTCTTCCGGACCTCTTCTTCCTCCCAATGTTCCGGGTGCTGAACCCTTGGTGCCAGATTGTTCAATTTCACGATTCATTTCATCAATATTAACCGGACGTTCCGTAGTATCGCCCATCAAATATCTTGAGAAATAATCTGCCATTGTCCAGAAAAAATATTCAGTCATATCGCCAAATCCATGCCGTTGACCAGGCAGAATCTGGAAGTCGAAACGCTTATTAGCCCTAATCAATGCATTGGCAACCCGAATGGTATTCGCGGGGTGCACATTGTTATCAATATCGCCGGTAGTAAGCATGAGATGACCTTTCAAGTTTTTAGCGAGATCAGGATTTTTTTCTATAGAATAGGCAAAACTGGTGTCGCCTTTTTCGGAAATGATTTCTTTTACACCATGGTGTTTTTCACTCCACCATCTGTTATAAATTGAATTATCATGGTTACCGGATTCAGAAACGGCTACTTTAAAGAAATCGGGATAAACCAGCATGGCAGCGGTACTCATAAATCCACCACCGCTATGTCCGTTAATACCCACTTTATTGATATCAATGAAGGAATACTGATCTGCTAATTGTTCCACTGCTGCTTTTTTATCGGCCAATCCATAATCTCTCAAATTACCATAGCCATAGTTATGGTACCACTTGCTTCTGGAAGGGTGACCTCCACGGTTGCCCATGGTTACTACAATAAAACCTAATTGAGCCAGTCGTTCGGTTTTATCCATATTTCTACCAAACGACTTATTTACCGCTTCGGTTTGCGGACCAGGATATACGTATTCGATGATGGGATATTTTTTGGTAGAATCGAAATCAAAGGGTTTATACATTACTCCATAAATATCAGTAATGCCATCATCAGCCTTCACTTTAAAAGGTTGTGGAAACTTGTAGGGGGTTTTCATCAAGGAGCTAAAATCAGCCGTTTCGAGGTCCATGATTTTCTTTCCTTCTGTATTGTATAATACAGATTGCGGAATGGTGTTTACCCTTGAATAATTGTCAACAAAAAATTGCTGATTATCATTCATAGAATTGCTATGATCAAAATCACCGGTATTCAGTAAGCGAAGACCCGTTCCATCCAGGTTTACTCGATATAGATGCAGATAATATGGATCTTCATTCTCCTCTCTCCCATTAGCAGTAAAATAGAGTACCCGTTTTTTCTCGTCGATACCTACAATATCCTCACAATGGAAAGATCCTTGCGTAATTCGGTTTTTGAGTTGGCCATTTTCGTCATACAAATAAAAATGGGCCCAGCCATCGCGTTCACTCCATTCAATTAATTCCTTGCCTTCATTCACGAGACCTACCCTTTTAATTTCCACATAAGTATTCAAAGACTCTTTAATTAAGGGTTTAACTGCACCGGTAGCCGGATCGGCAATACAAACATCAATTCGCTTTAAGTCGCGGCTTGTGCGTGTAAAATAAAATCCTTTAGCAGTTCCCAGCCACAAATTTGCCCGGAAATCATCATCCCGATTACTAGCGAGGGAGGGTGCACTCCAAATAGAAAGGGTTTGATCTTTATATGCGCCCGTATTCAGCAGTTGATGCGATTTGTTTTGCATGTTGAATAAAGTCAATTCATCTACCGGATGATCTTTTTCACCGGGCATCAAGTATTTATAAGTTTCGAGGGTTGGACGAGGGTCGGCCAAGCTGTTAATTACCCAAAGGTCTTTTACTTTCCTGTTATCAGAACGAGTCAATGTAAAATACTTCGAATCGGGCGACCAAAGTAGAAATGCAGGTTTGCGTTTGTTTTTATTTTTTTCTTTATCCACGTTGTTTTCTCCACCACCACCGAGGGCACCTTCGCCGTGGTAGGAATAATTTTCAATTCCATCGGTAGTGAGGGCATTTTCTACGATGGTGCTATCGTCTTCATTCAATAAAGCCTTTTCGTAGTTGGCTTTATCCATATAGTAAAGATTGAATTTTTTACCAAACACTATCCAATTGCTATCAGGTGAAATAGAGGCCCATTGTGGTTTGCGCTTGGTTTTTTTAAAGTCGGTTAGCTCGGTAAGTTCGGTGGTAAGCAGGTTATATTCGAAGTAGAAGGTTTTCTTTTCTTTTACTGGTGGGGTAGCATTTCCGCGGCGCTGGGTAGTATCTTTTTTCTCAATTTCCTGAGTACTTTTCACTTCAAAGCGAATGGTATTTTCATCTTTAATAAAGCGCATACTATCTAATCCCAAGTGTTGCGCATCAAAGGGGTCTTTCACGATGGCAGAGATTTTGGATGCTAGGTCGGCATTATCGAAAAGTAATTTCTTTTCTACTTTCAGCGGATCAACGATAAACCATTTTTTTCCGGCACTTGTTTCATACATGTACCAAAACCGGTTCGACTTTTTCAGCCAGTGGGCATCTACATTGGTGCTGAAGATGAGTTTCTCCAGTTTTTTGGGGGAGAAACGGGCTGCGAGGGCATAATTGGCCTTGGTAACGGTGTTATTTTGTGCAAAGGCAACTGAAAGTGTAAATATGCCGACCATCAGCAGGCAACAAATACGAACACAATACTTCATATGGGGTTTTTTTTGAGATTATGTTCAAATATAAAGGGTTATTATGAGAAAAATATCCTTACAATACAGGAGATCCACTACCAAAATAAAATTTATTGAGATAAGTTTTTTGACGGTCGGGATAACCAGCGAAGATGAAAATGAGTAAACCAAAAATGATATACTGATAATTTGCCGAACAGTCACTCACTGTCGTTCAGAGAATGTTCGGATAAGAAAATCAATCACTTGCTCTAATGGGTACAGACTATCCTTCCCCTTCAGGTATTTTTATCTAATTTTACTTCATGACTTCTTATAACCTATCCCCCACATTTGCAAAAGAAGCTGACCAGAAAGACCCCCTAGCTAAGTATCGGGATAAATTTTACTTTCCTGAGAAAAATGGTAAGTCGGTAATCTATTTTTGTGGCAATTCGCTCGGGCTGCAAGGGAAAGACGTACCTGCTGCCATGCAAACCGAATTGAATAGCTGGCGCGATTATGCTATTGGCGGTTTTCAACAAGGTACACACCCCTGGCTTTATTATCAGGAATACTTAGCTCCCCCAATGGCGAAAATAGTTGGGGCCTTGCCTCATGAAGTTACGGTTATGAATACCCTTACCGTGAACCTTCATCTAATGCTGCTAAGCTTTTACCAACCTACCGCTACCCGTAAACTGATTCTGATGGAGAAGGGCGCCTTCCCTTCCGATCAGTATGCTATGGAAACACTAGTAAAACATTACGGACTCAACCCCGATGAAGTAATTATTGAAATTGCACCAACCGAAGGAAATTTTTGCATTAGCACAGATGAAATCACCCACACCATTCAACAACTCGGCGATCAACTGGCGATGGTGATGCTGGGAGGAATTCAATATTATACCGGACAGTTTTTTAATATTCCTGCTATCACACAGGCCGCGCATGCAGTTGGCGCAATTGCCGGTTTCGATCTGGCGCATGCTGCCGGAAATGTGCCCCTCCAACTGCATCAATGGCAAGTTGATTTTGCCGTTTGGTGTACCTATAAGTACCTGAATGGTGGTCCGGGTGCTGTGGGAGGAGCCTATATTCATGAAAAATATTCACAGGATACAACATTTCCTCGTTTGGCCGGATGGTGGGGAAATGATGAGAAAACCAGGTTCCGCATGGAAAAAGGTTTTATCCCAAAACCTACCGCTGGAGGATGGAATATTAGTACTGCTCAAGTATTGAATATGTGTTGTTTACGAAGTTCACTTGAAATTTTTAATGAAGTAGGTATGGAAGCTATCCTTACCAAAAGCAGGCAGTTAACCGGATATCTGGAATTTTTATTGAATAGTTTACCGGGACTCCCCTGCAAAATCATTACCCCATCGAACCCCGATGAACGCGGTGCTCAATTGTCGCTTTTTTTTGCTGAAAATGGCAGGAATATTTTTAACCGACTTATCGATGCCGGTATTGTAGTGGATTATCGAGAACCCGGTGTAATACGCGTTGCCCCTGCCCCACTTTATTGTAGTTATCAGGATGTGTTTCAATTTTATTCCATCATTCAGGATACAGTTTAAAATGCAAATACATCATCCCATCACCTATCTGGCTTTAGGCGATTCGTATACCATTGGGGAAGGCTTACCCCTCCGGGAAAGTTTTCCCTATCAACTTGTTCAATTACTCCGTGCTGCAGGTGAACATGCCCATGCTCCCGAAATAATTGCACAAACCTTGTTTACCACTCGCGAACTGGCAAACCAGCTAATCCATACACAACTGGAACCCCAATACGATTGGGTGAGTTTATTAATTGGTGTGAATAATCAGTATAGAGGACTTTCGCTTCGTGAATTCTCTGAGGAATTCGAATTCCTACTGCATAAAGCCATCCATTTTTCAAAACGTGCGGAAAAGGGGGTTTTTACACTTACCATTCCCGACTGGACGCTAACACCTTTTGCTCAAAAAGATTCGAATCCAATAGACCGGTTGCCCATCGCTGATTTTAATAAGGTTGTAATGCAATTGTCCCACCAATACAAAATAGCCAATATAGATATTTCTGAAGCATGCAACTTGGCTGCCCAAACAGCAGGTGGGTTATGTAAGGATGATTTACATTATTCAGCATCAACGCATGCCGAATGGTGCAAAAAAATTATGAACACTATCTATCCATCATAAGCCCTGTTCGTGAATAAGTTGTTGCATTTCCTGATGATATTGGCTCGCTACTGCTTTTGCTTTTACTGAAAAATCATCTCCGGAAGAAGCATATTGAATGGCCCTGCTTGCATTTACCAACAAGCCCCCCTCTTTATTCAGTGCCATTTTTGATACATCCTGTAAACTTCCTCCCTGCGCTCCTACTCCCGGAACCAGAAAGAAATGCTCGGGTAAAGCTGTGCGAATGGGTTTAAATGAATCCGCCTGAGTTGCTCCAACTACAAACATAAGATTACCCGGATTACCCCAGGATGCAACTGTTTTCATAACCCGCTCAAATAAATATTCACCCGAATTTGCCAATGTAAGTTGCTGAAAATCGGCACTTCCCTTATTGGAAGTGAGTCCTAATACAATTGTCCATTTATGCTCATACTCCAAAAATGGCCGCACACTATCTTCACCCATATAAGGAGCCACGGTTATGGCATCGAATGGAAGTACTTCAAAAAATGTTTTTGCATATTGTGCAGATGTATTGCCAATATCCCCCCTTTTTGCATCTGCAATGGTAAAATGCGAGGAAGGAATGTAGGCAAGGGTTTGCTCCATTACTTCCCAGCCTTTTTTACCCATGGCTTCATAAAAAGCAGTATTGATTTTATATGCAACACAATGATCCAAAGTTGCATCAATTATTGCCTGATTGAATTTGATTACTCCATTAGGATCATCCTGAAGCGGAACAGGCAATTTAGCAGGATCGGTATCCAACCCAACACAGAGATAGGATTGTTTTTGTAAAATGTGTTGGACGAGTTTTTCTTTATTCATATCCACTAATGATATCAGTTTGAAAATTCATACACGCGGTATCCCCAGGGTTCCAGATACATCGATTGATTGGCTGATAAACTAATCGGTGCTCCGGAAAATATATCCTTATAGTTACCAGAAATAGCTGTACCGGAAAAATTGAATCGGGATTCCGTTGCTGTTAAATTTAGAATCACCAGCACTTTTTTCTTTTCAAAACTGCGCATAAATGCCAATACCTGATTTGGCTGACTGGTACTAAGTGATGAATAGGCTGCATCTGGTCGTAGTGCTGGATTGTTACTTCTCAATTGATTGAGTTTTGTATAGAAATTAGCTCTTTCAAATAATGAAAAACGGATGGTATCTTTTTCAAAAAATGGAATAGCCCGTAAAACCGGTTCTTCTTGTCCGCTATATATTAGGGGCAAAGAGCGGGGCATCGTATGGGTGAGTACAGCAAAAGGTGCATGAGATGCGCCGGGCATAGTTGCATAATCAGCCTTATTCCAGCTGTTCTCATCATGATTGCTGGTAAACCAAAGTCGGATTGCATTTGAAGGTAAACTGGAATCCAGCTGCTTCAATAAATTCGTTACATCCGTTGGCTTTTTCTTTCCGGCTGCAACATCCACCATCAAGTGAAACTCAGGCCAGGCATACGTTGCATCGAAACCAGCCGTATGCATCCAGGCAGAATCAGCTTCAGCTAACATAAATAGGTTCTTCATTTTTTTCAATTCCTTGATACAGGGAATCCAAAACTGGTCTGCCTTCGGACCAACAGCATAATCACAACGAAACCCATCAATATCACTTTCCTGCACCCAGAATTTCATTTGAGCAATCATAGAATCACGCAATTCTGTATTCTTGAAATTCAGTTTACGGGTATCCGTCCAATCGAATTGCGATACTGCTTTTCCAGAGCTATCACGAACATAAAAATCGGGATGCTTTTGCAACCAGTAATGATCAGCTCCTGTATGATTAGGTACCCAATCCATCATTACTTTAAAACCCTTTGCATGTGCAGCATTAACAAGGTGTTTCCAATCGGCCATCGTACCAAACTCGGGATTAATGCCAGTGTAATCAGCAACGGCATAATAACTTCCCAATGTTCCTTTACGGTTTTCTTTACTAATGGGTTGAATGGGCATAAACCAGAGGGTATGTATTCCCATCGATTTTAATCTATCTAAGTGCGCTTCAAAAGCCCGGAAAGTTCCTTCCGGAGTATATTGCCTAACATTTACTTCATAGACATTTCCCTGCATCATCCAGGCGGGATGTCCGTTTAACTGCATTGTATCTCGCTCATTCAATCCGAGTTTCCCCGTTTGGCAAGAACTCAACAAAAAGAGTGTTGCCAATACTGGTATAAAATTGCGCATAACATGAATTTATACGTTAAAAGTAATGAAGTAAATTCAATTCTTTTTTATTTTGGAATAAGTTGCATTCCTCCCAATTTACAGTTGCCGTTTCATGCGATTGAATCTCGTATCTTTAAACAATGAAATATCTTTTATTCCTTCTTTTTCTGTTGACAGCTTGTGTGGATAATCGTTCGAACAATACAGTGTCTTCCCCCACCGCATTGGATGCAGGCAGAGGCTATTTAGAAGCCTGTTTACAAGGAGATTTTTCTAAAGCAGCCCAGTTTATATCCAATGACAGTCTTTTACAACAAAATCTTCGCATGATGGAAGCAGATTATAGAACGCAGGAACGGGAAGGCAGACAAATGAGAAGAACTGCATCCATTCAAATTCATGCAATTAATGAAATGAGTTCCGATAAAGTGCTGATGATTTATAGTTTTTCCTATGCCCCCGAAAAAAAAGATACCCTACATATTCAACAACAAGCTGCCGGTTGGATGCTGGTTGCAAAATTTTAATGCTATGTTTTTAAAGCAATTGCTATGGGTTGGCTTGGGCGGGATGATTGGCACTATATTCCGTTTTTTAGTTGGGACTGCCATTCGAAATACCCAATTTCCCCTGGCAACTCTAGTGGTAAATTTGTCGGGATCCTTTTTAATTGGACTATTCATGGGTTGGTATTTGCGGCAGGCAATTGGCAGTGATGGGAAATTATTGTTGGTTACAGGTATTTGCGGCGGATTTACAACGTTGTCTGCGCTATCATGGGAAAACTTTCAATTATTGCAGGAAGGCAGATATGGAGTTTTGATAATCTATACATTGATTACTGTTATAGGTGGCATAGGATGCGTAGCTTTGGGGTATTATTTTTCAAAATAATTTATATATGATTCCAACACATGTATTGCATCCCTGGCATGGAGTTCCCAGTGGAGAACAAGCACCAAGGGTAGTAAATGCGATTATTGAAATTCCACAAGGCTCCCGATGTAAATATGAAATTGATAAAAAAAGCGGACTGCTAAAATTAGACCGGGTAATTTTTTCATCTTTCTATTATCCTATCAATTATGGATTTATTCCTCAATCCTATGGAGGAGATAAGGATCCGTTGGATATATTGGTGATTACTTCATTACCCGTGCAGCCCCTTACGCTAATGGAAGCAAAAGTGATTGGCGTAATGCAAATGATCGACGGAGGCGAACCCGATGATAAAATTATAGCAGTTGCAGCCAATGATCCCGGAGTAAATCATTACAATAATATTGAGGAATTACCCCGACACTTTTTCGATGAACTCCGCCATTTTTTTGAAGAATATAAGAAGCTGGAAAATAAAACGGTTTTAGTAGAAGATTTTGGCGACAAAGCCACTGCCTTAGCTATTATTGAAGAAGCCATCCGGTTTTATCAGCAAAGCTTTGGCACCACCTCCTAATCAGCCCCATCCATTATTAAATTAGCATGTAGAATATGTACACATTTATCATTTTAATTATTATTGGTTTGGTTGCCGGATTTATCAGCGGATTAATTGGAATTGGTGGAGGCGTTTTTATTGTGCCCGCACTGGTAATGTTATTGGGGTATAGTCAGAAAGCTGCCCAGGGAACTTCACTCGGAATTTTACTTTTGCCGGTTGGCATTTTAGCGGTTTATAAATATTATCAACACGGCTATATCAATCCGGGTTCCGTTCTAATTATGGCAGGAGCTTTTCTGGTGGGTAGCTTATTGGGAAGTCAGGTAGCCATGAATTGGAGCGATCAGCTGGTAAAAAAAGCCTTTGCGCTTATTTTACTGCTCATTTCCCTTAAAATGCTGGTTTTAGATGATTATCTCGCCAAAAAATCAATCGAAAAAAATACCCACCCCGAGAAAATAGTGGGGCAACGTACAAAAATGCCATAAGCTTATTATCTTTGCAAAAATTCTGAAGGAATGGAAACCAATACAAGCACTACCAAAGCCTGGATTTATTTCACAATCTGGTTTATTATTATGATAGTAATGATGATTTATTATCGTCAATTTTTCTGGCTGGCTTTACCAGGGGTTTGTACGCATTTTGCCAAAGGTCTGCGTCTATTCTAAGCTATTTCCTGTTTCATATTAAAGTATGCGCTTAATAATTCTAAGCGTGTGCGTTCGTAGCTGCGTTTCTCTGCTAATAATACCCCATTGATCAATGGTATCTACCCTAACTTTTCCGGAGGCATGAATAATGGTATTAGGGTTCAATAAGATACCTACATGGGTAATGGTTCCTTCAGCATTATCAAAAAACGCTAGGTCGCCTGCTATTGCTTCGGCTAAAAAACCTACATGTTCCCCTAATTTGGATTGATCTCCGGAATCTCGTGGCAAAGGTTTTCCAAAATATCTGTATACCTGCTGACTGAATCCACTGCAATCTATACCAAAAATTGACCTGCCTCCCCATAAATAGGGCACATTGAGATAGCAGGATGTATGAGAAATGATTGTTGAATTGTTAAATGGAACGCTACCCGCAAGTAGGGTATTTTCAGGTATTACAAACTCGGGTTCCGTAATTTCTTTCCAAGTATTGATGGGTACACCCATGGGTAAGTGGATAGGGGTATCGCGAAATTTTGCTGGGTTGATGAAATGAGCGGTGAGTATTTCTTGCTCCGGTGGTTTGATTGATTGGGTAAGTTCGGTTAATTGACATCGCTGGCACCATCCTATATAGGCGTCGTATGCACTTTTAATCAAAACAAAGTCTCCGGAAGTTTCCAATACTTCCAGTATTTCTCCAAATAATAACTGACTAACCATTTCACTGCGGTGAGATGCTTCTTTTCGAAGCGGAGCAACCGGAACGGAACATATCCAGTTAAACATAGTACAATTTTATTGGTAAGGTATGGAATTTTATTACGCGTACATCTTATCTTTAAACTAAGCACCAGACAGTGGGGAAAATATCCCATAACCATATGACCGATGAAGAACTGCTAGAAAAGTTCTACGAGCAATATGATAATTATTGGTTAGGAATTTTATTACCACGCTATACCCTTTTGTTGTTAGGAGTATGCATGAAATACCTAAAGAATAGTGAACAGGCAAAAGACATGGTGCAACAAGTTTTCTTAAAATCAATTTCCGAACTTTCAAAATATCGGGTAGAGCATATTAAAAGCTGGCTGTATCAGGTGGCAAAAAATGACTGTCTGATGCACCTCAGAAAGAAAAATATTTCTTTCTCCGAACTACCAGAAACCCTTAAAGATGAAGAAGAAACAGGATATTCCTTTATAGAAAAAGAACAGCATTTTCAATTGTTGGAAACCGCTATTAGCGCATTGAACCGGGAACAAAAAACCTGCATAACTCTTTTTTATCTGCAAAAGAAAAGCTACATTGAAATTACTGCTGCCACAGGGTATAGTTTGCTGGAAGTAAAAAGTTATATCCAAAACGGTAAAAGGAACTTAAAAAATAGTCTGGATAAAAAAATGAACCGTGAAAATGAATAATCGACTGTCATCGGAAAAGGTGCCCAGTGAATGGGATAACGAACTCTTATCAAAGTTCATTTCGGGTAATGCATCTGAGACAGAAATTGCACAACTACAGGAAGCAGCTGCATCCTCCCCAGCTTTACGTGATGCAATGGAGGGGTTACAGGATTTTGAAAAGGCTACTGATATACCCATACTTACGCAACAAATCAATCAACAATTAGCTAGGTATACACAAAAAAAGAAAATATCCCGTATCAAAAAAAATATGCCGGATACCTTCTGGCCTATCGTTGCTATTCTATTAACACTAACGTTGGCAATTATAGCATTTGTGCTGATTCGTGCCAGCTTAACTGCTAATTAGGTTTCAATTCTGGTTAATTTATTTATTAAACTTGCTTGGTCGGGAGATTTAGCAATGAGTGAATCCCGGCTAGCCAATTCAAAATCGGCAAAGTCGAAACCGGGTGCTACCGTACAACCTACCAAAGAGAAACTACCACCCGGTTGGGTTTCTGAAGCAAACCAATATCCGGCAGGAACTACTGCCTGCATTACTTCCGATCCATTGAGTTGGTTACCCAGTGCAATTTTCGAATAAGTGCCTGTGGAATCATCAATCAAATGAACCCATAATGGGTCTCCTGTATAAAAATGCCAACACTCATCACTTTTGATACGATGAAAGGCAGAAAAGTTACCAGCAGTGATTAAAAAATAGATGGCCGTGCTTATCGGTCTCCTTCCACCAAATCGCTCCGGCAGACAGCTAACTTCCATATATTCTGTTGATCGGTAATTTTCTTTAAAAAATCCTCCTTCGGGATGGGGTAGCATTTGCAGCTTTTTTACCCATTGATTGACGATATTTTCCATATAAGTAAGTTACCCATTATTCATTTAAACAAAGCAAAAGAAGTGTATATTGAGTATTATTTTTGGAATATGAAAAAGATATTGCTGCTTGTTTTATTGACTGTAATATTCAATAGTGCTTGTAAAAACATTCCCGCTGCATCGAAAGTATCGGCAACCGGCATACAAACCGGGGCAGAACAAACCAACCTGTATCTCCCCTACCTTACCGGAAAACGGGTTGCCATGCTTGCCAATCAAACCAGTATCATCGGCACAACACACTTGGTAGATTCGCTTAGAAAGTTGGGAGTAAACATTGTAAAAGTGTTTGGTCCGGAACATGGGTTTCGGGGAAATGCCAGTGCCGGAGCCAAAGTAGCTGATGAAATTGATTCTGCAACAGGTATTCCACTAATTTCATTGTACGGAGGAAAATCAAAACCAAGTAAAGAAGATCTGTCAGATGTAGACATTATGATATACGACTTGCAAGATGTGGGGTGCCGTTTTTATACAAATATTAATGCACTTGCCCGTTTAATGGAAGCATGTGCAGAAAATAATAAAGAACTCTTGATTCTGGATAGGCCTAACCCTAATGGATATTTTGTAGATGGACCCATTCTTGATATGAAGTATAAATCCGGAATTGGAATGTTTCCTATCCCAATTACATACGGACTAACAATTGGGGAGTTTGCTGGAATGCTGAATGGCGAAGGGTGGCTGGCAAATGGAGTAACCTGTAAAATTAAAGTGATACCGTTAGCGAATTATTCTCATTCAATGCAGTATACCCTTCCGGTAAAGCCATCCCCCAATTTAAATAGTCAACAATCCATCATTTTATACCCCACGCTCTGCCTTTTTGAGGGTACCATTCTTAGTCAGGGACGTGGTACATATTTTCCATTTACTGTTTTGGGTAGTCCATTACTCGAAGGTAAATACCCATTTTCCTTCACACCGGTTGGTATTAAAGGGATGGCTGAAACACCATTGCACATGAATAAAACCTGTTATGGATTAGATTTGAGAAAGGTAAATCCAACAGAAATCATAAAAAAGCGAAAAATCAATCTTCAGTGGATGATAGAACTATATCAGGCATATCCGGAAAAAGAAAAATTCTTCGATTACAAACAGAGTAATCAAATGGGAAATATAGATAAACTGATTGGATATGGTGAATTCAAAGAACAGATTAAACAAGGTTTATCGGAAGCAGCCATTCGTGAAACCTGGGAACCCGGATTATCTGCATTTAAAGAAAAAAGAAAAAAATATTTACTATATGCAGATTATAGTGGAGCCGTTACGTCCCTCACTAAATACAGAATAGATTGATAGTTTTTCCCGGCATGCTCCGATAATGCCATTTCACATGTTTTTCCGGATGAATAACAACCATCAGGTTTCAGGTGCTGAATTTCAGCAATTTCTGCCCGGGTGGCTGCTGCTGTTAATTCGGGATAATAAAAACCCCTATCCCCTGCCATTCCGCAACAAGACGCCTGCATAGGTACAATAGATTTTTCAGCACATGCATCACCTATTGATTTGAATTTTTCTATGAGTCCCATTTTATGTAAACTACATACGGGATGTAACACTATTTCTTTCTTTGGATGCGTGATCTTTAAACGAGGCAATAACCAATCTGTTACCAATTCTACAGAATCTATAAACTGAAGCTTAACAAATTTTTCTTTATTTTCTTCTGATAAATAGGGTGCACACTGACGAATAGATTGCGTGCAAGATGTAACATCCAATACAATGGGTATTAAACCGCCTTTACTCCATTTCCAACAATCTTCAATCGTTTGATTTACTTTCTCCTGATAGGCAGGATAGAAACCCTTGGATGAAAATAATTGTCCGCAACAGGTACCTCCTGTTTGGTTAGGTATATACAAAGGCAATTGGGCTCTTTTGCAAAGTTCCGTTAAAACAGTAACCCCATCCTGCTGGTCGATCGAATCGCTACCCATCATTCGGGTAATGCAGGTTGAAAAATATACCAATTGATAATCATCGGGCATTTGGGGCTTTATCTGAACAGGTGCAGCAAGTTGTTGCATGTACAATGGGAAGCCATTCCAAACCTTGCGAATCAATCGAGTAAAATTGTATAATGTATGCGCTCCCAATAATTTATTCGTTACATTACCCATTCTTAACAACACCTGAATGGTTCCTGAAACGAAGCTGAAATGATTGGCAATCCAAATAGCAATTTGGTTGTTGAATTTTGAGTGCTGTTCACTTCGAAGCCGTTTTATTAAATCTCCGGTATTAATGGCAACCGGACAATCCACTGCACACATGCCATCTACTGCGCAGGTATCCAAACCTGCAAATTGATATTGATTGAGTAAACTGTTATAGGCTACTGTTTGCTTGTCTTGTTGTAAGCGCTGCAACGAACGACGTACCTGAATGCGTTGGCGAGGGGTAAGCGTGAAATTGCGCGAAGGACAACGATTTTCGCAATACCCACATTCCACACAACGATCTACTTCTTCCTCGATAATGGGATTGGTTTTGAGATTTTTTAAATGACAATTAGGATCGAGATTAATAAGTACGCCAGGGTTTAATATATGATGCGGATCTACCAAAGCCTTCAATTCACACATGATTTGATAAATCTCTTCTCCCCATTCATCTTTAACGAAAGGAGCAATTTGACGACCTGTTCCATGTTCCGCTTTCATAGAACCTCCATACTTATGAATGATGATATTAGCCAATTCGCGGTTGAATTGTTCAAAAACGGCTATGGCAGGATCGTCGTTTACTGATTGTGTAATTAAAAAATGTAGGTTCCCCTCTTTGGCATGGCCAAATATTATGGCATTCTGATATCCAAATCGATCGAAAAGCATTTGCAAATCCATTACAGCATTACCTAAGTGTTCGATAGGAACGGCAACATCTTCTAATAGAGCGGTGGTTCCCTTTTTTCGAACAGCGGCTACAGCTGGGTATAGCCCTTTACGCAATTTCCACAAAATGGATTGCTGATGGTAATCGGTTGTAAATTCAGGTGAACAGATTAATGGAATATTTTCGATCAATGGAACTGAATTCGCAAATAAAAGTTCGAGGTGCTCTTTAGTAGCAGCCTGAAACTCACATAAAATTGCGGTTGCCTGTTCTGGTAACGTGGCAATTATAGGTGGACAATCCTGCAAATGTT
This sequence comes from Chitinophagia bacterium, assembly GCA_037142775.1. Taxonomy (GTDB): domain Bacteria; phylum Bacteroidota; class Bacteroidia; order Chitinophagales; family Chitinophagaceae; genus Sediminibacterium. Next base: position 18,767 of record JBAWZY010000009.1, on the reverse strand, counting down.
GAATAGAACGTAGTGCAGCTCTATCCATAAGCTCTAAAGCTTCTGCACCGGTAGATTGAAGTGCAGGAATTGCTTTCGCAGCTGAAACCGGTGAATCGAAAAATAACAATCCTGTTTTTTTAAATGGCTTATCCGGAATGGTATTGAGCACTGCATCTGCAATAAAACCTAGCGTGCCTTCGCCTCCTATCATCAGGTGGCTCAACATATCCAGCGGATGAGTATAATCGAGCAATGCATGCACACTATATCCAACTGTATTTTTTATTCGATATTTTGTTCGGATTTTTTCAACCAGACTGGGTTGTTGTAAAAGACGCTGTTGTAGCGATAATAAACCGGCATACAAAGCAGACTCATTATTTTCGAACTTCACATAATCAGAAGGTTCTGTGGTTTTATAAACATTACCGTTTGGTAAAACCATAGTAAGTGATGCCAAAGTATGATAGGAGTTGTGAACCACACCGCAACACATACCGCTACTATTATTAGAAAGAATTCCTCCCATTAAAGCAGCGCTAATGGATGCAGGATCGGGACCAATTTTGGTTCCATATTTTTGCAGGGCAATATTCACATGAGCTCCAATGGCTCCTGGTTGTACATACACCTGCCTTCCATTTTCCAGCGGCTGAATTTTTTTATATGAGCGACTGATATCAACCAGAATACCATCTGTAATTGATTGTCCGCTTAAACTGGTTCCACCAGCTCGAAAAACAAGCGGTATTCCTTTTTCTGTACAAAAACCAAATAAAGCAACAATATCTTCAATGCAATCAGGAAACACAATAACCTCTGGAAGTAAAAAATAAAAACCAGCATCTGCAGCGTGTGCATGCCTATCAATTAAAGAATCGCTTATTTTGTTTGAACCTAAAATATTTGATAGCTCAGCAGCAATTGACATAAAAAGTTATTCAATTAACAGAATACTTACTCAAATTTCATTCATTAGTATCTATCAATGCATCATATAAAATTTCAACAGGATGAAGTGCTTTCACTCCGGTTCCATCTTTAATTTGATGGCGGCAACTGGTTCCTGGAGCAGCAGTAATCGTACCTATTTTTTTATTTCTTACCGCAGGGAATAATACCAGTTCTCCAATGCGATTACTCACTTCGAAATGTTCTGTTTCATAACCAAATGAACCCGCCATCCCACAACAACCTGAGGGAATTACTGATACTGAATAATTGGTTGGTATCGATAATACAGTAACTGTATCAGAAAGCTTACTCAGGGCTTTTTGTTGGCAATGTCCGTGCAGTTGAATTTCCTTGGTATCGCTAGTAAACTGTTCCGAAGTAATATTCCCCGCTTTCATTTCAGCTGCCAGAAACTCATCAATCAATAAACTGTTTTTCGCCAACTCTTTTGCCGCAGGTAACCATTTGTCCTCAGCAAGATCGGGATACTCGTCGCGAAAAGTAATGATAGCAGAGGGTTCAATACCAATCAAGGGTGTTTCAGCAGAAATCAGGGGAGCTAACAATTCAATATTTCGATTGATGATTTGAGTAGCTTTTTTCACCATTCCTTTAGATAACCAGGTTCTGCCGCTTTCGAGGTGTTTTGGAATAATGACAGTATATCCTAATTTTTCCAATAACAAAATAGCCTTCTTACCGATTGCAACATCATTATAATTGGTAAACTCATCGCAAAAAAGATAGATGGTTTTTTTATTTACAGATTTTCTTTTGTTAGTGGAGCCAAACCAATGGTGTAGGGTTTGTGAAGATAAGGTTGGTAACGAGCGTTCGGCAGCAAAGCCAGTAACTTTTTTTATTAGACGAGAAGTAAAATAGTTGGTTACCATGAAATTATACACTGCGGGCATTAACATACCCAAACGTGATAATTGTGTAAACCGTGCTATTAACTGAGCTCGAAAGGGTACGCCATTGGCGTCATAATACTGTTGTAAAAATTCTGCCTTCAATTTTGCCATATCAACATTCGAAGGGCATTCCGATTTGCAGGCTTTGCAACTCAGGCATAAATCCATCACCTCATAAATCTCTTTTTGGTCGAAGCGATTGATTTTGGTGGATCGGGTTAAATATTCACGTAAAACATTGGCGCGGGCACGGGTAGTATCTTTTTCATCGCGGGTGGCCATGTATGATGGACACATAGTACCACCCGATAATTCAGTTTTTCTGCAATCTCCCGATCCATTACATTGTTCGGCATGTTGCAAAATATTCTGACCATAAAATCGAAAATAAGTTGGGGTTGAATAAGCTGGTGCGCCGGGGTCATAGCGAAGTGAGCTATTCATGGAAGGGGTGTGTACAATTTTTCCAGGATTAAATATTCCCTTCGGATCCCAAACTTTTTTTAATTCAATAAAGCGCTGATAATTGGCAGAACCAACCATTTGTTCAATAAATTCACCCCGCAATCTACCATCTCCATGCTCGCCACTTAAAGATCCTCTGTATTTCTTAACCAGAACAGCAACCTCAGCAGCAATGGTTTTAAATAATTCGTTCCCCTCTGCTGTTTTCAAGTTGATAATAGGACGCAGATGTAATTCACCAGATCCCGCATGCGCATAGTGAACAGCATGTAAATTATATTTTAATAGTATCAGATTAAAATCATGAATATAATCAGGCAGATCTTCCACACGAACAGCTGTATCTTCAATAACAGGAACTGCTTTTTCATCTCCAGGCAGGTTACTCAATAATCCCAGGCCTGCTTTCCTAAGATTCCATATTTTTTTGGTATCAGCACCAAACAAGACCGGAAAATGATATCCCAAATGATGCTGTCGTAGCGTATGTTCAACCTGAGAAGTAATTGCCAATATTTCTTCCTTAGTATTCCGACAAAATTCAATAACCAGAATAGCACCGGGATCTCCTTGCACGAAAAAACGGTTTTGTACCTGCTCTCTATTGTCTTTGGTACATTCGAGAATATAATGATCAATCAGTTCACATGCACTCGGACGAAATGAAACAGCCAGAATATTAGCTCGAAGTGATTCATCAACACTATTAAAATGCACACAAAGTAAACCGGTTTCTTTTGGGGGAATCGGAACAAGTGATAATTTGGCAGCAGTAATAAAGCAAAGGGTTCCTTCGGAACCTGCTATTAGTTTGCAAAAATTAAAAATGGGTCCTCCTGCCTCAAAGGGATCAGCATTCATAAGCATATCCAATGCATATCCTGTATTGCGGCGATCAATTTCTGGATGCGGAAAATTCACTGCAATTTCGTTTCGGACTTCAGGAGAACTCAGTAATTGCCGAATATGTCGGTATATTTTTCCTTCCAGCGAATTCAATTCACATTTCGCATGAAATTGATCGGTTGTAATGTCTCCAAATACAACTTCTGATCCATCGGATAAAAGTACATTCAGTTCCAGCAGATGTTCCCGAGTACTTTTATATAAAATTGAATTAGATCCACATGAATTATTTCCAATCATTCCCCCAATCATTGCCCGATTGGCAGTGGAAGTTTCCGGTGCAAAAAACAATCCATGAGGTTGTAACCATTTATTCAAATCATCCCGAATTACTCCGGGTTCTACCCGAACCCAACGCTCTGTAGTATTTAATTCTAAGATGCGGTTACAATGCTTAGATATATCTACAATCAGGCCCTTTCCAACCACCTGCCCAGCCAATGAAGTACCTCCTGCCCTAGGAACCAAAGCGATACCGGAAGAATTGGCAAATTGTATTAAGTGGAGTAAATCTGACTTAGAGGCAGGAATAGAAACAGCATCGGGTATTTCACGATAAGCAGAGGCATCGGTAGCATATATAATTTTATACGCTTCATCCCAAAATAATTCACCCTCTAGATTACTAGCTAATTCACTAAACTGCCGCTGCATGCCTTGTAGGTTGGAAAATAATAGCAAATTTAACAAAAATCACTCACTAATACAACAAATGAAACACGCTAAAAAGCTAAATCCCATTCCCAAAATGTAAATTAAAAAAATTACAATTCGAAAGCATCTGCCTGCCGATAAGCTGAAATTAAAGACAATTCACCTTCTTTTCCTTTTCCTGCCGTTCCATGTTCCATTCCAAAAATACCTCGATACCCTTTTTGATGAATGAATTTAAAGATATTTTGATAATTCATTTCCCCGGTACCTGGTTCTTTTCTTCCGGGATTATCGCCAATTTGAAAATATCCAATTTCATCCCAAGTTGCTTCAATATTTTTTATGATATTACCTTCATTGCGTTGCATATGGTACATATCGAACAAAATTTTACAGGCAGGACTATTCACCGCCTTACAAATTGCATAAGTTTGATCGGAATTTCTTAAGAACAAATCAGGAGTGTCGCTGAGGGGTTCTAATACCATTACTAGATTATGAGGTGCTAAAATTTCAGCACCCAAACGAAGTGATTCGATTACCCGAGCCGTTTGCAAACCCATTGATAAAGAACGATCATAGTTTCCCGGCACAACTGTCATCCACTTAGCTCCTGTTCTTTTGGCAACCTCTACTGCTTGTTTACAATAACTAACAAATTTTTCTCTCCATTCCTTCTTACCACTCGTTAAAGAAATTTGCAAAGGCCATTTGTCAAATTGAATAACAAAAACACCCATTTGCATATTAAGTGCAGTTAATGTATCACCAATTTTTTGCTGCATTTCAGGTGTTCGTTCCATCATTCCATTGTCTTCAATAGATCGAAATCCCATCGAATGGGCATACTTTATTTGATCTATGAAATTTTCTCCAGCTAAATTTTTAAACATACCATCATGAATTGCATAATTGCATCGGAATGGCTCAGTTGCACCAACAATGTAAGGGGGAGTTGAAGTTTTATCTTTCCATCCCATACTCATAACGGCTGATCCTGCAAGCAGCGAATTGGCAACAAATTTTCTTCTTTTCATACAGTATTTTTATATCTATAAATTTAATGCTTTACTTTCGAAAATGAGCTACCGATTTTTAATTGTTTTGATTTTTCTGATTTCCGTTTGTCATTTATCCGGGATTACTCAATTACAGCGATTTCATTTTGAACGGGAGAAAATGGGTTCACCCTTTCACTTAATATTTTATCATCCTTCTGCAACTTCAGCAGCTGAGATAGGGGAAAAATGCTTTCAACTCGTTGATTCACTCAATCATATTTTTAGCGATTATGATACTACCAGTGAACTGAGTACCATCAATCGAACGGCATTCCTGCATCCTGTGCTTGTTTCCCCCCTAATGCAGGAAATTTTATGTATCAGTAACCAGGCTTATTATAATAGTAATGGAGTTTTTGATATCGGTGTAGGAAATTTAACCCATTTGTGGAGAGCCGCCCGAAAAAAAAATCGGGTTCCGGATACAAGCTCTATTAAAAATGCCTTGCTTCAATCGGGCTGGAAAAACATAGTATATTCCTGTGAGGCGGGAGCCATTTCTTTTAACAAACCCAATCTCTCCCTCGATTTAGGAGGAATTGCCAAAGGATTTGTAGCCCAACAGGTAATCAATCGCCTGCAACAATTCGGTATTCAACATGCATTGGCTGATGCTGGCGGAGATATTGTTGCGATTGGGAGTCCGCCCAATAAAAAAGGCTGGCAAATTGCCATTAATCGTCCGGAAGAAAAAGAAGCTTTACTCGAAAGAAATATTGGATTATTGAATCAATCGATTGCTACTTCCGGCGATAGTTTTCAATTTTTGGAAAAGAATGGAGTTCGTTATTCTCATATCATTGACCCTAAAAATGGAATAGGCAATACTCAGCAAAAAAATGTTACAGTAATTGCCAACAACGGAGCATTGGCAGATTGGCTGGCAACTGCCTGTAGTATTCTTGATAACAAAGCTGCCCTTAAACTTGCCAAAAAATACGGTGCAGAACTATTAATTACACAACTTATCGGCGGAAAAATAGAGTATGTGCAAACGCCGGAGTTCTGGAAATAAGGAAAGTTTCTTACTAATTCAGTCAACTATTGATCTTTTATCATATTAAAAGTAGGTGTAAATACTTAATCAATAAAGCAGACTCACAATCTAAATTTAAATTTCTGCAAATAATTAGAGCATTTAATTATATAAACTTATTGAAAAATTTAGAAAATAACTGAATAAAATTGTTTCACTTAAGTGAAACTTAATTAACTTTGTCAAACCATTACAAAAGTGGATAAAAAAGTAAAATATAGGAGAATAGTTTTTTTTAAAAGTTACTTTGAAAAATTCTTTATTAAACAAACAAAAAAAGTAAAGGAAAAAATTATTTGGACTTTCGACTTAATTGAAGAATTACCAAGAGTTCCGGAAAACTATCTTAAGCACATGGAAGATACAGATGGACTTTATGAAATCCGTGTTCAATTTGGTAATAATGTATTTCGTTTTTTTTTGTTTTTTCGATCATGAACAATTAGTGGTTTTAGCAAATGGATATCAAAAGAAATCAACAAAAACTGCAAAAAAAGAGATCGAGGTAGCCCTTAAATTAAAAGCTGAATATGAAACCCAAGACTAAACCCAAGACTAAACATATCATAACACTCGAGGAATTTAAAGATAAAAACTACGGTAAGCGGGGTACTAAAAAGCGGGAAGAGCTGGAATCAGGCTACGAAGCTTTTAAATTAGGCGCATTAATACAAGAAACACGACTTGAATTGGGAATGACGCAGGAACAGCTTGCCCTTAAAGCTGGAACAACAAAATCTTATATTTCGAAAATAGAAAATGATATAAAAGAAGTACGTTTATCTACGCTACAAAAGATTGTCGTATTGGGTTTTGGTGGACAAATTGAACTGTCGATAAAGATTTAATTTTTTTACTTATTCTTTTTTTCTAACTTTTCCCAAAAAAAAGATTGCTTCGATTTATACTATTACCAATTGCCCTAGTTATTTGTATTACAATTCAAGCACAAAATAACAAGCGTGCTTTTGAACCCTTTGTGCAAACCATACCCGGCAGTCAGCTTACTTTTCGGTTAGTAACAATCCCTGCAGGTAATTTTACCATGGGTAGTTCCGAAAATGAACCCAATCGGCAGGCAGATGAAGGTCCGCAAAGAAAGGTTACCATTTCCGCCTTTTGGATGAGTGCAACCGAAATCACGCGGGATGTATACGATATCTTTCTAAAAGACGAATCTACTTCCATTAATATTGATGCAGATGCGGTTACCCGCCCAAGTGCCCAATATGTTGATTTGTCGTGGGGCATGGGAAAAGAAGGAGGCTATCCCGCCAATAGTATGAGCCAATACAATGCCCTCATGTTTTGCAAATGGTTGTATAAAAAAACCGGCATTTTCTATCGCCTTCCAACAGAGGCTGAATGGGAATATGCCTGTCGCGCGGGAACCAATTCACCCTATTATTTTGGGAAGGATGCAACTTCTATTGCCGATTATGCCTGGTTCGATAAAAACAGCTCCGAAAAATACCATCCGGTAGGACAGAAAAAACCAAACGCCTGGGGTTTATATGATATGTTGGGAAATGTGTTGGAATGGACATTAGATCATTATGATGAGAATGCTTATACTACATTAGGTAATATCGATCCCGTTGCTCCCCCTACCCTAACCAAATATCCGAAAGCCTTACGAGGAGGCAGTTTCGAAGATAATGCCAACGATCTAAGAAGTGCGCGCCGCTTTTACTCCGATCCAGAATGGAATCAACGCGATCCACAAATACCCCGAAGCAAATGGTGGCTTACAGAAGCTAAATATGCAGGCTTTCGAATTGTTGCTCCCTATCAACAGCCAACTGTATCTGAAGTAGAAAAATTCTTTCAACAATTTATCGGAAAATAAACCCCTTGCCATGAAAAAAAATCAAACCACCTCCCGCAGAATCTTTGTTAAGCAAAGCACCCTTTTAGCAGGCAGTATGTTAACTGCACCGCTGATTGGTAGGAGTAACTTTTTCTCCGGAGCGGATGAAACCATTAAAGTAGCCCTGGTGGGTTGCGGAGGCCGAGGAACCGGTGCTGCCATGCAGGCCCTCCAAAGCAAACAAAAAGTAAAACTGGTTGCTATGGCTGATGCTTTCAGAGACAACCTCGACAATTGTTATAAATCCATTGCAGAGGAATTATCCAATGTAACCAAAGGAAATGCTTCCCTACAATCAGCCATGCTCGATGTTCCAGAGGAAAGAAAGTTTAGCGGTTTTGATGCCTATAAAAAAGCCATTGCCCTTGCCGATGTTGTAATTCTTGCAACACCTCCCGGCTTCAGACCCATCCATTTTGAAGAAGCCATTAAAATGGGGAAACATGTGTTTATGGAAAAACCCGTTGCAACCGATCCCGCCGGTGTTCAAAAAGTATTGGCTACAGCAGCCATTGCCAAAGAGAAAAAATTGAATGTGGTAGTTGGATTACAAAGGCATTATCAGGATTCTTACAGAGCCCTATTTGAAAAGAAAGATTTAATAGGCGACATCACATCAGCCCAGGCATGGTGGAACAATGATGGTGTATGGGTTCGTCCACGTAAACCTAACCAAACAGAAATGGAATACCAAATGCGCAACTGGTATTATTTTAACTGGCTTTGTGGAGATCATATTACCGAACAGCATATTCACAATATTGATGTGATTAATTGGTTCAAAGGAGACTACCCAGTTAAAGCACAAGGAATGGGGGGGCGCCAGGTTAGAAAGGGTAAAGACCATGGAGAAATTTTTGACCACCATTTTGTTGAATTCCATTATGCGGATGGAAGTATTTTGAATAGCCAGTGCAGACATATACCCGGAACCATGAGTAAAGTGGATGAATTACTGGTGGGTACCAAAGGAAAAATATTTACCGGTAAAGCCAGTATTGTAGACCATAAGGGAAATAGTTTATTTCAATTTGATAATAAAAAGAAAGAAAGAAACCCATATCAAACAGAACACGACGAACTATTTGCTGCTATTGCCAAAGGTGAATATCGTTTTGCAGACGCCGAAAATGGTGCCAAAAGTACTATGACATCCATCTTAGGTAGAATGGCTACCTATTCTGGTCAAATAATAGAATGGGATAAAGCCATCAATTCTGGTCTAGATATCAGTCCGAAAACATTCGATTGGAATGCTCTTCCACCCATACTTCCGGATAGTGATGGGAATTACCCGGTTGCGATTCCCGGAGTAACCAAATATTAAAGTATTTGTTCTACTAATGTAAAACCCACCTTGCTTTGGTGGGTTTTTTTATTCCACAATCTGGTATCCTCAAACGATATTTGATTACCTTAGACAATATTAATTGAATAATCTATGCATATCCGGAAACTCATTTTTTTGCTTTTGGGAATACCCTGTTTTGTGGTCGCCCAAAAGCCCGCTGTATCTGCTGAAGCCAAAAAATCAACGCAAACAGTTAACCAATATTATCAACCATTACTTTGGAGAAATGTTGGGCCTGCCCGAGGGGGAAGATCGGTAACTGCAACAGGTGTTCTGGGTAATACCCAGGTATATTATATGGGTACAACCGGTGGTGGTGTTTGGAAAACGGAAGATGCCGGAATCAGTTGGAAAAATGTATCCGATGGATATTTTAAAACCGGATCTGTTGGAGCCGTTGCGGTTGCTCCTTCGGATGCCAATGTGGTTTATGTTGGCATGGGAGAACATGCCCCCCGGGGAGTCATGTCATCATACGGTGATGGGGTATATCGCTCTACTGATGCAGGAAAAACCTGGAAGCATTTAGGACTAGAACTTACCCGTCAAATAGCCAACATACGTATACATCCCAATAATCCCGACATTGCATATGTGGCAGCTCAGGGAGCTATACACGGTTCATCTCCAGACAGGGGTGTTTTTAAAACGGAGGATGGAGGTAAAACATGGAAAAGGCTATTATATGTAGATGAAAATACAGGATGTGTGGATTTAACAATGGATCCCACCAATCCACGTATCCTATATGCTGCCATGTGGGAATACAAACGACTACCCTGGCAAGTTATCAGCGGGGGAAAGGGTTCGGGATTATATAAAAGCAAAGACGGAGGTGAAACCTGGGAGAAAATAGAGAATGGGTTACCAAAAGAATTAGGTAAAATGAGCATCCATGTTGCTGGCGGACAACCCGATAAACTCTATCTGGTGCTGGAAAGTGATTCAGAAAAAGAACAGGGAGGTTTGTTTGTTTCAACAGATGCCGGAGCTCATTGGAAAATTGTAAGCAAAGATCACCGACTTGTTCAAAGAGCCTGGTATTATGTAGAAGCAGCCACCGATCCAGTAGATCCAAATACCATATATGTTTTAAACTCACCTGCTATCAAATCTATTGATGGGGGTAAAACATGGGAGCCTTTTCGTGCACCGCATGGAGATTATCATCAGCTATGGATTAACCCCTCCAATACCAAAAACATGATTGTGGCAAATGATGGCGGAGCAGCTATTTCATTTAATGGGGGACAAACCTGGTCATCACAAGACAATCAGCCTACCGCTCAATTCTATCGGGTGAATGCAGATAACCTGTTTCCGTATAACTTATACGGTGGACAACAGGATAATACCTCAGTAAAGATTGCCAGTATGAGTAATACCTGGGGAGGAAGAATAACCGAGCGGGACTGGAGTTACTCAGCAGGAGGCGAATCTGCTTTCCTGGCATTTGATCCCGATCAACCCGACCTGGTAATGGGCGGAAGTTATCAGGGTACGATTAGCCTGTTAAATACTAAAATTAGCGACGACATGGCTGTGATGGAATATCCGGTTCAATTTCAGGCACTGGAACCCAAGAATATGACTTACCGATTCAACTGGAATGCTCCTATCCTTCATTCAATTCATGAAAAAGGGGTATTTTATCACGCAGGTAATAAATTATTCAAATCGGTGAATCTTGGCAAAAGCTGGACTGCTATTTCACCAGATCTTACTACTCACGACACTTCCAAAATGGGTAAGAGCGGAGTTCCCTATACAAATGAAGGAGCGGGTGGTGAAAATTATTGCACCATAACCTATGTGGCTGAGTCGCCACACGAAAAAGGAGTTATTTATACAGGTAGTGATGATGGAATGGTTTATATAACCAAAAATGGTGGGGTAGAGTGGATAAATATTAGTCCGGCAGGTATACAAGGTTACCAGATTAATGCCATTGAAGTATCTCCTCATGACAAGGCAACTGCATATATTGCTGTGCATAAATATAAACTGAATAACTTCACACCTTTCATTTTTAAAACAACCGATTATGGGAAAACCTGGACACGCATCATCACAGGAATCCCCTATGGTGCCTATGTTCGGGTAGTTAGAGAAGATAATGAAGTAAAAGATTTATTATATGCCGGAACAGAAACAGGTTTTTATGTATCCTATTCGGGAGGCAAAAGCTGGCAGCAGTTGCAATTAAATTTGCCGGTAACTCCGGTAACAGATTTGAAGTTGCATCAAAATCATTTATTGGCAAGTACACAAGGAAGGGCATTCTGGATTTTAGATGATCTTACCCCAATTAGAAAAAATGCTTCTACGCTGCAAGATTCTGTTACCTTATTACCAGTAAAAGATGTTTTTAGATTAAGTGCATCCAGTCCGCTTAACCAGCTATTTCCGAATGACAAAGATCCACTCAGTATAAATACAACACTTGCCAATCCGGTAACCGGTGCACATATTTTCTTTCACATACTTCAAAAAGATTCTATAAAGAAAGTTGTACTAGAAATTCTGGATGCTTCCGGGGCTGTAATCAGATCTTATTATCAGAACCATCAAAAAAATAGGAAAGGAAATAACCAGGCAGATGCTGATCCCACAATCGATTTGCGAAATGGATTGAATCGTTTTGTTTGGGATTTGCGACATAAAAATCTACCTACAGTAGATAATGTTGAAATAGAGGGCAATTATCGTGGACGAATGGTTGTACCCGGAATCTATTCAGTAAGACTGAACATCAATGATAAAATAGTTCAAACACAGTCTTTCCGGGTAATGACAGATCCGCGACAAATAAAAGAAGTTCCCAATCTGGTAACTGATGCCAATTATCAGGAGCAGGATTTGTTTTTACAGAAGGTATCGCAGGATGTAGAAGATATTCATGTTGCAGTTACGCAAATGAGAAAGATTCAGCAACAACTAAAGGATTTTATCAGTCGCACAGATGAAAATGCTCAATTTAGCAATCTTTCAAAAGATGCAGGCAGCATATTGAATAAAATTAAAAACTGGGAAGAGCTATTGATTCAACCGAAATCAAAAACCAACGATGATGTAATCAATTTTGTAAATAAACTAAGTGCCAATTTTATTTTTCTGAAAGGGGAAGCTGAGAGCAATGTTCCTTACATTACTGAAGGACATAAAAAACGGTACGACGATTTACACGCTGAATGGGCAAAATATCAGCAACAGCAAAACGATTTATTAAATATCGACATTCGTCAGTTCAATGAACTATGCAAAAAATTGAATTGGAATGTTATCAGTTATGAAAATTAAAAACCTTACTATGTTGAAAATGAAAAGTAATCAACTGATTTGGCTCACCTTATTAACACTGGTGATTACAACAAATGCTAAAGCACAAAGATGGATACGTCCAACAGATGTATATCGATTACAAAATATCGGTTCCCCTAAAATCTCACCGGAAGGTAACTGGATTTTATATTCGCATACTACGGTTGATTCAGCTAAAGACAAATATCAATCAAAACTCTTCATGGTAAGTAATGATGGAAAAGAAACTGTTTCCCTTACGGAACAAACTAAGAGTTTTTCAGGTGCAAATTGGAGTCCCGACGGAAAATTTATATCTTTTATCGCTTCCGGTAAAGATGATAAAGAAGGGAGCCAGCTTTACCTGCTCGATCGTAGAGGTGGTGAAGCCAAACAGCAAACACATATAAAAGGAGAAATTCGAGGATATCAATGGTTTCCTGATGGAAAAAAAATCTTATTAACTATAAAGGATTTCAATTATGCAGATACCGCGAAATCGAACATAAGAATACCTTATGAAATAGATCGGTATCATTTTAAAGCAGATAATGAAGGATATTTAGATAATCGTAAAACGCATTTGTATATCTGGCATCTCGCAGAAAAAAAGTTAGATACTTTAACCAAAGGAAAATTTAATGAACAAGATGCCGATATCAGTTCTGATGGAACAAAAATTGTATATAGCAGTAATGTTTCAGCAGATCCGGATAAAAATAACAACACAGACCTTTTTCTAATTTCAGCTGAAAAAAATGCGCAACCGGAGCTGTTAACCAGTTTTAAAGGAGGTGATTTTAGTCCGAAATTTAATGCTACTAGTCAAAAAATTGCCTATATCAGAAATACGACTGAAAGTGCATTTGATATGTATGATTTGAAGTTGTTGGTTGTGCTGGATCTTGCCAGTCGCCAATCGCAGGTAATTTCCGGATCAATCGATCGTTCTGTTGAACAGATTCAATGGACAAAAGAAGGGGATGCAATTTTAGCGGTGGTGGAGGATGATCGGTATCAAAATATTGTTCAGTTTTCTGCGGATGGAAAAATGAATAAATCCATTACTCCCTCTAATGGTATTTATAGTTCGCTGCACATGAACGCAAAAGGAGATCGGGTTGCTTTGTACACCAATCCTCAGCTACCGAATGAAATTTGTATTTGGAAAAACAATCGCTTTGAAACCATTACCCATTTGCAGGATAGCTTTTTGGCCCCTCTTAAAAAAATGCATATTCGTGGAATAACAGCAGTTAGTTCGGATAAAAGCCAGGTGAATGGTATTCTCTACACAACAGATTCACTGGCAAAAAATCAGCCCCTGGTTTTATTCATTCATGGCGGACCAGTTGCTCAGGATGAATTTGGATTTGATTTGTACCGTCAGATTTTTGCAGCAGCTGGCTATGCGGTTGCAGCAGTTAATTACAGGGGTAGTAGCGGACGAGGAGCAGCCTATACAAGGAGTATTTATTCAGATTGGGGAAACAAAGAAGTGAAAGATATACTTGCAATAGCTGAATCATTATGCAAATCAGGAATTGCCGATTCTAATAGAATGGCAATAGCTGGTTGGAGTTATGGAGGCATTCTTACCAATTACACGATTGCAAGCGATAAAAGATTTAAAGCAGCGGTAAGCGGTGCTGGAAGTTCATTAACACTATCTTTTTATGGGTCCGATCAATATATCACACAATACGAGACCGAATTAGGCAAACCCTGGGAGAATCAGCAAAAATGGCTCAATTTATCCTATCCATTCTTTAAAGTTAATCAAATAAAAACACCTACTCTATTCATGGCAAGTGAGGATGATTTTAATGTTCCGGTGATAGGTGCTGAACAAATGTATCAGGCTTTCAAATCGGAGGGTATACCCACTCAGTTAATCATTTATCCAAATCAACATCATGGATTAAGTGTACCCAGTTATATTATTCATAGGTTCAATGCACATATTAATTGGTTTAAAAAATATATGCAATGATTTCATCCATTAATAGAAGAACATCCCTCATAACTTGGATAGCATTTTTTGCTGTAATTATGGTAAATGCGCTAGCCAATATTTTACCTATTAATGGCTACAATACCGGACAAGTTTCCGACTTTTATCCTAATTATTTTGTTCCGGCACCTTTTACTTTTTCTATTTGGGGTGTTATTTATCTGATGTTATTATTGTATGCAATTACTGTAACGGTATTTGTAGAATATAAACCGCTTGCCGATCATAAAGCCAAAGATTATATTGCAGCGATTCACCCTTGGTTTATGATCAGTTGTATATTGAATATGGCATGGATTTATACCTGGCATCATTTGTACATTACCTGGACAGTTATCATTATGCTATTATTACTTTACAGTTTGATTCAAGTATTCATTAAGGGCCATGGTTTACTGAAAACTTATCCTTTGTATTTACAGTTTTTATTGGGTGCCCCTTTTACTATTTATCTTGGTTGGATTACTGTAGCTACTATCGCAAACATTACTGCATTACTTGTTAGTAAAGGTTGGCAGGGAGGGCCATTGGGACCGGATATTTGGAGTGCAATAATGATGACAATTGCCGTAGTATTAGCTTTATTTATGTTACTGAAATTTAGAATTGCTGGTTTTTCCCTTACCATTGCCTGGGCATTATGGGGTATTCGGGCATCACAATCTGCGGCATCCGAAATGATTGCCCGCATTAGTATGGCAGGTGTAATTGCTTTATTAGTAGTAACTGCGATTGAACGAGTAGTAACCTATTTTTTTACAGCGAATAATTTTAAAACAATCGGCTGGTAACCACCAATAAAAAAGCCTGCAAGATTATTGCAGGCTTTTTTGTGGAGCCGTACTGGCCACCACTAGTTTATATTTTAAATAGTTTTATCTATTATATATCAGGTTGTTACCACTACCACCTTTGTTTATCAATAATCCTTAGGTCGCAAAAAGTTCAACAGTTTCCTTTGAACAATTGATCCCTTACTCAAATATAACTTTTGACCCTGACCTTTGTACTATTAGGCCCAAAAATAATTTAATTAGGTATAGGGCTCGCAATCTTTCGATTGCTCGCTGGTTACACCAGACCATGAGGCGCGCGTCCTATTAGCTAGGTATAATGCTCCCTCGCCATTGGCTCGGTCGCTAGGCGGTCTCTAGCAATCTGGTCTTAACCTTGTAGACATAATTGGGTGAAGATTCTGTTACTCTACATATCTTTCTTACACCAACACCTTCTTTAAGTAGGGTCTTGATTTTGGCTACCTTGGGTTTGGATAAGAACTTAGATAAGTCTTCAATGGAACCTGGTTTTCTTCCTGTGTACTTACCAATAGCTTTTGCTTTGGCTATTCCATCCAACATCTTTTCTTTATTGGTGAGGTAAGCAAACTCTGCCAGGGTTGATAATAGATTAAGCATTAACATGGTCATTGGGGTGATGTTACCTTTATCGTCCAATGTTTTTATTCCTTCATTGATGGATATGATTGGTACTTTATGTTCATGGATGGTACGGATGGTCTTTAATATATCTTCAGTTGATCTACCTAATCTATCAATTCTTAATACCGTCACGGATTTGATATAACCAGCTTTAATCTCTTCAATGAGTTTAGCACCGGCTTTTCGTTGTTCAAATTCTATTCGTCCAGATACACCTTCATCTTTAAATGGCTTGGCACCATCAGGAACTTTATCAACCTGGGTAACTATGTTTTGTAAGAAGTGACTGGTACGCATATAATATGCATCATAGGGCTGTTTTGTTCTCATAATGATATCATTTTAGGTTGAAGGAATAATAACGCCTTAAATGGCTTTAAATGGCTTTGATATGGTATTAATAATGTCCCCGGTTTAGAGTACAATCTTTAATAGTAACACTTGGTGCTTAGATCGCCCTTCGCATTTGCTCAGGGCTCTTGGTTAACACCGGGGTGCCTGGTGGCCTTCCTGGTATCCGGGCTTGAATAAAGGGTAAATGATTTTTGGGCAGGGAGGATAATGACTTTTATGATTCTTGATAATGATTCAAAATCTAAGGGCGTATTACTAGAACTAAGAAAAAAGGGCCAAAATCGGTTTAAAATTTTTTTGGATTTTTTATTAAAATTGAAGACCTAGTCAGTTAAAGCACAACTTGATGATATGGTGCTGTGGATATCTCTCTTCTCAAGGAAATCTTGGTAGCGCTTTAATGAGTTGTAGGTGGTGAAATGTTGGTGGATGTGTTCGATTAGATCTTCAACACTATCGGTTTTGTAGTATTGGATTAGGTTTCATTTGGAAAATGAAGATCCATATATCTAATAGCATCTTTCATAGCTTTTTCCCTCGTTTCATCATAATATTTCTTTAACACTATTAATTCGTCTTCGTTTAATTTTCTTTCTTCCCAAATAGCTCCATCGATCATTTTCTTTTGTTCGGCATAATCTACAAGATGACCCCAATAAATTCTATCCCTTCTAAATTTAGTGGTTCTGGTTTCATAGCTTTTATTATCTTCTCGGCGCCAGAAATTAGATTGCTTTGTCCAATATGCACTAACAGTAGTACATACACAAAACTTTATGCATGATCTTAAAAATAAACCATAATGATATAGAACACCTTTCTTTTTTGGACTAAGTGTTTCCCATTCTTTATCTTCTAATTCAAGCTGTTTGTCTCTAGCTTTTTGTTCTCTTTCTAACTCAGCTTGTTTTTCTTTATATTCTGTGGTTTGAGTATACTCATTCCATAATCTCATTTTTCTTTCAAATTCTGTTTCGTTATTCATGGTTACTCAATTACCTTTTTTAAATCACAATATAAGCTGACAAATTTCCTGATACCTTCAAAGCTGTTTCCATTAAATGTAGCATCAGCTATAATAGGTAAACCTTCCGGTCTAATTGTTACTTCATGAAATAAATTCTTGTTATTCAACAGCCAAACTGGTACAGAAATATCAGATTTTAGTTCCATCAAGGCTTTTTCACATTTTTTAGACTTGGTGTAATAGATGTCCAAACTAACTTTATAAGTTTCTATTGATTGCTGAATCTCATTTTCTAATGAATCTTCCTCTTCAAATATTTTAACCAGCTCATTTCGGTCATAGCTTAACACTCTACAAGTAGACCTTGTCTTGCCATTGAAGAATTGATTATTGTGATCGGTAACAATGATACCCCAAAATGGTACGTGAGTGATTTTTGATGCAACATCTTTAGGGATAAAGATTTCCCATTCAAGATGATGGTCACCATCCTGTTTATTTTCTTCCCTACAAAAATAATTCCCATTACCAGTTTCGTAGAAATCAACAATTTTAGCAATGTATGGCGTTGGTTCCATTTACATATTATATGTGTCCAAATATATTAAATAAAACTATTTGAATTGATGATCTAACCCTATTTAAGAGTATTCCCCAAGAAACTATTTTTTGAGTAAGGCATTGATAAGCAATCAAATTTATATTTCAGCTTCTGATATTCCTCAAATTCGTCTTGAAGAAATCTGGGTAGTTTTAACACAAAATCAGCTTCCTTTTTTGTGATTTTAAATAGAATTTCTGGGTCACATTTAGTGCTTTGGTCAATCATATAACCTCTGGGTATTTTGTTGAAAATAGTTCCCAAAGTGCTTCCCTTATTACTTGGGACTTTGATTTAGAAGTTATGTTACATATCTTAAATAGGCGCTCAGAGGTGAGATCATCTACACGCATTGTTAGGATTCCATCTTTTAGCTGTTTAGCATAGTAATGCTTGAATCTTAATCTTGAATTGTTCATAATGTATCTTTGTGTTAACAATAAATATACACTTATGAGTAAAACTTCCCTTAAGTTGAAAATATTAAATGAACGCCGGTTAGCGCTAAAAGAAAACTTAGAAGCATTTGAACATGAGCGCGATCGATTGAAGCGCAGGCTTAACATAATACTAGATCACATAGACGCTGCTGAAAATGAATTAGGTGCTATTGATATTCAATTAAACGCTATTGCCAATAATGAACACTTTGATGTAAAACTACACATAGTTCATGGGGAACATGACACAAATAATCCTAAATTGATGGTAGAGATTAACTTAGAAAACCATCCACCCATTTTCAAGCTGTTAAGCCAGTATGACCTAGCTATTTTTTCTGAAAGTGATAATCCTACGGATAAATTGCTTTTGAAGTCAAGGCTTATTGAAATAGTGGAAGACTGGTGTAGATTCCGGACCATATTGACCCCCCGTTCCGGTTTAAATTGACCCCCCAT
>JBAWZY010000008.1:0-144603 GCA_037142775.1 Chitinophagia bacterium | reverse complement strand
GGGGGGTCAATTTAAACCGGAACGGGGGGTCAATATGGTCCGGAATCTACAGATTTATATGGATATGATAAGGTGGATGGTAAATTAGTGGAAAATGAGAAGGAATTGAAGATGCTCAGAAAAATCAGAAAACTTCACAAAGATGGATTAAGTAGTAAAGGGATAGCAAAATACCTAAATGAAAGAAACTATAAAACTAAAAGAGGTGGAAAGCAGTTCTATTGTTCAACTATCAGATATATTCTAAAATCAAAAGCTGCATAATGGAATTAATGATTGGAGATGAATTTATAGATGCTGATGAAGGGATTTACTAATAATTGGCAAAGTAGTAACAGTAATAAAATCAAAGAGTTTAAATTATATTAAACTCTTTTTAATATATCTTCTCTCATCTTTTCAAATTCAAATTTATCAATAAGACCATTATTGAATAAATCATTTAATTCAATTAATGTATCCTTTACAGATTTATCTGATTTAGCTTCTACTTTTTTTGGAGTATCCTTCTTATTCTTAGGCCCTACATACTTCCCTTTACCCATAAACACATCCATATTCTGAAATTGCTCAACAACTTCATCTCTAAGTGAATTTACATAATACTTCATCATTTTCTCATCAGAATGCCCACTGATGCGTTTTATATCTAAAGGAGAAATCTTTTCTGATAATGCAAATGTTATGAAAGTTTTTCTTCCCATATGTGTGTGAAGCTTCTTATACAATGGATACTCCTCATCTGTACCCTCTTTAAATCCACTCCCACTTCTTACTTCTACATTTACCATATTACTCAAATGCTTTTGTAAAACTTCTCCAATTCTCTTTAATGCTAAGTTTGTATTCGCATTTGATAAAAATTTGTCAGTTCCATCAAATCGAGGAAAAAGAAAATGAGTATCTATTACATTACCATCCTTTCTTTTGAAGTTCTTATCTTTCGAATACTTCCTCCATATAGCCCTACTCGTTTCATTTAAAGGTATTGAAAGTGGTGTGGATGTTTTTGCTCTAACAATTTCAATTAAATCTTTATCAATATCAACATCCTTAATTTTTAGATTTGCGGCATCTACATATGATAAGGATGTAGAACAAAGGAAACAGAAAAAATCTTTAACAACTTCTAAATTTGTATAGGTTTTTATAAATTTCGTTTCAGTTAAATTCCCATCTTTATCCCACGCCTTATGAGTAAACTTATCTTCATAATAAAAATACCTCTCCTCTTTCTTTTTGTATTGCAAACACTCCTTACTAATTTCTCCATTTTTGTCCAAATAATCAAAACCTGTAAATGAATGTATTGCTAATAGTTGTTTTGGAGTAAGAGCTAATATTGAACGATTTGAGGATTCTTTTAAGTTCTTAGGAGAATCAAATCTCTTTTCATTGATATTGTGGTAATCCATATGTTCAGCCCATCTGAGAAATGAGCGGAAAACCATATTATACTTCTTAACTGATGAATTAGCGAATTTATGCTCCTTAATTACCCATTCAGAAAAGTCCCTAATTAAGTTGCTTTTTGTTCTTAATTCTTCAAACTGAATTGCAATCATCTTCTTTACTTTGAAGAACTCTTTCCACTTCTCTATAATCCTTCTATTCTTCTCAAAAGAGGATTGAGTTAATCCATCCCCTAAACTCGCCCTACTTCTCAGATGAATAACATATTCATCCATTATTTTCATTACAAAAAATCTGTTGATTGTAGCTTCAACATCTGTATTATTGGAAAGTACAAACTTATGGGATTTGTACTTTTCCTTTACCAACTTAGCTGTTGGTTCTTTTTTCATTAGTATCAGTGAATTAATCACTTCATCTACATTCCTCTTAAGAAGCTTTAATTGAGAGTTCTTTAATTCGTAATCCTTCTCTTTCTTACTGATTGGAGATAAATCATTCCCCTCATTAAAGTTAGCTTCATCGGTTATCTCAACCCCACAAAAGAAATCACATCTACTATCCCTATTGTAGGTATATCTTAAACGAATCTTACACCCAAATGGGTTCGGTTTTGCTAAAAAGTGAAGTGAAGGCATCCTTTGTAATTTCTATATAAATTTAGTTTAAAAATCAACCAAAAAACAAAATGTGTGACCAAAAGTCACACACATATGTCATATTATTTTTATATGATACTACTTAACACATTGATAATCAATTCATATGTCATTAATTTTAATATCATTTGTCCTCCGTCCGGTCCGCATTTAGAAAGATTAACCCTTGAATTTCAAGGGTTTTTTGTTTTTTCTCCCATTTAGTCCCCCCAATCCGCTTAGGCGGAAGGAGACTATGCGCATCGGAGTTATAATCACTATGGGTTGGATCAAATAATTACTGCATCATAAACCTATGTCAATCTTCTATAATCCCAATAAAGTAACAATATCACAAATTTCTTGTTAACCTGAATAATTACATACTACTAACTTGAGGAGATATTTCCACGAACTAAATAGTACGCCTCTGGAGAAAAATTCGGAGAAGAAAAAATCTAGGTTTTATTATTTTCTACGTGCAAGTCCTTACTATGGAAGTAAATTTTAATAACCGTATTTACACCATCCCCCTTTTCGAAAAAGATTGATTGTTTTAGTTCATAGTATTTTTTTTAATTCCCGATTTTATTTAAATACGCGAGTTGTACTTGATTTAATTCTTCTTTTTATACTCCATTGATTGAATGATTTAGATAATAATATTTTCTCCTCTCAAATTGGTATTGTTTTATTTCTAGCTGATTAGAATTCTACATCAAATTTTACTCTGTATATGAGTATAATTTTTTCTTTTTTACTACCTGATTCGATTGTTGAAACTTAATTGATCGGGTCAATTAGATATAAAAATACAAATTATAATTTTATCATATAATATATTATGTTAATAAATTATTCCTCATTTTTATAAATTTCTAATTGCAAAATGTATTTCTCGATCTCCAAAAAAATGAAAAGCCTAGGCTTTTTTCAAAACTCAAGAAGTAAAATATTTTTTTTAATGAGTAAGTAAAATATTAAATTTGAAAAGGTTGGTAAGGGTAAGCGAGTACTTAAGCAAATTTCGGAAATCAGACAATCTGATAATATTTCATTTGCCCATTATGATTGCATTATTATTTAATATAAAAAATATTTTATGTCTGAAAAGAAATTAACAGCTTTTACATTTGCTTCAAGGCAGGAAATCAATATTGATTCTCTTCACATTTTGGATAGTGGTAAAATTCCTGAAGATATGTATGGGCATGTTTACATGAATTCTCCGGTAGGGACCGTTAATGCTGAAACACCCATACCACAGTATCTAGAAGATGGAACGCAAAATTCTGAATATGGGCAACCCATTTTTAATGGCGATGGTATGGTTTTCCGCTTCGATTTTGGGGGAGGAAAAATAGGTGTAAAATCGGCACTTATGAAAACCCCATGTTATTATGCTGATGAAGCCACTAAATTTGGAACTAAATATTATAATGAAGGAATTTATTTCAAAGGTCAGGGCATTGCAAGAACATCAATGAAATTGGGTTCCAGGAATCAAATAAATACAGCCTTGAATACATTCAAGTTTTCAGGCGATGAACATACAAGAATTACCGCAAACTTTGATGCCGGGCGACCCTTTGAAATTAATCCTGAAACTCTTGAAATAAAAACTGCCGTAGGTGCTAATAAAGAGTGGTTGGATGAGTTTGATGGAGTTTTTCAATATACTTTTCCATTGTGCCAATCAACTGCTCATCCATTTTTTGACTGTGAAACAAAAGAATATTTCACAGTAAACTTCACGAAAAGCTTAGTTAATTTATTATTTCGAAATGATGGACTAAATTCCTATTTAGCCAATGAGAGAGAGGAAGTAACTAAAAATGTTCAAAATCTTGATAAGCAGCTGAAAGGGAGAAAACTAAAAAGTGATTCTTTTTGTAAACTTTTGCTTGAATTCTTCTCTTTTTTACATATAAACAAAAACAACCCAAAAGAATTTGATGTTCAAAAAACAATTGAAAAAATAGACAATTCACCAATTATTGGTCAAAAAAATGCTGTCTGGCTATTAAAATGGGAGGGTAAAAATCCACTTCAAAAATGGCGCATCATAGACGAAGATGGAAATGATATTGTCATTCATCAAACAATGCATCAAACAAATTACTCTAAAAACTATATCATTCTGGTTGATTCGTCACTCAAATTTGCATTAGATATCATGTTTGACGTTATATTTCCAAAGTTAGAATGGCTGGATGAATTGATTCGCTGGATAACAAAAAGAGCTATACTCCCTCAAACACCCTTATATATAATTAAAAGAAGTGATTTACAAAATGGAAGTGGAACAGTTACTGCAAAAAAAGTAATCATCCCACTTGAAACCGTTCATTATTCCATTGATTACGACGATACCGACGACAAAATAACCATACATACTTCTCATAATACAGCCAGTTGCGCTGCAGAATGGATAAGGCCCTATGATAACCTTGCAATAAATGGAAACGACGTGTACGATAATACCATTGGACTAATTACTACTGGTGAAATGGACATTGGTAGAATAGGTAAATTTGTTATTGATGGAAAAACAGGTACCATCATTCATTCTAATGTTATTTGGGAAAAAGGATTCACTGGAAACGACGTTCCCCAAAATAAAAATGACTTGAAACCCCATACCTGGGCAGTGGGTTTGAATACCTATAGAGATATAAACTCCGCAGATACAAATGTTAATAAAATAAAGTATAATTTCTGGCAATCCTATGGATTAGATCCAAGAATGCTCACCAAATTCATATGGAATCTATATAAGGATTATCAGAACAGAATTATACCCACCGATGATTTATTGAAATATACCGAGCAGATGGTCCCATTTTGCCTTTTTCGTCAGGATACCGACACAATGACTATTAACGAAGATTTCTATATTTTCAAAATGAATGAAAATCTGCGATCGTTACAATTTGTGCCTAGAAAAAGAAATACAAATGATGCAAATTTAATCCATCCTCAATTAGATGGATATATTTTTTGTACCATGGTTAATGGGGAACCTGATGTATTACATGCACCTGATGAATATAGCAGGGAAATATGGATTTTTGATGCAGCTAATTTAAAAAGTGGGCCAATTTGCAGATTGGGACATCCGGATTTACAGTTTGCATTTACCATTCACAGTATATGGACACCAGATTGTAGAAATACCGTTAGTGAATATTCAATTGATGTTAAAACAGATTACGAATGGGTTATTAACAAATTCACCAATCCCTTCAAAAAGTGGAGAATGAAAAGATTCATGAAAAAAAATGTTTATCCGAAATTCAAATAATTTGATGACAGGCTCATTTATTTGTAACAATTTTATAACATGCCGAATGAAAATTCTATCAAATATTTATTAGATTCAAATAGCCTTTCCTTGGCAGATTGCTGGGAAATTTCAAATGCTATTTTAGAGTGGTTAGAAAATAAATTAGTAATACAAAAAGCACCGCATATTTTTTTTACTGAAATCATATGTTATGATGCAATAGAAAAAAAAGTTTTTTTGTCTGATGGAAATTCATCTTTAACCAAGAATGATTTACCTCATGAATATCTTTCACCTGAGGAAACTGGTAGAATTGAAAACGAGGTGGATTATAGAGCAAATTTTTATAGACTAGGTATTATTTGGTACGAATTATTTAGTGGTAAACCTCCTTTTTATAATGAAGATCACTATAAAATTATTTGGCAACATCTTGCTCAAGCCCCGCCCCCTCTAAATAATGCAAGTATGCCCATCAGTGCAACTGCGATTATTAAAAAATTATTATCCAAGAAATCAGACGCACGCTACTATTCCATTGAAGGACTTAGAAATGATTGGCATATTGCCTATCAGCATTTTCTAAATCCTCATATTGTCAAGGATTCATTTATTCTGGGCTTATATGATTTTGAAGAGGTATTTACATTGCCTGCCACTTTAAGGAAATGGGAAAATGAACATGCCATTATTGAAAGAATTTGTGAAAGTGTAAGTAATAATGGTAGTAAAGCATTGGTACATATTTATGGAGAATCTTTAGTAGGCAAAACAAGCTTTATTCAACATGTATCCCAATATTTTATTTCAAAGGGCTATCCCATTTTTCATGGAACTTGTTTGATAAAGGAAAGCTTCCCTTTTGAGCCTATAAAAAATGCATTGAATGAATATGCTAATCGACTACTTTTTTCCGAATCAGAGAAACAATTAGAAAAATTAAAAGAAACATTTAATATCCAACTTGGGGATAATTTATCTGTTTTAACAACTTTTGCTTCAAAATGGGAGGATGTGCTGAATCTAAAATCATCGACTCCCGCAGAAATTGGTTTTGAATCACTTAATAGACTTGCTTTTGTTATTGCAAAAACATTATCCATAATCTCAAAACCAGAAAATCCTGTTTTATTCATTTTAGAGGATTTGCAAAATATTTCTCATCAAACACTTCGTCTATTCAATGCAATTATTGCTGAACCAGAATTAAATTATTGTGTTACTATCATATCTAATGGCGGCGAGAATCTTTTTGAAGATACGCATTCATTATCAAATGATATCATCCAAACTGATACATTCGGGTTTATTGAAAAATTAATTTTTTTTCCCTTAACAAAAAATGAAGTTGAGGAAATTCTTCTACAAGAAAAATTTGATAAAATTATAGCCATTCAGTTGGCAGAAATCATCATTCAAAAAACAAAGGGAATACCTTTATTTATACGCAGGCTTATTCAAACAGCATCAGAAAATAATCTTATTAAACTCCATGAAACTAAAAGATTTTGGCAAGTAGACTTTATAGGTGTTGAAAAGATTAGTATTGCTGATAATACTTTTGAAACCCTAAAAAAAAAATATCAATCTTTCGATTCTTTAACCCAAGATTGGTTACAAGTTGCTGCCTGTATAGGAATGCAATTTGATGCGCCAACCGTATCAGCTGTATTACATCCCATTGATGATTACCTTGCAAGCCAAATAATAAAAACACTTCAATATGCTGAAATTATACAGCAAGAAATTTTTATTAATAATCAGTTCAAATTTTCTAATACAGACTTTCAAAAGTTTATAAAAAATCAAATTGACGACAAAAGAAAGATTGATATAAATAAGAAATTAATCAGCCTCAAGTTATCTGATCAAAATTATAATTTAAATGATAATAATTTATTCTTTTTAATTGGTATTATTCTTGAATTAACAGATGAAGATAGAGTAAGTTATCACTACTTACTACTTGAAGCAGCAGAAAAATCCAAAAAAATAGGCGCATTTGAAAACGCGGCAAAATATTATCGCTCTATTATTAAAAGTGCTAACGCAATAAGTGAAATCGATAGTTTCGAACTTTATGCTCAATTATTGGAAATGCTTGTTGCTAATTTACAATTTGAGGATTATCAGAAGCAATTAGATGAAATATATCAGAAATTCACAATCACCAATCTCATTCAAAGCAGATTAGATTTAATTGAATGTAAATCGCTGATTCTTCAGCAAAGATTGCCAGAAGCAGTCGCATACACAAAAATTTGTCTTAAAAGAGTTGGTATAGAAATCGATTTAAATCCTTCCTTGCCCAAAATCATATATGCTATGATAAAGGCACAAGTGAGTATGAAAGGTAAAACCATTTCTGAGCTAGAAAATCTCCCTTTGACCAATGATCCCAAAACTAAATATGTTCTTCAACTTCTTCAAGAAACCAGTTCTGCTTTTTTTCTTGCAGCACCAACTGTTCTCCCTGAAATTTTAGCTTTACAAATAAATATTGCCGTAAAAAAGGGAATTTCAGAAACAATTGGATTGGTATTTGCAGCTTACGGTTTAAATATTTCTTCTTTCGCTGGTCAGTTTAATAAGGCAGAGGAAATGATGTTATTGGCAAGAACACTTGACTTGCGATTTGGAAATATCAAGGGAGCAGTAGTAGTAAGGTTTTTACATGCTGCACTTACAAGACACTGGCATTTCCCCATTAGAGAAAATGCAGTCCTATTGAGAGAAAACTATCAATCGGGGAGAGAAAGTGGTCTTATTCAAATGGCATATTTTAGTTTAGCAACTGGAGATATGTTTGAATTAGTATCAGGTAAACCAATTAACACGCTTTTCCCTCAGTTTGAATTAGATTATAAATCATGCATAGAGAAGCATCAAAATTCGATGGCAATTTTTCTAAGCATGGCTCTTCAATTTTGTGATGATTTATTAAGAAAAGAAAGACCAAACAAAATTTTAGATGGAAAGTATTTCTCCCTTGAAAATCAAAAAATGACTTTTATAGAATCAAATTTGCAAACTCATTTAGCTATTTTATTTTGTTTAGAAAGTCAGCTTCACTTAATTTGGAGAATTTATTCTTTAGCAAAACAAAGACTTAAACATATAAATGCCCTTCAAAAAGAAGTTGGATTGAGTTCTTTAATGCTTCTTCTAGCTACCATTCAAACCACTATTTTGGCATATAAAAATCCGGGCGTGCCAAATTTTTTAATGAGATCTAATAGGCGAAAAATTAAAATTTGGGCAAAACAATCTCCATATAACTTTCTAGGGTGGCATCACTTTCTTGAGGCAATCATTTCTATTCGGAAATCGAATTTGAAAGAAGCATTTTTTTATTTGGAGCAAACAATCGAATGGGCCGAAAAACAAGGAATATTTCATTTAAAAGCGCTCGCTCTTGAAGAGAAAGGAATATTATTAATTAAATTAGGTACAGGTAAGCGCATTCCCCTTGCACTAATACAAACATACAATTGCTACCAGAATTGGGGCGCCATTGCTAAGTGTGCTGATTTGGAAAATAAATATTCCCAAATACGCCAAATTTCTCTTCTGGAAAAAACGCTTGATAAGAATCTTGACTTCACTAGCTTGTTGAAGGCAAACAATAGTATCGCTAGTGAAATTAAATGGGAGAACCTACTCGAAACACTTATAACAATTCTCATTGAAAATGCAGGTGCCCAAAATGCTGTAATTATTATTCCAGAACAATCATGGTTTAAAGAAGTTGCACGAAAAAATGAGAATTCAGAAGTAAATATCCAAAGCAGAATTGTAAATAAATTTACATTACCTACCTCACTAATCTTGGCGGTTCAGCGTTCAAGAAAATCTATAATTATAAACAAGCCTTTGCAAGATCCCAGATGGTCGTTGGACCAATATTTTATTAAAAATAAGCCACTTTCAGTTTTGTGTATCCCTATTGTTAAAAACAGGGATATAAAGGCGATCATCTACATGGAGAATACCCTTACTGATGGAGCTTTTACACCTGAAGCAGTGGAATTAATAACACTTTTATCTGGTCAAATTGCAATTTCAATTGTAATTGAAAAATTAGAATCCGAAATTGTAAATGAGGTAAATAAAGCCAAACATGAAATTCAACAATTTACTCTTAATAATATTAGCCAGGAACTTCACGACAATGTGGGTCAATTATTGAGTTTAACAAAAATGCAACTTAATAGGATGGAATTGGCAGAAAATTATAACAAAGAAATAATCAGAGAGGTAAGCAGCAATGTTAGTAAAGTAATGAGCGAGTTGAGAGATCTTGCAAAAGGGATGAGTAGCGAAAGAATTTCTTTAATTGGATTATATGAATCAGTATTGGAAGAGGTTGAGAGAATTAATAAATCTGGAGTTATTTGTGTAAATATGAGTTTTTCTGGAATAAAGAAAGAATCAGATATGCGCAATCAACTGGTTGTTTTCAGAGTAATTCAGGAGAGTTTTCAAAATATCATCAAGCATGCTGAAGCGAATAATGTAGAAATAAAATTCATCTATGACACAAATCAAACTATTATTAGTATTAAAGATGACGGAAAGGGATTTGAATTTGATAATATGATGCCAACCCATGCAGGACTTGGCTTAATGAATATATTTAACAGAATAAAAATGATTGGTGGTGAAGTAAATCTAACTTCAAATTTGGGTTCGGGAACTGAAATTAGAATAATTTTAACCAATCTCGAGGAATTAACAGTGTGAGTATAGTTTCATTTAATTACATATCAGACAACAGACACTATCAAGTTGTATTCCTTGTATCATTATATAAAATAAATATTCTTTTTCATTTGTAAATTTTTATTTTAAATCATACTGTGTAAAAAATTACATGAATCATTTAAGGAATCTCTATTTACATTAGTAAATGATACTAACTGATCCAGTTAGCGGTGGTTTTCCATTTTGTAAGTCAACTGTATAATAATAAGTTCCAACTGGTAATAATTCTGCTTTATATCTTCCATCCCAGGGTTGATGATATCCGATTCCCGAAAAAACCAACTGTCCTAATCGAGTAAATACCTGAACAGTGGCTTTTGGATAATCTTTCAATATATCCAATCTCCAATAATCATTGATTCCATCACCATTTGGTGAAAATGCATTGGAAATTGCAGGAATGAAATTGGGGGGATAGTATAGAAATGTAAATCCTTCTTTTCTTGTGTCTCCGCCAAATGAAGAGACATACACTGAGCCAGATGCTCCTGAGCCTACAACTGCCCACATAGTGGTTGTGGAAAGAACTTCAAATGAGGCTACGGGTATTCCCCCTAAGGTAACTTTTGATATACCAACAAAATGTTCTCCAGTTATTGTTAACATGGATCCGGTTGATGCGCTTGAGGGTGTGAACGACGTTATAACCGGCGGAGGAATAAAAACAAAACCGCTTAATTCAACAGCACCCCCAGCAGTTACCAAACTAAGAGTTCCTGATGAGCCATTGCTAACTACAGCTAAAAGGTTCGATTCTGAAATTCGCTTAAAAGATGAAACTTTAGTGCCTCCTAATGAAATGGCAATTACATCATTAAAATTCGCTCCTGTAATCGATATCAATTTTCCTGACCCTGCCATCTTTGGGTAAAAGTCATACAGTATGGGTGGTAAAATAAAAGTAAATCCTTCTAAACTAGCAGAACCACCCGGAGTGGTTACTTGTATGGCACCGCTCGATCCATTGCCAACCTCCGCAAGAATGGAATTGGATGAAACTACTGTAAACGATCTAACTGCTGTTCCACCAATAGTAGTTGTGAACGTACTATCAAAATTATTACCAGTAATAGTTATTATTCCTCCAGACTTTGCTTTACCTGGGTTAAAATTAGTTATCGTGGGAGCAGGTATAAATTTGAAACCATTCAAACTCGCCGATCCTCCCAGGGTAGTAACTCGCAATTCACCGCTTGAACCATTTCCAACCTCCGCAACAATCATAGTAGTGGATACAATTGTAAATGATCGAACCAAAGTTCCTCCTAAACTTATAGAGTAAGTACCTTCAAAATTTGTTCCAGTTATTGTTAGTATGCCTCCCGCTTTTGTTGTTCCTGGTGTAAATGAAACTATAGTAGGCGCTGGAATAAATATAAATCCGTTCAAACTCGCTGATCCACCCGGAGTAGTTACACTCACTGCTCCTGTTGATCCTGCACCCACTCGTGCAAGGATTGATGAAGCAGATACAACAGTAAATGCTGATACAGGTGTACCTCCCAAAGCAAGCGAACTGGTTCCATTCAAGTTGTTGCCATTGATGGTAATGATCGCGCCGGATGCTGCAGAACTGGGAGCAAATGAAGTGATTGCTGGTGGAGGAATAAATATAAATCCGTTCAAACTTGCTGATCCACCCGGAGTAGTTACACTCACTGCTCCTGTAGATCCCGTACCCACTCGTGCAAGGATTGCTGATGCAGATACTACTGTAAATGCTGATACAGGTGTACCTCCCAAAGCAAGCGAACTGGTTCCATTCAAGTTGTTGCCATTGATGGTAATGATCGCGCCGGATGCTGCAGAACTGGGAGCAAATGAAGTGATAGCTGGTGGAGGAATAAATATAAATCCGTTCAAACTTGATGAACCACCCGGAGTAGTTACACTCACTGCTCCTGTTGATCCTGCACCCACTTGCGCAAGGATTGATGAAGCAGACACTACCGTAAATGCTGATACAGGCGTACCTCCCAGTGCAAGTGAACTGGTTCCATTCAAGTTGTTGCCATTGATGGTAAGGATCGCACCGGATGCTGCAGAAGTGGGAGCAAATGAAGTGATTGCTGGTGGAGGAATAAATATGAATCCGTTCAAACTCGCTGATCCACCCGGAGTAGTTACACTCACTGCTCCTGTTGATCCTGCACCCACTCGTGCAAGGATTGATGAAGCAGATACAACAGTAAATGCTGATACAGGTGTACCTCCCAAAGCAAGCGAACTGGTTCCATTCAAGTTGTTGCCATTGATGGTAATGATCGCGCCGGATGCTGCAGAACTGGGAGCAAATGAAGTGATAGCTGGTGGAGGAATAAATATAAATCCGTTCAAAATTGCTGAACCACCCGGAGTAGTTACACTCACTGCTCCTGAAGATCCCGCACCCACTTGCACAAGGATTGATGAAGCAGACACTACCGTAAATGCTGATACAGGCGTACCTCCCAATGCAAGTGAACTGGTTCCATTCAAGTTGTTTCCATTGATGGTAATGATTCCACCGGAAGCTGCAGAACTGGGAGCAAAAGAAGTGATAGCTGGTGGAGGAATAAATATAAATCCGTTCAAACTTGCTGATCCACCCGGAGTAGTTACACTCACTGCTCCTGTTGATCCTGCACCCACTTGCGCAAGGATTGATGAAGCAGACACTACCGTAAATGCTGATACAGGCGTACCTCCCAGTGCAAGTGAACTGGTTCCATTCAAGTTGTTGCCATTGATGGTAATGATTGCACCGGAAGCTGCAGAAGTGGGAGCAAAAGAAGCGATAGCTGGTGGAGGAATAAATATAAATCCGTTCAAAATTGCTGAACCACCCGGAGTAGTTACACTCACTGCTCCTGAAGATCCCGCACCCACTTGCACAAGGATTGATGAAGCAGATACTACCGTAAATGCTGATACAGGCGTACCTCCCAGTGCAAGTGAACTGGTTCCATTCAAATTATTTCCATTGATGGTAAGGATTGCACCGGATGCTGCAGAACTGGGAGCAAAAGAAGTGATAGCTGGTGGAGGAATAAATATGAATCCGTTCAAACTTGCTGATCCACCCCGAGTAGTTAAACTCATTGCTCCTGTAGATCCCGCACCCACTTGCGCAAGGATTGATGAAGCAGATACAACTGTAAATGCTGATACAGGCGTACCCCCCAAAGCAAGCGAACTGGTTCCATTCAAGTTGTTTCCATTGATGGTAATGATTGCGCCTGATGCAGCAGTGGTAGGTACAAAAGAAGTGATTGCTGGTGGAGGAATAAATATAAATCCGTTCAAACTTGCTGAACCACCCGGAGTAGTTACACTCACTGCTCCTGTAGATCCCGCACCCACTTGCGCAAGGATTGATGAAGCAGATACTACCGTAAATGCTGATACAGGCGTACCTCCCAATGCAAGCGAACTGGTTCCATTCAAATTATTTCCATTGATGGTAATGATTGCGCCTGATGCAGCAGTGGTAGGTATAAAAGAAGTGATTGCTGGTGGAGGAATAAATATAAATCCGTTCAAACTTGCTGATCCACCCGGGGTAGTAATGCTCAAAGCACCACTTGAACCATTACCAACCGTTGCCACAATGGAGTTGGAATTAATAATTGTAAATGCTGAAACCAAAGTTCCGCCTAAACTGATTATAGATGTACCATTGAAATGATTTCCTGTTATAGAAATCAATTCACCAGTGGCTGCAGTTGAAGGTGTAAATGAAGTAATAGTTGGTGGGGGAATAAATGTAAAACCCGATAAAGCGGCAGTTCCCCCAAGACTAGTTACTCTAAGTTCACCACTAGAGCCATCTCCTACAACTGCTTCTATTGTAGTTGAATCAACTACGGTAAAATTTTGAACAGATGTTCCACCAAGTGTAATCAAAAAGCTACCAGTTAGGTTGGTACCAATAATTGTAATAACAGTCCCTTTAGCAGCAGCGATTGGAGAAAAACTTGTTATTGTAGGTGCAGGAATAAATGTAAATCCATCCAAACTTGCAATTCCACCCGGAGCAACTAAGCTAACCGCACCTGTGGCCCCGGTTCCAACAATTGCAACAATGGATGTAGAGGAAACCACGGTAAAAACATCAACGGCAGTTCCCCCCAGATTGATGGCAGTTGTTCCGGAAAAATTTGTACCAAATATTGATATTACATCACCTTTTCCAGCAGCTATAGGAGAAAAAGTAGTAATGGTTGGTGGTGGAATATAGGTGAATGCCCAAGAAGCACCGTTTGTTCCATTATCAAATAGCCCACCTAAAATAGCTGTATTCCCATCTGCACTTAGTGCTAATTCATATCCCATCCAACTAGCTCCAATTGCATCTTTTGCTTTTAGTTTGTTTCCAACTTGTGTCCATGAACCTCCACTTCGCTTAAAAATCCATGCAGCGCCAACTTGATTATTATCGATATGTCCACCTACTAATGCAATATTACCATCTGCGCTAAGTGCAACATCTGCACCCTGCAATGCAACACCTTGAACTCCAGTTCCAATCAGTTTATTACCTTGTTGCGACCATATGTTGCCGGTTCTGGTAAAAATCCAAGCAGCACCTACCCCTCCATCATCATTATATCCGCCAAGGATTGCTGTATTTCCATCTGCATTTAAAGAAACGTTCCAGCCTTGTTGTGAGTTTCCGATTCCATCATTACCAAAAAGTTTATTTCCTTGTTGTATCCAATCATTTCCATTTTGGGTAAATACCCAGGCAGCACCATTTCCTCCATTATCGCCAAATCCGCCTAAAATTGCAGTATTTCCATCACCACTTATCGAAACGTTCCAGCCTTGTTGCGATTGACCAATTGAATTACTGCCAACTAGTTTGGCACCCTGCTGAGTCCATATATTTCCACTTCTTTTAAAAACCCATGCTGCTCCAATTAAAGAATTGTCTCTGTCACCTCCAACTATAATGGTATTTCCATCAGCACTCATTGCAACCCCAACTCCTTGTTGAGCTCGACCTATATATCCAGAACCAATTAATTTTGCTTGCTGAATCCAGCTATTTTCAGTTCTATTAAAAATCCAGACAGCTCCTATATTAAAATTATCTGCTGGTCCACCAACCATTGCAGTATTTCCATCGGCACTTATTGCAACACTCCAACCAAAATTTGAATTTCCAATGGCATCATTTACAACTAATTTATTTCCCTGCTGAACCCAGGTATCTCCATTTCGAGTATATACCCAGGCTGCCCCTCTAAATCCATTATCAAAATATCCCCCAACTATTGCTGTGTTTCCATCGGCACTTACTGCTATACTTTTTCCTTGCCGGGCTGCATTTACTGCGCCTGTTCCAACCAACTTATTTCCTTGCTGTGCATTAGGGGGTTGAGAGGAAGTGACAGAAAAATTTCCGGTACCAACTGCCGTTCCACCTACAGTTACCACACTTACACCACCTGAAGTTGCTCCAGGCATTACCATTGCTACTAATTTGTTCCCATCATTGCTAATAGGAATGGCACCCACACCTGCAATGAAAACACTCAAAAGGTTATTTAAATTTGAACCATTGATAGTAACAAGGCTTCCAACCGGTCCAAAAGTTGAACTGAATGAACTTATCAAAGGCGGTTGAACAAAAATAAAACCACCCAGACTTGCCGATCCTCCGGGTGTTGTTAAACTTATTCCTCCACTTGTTCCTCCGCCAACTACTGCAACAATCGAAGTTGAGGAAACAACAGTAAATGCTTGCACTGTTGTACCTCCGAGCGTAATTTCAAATGTACCAATGAGATTGGTTCCTGTTATTGTAATCAACCCGCCTGCACCAACTGAATTCGGATTGATAGAAGTGATGGTGGGAGGAGGTATAAAATTAAATCCTTCAATTGAAGCAGTACCACCGGGTGTTGTTAGACTGATGGCACCGGATGAGCCGTTACCAACTACAGCAATTATCGAAGTGGGAGAGACGATTGTGAAAGCTGAAACCAATGTACCCCCCAATGTTATTAGGGAAGTGCCGTTTAAATTAGTTCCCGATATCATTAGATTGGCTCCAGCTCCAGCAGTCGAAGGCGAGAATCCGGTTATAGTAGGAGGAGGAATGAAGCTAAATCCCGCCAACGTCGCAGTACCGCCGGGTGTTGTTATACTCATGTTACCACTGTTACCATTTCCTACAACTGCAATGATGCTTGTTGAAGAAATAACGGTAAATGAGGCAACCAATGCGCCTCCTAGGTTGATCGATGTAGTGCCCAGCAGATTGGTACCTGTAATTGCAATAGTTGTTCCAGTTGCGGCTACAGTTGGAGAAAATTGGGAAATGCTAGGAGTAGGAAAATAAGTGAAAGCCCATGTTGCACCCTTCGATCCATCATCGCCATTTCCACCCACCACAACGGTATTCCCATTGGCACTGATTGCAACACTTTGTCCTTGTTTCGCATTGCTGGTTGCACCAGTTCCCACCAATTTTGTTCCCTGCTGCGTCCATATTATTCCATTTCGGGTAAAAACCCATATAGCACCCATACCACTATTATCCTGGTATCCCCCTATAATGGCAGTATTACCATCAGCACTCAATGATACACTACTTCCCTGGTTTGCACCATCAATATCTCCAGTTCCTATCAATTTACTACCCTGCTGAACCCAATTAGTACCACTGCGGGTAAAAATCCAGGCGGCACCTTTATTAACATCATAAAGTCCCCCAACAATTGCCGTATTTCCGTCAGCACTCAAATTTACGCTCCAGCCTTGTTGAGCAACTCCTCCCGATGCACCTGTGCCTACCAATTTATTTCCCTGTTGCAGAAAGTTTCCACCACTATTAACAAATATCCAGGAAGCACCTTTAAAGCTATTATCTGCGTTTCCCCCAATAATGGCAGTGGTGCCATCAGCACTAATGGCGACGCTTTTTCCGAAATTAGGGTTACCGCTCTCGCCCGAAAAAATAAGTTTCTGACTTTGCGACCAAACCGAACCGGTTCTGGTGAAAATCCATGCGGCGCCGATACCCCCATTATCGTTGTAACCACCAATTATTGCAGTATTTCCATCCGCACTCAATGCTATGCTGGAACCCATATTTGCATCTGCATTTGCATCAGTTGCAACTAATTTACTGCCTTGTTGATTCCAGTTTGCTCCATTGCGAATAAATACCCAAACAGCTCCTTTTCCTCCATCATCATTATAGCCCCCAATCATTGCCGTTTTTCCATCAGCACTCATTGCAACACTATAGCCTTGTTGCGAATTGATGGAAACAGCACCGGTTCCTACCAATTTAGTTCCCTCTTGCACCCAGCCAGCACCAGATCGGGTAAATATCCAGGCAGCCCCTGCAAAGTTGTTATCACCCCTTCCACCTATGATCATTGTATTACCATCTGCACTTACTGACACACTTGAACCCTGCTGGGCATTACCTACAGCTCCAGTTCCCAAAAGTTTGGCTCCCAGCTGAGCATTGGGTGGTTGAGTAGGGGTAACAATAAAATTTTCAGTACTATTGATAACTCCCCCTGATGTTGTAACACTAATTCCCCCAGTAACTGCTCCCGGCATTACCATTGCAACCAAAGTGTTTCCTTGCGAACTAATAGGAATCGCATTAACCCCCCCAATTATTATCTGGGTTGGATTTTGAATGTTGGCTCCCTTTATGGTTACCAATGTACCCACAGCGCCTGAAGTAGGTGAAAAATTAGTGATGGAGGGTTGCGCCTTTACAATAGAACCTGCTAACAATAGGATGATCGATAACCAAATGTTAGCTTTTCGTATTTTAAAAGGGTAAACCATCATCTACTTCGTATGAAAGAAAGGGGCAGCAAAATTTTTACAGCTAAAATTACTAACTAAAAATTTAATGACTAGTCTAACTCGCATCAGTGGAATACAGGTGCCTATAACATATTAGTGAAATGTATAAAATCGAATGTCATATTAAAATAAAGTTCACATATCATAGATTTTACAAATAGAATTTCGACTCTAACAAATTAAGATTTGGGAATTTATTTTAGCTAAATATCAATATATACTTTTATCTCAATGTTTAATTTGATAATCACCAAATTTATTTAACTCCATTTGATTGGATATGCCTGTGCCATGTTTTCATAAAATGATCCTACTTGAATTCTACCTGAATAGGGACTGAAATTCACATTCTAAGGTAAAAATTGTAACATACACTAATCTATCTACCCATATTATGTTAAAAGGGACGCAATAACATGCATTCCGATAGATTTTTTAACGGTTATTTTTTGCCAAGTCAAAGTATTAGTAGAAAAAAGGAAGTAATCTAAAAAATTTCAGTAGCTTTGTAATTCAAAGTACTTTTAAATATGGAAAATGAGCAAATTCAGACCCCGTTAGATGCCCTACATGATATTAGGAATATGATGAATAGTAGCCTGCGTTTTCATCACCTCAGCGGAAAGGCAGGTATTGTAGTTGGCATACTGGCTTTGTTAACGGTAGCACTTACTTATTTTCTACTAGGTATTTCAGTTACCAATCCGGGTTATGCCAATAATATTTTTCAGGGCAGTAATCTTACTGCCATTGAAGTGCAGTTAATTAGTTTATATTTTACTTTATTGTTAATAGCCATTTGGGTAGGTTTTTCTTTTGCTAGTAAAAATGCCCGAAAGCATCAACTCACTTTTTGGACTCCCGCATCAGCCAAATTAATCAAGTATATGGCCATACCACTTGTTTCGGGCGGTTTGCTCTGTTGTATTTTTCTCTTCCATCACCAGCCCGCCTGGTTGGCTCCTATTACTTTAATTTTTTACGGTTTGGCTCTCATAAATGGAAGTAAACACACCCTGCAGGATGTATTTTCCTTGGGAATGCTTGAAATAATCGCCGGATTACTGGCAGCCTGCTTTTTGGATTATGGATTGCTTTTTTGGGCATTTGGAATGGGAGTTTTGCATATATATTATGGCTTTCAACTGTATAGAAAATACGAAAAGTGATTCCACACATTTTACAACTGAATAAAGCTTTTGATAGCAGGGTTCGCCTGGGTATTATGAGCATGCTGTTGGTAAACGAGCAAATGGATTTTGCCGGTTTAAAATCATTGCTACAACTTACGGATGGCAATATGGCCAGTCATTTAGCTGCACTTGAAAAAATACAATTTATTCAAGTTACCAAACAGTTTATTGGTAAAAAGCCCAATACTACCTATACAGTAACTCCCTTAGGCAAGCAGGCTTTTGAGGCACATCTCAATGCCCTCGAAAGCATCATTCAACAAAATCAACTCAATAAAAAAAAGTAATTCAATGGAACAACAAATATTGGAAAATATCAATCATCCCGCCGAACTCGAAACATTATACAGAAATAACAAAGTTCGTTTCACGGCTGCATTTCTTCAGCTTTATCCAACAATTGCAAATAATCCGGTTGCAGAAACCTGGAAACAACGGCTGAATTTTACAACATCATCTTCTTTTGTAATAGGTTCACGCAATGAAATTCTATGTGTATTGCTTTTAATTTTTGTAAGCGGTTGTATGGTTCATTTGCCTACCTGGCTTTCACTTAGCCCGGAACTTTTTTTTCCTAAGCATATCGGTTTGATTGTTTTCCCTGCATTGGGTGTTTATTTTGCTATTAAAAAACAGATCCCTTTTCAACAGCTACTAATACCCGCTTTTCTGGTAGCAATGAGTGCTGTATTTATCAATGTTATTCCTGCTCATCTCGATAGCCAAACCAGCCTCCTGAGTATTTTGCATTTGCCCTTTCTTTTATGGATTGTAACCGGCTATATTTTTGCCGGTGCAAGATTACATAATACTTCAGCGTCTATTGAATATTTACAACATAATGGTAACTGGTTGGTTTTATCTGCCCTTATGCTGATAACCGCTTTCTTATTTACCGCACTTTCAGTTGCCTTGTTTAATTTAATTGGTATTGATCTTGCATCTTTCTATCAAAAATATTTGCTTCTATGGGCATTGGCTGCTTTCCCTATTCTTACTACTTATTTTGTTTTTAATAATCCTCAACTCGTAAACCGGATTTCCCCTATGATTGCCGCATTGTTAACCCCGGTAGTTGTAATAACTTTATTGGTCTTCCTAGTCTCGCTTGTATTTTCTTTGAGCCGTATTTATACCGACCGAAATTTTTTACTAACCTTTAATGTTATGCTGGTAGCGGTTTTGGCAATTATTTTCTTTTCCCTAACATCCGCTAAACAACATCACCGTTCAGTTTTACATTATTTGCAAGCAGGGCTCGCTTTACTTGCATTCATTGCAAATGCCATTGCTTTGTCTGCAATTATTTTTCGCTTAGCTGGTTTTGGATTTACTCCCAACCGAATAGCGATTCTGGGCGCCAACTTACTTATTTTTATACACCTGGCATTCATTGCTTACCAACTCAAGGTAAGCTTGCGTAATAATAATACCATTTATTCAGTAGAAGCCAGTATTACCCGCTGGTTTCCTGTATATGCAATTTGGGCAGCCATTGTAGTGTTTTTGTTTCCCTTGTTATTTCATTTTGCCTAAAGCAAAAAATGCTGCTTGTTGAAATACTATTGAGATTTTCTCCAGTTGCGAAGTAGTTCCGAAAAGGCAATTGGATCTTCTTCCATGGGAACATGCCCCAGATGATCCCAGATAAATAACTCACTATTCGGTATTTTTTGATCGAAAGTAGCTGCATTTTCAACCGGAATTAAATTATCTTTTCTCCCCCAAACAATAAGGGTAGGTGCTTTGATTGCTTGTAAATAGTCACTATTGTTATGTTGCCAACCCATCTGCATCCTGTCTACCAATGCCCGCCGGTTGCCCTCCCGAGTTAGCATATCAAAATACTGTGTAGTTAAACTGTCGGTAACTTTTTCCGGATTACCATACGCATCTTCTAAACTTTTTTTCACTAAAAATTTGGGGGTGATGCGGGTGAGTAATTGATTGATTCCCGGTATCTGTGCCAGTTTGAAGCCTATTGCCCCTTTAGTTTTTTTCATGGAAGGCACACCCGCAGCATCTACCAATACCAACCCTTTAACTTTTTCTGGCCGATAAATGGCATAATCCGCAGCAATCGATCCTCCCAACGAATTGCCTACAACAATTACCTGTGATAAAGATAGTTTGGCTAAAAGGGTATCAATTACAGCATTGTAATAGGCATTGCTATAGTCTTTTTGTGCGTTGGGCCCCGTTAATCCAAAACCAGGTAAATCGAATCGAATAATGCGGTAGTCTTTTTTTAGTTGCGCCACTACTCCATCCCAGGTTCGCAGCGACGATGATGTTCCATGAATTAGCAGCAGGGGAGTACTGTCTGCCTCGTTTCCCTCTTCACAATAATGTACCAATACACCACCTATTTTTAATTGATGCGATTGAGGAAGGGAATATTTTGCATATACTGCTTCTGGCGATTGATCGGACTGATAAAAAATGATACACAAAAAGATGCATCCACTTAGCAATACCATCAACAACCAAAGCAAAATTTTGAATATAGCACTTCGCATAAACTAACCTTTCTATTGTTTTGGTTCGATGAGATCCCAGCGATTTCCATATAAGTCTTCAAATACCACTACTGTTCCATAGGGCTCCTTCCTGGGCGCTTCTATAAAAGTTATGCCCGCATTTTTCATATTGGAATAATCTCTTTCGAAATTATCTGTATGCAAAAACAAGAAAACCCTTCCCCCGGTTTGATTGCCCACTGCTTTCAGTTGTGCTTCATTCGAAGCTTTTGCCAATAATAATTTACAGCCACTTGATCCCGGCGGGGCAATCACAACCCATCTTTTGCTTTCGCTCAATACCGTGTCTTCCACCAGTGTGAAAGATAATTGCTGCGTGTAAAAAGCAATGGCTTCATCATAGTCGCGCACTACCAATGAAACAGCTGCCAGCGTTTGTTGCATACAAATATTATTGAATCATGTTTTTAATCTCATTCAGCTTCATCATGGCTTCAACCGGAGTGAGCCGGTTGATGTCTAATTCGGTTAGTAATTTGCGAATTGCTTCAAAGGTTTGGGTATGAGCATCAAAAATCGATAACTGCATTTGTGGTACTTGCAGTTGTTTAATTTGCTTTGCCATATTGTTTTGCGAAATTGCAATGCTACCCATATCCGCAGATGATTGTTTGTTTTCGAGTAGATGTAAAATTTCATTGGCCCTTTCAATTAATGCAGGCGGCATACCGGCCATTCGGGCTACATGAATACCAAAGCTATGCGTACTTCCACCCTTGGCTAATTTTCTGAGGAAAATGATTTTATTACCAACTTCTTTGTGTGTGATATGATAATTGATTACCCGCTCACATTTTTGCTCTAACTCATTTAATTCATGATAGTGGGTGGCAAAAAGCGTTTTGGGTTTTGCAGCAGATTGTTGCAGAAATTCAACCATACTCCAGGCAATCGATATACCATCATAGGTGGAGGTACCCCTGCCAATCTCATCCAGCAGCACCAAACTTCGGCTTGAAATATTGTTGATGATGCTGGCGGTTTCATTCATCTCAACCATAAAGGTAGATTCACCCCCACTTAAATTGTCGCTGGCACCAACCCGGGTAAATATTTTGTCGGTAAGCGGAATAAGTGCTTTTCGTGCAGGAACGAAGCTTCCCATATGTGCCAGTAACGTTATGATAGCAGTTTGGCGTAGTAAAGCACTTTTACCACTCATATTCGGACCCGTTAATATGATGATTTGCGTTTGGGTAGGATTGAGTTGTATATCATTGGCAATGTAAACTTCACCCGGTGGTAAATAACGCTCTATAACCGGATGCCGGCTTTCTTCCAGCACTAAATCATAGCCTGTATGAATTTCAGGTTGATGATATTGATATTGTAAAGCATTTTCAGCAAAACAGGTTATACAATCCAAAGTTGCCAGCACATTTCCATTTACCTGCAATGGCGCAATGTATAATTGCAAATCATTCATCAATTCATCATATAAGCGCGATTCAATAGCAAGTATTTTTTCTTCCGCCCCCATAATCTTTTCTTCATATTCCTTTAGTTCGGGGGTGATATACCTTTCTGCATTTACCAGTGTTTGCTTCCGTATCCAGCTTTCGGGAACCTTATGTTTATGCGCATGGGTAACTTCCAGATAATAACCAAAAACCTGGTTGTAGTTGATTTTTAATGAGTGAATGCCTGTTTTTTCAGACTCCTGCTGTTGAATTTTTTGTAAGTATTCTTTTCCTCCATGCGCAATCATCCTGAGTTCATCCAACTCCGCATGAAAACCTTCTCGTATCATTCCTCCTTTCTGTGCAGTGGCAGGAGCCGGGTCGGCAATCGCAGCTTGTATCTTTTCTACCATTAAAGCACAACCATTCAACGCATCTCCTAATTTTTGTAACAGTGGCTGATGGGTTTCTTTACAAATCTGTTTGATTTGGGCCGTTTGTTGCAGTCCGCGGCTTAATTGCTGTACTTCTCTGGGAGTAATTTTTTTAGCAGGTATTTTTCCACTCAGCCGTTCAATATCTCCACAGGCTTTAATGGCAGTAATCAAATGTTTTCTTATATCCGTTTCTTTAATTAAAAACGAAACTGCGTTTAATCTTTCTTGAATACTATTTTCCTCCCTGAGCGGAAATAACATCCAGCGTTTCAACAAGCGACTTCCCATTGGGTTTACCGTATTGTCGAGTACTTTTAGTAAGGAATTACCCCCCTCATGCACGGGTAATAATTCCAGGTTACGAATGGTAAATCGGTCCATCCACAAAAAGTCTTCCCGCTCCATTCGCTGAATGGATGTAAGGTGCTGTAAGTTGGGATGTTCTGTTTCTTTGAGGTAGTATAAAATAGCCCCGGCAGCTACAATTCCTAGATGTGTGTTTTCTACCCCAAAACCTTTTAGCGAATGGGTTTGAAATTGTTTGAGTAATTGTTCGGTTGCAAAATTTGCTTCAAAAATCCAGCTTTCCAGTGTATAGGTATAAAACTGGTTTCCAAAAATTTCCTTGAATCTTTTTTGCTGATTGCGTTGAAACAATACTTCTGCGGGTTGTAAGCTCTGCAAAAGTTTATCAATATAATCTTGATTTCCTTCTGCAACCAAAAATTCACCGGTGGTAATATCGAGAAAAGCAATGCCATGAATTTCTTCTGTGAAATGTATGGCAGCCAGAAAATTGTTTTTATTAAACTCGAGCAGCTTATCGTTGGTGGCAATTCCGGGTGTTACCATTTCCGTTACTCCTCGTTTTACAATACCTTTTACCATTTTGGGATCTTCCAGCTGATCACAAATGGCTACCCTGTAGCCCGCTTTTACCAGTTTATGCAGATAGGTATCCAATGCATGGTAGGGAAATCCAGCCAGTTCACTGGAGGCAGCTGCACCATTATTTCGCTTGGTTAAAGTGATGCCCAATACCCGGGAACTAATCAGGGCATCTTCACCAAAAGTTTCATAAAAATCACCTACCCGAAATAGCAATACAGCATCAGGATATTTTTGCTTAATAGCCCGATGCTGCATCATTAAGGGGGTATCTGCCGATCCTTTTGCCATGGCAACAAATATAAATCATGCCCCGGCACTACTGTATTTTATTCCGCAGATGTGGAAAATAAACCTAGATTTCCATCCCACCTACCAGTCGGGGTTTGGGTAACGGCTTTCGGAGGAGTTATTATATCACTCTTACAACGTACCCTGCCATAAACTGAAAAAGCAAGTCGGATGAATCTTTTCCTGGTATAATTTTTTTGATTAGTTTTTTTAATCAATTTCCTCCTTTCCCAAAAATAGTTTTGTATGAACGGATGCCTGTACCTTTGCGGCATGCGAAAATTGAGCATGCAGGAGCTAAATCGGCTGTCTTCCGACGATTTTAGAGCGGCAGAAAAGCAACCCATTATCATCATTCTCGATCATATCAGAAGTATGCATAATGTGGGGAGTGTTTTTCGCACAGCAGATGCTTTTTTGGTTGAATCAATTTATTTGTGTGGCTACACTCCTCAACCTCCCCACCGCGATATTCATAAAACAGCATTAGGCGCAACCGAAACAGTTGCCTGGGAGTATTTTCCCAGTACCGAAGCAGCAGTAGCGGCAGCCAAGCAAAAGGGATATAGCGTTTGGGCAGTGGAGCAAACCAATCAAAGCATTGCACTGCAAAAACTCCCAGTCGCAAATACAG
Organism: Chitinophagia bacterium; assembly: GCA_037142775.1. GTDB lineage: Bacteria > Bacteroidota > Bacteroidia > Chitinophagales > Chitinophagaceae > Sediminibacterium. The sequence goes on along the minus strand of JBAWZY010000008.1, from coordinate 119,298 downwards.
GAATGGCATTGGTATTTGGAAATGAAGTAGAGGGTGTGCGCGATGCAGTGCTTTCACTTTGCGATGGCAGTATCGAAATTCCTCAATGGGGTATGAAGCATTCATTAAATGTATCCATTGCTGCAGGAATTGTTTTATGGGAGCTTACCCGAATCCAATTACTTAATCAAAACAATTAAATATTTTGTTTGTAACACCCGAAACATGGAAACTGTAAAAAAATATCTGCAACTGGTTACTTTTTCGCATACTATTTTTGCGCTTCCTTTTGCAATCATTGGATTTACCTTGGGTTGGGCAAAAATTCAACAGTATCCAACTTCAAATAGCCATCCAACTGGTATTATTTTTTTGCTGGTTTTGGGTTGTATGGTTACTGCCCGCAGTGCCGCTATGGCATTTAATCGTTATCTCGATCGTTCATTTGATGCAAATAATCCGCGCACTGCATTACGGGAAATTCCAGCAGGATTGATCGCTCCTTCCAGTGCTTTGCGATTTGTATTTATTAACGCAGCTTTATTCATGCTGTTTGCTTATTTAATTAATACCATTTGTTTTTTTCTGTCACCGGTAGCATTGGGCGTAATTTTATTTTATAGTTATACCAAGCGATTTACACCCCTCTGCCATCTGGTATTGGGATTGGGTTTGTCGCTTGCCCCCATTGGCGCATATCTGGCAGTTACGGGAGTATTCGATCTGTTACCCTTATTGTTTTCATTCGCAGTAATTGGATGGGTGGGGGGATTTGATATCATCTATGCCTTACAGGATGAAGAGTTCGACAAGAATCATCAGTTACATTCCATTCCGGTTTGGTTAGGGAAAGCTAGGGCATTGTTATTTTCTCGTGCCTTACATGTGTTGAGTGCCTGTTGTATTTTATTTGCAGGATGGTATGGTGCATTTCATTTTCTTTATTGGCCGGCAGCCATGATTTTTGTTGTCATGCTCATTTACCAACACACTTTGGTAAGTGCTACCGATTTGAGCAGGGTTAATCGGGCGTTTATGACGTCTAATGGTATTGCCAGTGTTATATTTGGTATATTGGTTGTTGCGGCAATTCTTTTGAAAAAGTAAATTTGTATCTGTGGCCCGAATCATTTGTATCGATTATGGTAAAAAAAGAACCGGTATTGCGGTAACAGATCCATTGAAGATTATTGCAACAGCTTTGCAAACCATTGAAACACCCCAATTATTCAGTTTCTTAAAGAAATATTTTACTGCCGAATCGGTAGAACGTATTTTAATTGGTCATCCGCTCAATTTAGATGACACTCCCACACATGCTACTCCATTAGTAGAAGCCGCTATTAAGCGATTACAAAAAGAATTTCCGCAAATTCCTGTTGAGAAAGTGGATGAAAGATTTACATCGGTGTTGGCCGGGAAGGCAATGATAGAAATGGGGATGAAAAAGAAAGACAGAAGACAAAAAGGCAATGTAGATCAGATTGCTGCAACCATTATGCTTCAGGAGTATTTGAATCAACATAATACGTTGTAAATCAACTTGTTGAAATCAATTCGGACAATTGTCGTACCTTTGCAGCCAATTCAAGGGTATGATATTTCCTATTGTAGCTTATGGGGATCCGATTTTGCGAAAAGTTTGTAATAACATTTCTCCAGAATATCCTCAATTGCATTCTTTTATTTCCGATATGTGGGAAACCATGTATGAGAGTAATGGGGTTGGATTAGCTGCTCCCCAAATTAATAGGGATATCCGATTGTTTGTGGTAGACAGCACCCAAATTTTTGAGCACCTGGAAGAATCTGAAAAAGAAATGCTGTCTGATGGACCGGGTATTAAGCAGGTATTTATCAATGCAATGGTGTTGGAACTGGGAGGTAATGACTGGTCGTATAATGAAGGCTGTTTGAGTATTCCCAAAATACGGGAAGATATCATTCGAAAAGAAACGGTTACCATACGCTATTGCGACGAAAATTTTGTGGAGCATACCGAAACATTTAAAGGGATAACTGCACGCGTAATTTTGCACGAATACGACCATATTGAGGGAAAGCTATTCATAGATCACTTAAAACCCTTTCGTAGAAAACTCATGCAGGGCAAATTGAAGGATATCAGTAAGGGAAATGTGAAAGTGGATTATAAAATGATATTTCCGGGGTAATGAAATATGTGCTCTTTTTATGGATGAGTTTTGTTGCTACTTTAGCAAGAGCTCAGGATACAGCTATTTCATTCAATCAGCAGTCTTTTACACTCGCAGAAGTTGTAGTGCGCAATAATTTTGATTACAAAGCGGTATTGGCAACGATTCAGGACGACACTACATTTTACAAGGCATTTCGCAATCTTCGGATGATTGGATATAGTTCTTTCAATAACATCCAGATGCTGGATAAAAACAATCAGGTGAAAGCTTCATTGAATAGTAAAACCCGTCAACTCCGAACAGCCAACTGCCGCTATATGGAAGTGCTGGAAGAACAAACCACCGGAGATTTTTACAATAGCAAACATCAGTATAATTACCTTACTGCCGAATTATATGGTTCATTATTTTTTACGAAAGACACGGTTTGCGGTGAAAACAATCGTGTGAAAGGACACCTCATTCAAGCCAGCGGAAAAAAAGGCATAGAAAAACATAAAGAGCAACTGAAAATGTTATTCTTCAATCCCGGAAAAAAAATTCCCGGTATTCCATTTATAGGCGACAAGTTAGATTTATATGATGCAAGCGCACATGAATTATACGATTATCGTTTAGATGTTGAAGAATTGAGAGGCAAGCTGGTGTATGTTTTTTCTATTACACCTAAAGAATCATTGGGATTTTTGAAAAACGATCGGGTAGTGGTAGATCGCATGGTTACCTGGTTCGATATGAAAACAATGGAAGTACTTGCCCGAAATTATTCTCTGAGTTACAAAGCAGGCGTTTATGATTTTGATGTAAGTATGGAAGTGGAAATGACACGATTTCAACAGCTGCTTGTTCCCAAAATTTTGCGATATAAAGGCAACTGGGATGTGGTTTTTAAAAAGCGAGAGAGAGCTATTTTCACTGCTACCTTATTTGATTTCCAATAAAAAAGGGCTGCCCGCATGGCAACCCTTACAAACTCCCTGTATAGGTGTGGCTTTTCAATTTTGTCTATTTATTATTAAGCAACTCCTGAATTTTGGCAAGTGTGATTTTTTCAGGTTCAATTTTTGTAATGGTACCGTAATCTAGACTGCTGATATCCTTCTCACCATAATAATAGTTACTGCCAATTTTTGAAATTGAAACTAAGGTAATTTCAGCTCCTTTAGGTAAAAGATCAGTTTTAAAAGAACGAGAACTATAATCAGCATCTAATTTTATAACGGTTTTTTGTTTTTTGAAATAAGCCAGCACAGTAGTATTCTTATTCGTGAAATTGGGTGGCAAAAAAGATGTTAACCTCACTGTATTAGCATTCGCTGATACGCGTCTCTGTGCACTTACCCAGCGAAAATTGCTTAGCAGCATCTTGTAAACTTTACATTTTTTATTAGAAAGGGTTTCTTCAACAATTTCAATGGGGTTTGTTCCTGCCATCATATCCTCTTTCCATTCAAAATTAAAATCCATTACATTATAAAGTGGGGTAGGGGATGATTCTCTCGAATAATATACCCTCATATCAGTTTTTGCATCGGAACCAGCTTCTATCCATTTAACTAGGTAGGATTGTCTGCTAGCTAAACTCAATTCTTTTCCGTCTTTTAGAATTCTAATAAAAAAACCTCCTGCGAATTCAGTTAACAACCCATTTGCCTGGGAAGGTCGCATGCAACGAATCATTTCGCCTATATTTCTGATTCGATACATTTCAATTGTTGCAATACCCTCTGGTTTAACCGGGGTAATTACTCCATTTTCTATAGTTACAAAAATTCCCTTATCGAAATAAAGGCGGCAACTATCTGAACCTCCAATTTTAATTTCGTTAGTTGGTAAAGATAAATCTACACTGGCAACCTCAACCGGAGGCATAAGATCACTAATTATACTATTAACCCCATCAGTAGGTTTTTGAGTGGCTGTCCAAATTGTATCATTTAAAGGGTTATTCGGATATGCAGTGAATTCACCGGAAAGCTCCTTTTGACAAGAACCTAACAACAAGCAAGTTGAAAGAAGCATTAATATGTAAACCTGCATTTTCATTTTTTACTTTCCATTACGTTTATTAGATACCTTTTAAAAATTATTCGTTGCCTCCTATTTCCTATTTAAACTCCATCTTACCCCCATCAGCACACCTACAGTACCAAATTTCTGCTGATAAGGCATTTTTTCACTTGTAATGTTGTCCAGTGAATGTTTGTAATACGGTTCTACAAAGAGCGACATGTCTTTACTCAATTCTTTGGTAACATTAACGCCCGCATACAAACCTAAACCTACCTTGCTCTTGTATAACTGTGATCCCTTTTGAACAGGTACAACTGCCATACTGCTATCGAGTATTACACCCTCGTACCAGGAGGATACATTGATGATGGCACCGGCATGTATTCCAACTTTTAGGGAACCCCTTCCAAACTGATAACCCAATAAAATCGGAATATCAATTGAGCGGTAGCGATTTTTCTCTACATTATTTTTATATCCTACTGTTTGAACAGTACTAGTATCCCGAACAACTACTGTATCTCCGGGAGCACGTATAATAGTTCTTATTGTAACAACAGTAGTTAACTTAATTTCATTTTCACTCCTGTAAACATATTTTTGATTGATTTGAGCATATTGTAAACCGGTAGTTAATAAGAAATGATTATTTAGCGGTTTCACCAATCTTACACCAGCAGTATATCCCAGTTGCATCTGCTCACTGCTATCTTTTTGTTTCAGCAATTGCTGACTGGCAGAAAGATTGTTAATCGTTTGGATAGAATAATCGGGTGAAACATAAGTATCCACATACCAATCTTTATTAAAATCGTCCCATTTATTGCGGCCTCTAACGGTTGGACAGTTAATTTTTGGCAGTTGGATGGGATGGCCGTTGATTGTAGTAACTTCCTGCTGTGTGAATTTCCCATTTCTTTCTTTTGCGATTATGCTTTGAGGATAGGCAAATTTTTTGTTTTGAATGGTATTTCCTGCCTGGTAAGATCCTTGTACAGGTAAAATTGATGCTGCGTTTATTTCATCCTGATCTCTGTTGCTGGTAAGCAAATTTTTATTGGGAAAATTTTGAGTTATTTGGAATCCGGAGTGGATGGGTGTTTTGCTGTTGCGGCGTTTTTTCTCAATCAATCCATTATTGATACTACCATTTTTCTTGAATGACTCAGCAGCAGCTGGATCTATATCGGGAGGTATTACACTTTTTCCCCGATTCAATTGAGTATTGGGGGTTATTGGTTCGCTTCCATTAGATTCGGAAGAAATATTTTCTTTGTTTTCAACGGCATTGTTTGGCTGTGCTGGATTAAAATTTCCCTGTTTAGCTGCATCCCGAACCACTTCTTGTTGATTGGATGATTTACTTTCTTTGTTATAGTTGTTATACAGAAAATAAGTAGCGCAAATACCTCCCAGTAATATAGCACCCAAAATTGCCGCTGCCATGGGGAAACGCATCCAGAAGAAGAATTTCCGGTCTTCTTTTTCACGAGGCTTTACTCTTTCCCACATGTCTTCAGGAACAGGAGCTTCTATATTAGTCAATTGAGATTGAAAGTGGGCATCCATTTGTCCGTCGGAAATAGAATCCCACAATTCACCTGAAACAGGAACTGCTAGATTTCCTAATTTATCGGCAAAATGCTGGTTGAATTGCTGGTCGGCAATTTTATTCCACAAACCTTCAGAAACCGGTGCTTCATAGTTGTCGAATACGTTTCCGGTATGCTGATGTAATAATCCATCAGCAATAGCATCCCATTGTTCTTCTCCAACCGGAACTTCATAATCCACCAAGCTATTCCCAAAGAAATGATCCAAACGGGTGTCATCTAATTGTTCGAAAGAACCAGCCGGTACTGGTGCAATATAATTTCCTAATTGTTCAGCTATGTGTTGATCAAAATGGGAATCGGCAATCCGTTTCCATAGGTCATCAGAAACGTTGGATTGCATGTGCTGCAGCGTTTGTTTACAATGCAAATCAAATTGCTTATCCGCCAGGCGTTCCCAGGCACCTTCCGGCACAGGCACAGAAAGGTCTCCTAGTGAGCGTCCAACGAAATCATCAAATTGACTATCAGGCATTCTATACAGCAATTTTCTGTAATTGTAAGATTTGGTATTGTAGCATTTTCCGAGCTTTTACCAGTTGACTACGACTGGTTCCAGGTTGTATGTTCAGCATTTCTGCAATTTCTTCATGACTATACCCTTCAATTGCATTCAAGTTAAAAACCATTCTGTAACCATCCGGCAGTTGATTAATGAGTTTAAGTAAATCTTCCTGACCCAGGTGTGTATAAGCTGAAGCTTCAACCCGGGGAGCATCGTATGTGGTTTCTTCTATATCCTTGAACTGGATTTTTTTCTTTTCCAGATGTCGAATCGCAGTATTAACTACAATGCGGCGAATCCAGCCCTCAAATGCCCCTTCAAATTTAAATTGTCCTATATACTGGAAAACCTTAATAAAGGCATCCTGCAGCATATCTTCTGCCTCCATGGTATCTTTAGCATATCTTGTACAGACTCCCATCATTTTACCGGAATACCGGTCGAACAATGCACGCTGACATTTCGAATCGTGGCGGATGCAGCCTTCGATAATTTCATATTCAGTCACTGTAAACTCATTTTTAAGGTTCACGAATAATTAAGATGCCAACGGAACCATTTTTGTTGCCCGAATCAAGCGGAAAATTGAGACACATTAAATTAATTAATCAAGTAACTAAAAATTGTCCTTGGATATATTCTACAACGTTGGTGAGTTGTTGATATTGTCGAAATACTGCCAGTTGCCGATCCGCGCCGGTACCTTTTTCCAGCGTCTGGTGGACTAAATTGATAACTGGCCGGCAACCCAGTTCATCCACTACATCATCTACAAAATCAAGGAGTTCTAAAATCAGAGATCGGGTATCAACTTCAATTTCTTTCCCGAAATCAATAAGCATACCATCTATCCCATACCTGCTGGCTCTCCATTTATTTTCATTAATTAATGACCGCTGGTAAATGATATAATTCATGTTTTGACTGCGAAGTTTATAAATTTTTGCAGTAATTGCCTGAAATAATCCCGCAATCATAATGGTTTCATTGATAGTCATGGGTACATCGCAAATCCGGTATTCAATGGTGTTGAAAAAGGGGTGTACCCTCAAGTCCCACCAGATTTTCTTGGCGTTATCTATGCAATTGGTTTTGATGAGCAGGTTTACATAGTTTTCATAAGCTTCCAAACTCTCGAAATAGTCGGGGATACCTGTACGGGGGAACTTATCAAAAACTTTGGTTCTGAACGACTTATAACCCGTATCCCTTCCTTCCCAAAAGGGTGAGTTGGTACTCAAGGCATAAATATGGGGTAAAAAATACCGGGCGGTATTAGCTATATGTATCGCTGTTTTTCTGTCTTCCATACCTACATGTACATGGAGACCAAAAATCAGGTTACTACGGGCAGCTTCCTGCAATTCATTTACAATTTGGTTATACCTTACATGATCGGTAATTAATTGATTTTCCCAATGACTAAAGGGATGTGTTCCGGATGCCCCTATCCAATAACCCATTTCGCCGGCAATATGAGCAATATTTCCTCTTAGGGAAGCTACATCTTTATAGGCTTCTTCAATATCCTTACAAATATCGGTACCCACTTCCACTACAGCCTGGTGCATCTCAGCCTTTACTTTATCTCGCAGTATTTTTTGGCCTTCGAGCACAATCCGTTGTTCATGACTTTTTAATTCTTTCGTGGTTGGATCAAGAACCATATATTCTTCTTCCACGCCCAAAGTAAAATGCTTGTAGTTCAATCTGCTCATAGGTATTCCTCCTGCTATACTGTTTACTTTCCGTATAATGGCTGACCGGTAACTCCATTTTTCAAATAAGCACCCCAGGTAAGATTATCTTTTCCTTCCTGCTGTGCCTGCGCCTTTTCAATTGCATAGGTAGCTGCTGTATCTACTACCCATTTGAAGTTGTCTTCACCCACACTTTTGATATCTGCATCCGGAGCAGGATTACAAAAATCAATGGCATAGGGTACACCATCCCGAACAGCTAATTCAACCGTATTGAAATCATACCCTAAATAAGCATTGATGCGCAACACAATTGCTTCCATCTCCTTCAGTCGTTCCTCACTGGGAGTAAAATCGGCAACATATCTTAAATGATGCGGATTTCTGGGTTCATAAGGCATAATTCGAATATACTTTCCTCCAATACAATAACAACGATAATATTCTTCAAATACAATCTCTTCCTGTAAGAGCATCACCAACTGGTTGGTTTCGGCATGCTTTTCAAAAAAATCTTCTTTGCTGGTAAGTTTGTATACATTCTTCCATCCCCCACCGGCAAAGGGTTTCATGTATGCGGGAAATCCGATATACTTGAATATGCCATCCCAGTCGAGCGGAAATGCCAGATTACTGAAAGACTGGTCGGATGTATCAGGTGGTAAATCGCGGGAGGGGAGTATAACGGTTTTAGGAACCGGGACTTCAATTTTGGTTGCCAGGCAATTATTAAAGAACTTTTCATCCGCACTCCACCAAAATGGATTATTAATAACGGCTGTTCCACACAAAGCCGCATTTTTGAGATAGGCTCTGTAAAAGGGTATGTCCTGACTAATCCTGTCAATAATAACTGCGTACCCGCTACTTTCACCCTGAATCACTTTGTTGATGTGAACGGGTTCTGCAAGTAAACCGGGTACTTTTCTACGATTTACCTCTTCGATGAACGCAAGTGGAAAACTTCTTTCCTGACCGAATAAAATGCCAATTTTCTTCATAAAAATAGTATATGACCTTAGGTGAGAAGGGAATGCAGTGTGTTTAAATCAAATAATAATTTCCCTGTTAAGTTACTAATTCCAAACCGAATTTTAAAAAAGTTCTCTTATATGAATTGATTAGATTGCAGACTGAACTGAAAAGCTTTTATTACATTTGATTTATGCTTCCTGATCCACAACTTTTGAAAGAGGCTGATGCAACTGAACAGTTTGAGTTGTATTCCGATTATTTGAGTCGAGATGTACGGTGTGATGTATACCGTACCGGAGATTTGCAATCTGCCGAGCCGATAAGTTTGTTATTGGTAAATGATGGGCAAGACTTGCTCACAATGCCCTTTTCTAATTTGTTGCAACAGGTTGCCTCGGATTATGCGCTTCACCCAATATTAGTTGTAGCCATTCATTGTGGTGAGAACAGAAAGATGGAGTATGGAATTGCATATGCTGCCGATTATAAAGGTAGGGGAGCCAACGCAGGATTGTATAGCAAATTTATTTTTGATGAACTGCTTCCCTGTATTCGTAAGCGGTTTCATATAACATCCTTTCGAGAAAAGGCCATGGCAGGATTTTCACTGGGGGGATTGAGCGCGTTAGATTTGGTATGGAATCATGCCAATGAATTTAGTAAGGTTGGAATATTTAGCGCCTCTCTTTGGTGGCGAAGAAAAAGTTACGATGAAGGATACGACGATGAAAAAGACCGCCTCATGCATCTGCAAATAAACAAGGGGAGCTATTTTCCCTGGTTGCGATTTTTTATTCAATGTGGCGCAATGGATGAAGTTGCCGACCGCAATAAAAATGGTATTATAGATTCAGTAGATGATGCCCTGGATTTGGTAGTTGCCTTAAAATCGAAAGGGTATACCGATGAACACATTCATTATCTTGAACTAATCGACGGCAAACATGATGTGGCAACCTGGGCGAGGGTATTACCCGAATTTATTCGCTGGGGTTGGGAGCGAGCTGCTCACCAATAAATAAAAAGCATTTTTCTTATCTGCTGATTGAGTCGCATAAAAAAACCCGGATAGTTTAATTATCCGGGTTTTTTTTATGGTGAATTGCTCAATTAGAAGATATATCTGATACCTAACTGACCTTGCCATACATCACTGAAACCAGTACCTTTTCTGTAGGTAGTGTAGTTGATGCTATTATTAACACGATTCATTCTGAAAATGGGAGTTCCATTAGCATCTACACCGGCAGCTGCCAATGGATTGAAGGTATTTACAAAATTGCTCACACCCCATGCAGAGTTTATCAGGTTACCAATGTTAAAGATATCAGCTCTTAATTGAATGGTATGTCTATTTTTACCAACGTTTCTAAACAACTCTAATTGAGTTGAGAAATCGAACCGAACTACATAAGGCTGGAGAGCACCATTTCTTTCAGCATATTTTCCTCTGTTTTTGCTCAAATAAGCATCCTGAGTAATATAAGCTTCAAAAGCCTCAACTTGCTCTTGAGCGGAAGCAATTACAGTAGTACCTGAAAGTATTGGAAGGAAATTCATTTCCAATCTGTTTGCAGGAATATACATTAAATCGTTACCGCTTAAACCATCACCATTCATATCTCCACTATAGGTATAAGAGAAACGGCCCTGATTTGCAGACTGACCATATAAAGAAAACTGTAATGCAGCAGATTTTCCTATTTCAACACGGTAGTTTACGTTACCAATAACGCGATTGCGAATTTCGTTATCGCTAAACGCCATATCTGTGCTGTTGTTACCGCGAACGCTTTGGATACCACTCCATGAACTAAAGGCAATAGAACCGGGAGTCATATAATCACGAGCTCTGGTGAAAGTGTAAGCAGCAAACCAGCTTAATCCTTTGTTTCCACGAGCTTGCTTTTCTAATTTAGCTGTTACCTGAATAGAACCACCCATGGGTGCACTTTCCATTACAGTAGCATCACTGATTTTAGGAACAATTCTTAATGCATTATTCTGTGCATTTCCGGATAAACCTAAGCCTGCAAAACGCGGACGGCTATCTGGACCATTAAAACGTGCAGTAGCGGGTACTAAATTCGCGTTATAATAGTTGATATTGCTAAGAGATTGCGTATAGATAAATTCAGCAGTTGCTACGATATCTCTGCCCAATTTCTGATCAATTGCAAAGTTGGAACGCAGTACCTGAGGAAATTTGAAATCTTTCTCAGTTGTTGCAATATTGTAAGAAGTTGCGGGAGTTCCAGGTGAAGGAAGGAAGTTGGGATAATTAGATGGTACAGTTGGTTTGAATGGATAAGCAGCAGTATTATTAACATTCACACCACCGTTCAACACTCCGTTGTTACCAATTTGGTTACTGAGAAACACAAAGGAAGGACGACCAGTGAACAAGCCAATACCTCCACGGATCTGAGTTTTCTTATCACCATTCAAATCATAGTTAAAACCAATTCTTGGGCTAATCATGATTTTCGCACTAGGTAACTGTGAAGTACTCAGTTTTGTTGATTTTCCATAGTTATCGATAAATGAGAAGCCATCTACTTCACTATTAACATAACCAGATCCTACGAAGTAAGGAATTTCGAATCGGATACCATAGGTAACGTTAAAGTTGTCCTCTACGTTAACTTCATCCTGAATATAAGCAGCAAGCTGACGTGCTTTTGTTGTTACCAACCAAGGTCCGCCACCCTCCAGATTACTGAAGTTGGCACGGTAATTTCTCATAAATACCGGGCTATAAGTAGCACTTGCTGAGGTAGTGTTAGCGGCAGTGTAAAAATCAGCTAAGCTGTTGAATGTATAAATACCGTTGATTAAAGGAGTAAAACCATTCGTAAATGTGAAACTCTCATAGGAAAGTCCAGCAGAGATAGTATGCTTACCAGAATATATGGTAAGGTTATCACTAAACTGCCAGGTATCTGTATTTAACAGGTTATTCGGAGTAAATGGATCATTTCCGAAAGAAATATAATTTAAACTCTGGTTAGCCTGTGCAGTAGGAACAGTAGAAGTTGCTGATGTAGGAATAGCAGTAAGAGGACTGCTTCCATCCTGGATATCCACCATGGGGAAGTCTCCGCCTTTAACTGCGCGGAAATCACGGTTGGCAGTGTAGCCAAAAGTAATCTCATTGCTCACTTTATTGCTATAGCGGCTATTCAATTGTGCAATTACACCATAAATATTGTTATTAATTTCATAAGCTGAGTTGGAAAAAGCAAGAGAATTCGCATTACCGCCTCTGCTTCCACTAGTTGTATTACTGCTACTAACTCCAACATCTCTTTTTGAAAGCAGTAAATTACCACGAATGCTGAACTTATGGCGATCATTAATATTCCAATCGAAACGGGCAACCGCCTTATCGCTTCTGGTTATGAAGGGATAACCCTGGTATTCTCCCGGATCGTAATTATATTTTTGCTTTAAAAAATTTGATAGGTTAACCAAATCTTCAACTTTAACACGGGTTGTATTTCCACTAATTGGGGCACCACCATTACTTGCATCAGCAGTCCATAATGTACCTATGTCATTTCTGCGTTCTGCCTCGTAGTTTAGGAAGTAGAATAATTTATTCTTTTTCAATGCTCCACCAATACTTATACCATATTGTTTAACATCAAATGCGTTGGTAATTACGTCCTGCTTTCCGGCTGCACCTGCTTTGGTACCCACTAGACTTTCGTTACGAACATTGTAAAAACCGGTTCCATGAGTCGTGTTGGTACCACTCTTGGTTACCGCATTAATGCTGGCTCCTGTAAATCCGGCATCGCGCAGGTTGTAAGGAGAAACGTTGATTTGGATTTCCTGAATGGCATCCAAAGAAATTGGGGCTGAGTTGGTTTGTCCACCATTCAAAGCACTTAAACCAAATGAGTTATTAAAGATAGAACCATCTAAAGTAAGGTTAATGGCACGACCATCCTGACCGGCAAAAGAAGTTCCACTTCCAGCCTGAGGAACCAGACGAGTTAAGTCGGTAATGTTACGGCTGATAGTTGGAAGCGTTCCAATTAAGCGGGAGTTGATGTTTGTTGCAGCACCCTTTCTGTCTTTAGAAATCAGAGCAGCTTTTTTTGAAACCGTTCCGCTAACTGTAACTTCTTTCAGTTCTGCCGCAGCATCGTTTAACACTACATCGATAATGGAAGGCTCACCTAACTGAACAGTAACATCTGTTACAACTTCAGTTTTTAGTCCTACATACGTGAAGGTAATTTTGTAAGGTCCGCCAATCCGCAATCCAGGTACAGTAAATTTACCCGATGCAGTTGAAACAGATTTGTACTTAGATCCGGAAGGCTCGTGTATAACTTCCACGGCTGCTCCCGTAAGTCCGGCACCCTTAATGTCTTTTACATATCCGGTAATAGTACCAGTTGTAACTTGTGCCATTGACATCGTCGCCATAAAGAGGGCTGACAACAAAATGGTCAAACTTTTTACGATTCGCATAATTGCTAGTTTTAGAAATGCAAATATGCAGCTAAAATGCGGTTTTCAGTGAATTTGAATGGAATTAATGGTAAAATAATTTGCAGGTTCAGATATTTTGTTAATTATTTGGTGATAAGAATAGGCTGATTCATAAAACAAATTTTAAAATTCAGTAAGTGATTAATTGCGGTACAGAAAAACATTATAACAAGTTTTAATATGTAAATTTATTTCAATGTTATTTTGATGCCTGGCTGAATAATCCATCTCGACATTCGGAAACCGGAAAACCCCCCAGCCTCCTCTAAAGGTGATCGGAATATTTTGTCTGGATCTACCCTGTAAATTGGAATAAGGCTATTCTCATCCCGATAACCGACAAATTCAGGACCGATCCATCTGCCATCCGGCAGATTCCATTTTTGTCCTGCACCCTTACTTATCATCGCAAGCAAGTTCAATATTTCAATGCTCAACGTTATTGTGCCTTGGGTGCTGCCAATCCGAAAATCCTTATCCCATTGCCATTTCAAATTACATTGATAATTGACTGGTAGCTGATCGCCGTTTCTTTCTGCAAACTCGCCTCGATGACGGGATAGATAAGGCATTGATTGTATCCATTTTTCTAAAGCTGCCGCTTGTTCCGGAGCACTCACGGGTTTGAATCCGTTATAAAAGGGTTGAAATTGCATAGAATTTACTTCAGCACTTGTTGGTATATAGATCAATTCATTGTATCCATTGATACCTGCATCTCTTACCATACTTTTTCCCTCATACACATAACTTATATTGGCACCCGATTCGGCTACACCAACTAAACTGATTCGCATTTTTCGATTGGATTGATTGCTTCCAATTGTTTTTACTAAACCCAATACTATTTTATTTTTCCTGCTGAAATCAGATGGAGATAATTCCGGATCATTTTTCCCTTGTATAGTTTCGGTCTGTTGCCAAACACTGCCTAGCCAGCTTCCGGTTCCATCTCTGATTGATCGGATAGATTGAAAACCATAAGCAGCTTCTATTGCAAGTTGAGGTATCACCCGGATACTACTTCGCAAACTTAGCTGCCACCCACCGGAACCCGAATGCTTGCGTGCCTGTAATAAAATAGCATGCTCATAAGGATTATTTCCAGCAGCATCCAGTGGAATACGACCTCCAATATCAACTGGATACACTTGCCTGGCTCCTGCCTCTGCAGATTTTTTTAAGGGTAGGGGGATATTTACCTGCGAGAAGCCCGGTTCACTAATCGATTGGGTATACATGGCAGTAACATCCAGATTTACCCAGGGTTGATGATAAGATAACTGCCAATGTAAGCGCCCGCTAAGTGGTATATCCAACCGTGCAGCTACCAGATTTAGCGGAATGGCATTTGGTGATATCACCTGGCTTTGAATGAGATTTACCGGTTGCTGTAACTTTTGTAGCCTCAAATTTTTTTTTTCAATTTCACCGGCAATCCATCCTATCATTTTTTGTCCATCCTGCGTATATACCGAACCTGGCCAAACGATCGGCATTCTTCCGGTAAGTATACCAACGGCAATTTCCATCCTCCAAGTTGGAGTGATCATCCATTGTGCCGAAATTCGGGGAGCAAATGCCCATTCAAAAAGTGGTGGATTTCCGGTTTTTGCTCCTTCCATGGATCGGTATTTTTCATATATGGGAAGCACTTGATTGTTCAGATTTTCATTTCTGGGGGCTGCATTGAAAAACCAACTCTTTTGAATAGATCCTCCCAACCATATCACCCATTTAGGATGCAACCTAATCCGGTCGCTAAAGAAAAAACTCAAATCTCCCGAAGCATATTTTGTAGGTGTGCTGTTTAGGGCTGTTGAGTGTTGGTTGGCCAGATAATATATTTTGTAATATACCGGTGCTTTTTGTAGAATAAAATCGGCAGGTTCGCCATAAATGGCATATCCTAATCCAGCAGGAATGAACAGACTGGAAAATTGTGCATAATTAATATCAATACCAGCACTTAGCAAGTGTCTTCCCAAATTCCGCTGGGTTATTTGCTTTAAAAAAAATATTTGCTGTTCAGTATTATTAAAACCACTGTATAAATCGGTTCCCAGCAAGATACTGCCATCCCCATCTATTATTTTGATTCGAGGAAATGGCTTTCCTATTGGATTCCGTTCATCTTGTGCATGTGTATAGTTACTGAACCATTGAATGGAAATATTTTTAGGAGTCATCTTTCTAAACTCCAGCTGAATGGAATAATTGGTGGAGTTTAGTAAATACCCACTGTTGGAAAAATGTATTTCATTTGCATTTCCGATTCCGGGCTTTTGATGGGAGGCATTGAAGTATCTTCCACTCAATATTAGTTGCGAATTGTTTTTGGTTTGAGCATCTATCCGAAAGAATAATTTTTTTGCTAGTAATGTTTCCATCGACTCCCGAAAATTTCCTGGATCATATCCGAACTCGGATTTCAATTGATTTCGAATGATAGGTAATAAGCCCTGCTCATATGCAGTCCCTGTATATTTTTCAAGTAGTTGGAATTCGGGAATTTGTTTGTCTTGCTGTTCGACATTTAAAAAATAAAAAATCCGATTTTTTTTGAAAGCTCCCCCTGCAGAGATTCCCCGAATAACACTTTTAAATCCGGACGGGTAAATATTATTGTTCATTTCGAATGATGTTCTTCCTGTAAGAGCTGCATTTTGTATGTACTGATACCAGGATTGAAAAGGTTGATTTGATCCTTTTCGGGTAATCGACTGAATGGCGCCCCCGGTAAAGTGTCCTTGCCGGATGTCCGACGGATTGAATACAATTTTACAATATTCCAAAGCTTCGAAAGGGAGTGGTGAAGTTCCTGTTACACCGCCAAATGTTCCTGTTGGTGAAATTCCAAACTGATCATGTGTTTGTGCCCCATCCGTATAAACTGCATTGTACCGATAATTTTCACCCGCCAGCGAAATACTCCCGGCACCCCCCACATCACTTACTACCTCAGGTAAGTAATTCAAAACATCTTGCAAATTTTTTTCGCCGCTTGCATATCGGTTCATTTGCTCTTTCGTAAATATAATAGAACCTACATTACTACTATAATTTCGCTCTTTTTCTAAAGCTGAACGAACAGTAACTTCTTTCAATATGGAAATCCTATCTTTCATTTGAAGATTAATTTCCGTAACAGCTCCTGCTTCGATTTCTATGCTATTTAGTTGAGTTGGGGTGCATTGAACATGAGTTGCCCGAAGAATATAGGAATTGCCGGGATGAATTCCTGCCAGATAAAATCGCCCGTTTCTATCCGTGCTGGCTTGAAGACGGATGCCGGTTGCCCGGTGAATCAAACTTATCGTTACTCCTGCTATCGGATTATTTTCATTTGTATTGATGATACCAATTAATTCACCTGATGTGGTTTGACAGATACCTTCCGACTTGCCAAAAATTATCAATAGCGCCCATACCATTCTTTTCATGCCGGCAAACTAAAAATACAGCCAAATAAAGTGAATAAGTAATATCCGCAATCTTCAAGTTGAAAAAACGGTTTTGCAGAAAAATGTTACTACTGAATCCTTTTTCCTCCATTTATAATTTCAGCTGTAACTTTGCAACCTAAATAACAGGTATGTTAGGTAAAATTGAAGAGGCCATAGAAGATATCAGGAATGGAAAACTGGTAATTGTGGTAGATGATGAAGACCGGGAAAATGAAGGTGACTTTATTGTTGCTGCGGAATTCGCAACACCTGAAGTAATCAATTTTATGAGCAAAGAGGGCAGGGGCTTAATTTGCGTATCGTTAACTGAGGAAAGATGTGCACAATTGAATTTGGCACCCATGGTTTCCTCTAATACTTCTTTGCATGAAACTGCTTTTACTGTTTCGGTAGATTGGATTGGAGAGGGTACCACAACGGGTATTTCTGCACACGACAGATCTAAAACAGTAATGGCACTCGTTAATCCAAATACCCGCCCGGAAGAACTGGGAAGACCCGGTCATATCTTCCCACTTAAAGCTGTCTCCGGTGGGGTTCTTCGAAGAACCGGACATACCGAAGCTACAGTTGATTTGGCCCGATTGGCTGGTCTTCAACCGGCTGGTGTTTTGGTAGAAGTTATGAATGAGGATGGCAGTATGGCAAGATTGCCCCAGTTATTAGAAATTGGGGCCCGATTTGGAATAAAAGTTATTTCTATTAAAGATTTGATTGACTTTAGATTGAAAACAGATTCTTTGATTGAAGAGATTGTTCGGGTAGACATGCCAACGGCTTTCGGTCATTTTACTTTGGTAGCCTTCAAAGAAAAGTTATCCGGTGCCGAACATTTGGCATTAGTTAAAGGATCCTGGGATAAGAATGAAGCGGTGCTAACCCGCGTTCACAGTAGTTGTTTTACGGGCGATATTTTATCCAGTATGCGATGTGATTGCGGCGAACAATTGCATAATGCAATGCGAATGATTGAGCAGGAAGGAAAAGGTGTAATCGTATATATGAATCAGGAGGGTAGAGGAATTGGATTAATTAATAAACTGAAAGCTTACCAATTGCAAGAGCAGGGATTAGATACAGTGGAAGCTAATTTGAAATTGGGTTTTGGAATGGATGATAGAAATTATGGTGTAGGAGCACAAATACTTCGCTACCTGGGAGTTTCCCACTTACGTTTATTGAGTAATAATCCAAGAAAAAGAGTAGGGCTGAAAGGATATGGTTTGGAGGTTATAGAAGTGTTACCTATAGAAACAACCCCCAATAGTTACAATTTAAAATACCTTCAAACCAAAAGAGATAAGTTAGGTCATGATATTTTAAATAAAAGCTAACCTTTCCACTTCACCTTTAACGATATTTTCCCTCTTTTTCTTCTTTTTCGTTTTCCCGCTCGTATGCTTTGATAATGGCTTTCACCAGTCGATGCCGAACTACGTCTTCTTCTGTTAGCTCAATATGAGCAATTCCCTCAATTGATTTCAAAATTCGGGTAGATTTTTCTAGTCCACTACGCATATTTCTGGGTAAATCAACCTGGGTAGGATCTCCGGTAATAATTGCTTTTGCGTTGGCTCCAATTCGGGTTAAAAACATTTTCAACTGTAAATCGTTGGTATTTTGAGCTTCATCTAAAATAATGAATGCATTATCGAGCGTTCTTCCCCGCATATATGCCAATGGAGCTATCTCAATGGTTCGGGTACTCATGTAATATCCGAGTTTATCGGCAGGAATCATATCATCTAATGCATCATACAATGGACGCAAATAAGGATCGATTTTTTCTTTCAGATCTCCTGGTAAAAAACCCAGACTCTCTCCAGCCTCAACTGCCGGTCGGGTTAAAATAATTTTCTTTACCAGTTTATTTTTCAAGGCACGGACTGCCAATGCTACAGCAGTATATGTTTTACCTGTTCCGGCAGGACCAATCGCAAAAACAATATCATTCCTGTCAACGGCATGAACCATTTTTTTCTGATTCTGTGTTCTGGCCCGCACTGTTTTACCATTAGGACCAAACACCAATATATCATTCGGGTGATGTTCAATAAAATTGTCGATAGTTTCCGGATCATCGCCACCAATGATTTGCTCAAAATAATTCTCACTAAGGTGACCATTTCGTTGCAGATACTGAACTATCAAATCAATTTTTTCCCGGGCACTTTCAATTTGTTCGGGGGCACCGCTAATTTTTAATTGAGTACCTCTCGACAAAATTTTTAAAAGGGGAAATTTTTTTCTCAGAATGTCCAGCTTCCCGTTATTTACTCCGAAAAATTCAATCGGATTAACGGATTCGAGGTTGATGATGGTGTCTGTCAATCTGTTTTTCTTTAGGAGGATGTAAAATGTAGCATCTCATTGATGCCTTTCTCAAATTTAATTCTCAAACAATCAATTTTCCTAATTAATCTTATGCACACATGTGGAAACAAAATGTACAATAGAAAGTTGGGTGATTGGAATAATAATCAAATTATAAGTAAACCTTACAGTTGCTTAAGCTTTGCAATGGTTTCTACCGGATCAGCTGAACGAAAAACAGTATTTCCTGCAACCAAAACATCAGCACCCGCTGCCAATATACCAGCAGCATTATCTAAGGTTACACCACCGTCAATTTCAATGAGTGCATTGGATCCGGTGGTTTGAATTAAAGCGGAAAGCTGTTTTATTTTTTCCAATGTTCCGGGAATAAATTGTTGTCCGCCAAAACCGGGGTTTACACTCATAACACATACCAGATCAATATCCGGCAGAATGTTTTCAAGTAAAAGAACTGGAGTATGCGGATTAATGGCAACGCCTGCCTTCATTCCCAATCCTTTTATTTGCTGGATATTTCTGTGAAGATGAATACATGCCTCATAATGTACAGTAAGTATGTCAGCCCCTGCTTTATGAAAGGCTTCAGTAAGCAATTCGGGATGCTGTATCATCAAATGCACATCACATATTTTGGTGGTTGCTTTTCTAATATGCTCTATCACAGGTATACCGAAACTAATATTCGGAACAAAACTTCCATCCATCACATCTAAATGATACCAATCGGCTTCACTACGATTTAGCATATCGCATTCCTGCTGCAATTGTAAGAAGTTGGCACTGAGTAGGGAGGGGGCAATAATTGGCATGCAGCAAAATTATTAAATATTACCGGGAAAAAATGGTTTCTTATTCTAATCCTTACATAGTTTCATGCATTTCATTTTTTTCGATTTTACCGCAATGCAGCAAAATCCGGAATCCGGATAGAAGGGTCTAATTGTATAGCCTGCCTGTAATGAGTAACAGCTTGTGCAGTATCCCGAAGGGCAGCCTCCGTTTTAGCAAGCCAATAATATCCATCCGGATAAATTGATTTTAACTGAATTACCGTTTCAAATATTTTTTTTGCCCCTGCATAATTACCGGCATCCCAAAATAAAAACCCTTTTTCCATGTACGCTTCCAAATAATGATAGTTGATTGCAATACACTGATTCAGCCATTGATGTGCTAGTGCTGATTGACCTTTTCTGGCATAATAAACGCCTTTAATAAACGATACATGCGACTGATAGGTTCGATCTTTCCATTCATTTGATATGGATTTCAAAATAAAAAGTGCTGTATCATTTTTTTGTTCCGCCATTAGATTGGCAATGCGAAGCATCATATCGGGATTGGGATAAATTCGGCTTGCAAATCGATAGCATCGCAATGCACCGGAGGTATCCCCTAATTTTTCATGAATTTCCCCTTTTTTTGTCCAATACCCAGCATGCAGACTATCCCTTTTTATTAGTTCATCAATTTGAGCGAGGGCTAAAGAAAGTTTTCCCAGGCTATCAAATGTTTCAATTGCCTCAACTCTCAGGGAAGCACTATCCGGAAATTGATTGATTTGATTCAACTGACGAATAACTTCCGGAGAACTCGCTTCGGTAAGAGTGGTAACTTTTTTTACATTTTCGGGGGGTTCTTTGCAAGCTAACCCCCAACCCAGAAATATCAATATCCAATATCGCTTCATTTCCCAAAATTACAGGGTATAATAACTCCTGACACTATTTTGACAAATTCGGCCAATTTGTTCAGTAATTTTGTACACTTTTTAACTTTAAATTATTCGATATGAATCGCATTCTGGGCATGGCATTCCTATTCTTAACTTTTACTTCTCTGGCGCAGGCGCCTCTCGACAAAATAGATTCACTTCGATTTGATGGGGAAAAGCATTTTAAAAATATTCAGCAACTTACATTTGGGGGTGATAATGCTGAAGCTTACTGGAGTTATGATGGTAAATACATTACATTTCAACGAACCAATCCCAAGGAAGGCATTAATTGCGACAGAATATTTATTGGAAAATTACCTGCTCCAGGCGAAAATTTTACTTACAAGCCTTTGAGCAGCGGTAAGGGAAGAACAACCTGTTCATATTTCCTACCAGATGGTAAGCGGGTTTTATATGCTTCTACCATGCAGGGAGGCGAAGAATGTCCGCCAGTTCCCGACCGAGCTAAATATGGAAACAAATACATCTGGCCATTATACAATACCTACGATATATTTATTTCAGACTTAAAAGGTAATATTCTTGAGCAGCTGACCAAGGCCAAAGGATATGATGCAGAAGCTACCCTTTCGGCCGATGGCACAAAAATGATTTATTGTTCAGATAAAGGCGGAGATTTAGACTTGTATGTGATGGATTTGAAAACCAAAAAAGAGATTCAGGTAACCAACCAATTAGGTTATGATGGGGGTGCATGGTTTAGTCCTGATGGAAAAAAAATTGTGTGGCGAGCCAGTCGGCCCAATACACCCGAAGCCATAGCTGAATATAAATCCCTGTTGGCAGAAGGTATGGTTGCCCCAACAAAGATGGAAGTTTGGATTGCAGATTCCGACGGAAAAAATGCAAAGCAAATCACACATTTAGGTAATGCCAATTGGGCGCCCAACTTTACACCAGACGGAAAGCATATCATTTTTTGCAGCAATCATGAATATCCAAAAGGTTTCCCTTTTAATATGTATTTAATAGATTTAGAAGGCAATAGCCTGGAAAAAATTAGTCGGGATAAGGGATTTGATGCATTCCCAATGTTTAGCCCGGATGGAAAGAAAATCGTTTTTGCATCCAATCGCAATAATGGAGGCACCCGCGACACTAATTTGTTTGTTGCCGATTGGGTAGAATAAAAAAAGCAGTAACTTACCCATCTATACCAATTACTAAACTTTTTTTTATGCAAACCGGATTGCTACATATGCATAACCTGTTACGTTGGGTTATTTTGATTTTACTAGTATTGTCTGTTGTTAAAGCCTATCGAGCCCAATCAAATCCCTCTTCATTGCCTGCAGGAAAGAAACCCATTTGGTTATTTACCCTAATTGCAGCACATACTACTCTTTTATTAGGTATATATCAATGGGGTTGGGGACGGTATGGTTTTTTTACAACTACACTCCCAGAGGGAACCTCAATCATGAAGGATACATTTTATCGATTTTATTTTGTAGAACATCCGGTGGGAATGATACTTGCCATCCTGCTCATTACATTGGCTTATGGCGCAGGGAAAAAAGCTAATTATAGTAAAACATTCAGATTGTTCCTAATTGCCCTCATCATCATATTGGTTAGCATTCCCTGGCCTTTTAGAGACATAGTTGGGCGCTCACTTTTCCCAGGTGGTCATTGAGTTGATCTTGCCCCAAGTTCAATTACTTCGCAGTTTTGAATATTGTTTCCATCAATGCTAAAGCGAACAATGGTTCTTTGTTGATGCCATCCGTGCGTGCCTGCTGCACCCGGATTCATATGTAGCAATTGATGCTTTGCATCGAACATGATTTTCAAAATATGCGAGTGGCCTGTTATAAAAAGATTTGGCTGATGGGTTTGAATTAACGAAAGCGAATGCGGGTTGTATTTGGGAGGATAGCCCCCAATATGCATCATGAATACACGCACATTTTCAATAGTAAACGATAATACCCGAGGAAAATATTGATGAATATGTGAGTCATCAATGTTCCCATATACTCCCTTCAAGGGCTTAAAAGCAGCCAGTTTTTCGTAAACCTCCACATTTCCTATATCACCGGCATGCCAAATCTCATCTACCTGATCAAAGTGATGAAAAATTTTTGTATCCAAAAAACTATGTGTATCCGATAACAACCCGATTTTCGTCATAAGGCTAAGGTATCAACTTTTTTGTGCCAATGTTTTTTCTTATATTGAATGTATGAGAGGAAAATTATTAATTCAAACAATAGGTTATTTTTTATTTGTATCATTCCTTTCCGCATGCAGTTCGCTTCAACAGACCACTCACTTACCCAATACCTCTCGTTTATCGGCAAGTGCTTTCTTCGTATGGGCAAGTCATCAGTCGGCTGCAGCCCGGGATTCTGCAGCGGTAGCAGAAATACTTTCCGGTAATTATCCGTCCCATACTTTAAGTTGGAAAACCATTCATACCGAAATTCAGATAGATGATGCTACTATTATCAGGGCCTCTTATCAGGTTAGTTCCGATTATTTGAGTTTGGGAACTGAAAAAGATTGGAGCAGAATACCCTTAACTCCCCATTCGGCACAGCTAATAGCAGATAGTTTTCATTGTTTTTTGCCAACTCGTAAAATGGTGAACGATATTTATCGTGCTGCCAGAGTAAAGTTAAGTCCTATGCCCATGTTTGCCTTTCGTGATTCTTCCATCACATTATATCAGCATCATCTTATCATTGAAGGAATGAGAAAAGGTGCAAAAGGGCTGATCGGCGGTATTAAAAAGGATCTGGTTATATCATCACAGCTTAACCAAACAGCCAAACCCAACCGAGAAGCAATATATGGCTGGCATCGGCTGAATGGGCAGCCTATTCAGCCACTGTATACCGGACATGTTAATTGGTATGTAGATTATAGTCATGGAGTTCGCCTCATTAAAAGAAATATCCGTGTGAATGGTAAAGACTATGATTATATCAAAGTGCTGCAAGATCCGGTTTTATATAAGCTACTGTGCGATGAGCCCGATTGTAGAGTATATCGGTACGAATAATCAGCAGCCGTATCGACTTTGTAAAATTGTGCGGTGATGCAGGGGATGCCCTGTAATCATTAATCCCAATGCCCTGGCTGAGATGGAATAATCTCCTACCTGTATCACTTTTTCCCAATTACCATGATCGATAGATTTTAACAGGAATTGAGTCGATTTTCTGAGACTAACCCATTCTTCTATTGTCGAATCCCATTCATGTTTACTTTGTAAAGATGCTGAAGCATACTGATTTTCATCAAAAGGTGGGAGCGGACCTACATCTCCTCTGCAAATGGCTAATAGCCGGTAACTGAAAACACGCTCGGTATCATTTATATGCTGCAACACTTGTTGGATAGTCCATTTATCGGGAGCATATCGGTAATGTGACTTTGCTGCTGGTATACTGATGATGAACTGTAATAATGCATCTTGATGAAATTGGAATACAGCAAGCGGATCTGTTCCGGAAGCTTCCCTTATATAATTTTCCGCAAAAGGAGGATAAGTCAGTTTGGGATTCGAAGACTGCATTATTTTCTTTTTTTGTTTTCAGATTTATTTTTTGTACTGTACAATTCATCAGCAGCACGAATTGCGGATGCAGCATTTACAATACCTCCTGTTTTGCAAAGTGCATTCCAGTTAATGTAGGTTTTGTCTTTGTTACTTGAGGGTAAACAAGTTTGCGAATCTGTAGGGATAGTTACGGTCTTCTCCAATAGCTGAATGATTTCCTGAGCGTTGAGTGATGGATAATAGGATCTAATTAATGCTGCAATTCCAGCTACAATCGGACCTGAAAAGCTGGTGCCATCCAGTTTTCCATATACATTACCTCCGGGTTGCGTTGAATAAATTTTTACTCCTGGTGAAAATAGATCTACTGTTTTATTACTATAATTACTAAAATCTGCCGATAAGCAATCGGTGATATGATAATCACTGCTGGCACCTATGGTTATAAAATTGGTAGCATTTCTTTTCCAATTTGAAAGCCAGGGATTAGGAAATTTTGGTTTTTCATCTAAAGAGCAACTTTCATTTCCTGCAGAATGAACCAGCAACACATCTCTATCTTCTGCATATTTTACTGCACTATCAACCCAGTTTTTTTCAGGAGAAAAGGATTTCCCAAAACTCATATTAATAATTTTCGCACCATTGTTTACTGCATATCTGATGGCCAGAGCAATATCCTTGTCATATTCATCACCATCGGGTACAATTCTCAGAATCATTAATTGAACATTGTCGGCAATTCCATCTATTCCCACTCCATTGTTTCTAACAGCACCTATTAAGCCAGCAACATGGGTACCATGCATGCAACTTTCTAAATCACTCATTACATTATTATTTCCATAGGCGCTATCCCGAAAATTAAAATAGTCATCCTTTACATACAATGCCCTATAATCGGTTGGAGGAGAAATTTTTTCAATGGATTCGCTTCTCATTTTTTCCAGCTCATTTTTCAATTCAGTCAGTAATCGCTTGTTAGTGAACTCTCCATCCACTTCCAGTAATCGTAAAAAAGTTAGATAACCCAGTTTTGCATCTTTTCCGGTTTTGGTTGACGGAATAAATTTTTCCAAATCATCTATTGAAAAAGTATCTCGTTTCATTTCTTCCCTAAGAGATTGATCAAAACGTTGCAGGGTTCTGCTAGCCATACTTAGCATTTCCATTGCTTTTTCATCTTCGGGATTTCCTTTCATCTCCTGTGCTGCTTTTCTCCACCAGTCGTAAGTGTTTTTTTCGGTTGGTGTCAATGCAAGTGTGTCGAGCGACGGAGCTTCAAATTTTGACTTATACTGATAATAAAACCTTGATTTTTCGCTGGAAGCTTTGGTCAAATTTTTGCCGTCTTTACCTCCTAAAAAATTCCATCCGTAAATATCATCTATATATCCATTCTTATCGTCATCAATACCATTTCCCGGAATCTCTTTTGGATTTCTCCATAGATTTTTTTTAAGGTCTTCATGTGTAGTATCTACACCCGAATCAAGCACGGCTACAATTACTGGTTCACTTTTTCTTTTTTTTTCCTGAAGAAATTGATAGGCTTTAGATAGTGAGATTCCATATATCGAATCGTCTTTAGGATCTTTTAAATACCAGGTATTGATATCAATTTTTTGTGCTCCGGCTGAGTACATTCCTATTATTGCAATGGATATTCCTACGAATCTTTTCAATATCATATCAATTGATTGTAATACAAAAGTGCTTTAAATAGCCCGTAGTATTAGCGTAAACGGGCTAATTTAAGAAAACCTTAGTAAGTTGATGGGTAGCTTTACTCTCCAATATTAAATTCTATTCCTTGAGCCAGCGGAAGACTGGTACCAAAGTTGATCGTGTTGGTTTGACGGCGCATATAAGCTTTCCAGGCATCACTTCCGCTTTCTCTTCCTCCCCCGGTTTCTTTTTCACCACCAAATGCTCCTCCTATTTCAGCTCCACTGGTTCCGATATTAACATTGGCTATTCCACAATCACTGCCATTTACACTTAAAAATGTTTCAGCCTCTCTTAAATGCTGTGTTATTATAGCCGAGGAAAGGCCTTGTGGAACCGCATTCTGAATTGCGATTGCCTCATCCAATTCTTGATAGGGCATTACATATAAAATGGGTGCAAAAGTTTCATGCTGCACAATTTCCATATGGGGAGTTACTTCTGCAATGCATGGCTTTACATAGCAACCGCTTTCATAACCGGCTCCGCTCAATACACCCCCTTCCAGTAACATTTTTCCTCCAGTTTGTTTGCACTTTTCAATTGCCTGTAAATATTGCTCAACAGCCATTTTGTCTATTAAGGGACCTACATGATTGGAAGGATCGAGTGGATTGCCTATGTTGAGTTGTTGATATGCCCGAACCAATTGTTCGGTAAAACGTGCATACACTGAGTGGTGGATAATCAAACGCCGAGTGCTGGTGCAACGCTGACCGGCTGTTCCAACTGCTCCAAATACACAACCAATTAATGCCATTTTCATATCGGCATGTTGTGAGATGATTACAGCATTGTTGCCTCCTAATTCCAGAATTGTTTTTCCTAATCGGCCGGCAACTGCAGCAGCAACCGCTTTGCCCATCCGGGTAGATCCTGTTGCCGATAGGAGGGGAATACGAGTGTCGTTGCTCATTTTCTCTCCTATATTTCTTCCGCCTTGTATCAAGCAGTTAACTCCATCCGGAACATCGTTTGCTTCAAATACTTTTGCAATAATTTGTTGAACGGCTACAGAGCATAGTGGAGTTTTTTCGCTGGGTTTCCATATGGTTACATTTCCGCAAATCCAGGCCAGTGCACTATTCCAGCTCCAGACTGCAACAGGAAAATTGAATGCCGAAATAATTCCAACGATTCCCATCGGATGCCATTGTTCATACATTCTATGTTGCGAACGCTCACTCTGCATGGTTAGTCCATATAACTGCCTTGAAAGCCCAACAGCAAAATCACAGATATCGATCATTTCCTGTACTTCTCCCCATCCTTCCTGTAAACTTTTTCCCATTTCATAACTTACCAGTCTGCCTAGCTGATCTTTCTCTTTTCTTAAAGCTTCCCCAACTTGCCGAACGATTTCACCCCTTTTGGGCGCAGGCCAGTTTCTCCATTCAACAAAAGCTTTTCCTGCTTTTTGAACAATTTGTTCATAAACGTCCTCATCAGCCTCATGTACGCTACCAATTTGAACTCCATCTACTGGTGAATAGCTGACTATTTTATTTCCGGAACTTTTAATCCAACTTGAACCGGTGGAATTGCCGGAATGAGCAATTTGTAATTGAAAATGTTGCAGGAATTCCATTATGGGTAATTTTCTGCAAAGTTCTGTAAAAAATGGATGCAAATAGCCGCAGCCTTCAGGTGTATAAAACAAAAAGGGATATCACTTTTGGGTACGCTCCCAAAGTTGTTCATACACTTTAGCATAACTGCTGCCAATGGGTATTTCTTTTCCCTCTACCCAAACTTTGGTTTTGCTAAATTTTTCAATTTTGGCTACTGGAATAATAAAAGAGCGATGCACCCGGATAAAATCCCGGGCAGGCAGTTTCTCTGATACATTTTTTAGCGTCATTAAAGTTAAAACCGGTGTAGGTTTTATATAAATTTTGATATAGTCGTCCAGCGCCTCAATTAAATCAATATCTTTTAAATTGATTTTCATCATTTCGTAATTTACTTTTACGAAAATCGAATTTAATTGTAGTTCCTGTGAACTTAGAAACTCAATGTATTCATTGGCTTTATAACAGGCTTTCAGAAAACGATCGTATTCAAATGGTTTAAGTAAATAATCTACCGCATCTGCATTAAATCCATCTACTGCATAATCTTTAAAGGCAGTAGTAAAAATAACCGGCGGCTTTTTAATAAGATTCCGGTAAAACTGCATTCCATTGATATCTGGCATTTGTATATCAAGGAATAATAAATCTACCTGATTTTCAGTCAAATATAATTTTGCTTCATCCGTATTGGTAAATGTTTTTTCCAATTGTAAGAAAGAAATTTTAGCACAATATTCAGTAATCAATTGAAGTGCCAGTGGCTCATCATCTATTGCTATACAATGTATCATACAACAGTGAGTTCAAGGTGAACGAAATAATATTGATTTTCAGCTGTACAGGATAATAGGTGCTTCTCAGGATAAAGTAATTCCAGTCTTCTTCTCACATTATTAATTCCAATACCCGTTTTTTCCAAATCATTATTTTCGGAAGATACAATATAATTGCTGGAGTCAAAATAAATGGTATTCCCTTTAGTGCGAATGTGGATGTTGATGGTGCTGCTATCTTTAGTGCTTACTCCATATTTGAAAGCATTCTCAACAAAAGGAATAAATAGCATCGGTGCAATTGAGTAGTTATCAGTTTCTCCCTCAACACTAAATTGTACTTTAACTTTTTCAGTTAACCTCACTTGCTGCAATTCAATATAATTGTGAATGAAGTCCAGCTCTTTAGATAATGGTACATAATCCTGCTGTGTATCGGTTAGTATATACCGCATAATTTGCGATAGTTTCATAACGGCAGATGCTGTAATATCACTTTTTACAACTGCAAGTGAGTAGATGTTATTCAGGGTATTAAAAAAGAAATGAGGATTGATTTGAGATTTTAAAAACGACAATTCGGTGTTGAGTTTTTCATTGACTGTTTCTTTGCGATGTTGCTCGGTTTTTAGCCATCTTTGAATCATAGAGATACAGGTTCCCACAGTAAAAACCAACAAGAATACAACGGTGTTATAAGGATTGGCATACGGCCTCCTCCCTTCAGACCCAAATGTTCGAGGTTTTCCCTGAAATGCAGGATTTCTGATAAATTCCCTGTTTTGAATGGATACAATTTCTGGTTCTGCAATCCAGCCTGCAATCACTTTTGGTACATTTAGAAAAATTAAAAGGCATATTACTATAGATAAACTGTACCAAAGCCATTTTTCTTTTACCAGCAGTTTAGGAACCAGCCATAGTGTATTGAGATAATAGAAAAGTACAATGAATATGTTATTACAAATAATTGAAGCCAGCTGATGATTGCTCATGCTGAATTCCCTAAGGCGAGGAAAAAAAACCAGATAAGGAAGGGCAAAGAAACACAACCAAGCGGTAATATGCGTAACCAGTAAGAGGGTTTTCCGATTATTTTTCACAAAATATGTTTTCCATCAACACTAGTCAAATCTACACAGAACCATTCATTTTCTAAAAACATTCGGGTGAAAAGGGGTTGACTCTCGGTGAAGACCTATGCCTAGAAACGATTTTAAACAATCGGCTGCACCTTGGAGCGTAGTTCTTCATATAAATGTTGAATAAGTCCGTCTGCCAATCCTATTTTCGGTACATAAATTTCATCAGCATCTGCCCAGCGCATTACATTCATATAAATCAGCAATGCCGGTACAATTACATCCGCTCTGTCTTCCCTAAGATTATACACTTTAATTCTATCTGCTAGTTTATAACTCGATAATTCTTTGTAGTAATCTTTAAGCAATTCAAGTGACAGCGGCCTACCATCTTTCTTTTTACTCAGCGAAAAAATTTTATTGATATTACCCCCAGTTCCAATAGCTGCAATTTTTTTATATCCCCTGGTTCTCAGTTTTAAAGTTTCTTTCATGGCATCCCAATGTTGTTCGGTTACCATTTCTTTTAATAAGCGAATAGTGCCAATATTAAAAGATTCTTTAAATATGAGTTTTCCATCGGCAAAGAAAGTTAATTCAGTACTGCCTCCCCCCACATCGATATATAAATAACTATGATCGGTATCCATATTTTCTGCAATATGGTTTTCATAAATTAATGAAGCTTCAAGTTCACCACTGATTATTTCAATCTCCAGTCCGGTTTCTAATTTAACTTTTCTAATGATATCGGCACTATTAGTGGCATCTCTCATTGCACTGGTGGCACATACAATTACTTGTTTTACTCCATAGGCATTAATCAAGTGACTATATGCTTTCATGGTTTGTAAAATCATCCCTCTTTTTTCCTTCGAGATTTCTCCTTTTTCAAAAACATCGAACCCTAATCTGAGAGGTACCCGAATCAGATTCAGTTTGTTGAATCTCACTGTGCCATCTTTTTCAGTAATGGCTTCTGCTATCAGTAAACGAGCTGCATTACTTCCAATATCAATAGCGGCTAATCTCATGCGTTGGCTTGATTTTTCCTGCTTAGGTATTTATAAATTTCTACCTGCGAGCGAACCCTGGTTTTGCCGGTGGAAGATACATAGTTGTTCAATAAATGTGTATCCAATATTCGCGCTTTCACATTATCTCTTAATTGAATGTGGATAATCTCCTTTAATTCAGATGCTAGCTCTGCATTTAAAATTGGAATGGCGGCCTCCACCCGATGATCGAGATTTCGCACCATCCAATCGGCGCTGGAGATAAAAACTTTTTCCTCCCCCTGATTATGAAATATCATTACCCTGGCATGTTCCAAATATTCATCTACAATACTAATAGCATGCAAGGGTTTGGCTATTTTTTTGGGAGCAGTAATCGGACAATAAATTCCCCTAATAATGAGTTTCACATCTACCCCTGCTTCCTGTGCTTCATGTAAACGGGTAATCAGCACTTGGTCGCTTAGTGAATTTAGTTTCAAAATGATAGCTGCCGGCTTTCCTGCTTTTGCCTGTCGAATTTCTTTGCCTATAAGAGAACTCAGTTCCCTGCGCATTTTTACCGGACAAACCAGCAGCGTGCTGCATTTTCTCAATTCCAATACCCCTGTGCGCCAGTTTTCCAGATACTTGAAAATATGATTGATATCAGCCATCACTTTTCGATTGGCAGTTAGCAAACAATGATCTCCATATACCCGAGCTGTTTTCTCATGTAAATTGCCGGTACTTACAAATCCATATTGAATGGTTTTGTTTCCCGCTCTTTTTTTAATAATTCCCAGTTTGGCATGAATTT
Organism: Chitinophagia bacterium; assembly: GCA_037142775.1. Classification (GTDB taxonomy): domain Bacteria; phylum Bacteroidota; class Bacteroidia; order Chitinophagales; family Chitinophagaceae; genus Sediminibacterium. The sequence continues at coordinate 87,826 of JBAWZY010000008.1, read as the reverse complement.
TTAAATTGGGAACACCCAACAAAACTTTTACTCCTTCCTCTTCCAACACTTTTTTCCATTCGAGATTGTTTTCTTCATCAAAACGAGCTTTTAATTCTAGCATTACTACCACTTCTTTCCCATTACGGGCAGCATTAATTAGAGCATGAATCACTTTCGATTGACTAGCCAACCTATAAGCCGTAATTTTAATGCTGGTAACTTCGGGGTCCATGGCAGACTCGCGAAGCAGGTCGATGAGTGAATGAAAACTATGATATGGAAAGTGCAACATGATATCTTTCGAAAGAATCACATCGGTAACCCGGAGCGATTTGGCTAAATCGGGGTGAATAAAGGAGGGAGACCTGCTTTTACCGGTTTCCCGTATAACAGGAGGGAAATCCATAAAATGCCTGAAATTATGTATCCTACCTCCCGGTATAATATTACTCTTTTTCCCCAAACTTAATCTCCTGATTAAATATTCCAGCAGTGCTGCATCCATTTCCTTATCATAAACAAAACGAACTGGTTTTCCTTTACGCCGGTTTTTAATTCCCTTCTCAATTTTTTCAACAAAAGTGGTACTGATATCATTGTCGATATCCAGTTCGGCATCTTTTGTAACTTTAAAAATGTATGATTCAAAATTGTCGTATCCGAAATAAGAAAAAATACGGGGTAAATTAAATCGAATCACATCTTCCAGCAGAATTATACATTGTTGATTCCCGGTTGCCGGAAGCTGAATAAATCGTCCAATCGATTGGGTTGGTATTTCAATCAAGGCATATTTATTTCTGTAGGCAGAATTTTTTTTCTTCATCACTACCCCCAGGTAAATACTTTTATCCCTTAAATACGGCATTTGAGGCAGGCTTTCAATCATCAACGGTATAATATTGGATTGTACTTCCTCTTCAAAATATTTTTTAACATACTCTTTCTGTTCCCGACTCAAATGTTTTTCATCTACCAGTAAAATGTTTTCCTTTTTTAATTCTTTTAGAATACCTGTCCAGATTCTATTAAATTCATTCTGCTGTTGTAAAACAATAGTTTGAATCTCTTCCAGTATATGCTGTGGATCCTGCTCCATATGCATATTTATTTTTTTGTGCCAGTTTCTCAACTCAATCATTCGCTTAAGTGTAGCAACCCGTACCCTAAAAAATTCATCACTATTATTGGAAAAGATTCCCAAAAACCGAATGCGTTGACTCAATGGCACTGTGTGATCATTTGCTTCTTGTAATACACGAGCATTGAAACTCAGCCAACTGATATCTCTTTGTATAAATTGATACTTCATCCGAATTTTCTATTTTGCTTGCAGTAAATTTAATACGAACTCATTCGGGTCAGTGTTAACTTTTTGTTTACATGCATTAAGATAGCGTCGATTTGATACGTGTGATAAGTCCGGAAGTAGAAAAACCAGCTACCAAAGGATTTATTTCAACTTTTCCTCCTGTTGCCAATACTTCTTTAGCACCTACAATGGTATCAATGGTATAGTCGCCTCCCTTTACTAGTACATCTGGCTGAATACTTACTATCAGTTCAAGTGGGGTAGGTTGATCAAAAATAATTACTGCATCCACCATTATCAGAGAAGCCAATACCAATGCACGACTCTGTTCAAGATTAATAGGTCGTTCCGGGCCCTTTAATGCCCGAGTGCTGTTATCGCTATTCAATGCAACAATTAGGTAATCGGCAGAACGAGCAGCTTGTGACAATGAAAAAATATGTCCCTCATGTAAAATATCGAAACATCCATTGGTAAATGCTATTGATTTGCCCTTCATTTTCCAAGCATAAACCTGATGCTGTAAATCAGCTAACGTAAAAATTTTCTTTTGTATAGCTTCAACTGCCTTCATTAGAACTGGTTTTATTATAAAATGGCAATACCAATAAACTGATTCCTCCAACCACCACAACTATTAAAACCTGCGCAAACCATTGTAATGTGCCATTGGCTACTCCTAACGTATAGTCGATACCATTTTGCTCCAACACTTTAGCCAATAAAAAAGCATAAGCACCAATACCTCCCGGGGTTAATATCATTCCAATACTGGCAAAGGCCAGTGCACTAACTGCTACCGAAAAACTCAAATGATCGGTGCCTTGTGTTGCATATAACCCCATCCAGGTTCCGAAAATATATAAAACCCAAATGCCAATTGTGTAGGCAAAAAATTGTTTTTTATGTTTCAATTTGCCTGCCGTGAGTAAGCCCTCTAATATGCCTTTACCAATATTGTTTATTTTAACAATCAGTGCTTTACCTCTTCCTGAATAGAAAACCCAGGCAACAAAAATTGAAATCAATAACATCACTACTCCTACAATCAAGACAGTATGAGATTCTCCTGCACTAGCTTGGGTACGCATGGTTACGATATTTTGATAGCTACCCGTAACTACATCAAATTGTAAAAGGAGTGCCAATACAAAAACAATCAATAAACTGATCACATCAAAAGCCCTTTCTGCTACTATAGTTCCAATAACCTTTTCTACAGGTACTTTTTCATATTTAGCTAATAAGGTGCATTTCATTACCTCCCCTAAACGAGGAACTGCCAGGTTCGCTAAATAGCCAATCATTACTGCAAAAAAACTATTGAAAAAACCGGGCGTATAACCCATAGGCTCCATCAGTAATCTCCAGCGAAGGGTTCTGATAATATGACTAAATGATAAGATTAAAAATACTGGAATGATAAGCCAATATCTGGCAGATCGAAGCGATTGTTGAAATTGCTCCCATTCCTGATCAGGAATTTGATGTAGGCTCCACCAGACTAAAAATATACCCAACCCTAAAAAAAATCCATATTGCAACAAGCCTAGAATCGTTTTTTTCATAGAAGGGGGCTTTCAATGTAAGCTCGGAAACTACTTACAATAATTATGGGTAAAGGTAAGCAGCTTTTACCCAAAAACCACTGATAATCTCTCGAAGACAAAGTGGATAAATCTTTAAAAAAATATGATTTTCAAGTAATTGTACATATAAAAGCTTGCTGGTAAAGCCATTTTACCTAAAATCAAGGTGAATTTTCGTACCTTTGCACTCCGGTAAATGAATTCCGGCTTAAAATAGCAGTGCACATGTCTACGAAAAAGCGCATATTATTCATTGCTACTGAGATGTCGCCCTACCTGGAATTAACAGAATTTGCAGAGGTGATTAATAAGTTGGCGATTAAGAGTAATGACAGTGGTTTGGAGGTTCGCTGTATTATGCCTCGTTTTGGGGTTATCAATGAGCGGAGGCATCGGCTACACGAAGTGGTTCGTTTGTCTGGTATTAATGTTACAGTAGACAACGACGATTACCCCCTGCAAATTAAAGTGGCTTCCTTGCCAAATGCCCGATTACAAGTATACTTCTTGGAGAATGAAGACTTTTTCAAAAGAAAGCAGGTGTTCCATACGGATGATGAACAGTGGTTTGATGATAATCTGCTACGAACAGTTTTTTTCTGCAAGGGTGCTTTAGAAACAGTAAAGAAATTCGGATGGCCACCAGATGTTATTCATTGCAGTGGTTGGATGACTGGCCTGATTCCAGCTTATATTAAAGTTGCATATAAAAAAGAACCGGTTTTCTCAAATAGTAAAATCCTGTTTACAATAGGTCAGAATACTTTTCAGGAGAACCTCGGAAGTGATTTGATTAAAAAAGCAATTATCAATGGTAATATCCGGGAGAAAGACCTGGAAGCATTCGAGGACGGTAACAATGCTGCCATGTTCAAAGGTGGTGCACAATATGCCGATGCCATTAGTTTTGGAGCGGATACTATTGAAAAAAGTTTAGTGGATGAGTTTAGTAAGGTAAAAGGAAAAAAGGTACTGCCATTCAAAGGTTGGGATGCCGATTTAACCGATTATATTGAGCTCTATCAACACCTCGCCGGAAAATAACCTGTTACTTCCCTCTTTGGATTGTTGGATTATTTTTTCATTAATTGCACAGGTTGTTAACAGCCTTCACTAGTTATTCATTATATCTCTATATTTGCGGCATTAAACTTTAAAATAATGCCCTATTTATTTACCTCCGAAAGCGTATCTGAAGGCCATCCAGATAAAGTTGCCGACCAGATTTCCGATGCATTAATCGATCATTTTCTGGCTTTTGATCCCCAATCTAAAGTTGCCTGTGAAACACTCGTTACTACCGGACAAGTTGTGTTGGCAGGAGAGGTGAAATCTAAAGCATACCTCGATGTTCAGGAAATTGCACGTGGCGTAATTGAAAAAATCGGATATACTAAATCCGAATACATGTTTGAAGCCAAAAGCTGTGGAATTTTATCTGCTATCCATGAGCAATCCTCTGATATTAATCAGGGTGTTGAAAGAAAGAAAAAAGAAGATCAGGGTGCGGGTGATCAGGGAATGATGTTTGGTTATGCCTCCAATGAAACGGATGATTTTATGCCACTTGCACTTGACCTTGCTCATAAAATATTAATAGAACTGGCAGCATTGCGCAGAGAAAATAAGCAAATTAAATATCTCCGCCCAGATGCAAAAAGTCAGGTTACGCTTGAGTACGACGATAACAATCAGCCCATCCGAATCGATACTATTGTAGTATCTACCCAACATGATGATTTTGATTCGGAAGCAAAAATGCTGGCAAAAATTAAGCACGACATCGTTACTATTTTAATTCCTAGGGTAAAACTGAAGTATAAAAAATATGCTCGTTTGTTTAACGATCAAATTAAATATCATATCAACCCAACCGGTAAGTTTGTAATTGGCGGTCCACATGGAGATACCGGATTAACTGGAAGAAAAATTATCGTTGATACCTATGGCGGAAAAGGTGCTCATGGTGGAGGTGCATTTAGTGGTAAAGACCCAAGTAAAGTAGACCGTTCTGCTGCTTATGCTACCCGCCATATTGCAAAAAATTTAGTTGCTGCCGGAGTTGCAAATGAAATATTGGTACAGGTTTCTTACGCCATTGGTGTGGCACAACCTACTTCCATTAATGTTAATACATATGGAACGGCTAAAGTTGCTATGACTGATGGCGAGATAAGTAAGATTGTAGAGCAATTATTCGATATGCGCCCTTACTTTATCGAAAAGCGTTTAAAGTTGAGAACGCCTATCTATAGTGAAACAGCTGCTTACGGACATATGGGTAGAAAAAATGAAGTGAAAGTTAAAAACTTCAAAATCAACGGTAAAACCAAATCGGTAAAAGTTGAATTGTTTACCTGGGAAAAACTGGATTATGTTGCGAAAGTGAAGAAAGCATTCGGATTGAAATAATTTCGTAAACTCTTTACAAAGCCTCTGCTTAGCAGAGGCTTTTTTTGTTATATTGTATTTGCCTCAAATCTTATCGGAATGAAATGGACAAACACTCGAATCGCTGCCTTAGCAACGTTGCTTTGCTTTACCTGGCTTCGATGGCAAGGAGCATCACTATATACGAATATTACTCCCAGGGGTATTGTTGATTTGGAGATGGCAGCAGATGGCATCCGGTTGCAGCAATTACTTCAGTTATGGAGCAAACCGGTTGTTGAAGCAAATATATATATCGATTTCCTTTTTATACCTGCCTATGCATCACTAATAGCCGGGCTATGCTCATGGGGTGGATTGCAATTGAATGATCTCAAATTTAGAAGCGCAGGTATTGTATTGGCAAAAGCAGTTTGGTTGGCTGCTGTTTTGGATATTACCGAAAATATGCTCATGCTATTTAGTATTCGGCAATGCTATACGGCCCTTAGTTTGCAAGTAACAGTTGGGGTTGCCTCGCTCAAGTTTGTATTGTTGGCAATTGCCATCATTTTTATTTTAGTTACAGGTATTCAAACTTTTATTCAACGAAACAATAGTAAAAATGGAGCATAATCCCTGGATCATTCAGTCGGAAAAAATAGTCTACAACAATCCCTGGATTCAATTAATTGAATATGGAGTGCTCAATCCATCCGGAAAGCAGGGAATTTATGGTAAGGTACATTTTAAAAATGTTGCTGTAGGGGTAGTTGTGCTGGATGAGGAAATGCATACCTGGCTGGTTGGACAATATCGTTTTCCCTTGCAGCAATATAGCTGGGAAATTCCCGAAGGAGGTGCACCGGAGGGAACCGATACTTTATTAACCGCACAGAGGGAATTAAAAGAAGAAACCGGATTTGTTGCGGCAAACTGGCAACAACTTCTAACTATGCATTTATCAAACTCTGTTTCCGATGAGTTGGCAATTGTATATCTGGCTACTGAACTCACACCCGGACCATCCGAGCCCGAAGAAACTGAGGTACTGCAGCTTAAACGAATACCTTTACAAACTGCTTTTGATTGGGTGGAAAACGGAACCATTACCGATTCCATAAGTGTGGCAGCATTTTTGAAATTACAACTACAACTTCAACAAACGGGTAAGAAATAATACCTTCGTACATGCCTCCGAAACCATCAACCCTCATCATTGGTAAACAACCACTGCTGGAAGCAATCCAGGCTGGTAGGGCCATTGATAAAATTTTATTGCAAAAAAATATTTCCGGCGACTTTGCTCAGTCTATCCGACAAATTGCCAAAGATCATCAGATACCTATACAACCGGTTCCGGTTGAAAAACTCAATTCCATCAGCCGCGCAAATCATCAGGGTGTAATCGCTTTCGCATCTTTGGTAAAATATATGGATTTGCAGGAAGTAATAGATTTTGTAGTGGGTGAGGGGCAAGCTCCTTTATTTCTGATGTTGGATGGGGTTACTGATGTAAGAAATATTGGGGCCATTGCACGATCGGCAGTTTGTTGCGGGGCGCAGGCAATTATCATTCCCGATAAAGGAGTAGGAGCCTTACAGGCAGAGGCACTTAAGAGTAGTGCCGGTGCATTGGAGTGGATTCATATTTGCAGGGTTGGTAGTTTATTAAAAGCAGTGGATACCCTGCACCTGAATGGGATTCAAGTTTTTACTTCTGAAATGAAAGCAGAAAAAAAAGTGGATGCACTTCCCTTTACTAATCCCTGTTGCATCATCATGGGAGATGAAGGTAGAGGGGTTCAACCTTATTTGGCAAAAGCTGCTGATTATTTTTTCTCCATTCCCATGGCAGGTTCATTTAATTCTTTTAATGTTTCGGTTGCTGCGGGCATTATCTTATATGAAGCCATGAAGCAACGTCAGCATGTTTTTGGTAAATAAATTGTTATGAAGTTTCACTTAACAACTGAGATTCCCTATTTGCCTAACCCGATTACCCATGCAGATCCCATTCTGCTGGTGGGTTCCTGCTTTACAGAGAATATGGGGAATTATCTTCGTAAGTATAAGTTTAGTGTTCTGGATAACCCATCCGGTATCATGTTTAATCCGGTTAGCGTTGTTAATTCGCTCCACAGAATTTTACAAAACAAACCTGTTTCTGAAACTGATTTATTTTACTATCTGGACTGTTATCATAGTTGGGAATATCATAGTAGTTTCTCCGATCCCTCAGCAGCATATTGTGTTAAAAAAATAAATTCGGCTACTCAGGTTGCACATGATTTTTTATCAACGAGTAGGGTGCTCATCATTACACTGGGCTCTGCCTGGGTTTGTCAGTTAACAGATGCCGCTCCCGGGTATCAGCCCGAAAAAGTAGTTGCCAATAATCACAAAGGCCCGTCTAATTGGTTTGAGAAAAAATTATTCGATTCTCTTGCAATTATTCAGCTGTTTAGCATGTTGATTGATCGGTTGCATGCTTTTAATCCCGCTCTGCAAATTATCTTCACGGTTAGTCCGGTAAGGCATTTACGCGAAGGTTTAGTAAATAATAATAGAAGTAAGGCAATACTAATTCAGGCAGTGCATGCATTAGCTGAAAAATATCAACAAGTATACTATTTCCCTGCGTATGAATTGGTGATAGATGAATTGCGCGATTACCGTTTTTATGCCGAGGATTTGGTGCATCCCAATTATCAGGCGACCCGGTATGTGTGGGATAAATTTGTGGAATATTGTTTAAGCGAAAATGCAAAAAATCTACTACCGGATTTGCATGATATTTTATTGGCATTTCAACATCGGCCACTTCATCCCGGCACTGTACAGCATCAAAAATTTCTGCAACAGTATGCCGAAAAAACCCGTTCCTTACAAGCCCAATTTCCCTTTTTGAATTTAGAAGCTGAGTTACTGTATTTCCAAACAGGCTCCCATTAATGAATTCTATCACCCCTTACTTCCAATTCGCTCATGATGATAGTTTCATGATCTAGCCACTCCTTCCAGCGTGCTTTTACTTTTTCAACAGGCATATAAGTTTCAGCAAGGTTGATGAATAGGGCATAATGACCTGCTTCACTTTCCATGAACCTCCGATAAAAATTTCGAAGATACTCATCAGCTAATCCTTCACTTAATCTTTTGAAACGTTCACAACTTCTAGCTTCTATCATTGCCATGGTTAGCAGTTGATCGAGCAAACGGTCTTCCGGGCTACCCCCCTTACATTGAAAATTTAGTAAACGGTTTACATATTCATCTTTACGTTGTTTGCCCAAAGGGAGCTTACGTTTGTATAGTTCATGAATTACAAGTCGAAAATGCCCCCACTCTTCAGAAACAATGGGTGCAAGTTGTTGCACCAATTCCGTTTTATCTGGATTTTTTTGAATAAGACTAATGCAGGTTGTGGCAGCTTTTTGTTCACAATAAGCATGGTCGGTTAAAATATCCGCTAAAGATATGGCTGCCAGATCTACCCAACGTGGATCGGAGGGTAGTCGGAGGCCTAGGATATTTTTGGTTTCTTCTGAAAATTCATTCATTGGGTAAGTGCTTCATTGTTGCAAAGGTGTGATTTTACTTTCAAAGTAATCGGGTTGTATGCCTAAATTATGCTTCAACATATAAAAATGTATATTTACATCAAATACCCGACACATGAAATGGATTTTTTCTTTTTTAATTTTTTGTTTCATAGGAAGTTTGCACGCGCAAGCACCCGGTAATTTTTCAATTGACGGAAATGCCGGTTCAGGGAAACTTACTGTTGCTAAAGTTTATCTTCAATATCAGATGGCAGGTGAAATGAAAATTGATAGTGCGGATGCAAAGAATGGCAGTTATCAGTTTTCAGGTTCTCTTTCCGAACCAGTTATGGCAAGAATCCGGGCCAAATATTTGCCGGATGCTGAGGGTAAAGTAATCAAACCCACTCAAAGTAGAGATGTAATAACCTTATTTTTAAGTGCATCCCCCATTACTGTGCAATCGGTGGATTCTTTCTCCAATGCAACCATATCTGGATCACCAGCGCATGCCGACTATCAAATTCTCACCCAACTGTTGAAGCCAATAAGCCAGCAAATGGATAATTTATTTAAACAATACGAAGCTGCGGGGGAGGATGCTGAAAAAAAGAAATTAATTGAAGCATCAGCAGATTCAATTGATCTCTTACAAAAAAATGTGTATGCCGATTTTGTAAGAAAGCAACCAGCTTCACCAATTGCAGTCTATTGCGTAAATGTATTTGCCGGATGGGATATCAATCCCGATCAGGTTGCACCCATTTTTGAATTATTGCCGGCAGTAAGTAAGGAAACCTATTCAGGCAAAAACTTAGGCGACCGTATAGCCATAGCCCGCAAAACTGCTATAGGGAATATTGCTCCGGAATTTACACAAAATGATACTTTGGGTAAACCAGTTGCTTTATCTTCCTTTAGAGGAAAATATGTGCTGGTAGATTTTTGGGCGAGTTGGTGCGGACCCTGCAGAAGAGAAAATCCACAGGTGGTTAAGGCATTTCAACAGTTTAAGGGAAAGGGTTTTACTATATTGGGTGTAAGTTTAGATCAGCCTGGAGCAAAAGACAGATGGATGGATGCAATTCATAAGGATGGGCTTACCTGGACGCATGTTTCTGATTTGAAATATTGGGAAAATGAAGTTGCGAAACAATATGGAATTCGGGCAATCCCTCAAAATTTGTTATTAGATCCTGGAGGAAAAATTGTTGCTAAAAATTTGAATGGTGAAACGCTAACCAAAAAGCTGGAAGAGTTATTGAATAAATAATAGTGCATTACAGCACCTCAGGGAATTATGCTGAAAATTGTACTCCTTAGAAAATGCCTCTCTTTATTGTTGTGGTTGTTTTTAGGTGGAATGATTCCATTCTCTGCAATTGCCCAACCATTTGGCAGCACGCCTGCCTCATTTCGTTGGCGACAGGTGAATTCAGATACTGTTCGAATTATTTTTCCCGAAGGGTATGAGTCAGAAGCAAATCGAATTAGTACAATACTGCACACACTGCAACAAACAACCGGTTCGGCTCACAAAAAAATCAGTCTGGTAATTCGGGATCAAACCATGCAATCCAATGGATATGTGGCACTGGCTCCCTGGCGAAGTGAATGGTACATAAATCCGCCCCGACAATTATTTTCATTAGGCGCTACCCATTTTCCCGATTTACTGGCAATTCATGAATGGAAACATGTGCAGCAGTATAACCAAATGAATACAGGCATTGCAAAGTTTGCCGGCTATTTGTTGGGTGAACAAGGTAGGGCACTTGCCAATGCACTTACTGTTCCCGATTGGTTTTTTGAGGGCGATGCCGTTGACAATGAAACCCGTTTTTCTTTGCAGGGAAGGGGTAGTTTGAACTTCTTTACCAACCAATTATCGGTTTGGCAACAAACACAATCTAAATTTAGATACGATTATTTGCGAAATGGCTCTTTACGAAAATATATTCCCAATCATTATGCACTGGGGTATGCACTCATTTCCTTTGGAAGAAAAAATTATGGCGATAGTTTCTGGACAAAAATAAGCACTGCTGCTGCAGCGGGGAAAGGATTATTCTATCCTTTTCAAAAGGCAATTCAAAAGCAAACCGGATTGCGGTGGAGTGATTTTGTTTCAGCGTCATTAAAAGAAAACAACTTAGATGCCGTTTCGAAAGAACCTATTCAATGGATAACTCCTATTTCAGAAAAGGGGGTTACCGATTATTTGTTGCCAGTAAGGGCAGATGATCATTCGGTTTGGGTTTTGAAAAAAAACGATCGGGCAGTTCCTGGTTTTTATAGGATTGATGTAAACGGGAATGAAACCTTACTAACCGATCGCATGATTGCATCTGATGATGGATTTACTTGTAAAAATGGAATCCTGGTATACGCGGCTTTTGAACCCGATACACGATGGGGAAATTATGATTATTCACGCCTGGTAAAAGTTTCTCTGGCAACCGGTAAGTCAACTGTCATGCATCATTCCAAAAAATGGGTGAGTCCCGATATTTCCATCAGTGGAAAGCAACTTTTGTTTGCTGAAATTCAACCGCACTTGGAGTCATCCATCGTTCATATCGACGAAGATGGAAAGGAACTTTTCCGATTGTCAATACCCGGTTATCAGCTTTCCGAACCAAGATTTGCTGAAAACGAAAATCAATGCTATGCTACCATTCGTGACCGAAGAGGGTATATGTCAATTATTCGTGTTAATTTAAGCGGTAAAGACTCTATCCGTTGGTTAATGCCACTAACCAACCGGGTGATTGGCCAGTTACAGGTTCAATCGGATACTTTAATTTTTACAACCAGTGGTCGGCAACAGGATGAACTTTGGGCATTGATACCCGCAATGGGAAGTGTTTATCGGCTTTGCAACACTCCCGGCGGAATCTATCAGGGGGCTATAATCAATCCTAGGGAAATACTGGCATCTGTATTTACTGGAAATGGTTACCGCTTAGCCAAATTACCTTCACTATGGCAACCAGTTGAGGTAGGAAATGTAATTAGTCCGCTTAAAACATCCTTGTATTACCCAGCAGAGCAAAGGGCATTTTTACAGCATTTACCTGAGCGTAGTTTTCCGATAACCCGCTACCGGCAAAGCTTTCAACCATTTAACTTTCATAGTTATCGTCCGTTTTTTGAATTGCCGGAATATAGTTTTACCCTGTACGGAGAGAATGTTTTATCAACTTTTCAGCATCAGTTACAATATGTATATAATCAGAATGAGGGGAGCAGTCAGATTAAGTATGATGGAATGTATGGAGGAACCTATCTGCAACCGCTTGTGGGATTTCAGCAAACTTGGCATCGAACTGGTAGATGGAATGCAGATACGCTTTTTAACTTTCAGGAAAGTTCAATTTATGCTGGATTTCGCCTTCCACTCAATTTCACAGGCGGTAATCGCTTTAGGTCGCTCATGTTACAATCTACTCTTCAATTCCGGCAAGTAAATTATACCGGCATTGCAGAAAAATGGTTAAGTCCGTTTGGTCAATTTACTTCCGAGAGTTCATTACAATATGTAAGTCAGGTGCAGCAAGCAAGGCAACATATACTTCCCCGTTATGCACACGGAATTACAATTACCTATAAGCAATCTGCCTCACCAAATTCGGCTTATCAATGGATGGCAAAGGGGTTTATAGGCTTGCCCGGTTTATCACCTGTTCATAATGCATGGATAACGTTTGGGGTGCAAACGCGCGATACAATGCAACACTATTATTTTACCAATCGTTTTCCATTTGCCCGCGGATACCAGGCAATTGATTTTCCTGATTTACTCGGGGGAAGTTTTGCTTATCATTTCCCCATTGCCTATCCGGAAAGGGGCTGGGGTCAAATCGTATATTTACTTCGATTGAGAACTGCCCTTTTTTATGATCATACAGTTGGAATAAGCCGAAGAACAGGAAATGCACGCATATTTAATTCAGTAGGAGCAGAATGGTACTTTGATACCCGCTGGTGGAATCAGTTACCGGTAAGTTTGGGCCTTCGGTATACAAGATTGCTACAACCCGAATGGCAGGGAATCGGCTCTCTCAATCGCTGGGAAATCCTACTTCCGGTGAATATTTTGAACTAAAAAGCTAGTTTTTTAGGCCATATAGGGCTATTTTTGGCGATTTTTCCACAAAAAACTGAATTTTATCCAGCTTTTTTTCTTTATCTAACCCAACTTTCGTATCTTTGCAGCCCCAAAAATTGTATGTCGAAACAACCACTGATCAAACAAGATGGAACGATTCTGGAAGCGCTGAGTAATGCGATGTTCCGGGTAAAGTTAGAAAACGGTCATGAAATACTGGCTACCATCTCGGGAAAAATGCGGATGCACTATATCCGCATATTACCAGGAGACAAAGTGGGAGTGGAGATGAGTCCATATGATTTAACCAGGGGACGGATCATTTTCAGATATAAATAACCAGGTAGAAAACTACTATTTTAAAACTAAAGTTATGAAAGTCAGAGCTTCCATTAAAAAGAGAAGTGTTGATTGCAAGATCGTGAAGCGGAAAGGTAAGTTGTTTGTAATCAACAAGAAGAATCCCCGCTTTAAGCAGCGTCAGGGATAATGTAAAATTGGAGCGATGGCTTCCTAATCAAAACAATCAATTTTAAAAAAACAAAATAAACCCTATGGCTCGTATTGCCGGTATAGATCTTCCTAAGAATAAGAGAGGAGAAATTGGTCTTACTTACATCTATGGAATCGGACGTTCTACTGCTCAGTATATCTTAACGAAGGCAGGTATTGATTACGATAAGAAAGTGAATCAGTGGAATGATGATGAGCAAGCCGCTATCCGTAACATTATCAATGCCGAATTTAAAGTAGAAGGTGCATTGCGTAGTGAGGTTTCAATGAGCATTAAGCGTTTGTTGGATATCGCTTGTTACCGTGGATTGCGTCATAGAAAAGGATTGCCGGTTCGTGGTCAGCGTACCAAAACCAACAGCCGTACCCGTAAAGGAAAGCGTAAAACAGTTGCAGGTAAGAAGAAGGCAGCTAAAAAATAATTAAATGCTGTTCGCTTTGGCGAACAGCATTTGAAATATATAAAATCCTATTTACTTGGATCTTCTTCGGAAAGGAGAGTGAAAGGTTTCCGCTTCGGCGGGATAATTAATAAACGATTACCTCTAATTAAAAAAAATGGCAAAACCACAAAAAGCACAAAACAGTGCGAAAGCAGTTGCTAAAAAAAGAGTAGTTAAAGTTGATGCAGCCGGCGAAGTGCGCATCTCAGCTACTTTTAATAACATTATTATCAGTTTTACTAATAAGTCTGGTCAGGTGATTAGCTGGAGTAGCGCTGGTAAAATGGGTTTCAAAGGTTCTAAGAAAAACACTCCCTATGCAGCTCAAATGGCTGCAGCTGATGCTGCGAAAACTGCATTGGATGCAGGATTAAAGCGGGTAGATGTTTTTGTGAAAGGACCAGGATCAGGAAGAGAGAGTGCCATTCGTTCCATTTCTCAGTCTGGTATTGAAGTAACTACTATTAAGGATGTTACGCCTTTACCTCATAATGGATGTCGTCCTCCCAAACAAAGAAGAGTTTAACCTGCCGGCCATTGGCCGGTTCTTTTATAACCGGGTATTCAATCTATTTTAGATTTTTTGATTGGATACCGTCATTAAAAAATCAACATCAACTATGGCACGTTACACAGGCCCCAAAACAAAAATCGCCCGTATTTTCGGCGAACCCATTCTCGGCAACGGAAAGTGGCTGGGAAAAAACAGCAACCCTCCCGGACAGCATGGTGCTGCACGCAAGCGTAAAACTCTTGGAGAATATGCATTGCAATTGCGTGAAAAACAAAAAGCTAAATATACCTATGGTGTATTGGAGCGTCAATTCCGTAAAACCTTCGAAGAAGCACAGCGTCTGAAAGGGGTAACGGGTGAAAACCTAATCAAACTGCTTGAAGCTCGTTTAGATAACACAATCTATCGTATGGGATTAACCGCTAGCCGTCCTGAAGCTCGTCAGTTAGTTAATCACAAGCACGTAACCGTGAATGGGGAAGTTATGAATATCCCTTCTTATCAGTGTAAACCGGGAGATGTTATTGGATACCGCCCCAAAAGTGCAGCCAATACATCAGTTACCAGCAAGAGCCGTGGTAAAAATCCAAAGTTTAGCTGGATCGATTGGAATGAAACAGAAATGAAAGGAACTTTTATTACGTTTCCTGAGAGAGAAAATGTGCCGGAGAACATCAAGGAACAATTGATTGTAGAATTGTACTCTAAATAAAAACAGGGGTTTTACCTCTAACTAAACCGGTAACAACATTACCCCATTAAAAAAATAAACAAGTATTAATATGGCCATATTAAGCTTTCAGAAACCAGACAAAATTGTTTTGCAAAAAGCCTCTGAATTTGAGGGACAATTCGAATTCCGTCCATTAGAACCCGGATTTGGATTAACCGTTGGAAATGCCCTTCGTCGGGTATTACTGAGTTCTTTAGAAGGATACGCACTAGTGGGTATTAAAATAGAAGGTATCAATCATGAATTTGCAACCATTAAAGGTGTAACTGAAGATGTTACCGAGATGATCTTAAACCTGAAACAGGTTCGATTTAAGAAGTCGGTTGATCATGAAGTTCTTTCAGAAAGAATTGTGTTAAACATAAAAGGTCGTACCGAATTTACTGCGGGCCTGATAGGAGAACATTCTCAGCATTTTCAGATTATGAATCCAGATCTGGTGATTTGTACAATGGATCCTTCAGCTAAAATGGAAATTGAACTGCATATCGGAAAAGGTCGCGGCTATGTTCCTGCTGAAGAAAATAAAGTTAAGGATGCAGTATTCGGATACATTGCAATTGATTCGATTCATACCCCTATCAAAAACGTAAAATACGCTATTGAAAACTACCGGGTTGAACAAAGAACCGACTATGAAAAATTAATCTTGGATGTAGCAACCGATGGTACTATTCATCCGGAAGATGCCGTAAAGCAGGCTTCACGTATTCTGATTCAGCACCTGATGATCATCACAGATGAAAACATTACTTTCGACAACAAGGAAGATAAGAAAGAGGATGTAGTTGATGAGCATGTACTTCAGTTGCGCAAGGTTTTGAAAACTCCATTGGAAGATTTAGACCTTTCTGTTCGTGCATTCAATTGCCTGAAAGCAGCTAAAATCAATAGCCTGAGTGAATTGGTACAATATGAGCAGGAAGACCTCATGAAATTCAGAAACTTCGGTCAGAAATCTCTTTCTGAAATCGAGCAAGTGCTAACTGAAAGAGGTTTGAGCTTCGGAATGGATTTGAATAAATTAGGTTTAGATAACTTAGATAATTAATTATGCTGCCCCTCTTTTGAGGTGGCAGTTTTTTTTAACCAGATGGTGATCAACCTGTGTAAACCATCAACTTCACAATTCCTGACACGGTGTGAAGCCCAAAAACAAACGTCATGAACCACGGAAACAAAGTAAACAAACTCGGCCGCAAAAAAGCCCATCGCAGTGCACTTTTAAGTAATCTGGCTAGTCAGCTGATTACCCATAAGCGTATTGTAACTACATTAGCAAAAGCAAAGGCTCTCAGAACTTACGTGGAGCCGCTGATTACCAAAACTAAGAAAACCGACAACAAAGAAACCATCATGAACCAACACCGCGTTGTGTTCAGTCACTTGCAGGATAAAGCAGCCGTTAAAGAGTTGTTTACTGTAATAGCTCCTAAAGTGGTTTCTCGTCCGGGTGGATATACACGTATTTTAAAACTCGGAATACGTCCTGGTGATAATGCTGAAAAAGCTATGATTGAGCTGGTAGATTTTAATGAGGTGTATGGTAAAGGGGTTGAGAAAGCTGCAGAACCTGCTAAGAAAACCCGTAGAGGGCGTGCTCCCAAAAAAGCGGCTGAAACCGCTGCTCCGGCTTCGGAAGCACAAGCTCCTGCAACCGAGGAAAACACTGCAGAAACTCCATCAGCCGAATAATGAAACTTGTATCTCATACAAAGGCAAAATCTTTTGGTTTTGCCTTTTTTTTTGTCGGTAATGTGTGAGAAAAATTATGCTGAAATCTTATTTCTTTAGCTTTTTTTTGTACTATAATATCAATTGAGTATGTCTTCTCCTGCACAACCTGCCTATCTCTTATTAGCCGACGGTCATTTATTTACTGGCCGGTCTTTTGGTAAAACCGGTACTGCTACCGGAGAAATTTGTTTCAATACGGGAATGACGGGTTATCAGGAAGTATTTACCGATCCCAGTTACACCGGGCAGGTTTTAATCATGAATAATGTGCATATCGGGAACTATGGGGTAAAGCCAACTGATGTTGAAAGTAAGTCGGTGAAAATTCGCGGACTCATTGGTCGTAATCTGGAGGAACAGTTTAGTCGTTTTCAGGCAACAGGAAATTTGCACGATTACCTGCTTAAGAATAATATTGTTGCCATTGAAGGGGTAGATACCCGCGCACTGGTAGCACATGTTCGAACGAAGGGAGCGATGAACTGCATCATTTCTACAGAAATTACCAATCCCGAAGCATTGCAAGCCGCTTTACAGGAAGTGCCGGATATGGACGGACTGGAATTGGCAAGCACAGTAAGTACGCAGGAAATATATGAACTGGGGAACCCAGCATCAACTATAAAAGTTGCGGTATTAGATTTTGGAGTAAAGCAACATATTTTGGAGTGTATGGTGAGCCGTGGAGCTCATCTGCGCGTATTTCCAGCGAAAACGCCTTTTGAGAAAATACAGGAATTTGCTCCCAGTGGATATTTTCTTTCGAATGGCCCCGGCGATCCGGCTGCTATGCCCTATGCAGTTGCCACTATCCAATCCATTTTAGCTGAAAAAAAACCGGTTTTCGGAATTTGCCTGGGACATCAATTATTAGCGCTGGCCAATGGAATTCCGACTTTTAAAATGCATCACGGACATAGAGGATTGAATCATCCGGTAAAAAATATAACGACCGGACTATGCGAAATTACTACGCAGAATCATGGATTTGGTGTAGATCCAATAGCCGTTCGTCAGCATCCCCAAGTTGAGGTAACGCACGTGAATTTAAATGATGAATCTATTGAAGGCATTCGGATGAAGCAACAGCCTGCATTCAGTGTTCAATACCACCCGGAAAGTACACCGGGCCCGCATGATAGCCGATATCTTTTTGATGATTTTATTAATATGATGCGGGCTAATTAAAAAATTTTAATATTAGCTACAGGTAGGTAATTAGGTTGTTTGATAATGCATTTCGCTCACTCAAAGTAGCAGGTTTTTCTTTTTCCGTATCTTCGTAAAAAGCCCGCCATGAAAATAACCATTATTAATGGTCCCAATCTAAATTTATTGGGTAAAAGAGAGCCGGGTATCTATGGACAGCAAACTTTCACTGATTATTATCAGCAATTGATTGCCCTTTTTCCTGATATCAGTTTCAACTACATTCAATCGAATGTGGAGGGGGAAATTGTTTCAGCTATTCAGCAAGCGGGAGAGAGTGCTCAGGGTATTATAATAAATCCAGCAGCTTATACACATACTTCTGTTGCCATAGGAGATGCCATAGCTGCCATCGCAGTTCCCGTTGTGGAAGTTCATATTAGTAATATTCATGCCAGGGAAGAATTTCGTAAAATCTCTCATGTATCTGCTAAAGTTTCTGGAACCATTTCCGGATTGGGCTTAGCAGGATATGAATTGGCTGTTCGCTGGTTGATGCAAAGATTTTCCGCCTAAATTAATTGATTCTAATTAGTTATCGTGTTGGTAGGTGGAGGCGGGGCTGTAATTTCCTTGGCTTTATCTGCGAATAATTTATCAAAATCTTTTCTGTAAGAAATACTGATACCTTGCCGGTTTCTGCGTCCAAAACTTACATCGAGTGTGGTTTTATTGAAAATAATTAAGCGCAGTTTCTTGTCTTTAGTTAATACAAATTCAATATTCAAATTTGGTAACCATTGTGTATTGCTGTTTTGTACCGATGTGGGTGTTCCCATATTAATATCAATGTCACTACCAACAGTAACTATGATATTATCATTATTAAAGGCATATGCCAACCGTAAATCAACCCGGGTTCTATCTACCCTGTTATTGGCTGCCGCTGATATATCGGTTCCGGGTGTTGCTAAACTACTGCTACTATATAAACTGGTTCCCATGTCGAAACGTAAACTCTTGTCTTTAAACACAGAGTATAAAAAATTTGAAAATATTTTATTTACTGCCTTAGTCAATACCTGTGTTATGGTAGTTCCCACTAAAGAGGTAATAGAATAGGGATTATACCCTCCGGTATTCACTTCAGCAGGGGCAAAACTATTTAAGGCAATTAAGAACGCTACTTGTTTCAAAATTTCATTTTGATCTTTTTCCAAACGATTTAAAAATGCATTGAATTCATTATCCGTTTTAATCGGACTACCCTGTGGAAAGTCAATTTTAAATTTAATATCCGGTCCGGTAAGTTTATCTCTCAGCATGGCAATCACATATACATCACCACGGTAGCCCTTTACAGTACTACTCATATTCAACGAACTTACCAAATCACTCAAGCTAACCCTTTCGGATATGTATTGAGCATCTATATGCATATCTGCCTTAAAAGGATCGCCTGTCCATTCAATAAAATTGCCGGCATCCGGTAATAATATAAAAGGTTTTCTTACCAGCGACTGAAAATTAAAATCATAGCTACCTCTCTCAATATTGTATCTTCCTCTTATTGATAAAGGCTCGGTTGAACCTGCTTTGATTCTTAATTTTCCATTCCCAATTGCCTTAATCACATCACCCGTTAAATCATCGAGAATTACGTCTATGTTTACAAGATTATTGGCCGTAATGTCTAAGTCGACGTTTAAATTAAAATTGCTCTTCGGCTTTTCTTGCACCATTTCTTTTCCATACTCTCTAAACACAATGAAATCGGCTGTTCCACTTTCTCTACTAACTGAATTCGGAATATAAATATGTGAGCTGTCATTCGATTCTGCAACAATCGTCATCTGGCATTTACTCTCGGGGCCTTTGAATTTCAGACTGGCTTTACCAATGGCTTTTCCATAAAACATACTATTATCGGTAGCCTTTGTATCAATAAGCAATAATTTATTGGTAGCCAAATCGAAATCAAATACCAGGTCACTAAATCCCTTCTCAAATAGTTTTCCAGACACGGTTCCTGTGTTATTGTATTTATCGGCAATGGTAAATCGGTGAAAATCGATTCCTTCTTCGGTAAAACTAATATTAGCTGAGTCGATGGTGTAATATACTTGCGTATAATTAATTTTCATGCCCGCTTTTCTAAGCTGAACTATTCCTTTTAAATCGGGAGCATTCAAATCACCGCTGATGCTTAATTGACCGCTTGCTTTTCCTTTGATATCTGAAAATAAATCTGATAAAAAATAATGCAACAAATCTATTTTGATATCTGATAAATCAATATCCGTATAAAACGCTTTTTGTGTGCTATCTTTTATGTTGTAATTTCCATTGGCTTTGAAACGATAGTTGGGATTGGGAGATGCTACTGAAAAGGGTAGATTCCCGGTTTGCTGGTCGTAAGTTGCTGATAAATTTACCAATCCCACCGAGTCATCATTTATCCGGAATTGCTCAACAGCAAGGTCTCCTTTTGCTTTAAAATGATTAAAGAAATCATTTAGTTGAATATTACCACTGGTAATTCCTTCCAATCTTGGGTCATGAAAAAATAATGAACTCAAATCACCTAAAATAACATTTTTCAAATTTACTTGTAGGTTATTGCTATGGCCGTTTTTTTCATCGGTTTGCATTGAAATTTCCTGAAATCCTTGCGTAAGTTTAAATTGTTTTGCACTTACTTGTTTATTTAATATCGAAATTTCTCCGTCTTTTTCTATCAGCCATTTTTTCTCATTAAGCACAAACGAAGAAGGTCTGAATTTTACTGTTGCACCATCAGATGCTGTATAAACATCTGCCTGCATGTCTGCATCATTCAATGTAATGTCGGCGCTGGTTCTCAATGAAACAACCGAATGATCTTTATGTGAAATGATTTTTAAACGGGTATCCGGCAGGTGTAAACTATCATTTAATTGTATGCTATTGATAGCTGCATTGGCAGTGAGTGTATCCTTATTTCCATTACCAAAAAAATCAAGACCCGAAAAACGAATGTTATTAAGGATACCATATGGGATTCTGGCATCCATTCGTATTTTGTTAAGACGAGTGTCCACAGAACCAGATACTACAACATTATTAAATCCTCCACTGCCAGGTAACAAAAGTTGAATATAAGGCTCAAAATTGCTTCGGGTATTAAGTACAAAACTGAACTGCTGATTTTTGGGAACCGATTTAGGTGGAGGAATATATGCAGGATAGTAATTAGCTAAGAAACTTACAATGCTCGCAGGTAAATCCAAAATACTGAATTTACCTAATATTGTTCCGTCAAATTCATTACTGCTTAAATGAATCAGCTTGATTGAATCAGCATTACTTGATTGAAGGGTTAGTGAATCGAAATTTACATGTACCTTATCTTCTTTCAGATTGGCATTTAAAAATTTAGCCGATCCAGCGAAGTTGTCAATATTCGAGCCAATAAAATTTAAATCGAGTAATCCAGTAACTTGTATGGGTCTGTCAGAAAAATGCAAAGCTTTGAGATCGGAATGAACAAGGTCACCTACTACGTTTATACGTGGGAGTGCTCCCGTAAAATCGATTTCCATTGAACTGGTAATATCAATATTGGGATCATTTATTTTCAATTCACTATTAAAATATCTACGTTGTAGAGTTCCATTCAAAGAAATATCCGAATATGGATATCCATTGAACTCCAGTAAGGATATGTTACCTTCCAGAGAGGTTTTTAGCCGGCTGAATTGAAAACTGCTGCCATTTACTTTTCCTTTAAAGTTGAGTAATCCTAAACTGCTATCACCTAAAAATTTACCTAGATTGAACCTTACTGTTTCGAGGTTTCCCTGATAAGTGGGTTCTCCTTTTGAAAGTATTTGTAATTCCAGATTAGTAACAATTCCACCTAGTTGTGTGCTTATAGAACCCGCAGTTTTATATTTATCCCGATCCCCCGAAAAGTCTCCCCGATATACAATCTCACCTAAAGACTGCAGATTTGGCTCTTTCACATTGTTTATGTCCGGAATAAATAATCCCAGATCGTATGCATTGGTTTTTAATAATCCATCTTTTAATGAAAAGGAAGTTTTGCTCCATTCGGGTAATCCCTTCATAGTTAGGTTGCCCGATAAATACGTTTGGGTACCTGCCTGAATTTTTAATTGCTTTACTGTATAATCCTCCACTGTTCCCAAAAATTTGCCACTCACTTTTAAAGAAGTATGCAGGTTGGTAAGCTCCGGTGCAAAATATGCGATATCATCTGTATGAATAGTAGATTGATTAAAATTGGCAGCCATCGTTACTTTAGAAAGGTAATGAGAGAAGTCTTCATTAAAATCCGAAAACTTCATTGCATAGTAATTTCTTAAATGACTTTTCGCTGTAACCAAATCAAGTGAATCGAATTCCATGATTTGCGGTGTGAATTTGAATTGTGTCTTTAATTGTTTTAATTCAAATCCACTCCGATCTTTTACAGAAAGTTGAATACCCGCTTTTAAAGTATCTTGCAAAAACTGAAACTGATTAATTTCCGCATTCAGTTTAGACATATCTATATGGGCTTCATCAAATCCCTTTTCGGGTTTATTCATGTTATCATCAATCCATATACTTCCATTTTTAATTTTTATTTGTTTTACTTGTAAATTGAGATTACCAGGATTAAAATATAATCCTTTCTGTTTACTAACAACTTTGGCTTTTTGAATGGGGGGACGCAAACCATCCAAATTTTGTAATTGAAAAAATGGTTGATCCAGATAAATTGAATGAATGATGAAAGTTTGATTCGCCAAATCCGATTTATCTATATTTACCAATAGGGCACCGGATTTAATAATCATTTTCTCACCAACCCATCTATCATCCTGGATTAACTGAAGTCGCTTGCAATCGATTTTTTTGATTTGTAAATCTAGCGGCTTTTTTTTCTTAGGTGTTGTATCAGTACTCGAAAAATAATTAATCAAAAACTGATAGTTCCAAATACTGTCTGTTCTATGTAAATTGATTCGGGCATCTTCTAACCCTAGATAGGTTAGCTCCCAATTTTTTTTCAAGAAAAACCAATCTGTGATTCTTCCATTCAATTGGCCCGCATAGAGCAGGGTATCATGCCGCTGGTCTCGAATTAGTATTCCCTGAATATTTGCTTTGTTGAACAGTGAAAGACTAATATGTCGGATGCTTATTTCAGTCTTTAATTCTTTCGATAAATACCCGGTTGCCCATCCTATTAACTTATTTTGAAAAAACTGAGTTTGCAGTGCGATAAGTAATGCCGATATTAGGGCAATTAAAACCAGCAGTGTTCTGCGTAATATTTTTAAAAATCTATTCAGGGTTTTTCAATTCTATGTTAAAAATAGGGATTCAGTTTTTTTAAGCAAATTCAATACCAAAGATGGGGAAATAGCTAGTTTTTTTAGTATCACTTGACAGAAGCTTTAATTATTTTAACATAACTTCTCCATTTCTCTATCAACTGTTGCATATCATTAGGCAATGGGGCTTCAAAAAATAGTTGTTTCCCCGATATGGGGTGAATAAATCCTAGGGTTTGGGCATGCAACGCACAGCGAGGGCATATTTCAAAACAATTCTGAACAAATTGTTTGTATTTCTGATAAATGGTTCCTTTTAAAATTTCATCCCCACCATATTCCCAGTCATTAAAAAGAGTATGCCCAATATGCTTCATATGAACCCGAATTTGATGGGTTCTACCGGTTTCCAATTCACATGAAACCTGGGTTACATAATGAAACCGTTCAATTACCTGATAGTGGGTAATGGCATGTTTTCCAATTTCTCCATCCGGATACACATCAAACATTTTCCGGTGTTGTTTGTGTCTGGCAATATGGCCGGTAATCGTTCCCTCATCTTCAGCTAAATCTCCCCAAACAATCGCTGTGTATTTTCGTTTAACAGTATGGTTAAAAAATTGTTTTGCGAGATGGGCGGCTGCTTCTGCTGTTTTAGCTAGAACCAATAATCCTGTTGTGTTTTTATCAATGCGATGTACCAAGCCATATCTGGGCAATGTATCTTCATCAATACCAGGATGTTGTTGTTCGAGATAATAAGCAATACCATTTAATAAAGTTCCACTATAGTTTCCAACTCCCGGATGTACCACCATATTGGCGGGTTTATTCAAAACCATTAAGTAATCATCCTCATACACAATATGCAAAGGGATGGGTTCTTTTTTTAAAATGGTATGTTCGGGATTTATGAAACTCATCAAGATAATTTCATCTCCCGGTTTTATTTTGTAATTACTCTTTACATTTTTACCATTTACCGTTAAAAATCCAGCCTCAATTCCCTTTTGAACTTTATTCCGGGTTGAGCCCTCCAGATGCATCTGTACCCATTTGTCTATCCGAACTGGTTCCTGCCCCTTGTCTACAACAAAAGTTTTTCTTTCATAGAGCGTTTCGGAGGGTTCATCCGACAAAAATTCCAGTTCGTCTTTCATACCGCAAAAGTAATCCATTCGCGGCTAGCTTGATACCTTCTTATGTTAGTAACCTTAGTGTTGGAATAACATGTAATTTTGCCGTATGTTACCGGAAGTGTTTTTCGAAGATCTGGGTTATCAATCCTATCGTTCAGTATGGGATTATCAGGAACTCCTATTGAAGCAAAATACCCAGCTTAAGATTGAAGGGAAGTCAGAAGCTACCCGGCATCATTTACTGCTGGTAGAACATCCCCCCGTATACACACTCGGAAAGAGTGGAAAAATAGATCATTTGCTATGGACTGAGGAGGAGCGGAAGTTGCTGAATATCGAATTTTTTCATATAAACAGGGGAGGAGATATTACTTTTCATGGGCCAGGACAAATAGTTGGGTATCCCATATTAGATTTGGAGAAGATGCAGACAGATTTGGGCTGGTACCTGAGAAGTTTAGAAGAAGTGATTATTTTAACCCTCGCAGATTATGGAATACTTGCCGGAAGAAGTGAAGGAGAAACCGGTGTTTGGCTGGATCCGGAAATAAAGGGTAAGGAGAGAAAAATTTGTGCATTGGGAATAAAGTGTAGCCGCTGGATTACCATGCATGGTTTTGCATTTAACGTAAATACCGATATTAGATATTTTGATGGAATTGTTCCTTGCGGAATCAACAACAAGCAGGTAACTTCCTTACAAAAGGAATTAGCATCTCATATTTCTTTGGCTGAAGTGAAAGAACGAATAAAAAAGCACTTTGAAGAGGTTTTTCAGGTGAACCTGAAATCGGAAGTGCATGTAAATAGTATCTGCAGTTAAAATCATCTAGGCAAATAAATTCTTCCTTTTTCTTTCAATTCGTTATTAAGCAAGACTTCATAATCAAACCATCCCGACCGAATAAAATTCGATTTTTCAAGTGTTAAATTTTCTTCTTTGGGAGTTTGAATAGTAAAAAGAATCTGATTGGGCGACTCATAAAAATTTACCTGATATTGATAGACCTGGGCATTTGGGAGATGAAGGGTTACATTTCCTTTCTTATCTGTAAAAACCATAGGAGGAGCATTTTTAGCAGAGGTATTGAATGCACCTGCATCAGGTTTAAAAGGGTGGATGACCACTTTTCCATCCCTAGAAGTAAATAAAGTATCTTTTGTTTGTAATGCAATGGAATCTCTGAATTTCCTGTATGATTTCTCCGATAGAGTAGCAATGAGTTGATTATTTTTATAGATTTTATATTGTCCTGTTTGATAAGGAAGTTCATCAGTATTTGAAAAAAAGGCAGAATGGGAAATGTCTAATCTTTCTAGGGTGTACATTGATATTGCTGACAAACTCAATGCAATCATCATCCCGGTAAATATCAGCCAGCCCGATGGTAGTCGAAATAACATTGTACAAAGATAGTGCGGCAGGTGTTATCAAAAGGGTAAACTGTTGGGTGGTAGAGACCGATTCCCCTGCAATCCACCACTATGAACTAAAAGCAGATGACTTTCCTTTGGAAAATACTTTTGGTGAAGTAACTCATTTACTGCTGTAAATAGTTTACCTGTATATACAAAATCGAGTGGAAGTTTTTCCTGTTCCCAACATGCACATATGGTTTGTAAAACCTCATTGTTTAATTTGGCGTAACCTCCGTAAGGAAAGTGAAGTATTTCCGGCAGGTGGGGATGTTGCATTGTTTGCAGCCAATTGGCAATTTCATTTAAAGGTGCTGGTGCATTTTTTAGTACCGATATACCAATTACTTTTTGATGAGGTAGTGCAGCAATCGTTAAGCCGGCAACCGTTGTGCCTGTGCCTGTGGCTGCAATGATATGGGTATAATGAGATATATTATTTTCAGATAAAATAGTAGCTGCACCCTTAACTCCCGTTATTCCCATTCCACCTTCAGGTATATAAAGCGCATTTGGAATGGTTGCTATAATTGGTGATTCATCTGAATGCTTGTTGGTTCCAGTAAAATGCAATTGCATACCATAGGAAACCGCATCCTGCAAAGTAATCGTTAGATGTTGTGGTTGAAAGCCCCTTACAATTCCATAACTGGCTAATCCAGCTTCTTTTGCTGCAAAAGCGGTAGCTACCAAGTGATTTGAATAGGGCCCTCCCCGTGTGATGATTGCATCATATCCCCCAGTTTTTGCTTCATCCAGGTAATATCTGAGTTTAAACCATTTATTGCCACTTACGACGGGATGAATTTCATGGAGTTTTAACACATCTACCTGGGGGTTACCGGAAAAAAAATTAGGTAGAGGTTGAATAGTTGGTGTTGATATAATCATAGAAACTACCGGTATTGTTGGCAGGTAGACCGAATATCTTTAGTTTCGTGCCCGATTCTGTAAAGATAAAAACAGCTTATGAAACCAAGCCTGGTAATTTTAGCAGCCGGAATGGCAAGTCGATATGGGAGCCGAAAACAGACACAGTCATTCGGACCCTCAGGAGAAACCATAATGGAATATTCTATTTTTGATGCTATTCAAGCAGGATTCGGAAAAGTAATTTTTATTATCCGAGAAGATTTTGCTGCAGATTTTCGCGAATTGATTGAGCCAAAATTGAAGGGTAAAATTGAATTGGATTATGTTTTTCAGGATTTATCCAAATTTACCGAAGGATTTTCCATTCCGGAAGGAAGAACAAAACCTTGGGGAACGGCGCATGCCCTCTTGTGTTGTAAAGGCCATATTGCCGAGCCCTTTGCTGTTATTAATGCAGACGATTTTTATGGGAGAGATGCTTTTAAAAAAGCTTTTCATTTTTTAATACAGGAATGTAATGAAGAAACGCAGTGTATCATCGGATATGCTCTCGAAAAAACATTGAGTGATAATGGAACTGTTAGCAGGGGTGTTTGTAATGTTAACGAAAAAGGCTATTTAACAGATATTCAGGAGCGCACCAGCATTGTTAGAAATCATTCTGGCACAATTGTGTATCAGGATACAAATGGCGAGCATGCATTGCCAGAAGATTGTATCGTGAGCATGAATTTCTTATGTTATGCTCCAGGTTTTGTTGATTTTTGTGAACAGGGCTTTAAAAATTTTTTACAGGTTCAGGGAAATGAGTTGAAGTCAGAATTCTATTTGCCAACAGCAACCCGCTTATTTATTGAACAAAATAAAGGAGTAGTTAAAGTAATTCCTACAGAAGCACAATGGTTTGGCGTAACATACCAGGAAGATGCGCCAGGTGTTGCCGGTAGTATTCAGCGTTTAATTCAGGATGGGGTTTATCCGGATAATCTTTGGACCGTTTGATACTTATTTAAATTCATCGATAACTTTCGATGCATTTAATTTACCAATCGTTTACTTGGAATAGGCTTTCACAAAGAAAACGCAGTTTTCGATCCGAATGATCTGGTCTTTTCTTTCCAATCCGCGAATGCTGGATTGCTGACTTGGTTTAATCTTTTCCATCCCGCTTATTTTGGCAGCTTTGCAATCGGCAAGCATGGTATAGATATAGCCCGATTTAACCGCGAAAGTAATGCCTTCAGCTTGAGCTTGACGGGTGCTCAATACGCCAACAATTTCTCCTGAACGGTCGAAAACAGGACCTCCCGAGTTTCCAGGATTAGCACTAATTTGTAGTTGGTAAGTTAGGGAGTCGCTATTAAAGCCAGTACGCGAGCTTAAATATCCTTCACCATATACAATATCGTTACGAGGATATCCAAGGGTAAAGATTTCTTCACCAAGATCAATGGTAGATTTCCGAATACTATAGGGAAGTGCACGAGGAGCATTGTATTCCGAGTCATTGATTTTTAATACTGCTAAATCACGGAGATTATCTATGTGTAATATGTCGGCGTTGAATTCTTTTCCTTTACTGTTGATGACTACTACTCCAGATCCCTTTAAAACGTGGGCATTGGTTAGGAGATATCCGTGATTGTCTAACAGAAATCCGGTTCCGCCTGCAACCAGCCGTGCATTTTCTGGAATCTTTGATTTTACTTCATTTAAAAGGCTACCTTGATATTGTTGATTCCGTTTGATTACCTCAATATCTTTACTTAATTGAACCAGTTGCGTTTGATTAACGGGCGAAAAGTAAACAACGAGTCCGCTAATTACCAATGCTATGAAGCCACCAACAGCAGCTGCAATTCCTGTAACGCGCTTGTATTTATGAAAAAATTGAATCAGTTTACCACCGGCAGAAACTTCGCTGCCATGTTGTATATCCCCATGAAGTAATAATTTGGTATGTGCGTCATGGAGTTGCGACTTGATATTCCTGCGTTGAGCATAGAAATCCATTTCATGCTGGAACATAGCGTGCTCTACTACCATTTGATCTATTTCTGGAGTGCTGTTACGCATTTGTTCGAAATAAACCCGCTCCTGCTCATTCATTTGATGAGAGAGGTACCTTTCAATAGCCTCCTGAAGTAAAATATCATCCATGTTCATCACTCGCCTATATTATATTGAGAAAAAAACAATTTTTTTAGCCGCATCAAGCACTTATACTTTTGGTTTTTGGCGTTGTCTGAATTGGTGTATCCAAACATTTCAGCCAATTGCTGCATATCTTTTTTTTGGATATAGTAGCCCTCCAGTAAGCTTTTGCAAGGTTCACCTAAACTACTCATGGCTCTGTCCATTATCGCAAATGCAGCATTTCTTTTTTCGTGCTCCTCTATTTCCTCCTCAACTCCAACAGTTTCTTCCAGGTTTTCAACGGGTTGGGTGTATCTTCCCATTTGTTGTAACCGTTTAAGCCATAAACGCCGGCATATGGAATATACATAAGTTTTAATTTGACAGGTTAAGACAAATGAATCGCTTTGTGCTTTTTCATATAGTGCAATCATTGCTTCCTGAAAAATATCTCTGGCATCGTCGTAAGAACCATTATTTTGAAGAATATAGGTCTGCACCATTCCAAAATGATCTTTGTAGAGTGCTTCTATGGCTTTGGAATCATTGGAAGCCAACCCTTTCAGCAAAACCTGTTCGTTGATGTCGCCTTTCACTTCTGTTGATTTAATACCTTCGAATAGGTAAAAGTAACCCCAAAACCCTGAAAAAAAATTTTTTTGAAATTCTGTTAAATTCTAAGGTTACCTTTTATTACCTTTGCGTATTAATTAAAAATTCATTCATTAAAAAAAAACAAAAAACAATGAAAAAGCTGTTATTCGTTTTCGTTTTAGGCGCTTTTGCTGCCTGCGGTTCTGGTGAAAATGCTGCTCCTACTGTAGATTCTGCTGCTTACAAAGATTCAGTTGCTAAAGCTCAAGCTGCAATGGATTCTGCTGCTAAAGCTACTATGGTTGATTCTGCTGCATTGAAAGCTGCTGCTGATTCTGCTGCTAAGGCTGCTAAGAAGTAATTTGTAAGCTTGACCATGTGGCTTTGCTTGCCGGTCACCAACAGCTTTTAACTTTTTTTCATATGGCAAGCAATCGTTAGAAGCCGCTCCGTTTCCACGGAGGGGCTTTTTTTTATGGCTGATGATTTATTAGTAAGCTAACATTTGTTAGTACATTTTGTGGAACAAAATAATAATTTTTCAAAAAATTGTTGTATATTTGAGTATGACCACGGCAAATCGATTTTATTTCTTCTCATTCTATTTCTTCAGAAGCTGAAGCCGGGTATAAATTGTTTCAACTAAACTTACAATATTCACCCGGCCTAATCGCCGGGTTTTTTTTTAAATGATAGATATGTCTCCTCAGTCCGCCAACTCAACTCAAAAAAAATTAATTGCCCCAGGAATCTGTATCCAGGGATATGAAGGTAGTTTTCATCAAGTGGCTGCCAATTCCTTTTTCGGAAAAGGTGTGCCCGTTATTCCCTGCGACACTTTTAGGGAATTGGTTCGGGTTACGGCTGATCCGGTTCGCTCTTCCGGTGGAATTATGGCTATAGAAAATTCAATTGCCGGCAGCATTTTACCTAATTATAATTTGCTCCAGAAAAGTAAGCTGGTCGTAGTAGGAGAGGTTTATCTTTCTATCAGTCAAAACCTGTTAGCCAATAATGGAGTTTCATTATCAGATATTCGAGAAGTACATAGTCATCCAATGGCAATTCTTCAGTGCTTAGATTACCTGGAAAGCAATGCCTGGAAACTGGTAGAAACGGAAGATACTGCATTAAGTGCCCGACTAATTGCACAACATCGGCACAAACATGCAGCCGCCATTGCCAGTAAATTGGCAGCTGAATTATATGGATTAACAATTATTCGTCCGGATATTCATACCATGAAAAATAATGTTACCCGTTTTCTAGTTCTTTCTGCCAACAAACATCAACCATTAATCACAGATGCAAACAAGGCTTCTGTTTACTTTCAAACCGACCATTCTAAGGGAATACTGGCTAAAGTACTTACCGGAATTGCGTCGCATGATGTTAACCTGAGTAAATTACAAAGCATGCCTATTCAGGGAAGTAACTTTAAATATGGATTTTATGCTGATTTGGAATTTGAAAAACATGCACAATTGCAAAAAGTATTACAACAATTGAGTGCACAAACCAATCAGCTGAAAATATTTGGAATTTATAAAAAAGGAAAACTGGTGAAAGGCTAAATGCTTCAGCCATTTAAAGAATTCGATATGGGAATTAGTACTTCTTCTCGACTAAACGGAATTGGTGAATATTACTTTTCGGGAAAACTGCGTGAAATAGACCAACTGAACCAACAGGGAAAAGCCATCATCAATCTGGGTATTGGTAGTCCCGATTTACCTCCGCATCCTTCTGTTATTGATGCTTTGAATGCTGCTGCAGCTCAGCCTCAAGTTCACGGATACCAGAATTACAAAGGATTGCCGATACTTCGAAAAGCTATGGCCAACTGGTATCAGCGTAGTTATTCGGTAACACTCAATCCCGATAAGGAAATACTTCCCCTCATGGGAAGTAAAGAGGGGATTATGCATATATGTATGACTTATCTCAATACTGGAGATGAGGCATTGATTCCTAATCCGGGTTATCCAACGTATAGTAGTGCAGTTATTTTGGCAGGCGGAACTCCGGTTACTTATTCACTGCTGGAAGCTAATGATTGGGAACCCGACTGGAATGCCCTTGCAGCAATGGATTTATCGAAAGTAAAACTGATGTGGGTGAATTATCCTCATATGCCAACTGGAAAGTCTGCTACAAAAGTTCTATTCGAAAAATTAATTGCTTTTGCTAAAAAAAATGATATTTTAATTTGTCACGACAATCCATATAGTTTTATTCTGAATCATCATCCCATAAGTATTCTACATACACCGGGGTCTATGGAAGTAGCAGTAGAATTGAATTCTTTAAGCAAAAGTCATAACATGGCAGGTTGGCGCGTTGGAATGCTTTGTGGAAATGAGCAGCGGATTGGAGAGGTATTAACTTTTAAGAGTAATATGGACAGTGGCATGTTTTTACCGGTGCAAATGGCTGCAGTTGCTGCGCTGGAATTGGGCGAAGAATGGCAAAAAGAAGTAAATGAAATTTATGCCGCAAGAAGAGAAAAAGTATTCGAGTTACTGCAATTGCTGGGTTGTAGTCCTGCTCCTAATCAGGTTGGATTATTTGTATGGGCCTCAATTCCATTAGAATATGAAAACGGCTATGAACTGAGCAATGAGGTATTATACAAAGCCGGCGTATTCATTACTCCTGGGGGCATATTTGGTAGTGCGGGTAATCGGTTTATCCGAGTAAGTTTATGTGGTTCTATTGATCGATTTACCGAGGCTATTGAAAGAATTAAAAATCGGTTGAGTGGCAATTAATTGAAACGAAATGAGTTATTATAAAGGTGTATCCATTGAGAAAAAATAGGTTATGAGAGTTACAATAATTGGTGTTGGATTAATAGGAGGTTCCATGGCACTTACTTTAAAGAGTCGGAAGTTCGCCGATCAGGTTATAGGTGTTGATGCCAATACTATTCATGCTGAAAAAGCTATTGAGTTGGGAATTGTAGATGTAATGCTTCCCTGGAAAGAAGCAGTGAAAATGTCCGACATGATTATTTTGGCAACTCCCATTGACGTAACAGAAAGCATGCTTCCAGAATTGCTAGAAAATTGTAACAATCAAATTGTGCTGGATGTTGGTTCTACCAAGAAGAATCTTTGTGAAAAAATCGAGGGAAATACCAATCGTGGCCGATTTGTTGCATCTCACCCAATGTGGGGAACAGAGTTTAGTGGTCCACAGTCTGCGCTGAACTGCCCATTTGATGAAAAAGCCACTGTAATCTGTGACCGCGAAAAATCGGATCCCGATGCACTTGAAAAAGTGGAGCAGTTGTATAAGGTGTTGGGAATGAAAATCATTTATATGAATTCAGATGAACATGATTTACACGTAGCGTATGTGAGTCATATTTCCCACATTACATCATTCGCACTTGCCAATACAGTGCTGGAAAAGGAAAAAGAAGAGGATACCATTTTTGGATTGGCTTCTGGAGGATTTGAAAGTACCGTCCGTTTAGCAAAAAGTAATCCTAGTATGTGGATACCCATTTTTATGCAAAACAGGGAAAATGTTCTCGATGTATTGAATGAACATATTGCACAACTGAGGAAGTTTAAAACTTGTTTGGAAAAAGAGAATTACGAATACCTGGGTGAATTAATTAACCGGGCTAATGAAATTAGAAGGATATTAAAATAAAAACACAAAAAGGTATAGGATTAATACAATTCATTTGATGTAATGATTCGTGTGCAGTTGATATCGAGTACCTTTGTAACTTAAAAAAAAGAAATGATCACATTTGAAGCGTTGGGGCTGGATGCCCGATTAATTAGGGCAACTGGTGAGTTGGGGTATGTTAATCCTACTGCCATTCAGGAACAGGCAATCCCTGTTTTGATGAGCGGAACAAAAGATTTTATAGGACTGGCACAAACCGGAACCGGAAAAACAGCTGCATTTGGGCTACCCCTTTTGCAGGTGATTACTCCGGCTTCCCAGTTTCCGCAGGCATTGGTAGTTTGCCCTACCCGCGAACTCTGTTTGCAAATTGTAAAGGAAATAGATTTATTTAAAAAATACATTCCCGGGGTAACAGTAGTGGCGGTTTACGGGGGAGCTTCCATAGGCTTACAAATCCGGGATATTAAAAGGGGGGTACAGATTATTGTTGCTACACCGGGCAGGCTTATCGACTTAATT
The DNA here is from genome assembly GCA_037142775.1 of Chitinophagia bacterium. Classification (GTDB taxonomy): domain Bacteria; phylum Bacteroidota; class Bacteroidia; order Chitinophagales; family Chitinophagaceae; genus Sediminibacterium. Next base: position 54,176 of record JBAWZY010000008.1, on the reverse strand, counting down.
GAGCGGAAAGCCATTAACCTCGAAAAAATACAGTATGTAGTATTGGATGAGGCCGATGAAATGTTGAACATGGGCTTTCAGGATGACATAGAATTTATTTTGAAAAATACCCCGGCCAGAGAAAGCACCTGGTTGTTTAGCGCTACCATGCCTCCAGAAATTAGAAAAGTGAGTAAGCGCTACATGAATAACCCGAAAGAGGTTACCGTTGGTAAAGTAAATACTGCCAATGCCAGTATCGATCATCAGTATTATGTAACTACAGCGCATCATCGATATGAAACCTTGAAGAGAATCATCGATTTTAATCCGGGTATTTATGGAATTATTTTTACCCGTACCAAAGCAGATGCACAGGAAATTAGCGATCGACTCACGCGCGAAGGCTACGACATAGATGCTCTGCATGGCGATCTTTCACAACAGCAGCGGGATAAAGTGATGGGTCAATTTCGCGATAAGAGTTTACAATTATTAATTGCCACCGATGTGGCAGCCCGTGGTATCGATGTAGTAGGAATTACACATGTTATTAATTACGAATTACCCGATGATGTGGAAGTATATACGCATCGCTCCGGAAGAACCGGTCGTGCAGGTAATCAGGGAATATGTATGTCGATTGTACATGCAAAAGAAATGTATAGGCTGAAGCAGATTGAAAGAATCAATAACTCGCGTTTTCATAAACTTGATATTCCCACCGGAAAAGATGTTTGCCGCAAACAGTTTTTTCATTTTATGGATAAACTTTTGTCTGCCGATATCAGTCATGGTGACTATGAAACCTATGTACCCATGCTCGCCGAAAAATTCGAGCAGGTTACCAAAGAAGAGGTATTGCAAAGAGTGGCTGCTATGGAGTTTGATCGGTTTTTAAAGTATTACGAAAATGCCGAAGATCTCAATTTACGGGAACGCGATAAGGTTCGTTCAGGAGCATCTGCAGCAACCGGTGGAAGAACCATGGGTAATGCACCCATTGGCGGAAAAGGCGATGGAAGAAAAGAATATGCAAGGGGAGGAGGTTCGGGATATAAACGTTTATTTGTTAACCTCGGCACCCGCGATGGTTTCTATAAAGCAAGCTTTTTACAATTTATTTTGGATATGAGTGATCTAAAAAAAGAAGTGTTGGGCAAAATTGATATGAAGGATATGAATAGCTGGATTGAAATTGATAAGTCCGCCGCCCAGCAAATGATCCGATCGCTCGATGGTAAAAAGTATAAGGGCAGAAGCATTCGCATGAATGATGCAGAAGGCGGAGCCCCACCTAAATCAAAATCAACATCAAAAAATAAATCTGAACGTTAATCTTAGTCTTAGTCATCATTTTCAATTACCAATATTATTTTTATGGAACAGGCAAAGCAAGCATTGGATATAGATGCCATTTTTAACAAACGTCCTTTAATTATTTCCGGTCCCTGCAGCGCAGAAACCGAAGAGCAGGTTTTGCAAACCGCTACCCGATTAGCAGCTACCGGAAAGGTGGATATGCTTCGCGCCGGAATTTGGAAACCTCGCACCCGCCCAGGAAGCTTTGAAGGGATTGGAACCAAAGGTTTGCCTTGGTTGCAATCTGCTAAAAAAATTACTGGACTGCCCGTAACCGTTGAAGTTGCTACGGGTAAACAAGTTGAAGATGCTTTGCATTTTGGAGTAGATGTTTTATGGATTGGTGCTCGAACAACTGTGAATCCATTTAGTGTGCAGGAAGTTGCGGATGCATTGCGTGGAGTGAAAGTGCCGGTGTTGATTAAAAATCCTATCAATCCCGATTTGGAATTGTGGATTGGTGCAATGGAGCGGGTTTCCAGAGCAGGTATCGAGCAAATAGGCTTAATTCATCGGGGATTTAGTTCTTATGGTAATACCGAATATCGCAATGCACCTATGTGGCACCTCGCCATTGAAATGAAACGCCGCCATCCAAATACACTAATGATAAACGATCCTTCACATATTTGCGGAAGACGCGATATCCTTCAACAGGTTGCCCAAACAGCCATAGATCTGGATTTCGATGGACTCATTGTAGAAAGTCATATTGATCCCGACATGGCATGGAGTGATGCCAAACAGCAAATTACTCCAGAAAAAATGGGTGAAATGGTTGCAAACATTCGCTGGAGAAAAGAAGATGTGGCATCCGAAGATTACCATGCCAACCTCGAAAAACTACGTCAACAAATCAATAATCTCGATGACGAACTGATGCAAATTCTCAGTCAGCGTATGAAAGTTGCCCGAAGCATTGGTGAATATAAAAAGGAAAACAATATTACCATTCTGCAAACCAATCGCTGGAATGATATATTGGAAAGAGCCTATTCGAAAGGAGATAAATTAGGGCTAAGTAAGGATTTTGTAACCCGCTATTTTGATGCAGTTCATATGGAAAGTATTAACCAGCAGAATAAAATCATGAATCAATAAGAAACGAATCGGATATGGCTCAAACGAATCTTACTTTTCAATTTTCTTCAGCCCGTGTTTCGTATCGGTTGGATACCCCATTTGCTGAATTGGAAAAATGGATAAGTAAGGATCACGCTTTTGTTATAACCGATGAACATGTATTTAAACATCATAAAAAGAAGTTCAAAGGTTGGAATACCATTGTTTTACAGCCAGGCGAAAAATACAAAGTACAGGAAACAGTTAATGGAATCATTCATCAACTGATTCAAATGGGTGCAGATAGAAACAGTTGGCTCATAGGTGTAGGAGGTGGCGTAGTTACTGATATAACCGGATATGTTGCCGGTATATATATGCGGGGCCTGCAGTTTGCATTGGTTCCCACATCGCTGTTGGCCATGGTAGATGCATCTATTGGAGGTAAAAATGGAATAGATGTGGGAGTGTATAAAAATATGGTTGGACTCATTCGACAGCCCTCCTTATTATTATTCGATATGAGCTTCCTGCAAACATTGCCAAAAGCTGAATGGAGAAACGGATTTGCCGAAATTATTAAGCATGCCGCAATAAAAGATGCGAAATTATTTAAGCTTTTACAGCAGCATACAATTGCTCAGTTTAAAAAAGACAAGGTATTGCTTAGTCGATTAATCAAAACCAATGTGCTTATTAAAACTAAAGTGGTATTGGAGGATGAGACTGAGAAAGCCGATCGGAAGTTGCTAAATTTTGGACATACCCTCGGGCATGCGATCGAAAATCAGTATGCCCTTAGTCATGGTGAGGCAATCAGCATCGGAATGACCTATGCAGCTTTGTTGTCTGAACAAATGTTGGGCTTCACTGATGCAAATGCATTGATTGAATTGTTAACTAAATATGGTTTACCTACTCGTGCAACTTTTGATTGGAAAACTGTTACAGAAGTATTGATGAAGGATAAGAAAAATTCATCTAAAGGAATGCAGTATATTCTATTGAAAAAAATTGGTAGGGGAGTAGTGGAGCCAATTCCAGTTCAGGAACTCATTAACCGGCTCCGCCAATTGTTATAGTGATAGGAAATTGAAAAAATTATGAGGGTAAAAATTACTGCCTCGGAATTATCCGGAGTATTACAGGCTCCCGCAAGTAAAAGCAGTATGCAACGCGCTTGTGCGGCAGCATTGTTACATGAAGGAGAAACCCTTTTGCTCAATCCTGGGCATAGCAATGATGATCTTGCAGCATTAGATGTAATACAAAAACTCGGTGCAACTGTGAAAGTTCAACCGGATCATACAATTTTGATCACTTCAAAAGGAATTCATCCTCAGTCAACCGAAATAAACTGTGGTGAAAGTGGATTAGGCATTCGCATGTTTACCCCAATTGCAGCAATCAGTTCCTTGCCTTTAACCATTGCCGGTTCAGGTAGCCTGGTAACGAGACCTATGCATTTTTTTGACGAAATTTTCCCATTGTTGGGAGTATCTATTCAATCAAATGAAGGTAAGCTTCCTCTGAAAATTCAGGGGCCTTTGAAACCAGTTTCTATCTCTGTTGATGGATCCCTGAGTTCACAGTTTTTAACCGGATTACTGATGGCATTTGGTTCATCAAATCCCGGAAATGCAGTTATCAATGTAAAGAATCTGGCTAGCAAACCATATATCGATTTAACTATTGATGTGATGCGTCATTTTGGGAAATCTGTAATTCATCAGCAGTATGCATCCTTTTCTTTTCAACCGGCTACTATTCCACCACCGTATGCTATACAATACACAGTGGAAGGTGACTGGAGTAGTATTTCTTTTTTATTGGTAGCTGGCGCTATTGCTGGCAGCGTGAAGGTTACAGGTGTAAGTAGGCATTCTACTCAGGCTGATAAGGCGATATTATTTGCTTTGGAACAAACCGGTTGTACACTTATTATAGGAGACGATTATGTTGAAACAGGAAAAGGAAACCTAAGAGCATTTCATTTTGATGCAACTCATTGTCCCGATTTATTTCCCCCCTTGGTTTCGCTTGCTGCTTGTTGTTCCGGAACCTCTGTAATTAAAGGAATTTCCCGATTGGCACATAAGGAAAGTAACCGTGCCCTTACTTTACAGCAGGAATTTGCTAAATTGGGCGTGGATATTGAATTCGTTGGTGATGATATGATGGTAACCGGAGGAAAGATATTGCAGGGGACAACTGTACATTCGCATCACGATCACAGGATTGCAATGGCATGTGCCGTTGCAGCTTTACGGACAGTTCAACCGGTGGATATAATGGTTGCTGAGGCCATCAACAAATCCTATCCTGATTTTTTTCAGCATTTGGCAGCACTGGGGGCCGGCGTAGAAATTATTGAACAATAAAAATAGAAGCTTTGAATAGTTTTGGACGAATTTTTCGGTTGCAAATATTTGGCGAATCACATGGGCCCTGTGTGGGTATTACCTTAGATGGATGTCCGGCCGGATTACCCCTCACTGCAGAAGATTTTATCAACGACATTGAACGCAGAAAGGGAGGTACTCAAAAAGGAACTACCCCCCGCAAGGAGGATGACATTCCTATATTTCAATCTGGATGGTTCAATGGATATACAACAGGTGCCCCACTCACTATCATTTTTGAAAATAATAATACCAGAAGTGAAGATTATGCCCGTCAACGAGCAGTTCCTCGGCCCGGTCATGCCGATTGGGTAGCAGGAAAAAAATTCGGCGGGTTTGAAGATTTCAGAGGTGGTGGACATTTTAGTGGCAGACTAACCGTTGCTTTGGTAGGGGCAGGCGTAGTTGCCAAAAAATTATTGCAATTTTTTGCTGATCAATCGTCAACCACCCTTTCTATACAGGCTACTATAGATGAAATTGGAGGAGAGAAAAATGTTGAAGCAGGACTTCAAAAAGCAATTGATGCAAAAGATAGTATCGGAGGAATTGTATCCTGTTGTGTGAAGGGATTACCGGTAGGATTGGGAGAGCACTTTTTCGATTCGGTAGAGTCGTTGTTAGCGCACGTTGTATTTTCGGTTCCTGCAATCAAGGGTATTGAATTTGGCGCAGGATTTGCAGCTGCGCGAATGTTTGGCACAGAACATAATGATGCTTTGTTAGATAATAAAGGTACTTTTATCTCTAATCATGCTGGAGGTATTTTGGGAGGATTAACCACCGGTGCCGATTTGGTATTTCGGGTATCAGTTAAACCAACCTCATCTACTCCTAAGGAACAACAAACCTGGAGTAGTGAAACTGATTCTGTTGTTCCATTTTCTGTAAAGGGTCGGCATGATTTGTGTATTGCTCTCCGAGTGCCGGTAGTTTTGGAAGCGGTAACGGCATTTGTGCTCGTAGATTTATTAATGATAGAACGGAAAATACCAGCAAGACTTTGATATTAGTAATGAATTTTTTAAAACAAAAAATTGATAAATATGGATAGCGAATTTATTTATCATATAACTACCCGTAGCTGGTGGGAAGCAGCTCAAAAAGAAGGGAAACTCAGTTCTCCCAGGTTCGAAGAGGAGGGTTATATACATTGTGCAACTGCTCAGCAAATTCCAGGTGTTTTGGAACGCTATTTTGCCAATCAGACAGATCTGGTAAGACTTACACTCGATAAACAAAAAATTCAACCTCCGCTTGTTTTCGAATTAGCTGCGAATTTAAATGAAGTGTTTCCCCACATTCATGGCCCCATAAATTTGGATGCAGTAGTGGAAGTAACACCTTTATAATTTTGAGATGCACCAGTATATTGTAAGTGCCTCCATTCAAATTTTGCCTATCGGAACCCATATGCAACCTTATGCATGGGTTGATGAGGCAATTACTATCATTAAAAAAAGTGGAATCTCGCATCGTGTGCAGGCATTCGATACAGTTTTGGAAGGCAATTATGCTGAAGTAATGGCTGTGATTGATCAGATTAACCAACATCTTTGTAATGCAGGTTGCGAAGAATGGATTGCACACCTCCAAATTCAAATACGCGGTAAAGATTCTATTACTACTGCCGAAAAGTTGAAGAACTATCTCGGAAACGAATAGAGAGAATTGCGCAAGGATGATTTTTTTCTACCAATCAAATAATAAATTAATATTAATTATATGTACTGATTATCAGTATAAAGAATACAAGTAATAAGAATTATATATTAAATTAAGTTTAATATAACAATTGTTTTTGGGTTACTAAATTACTTTCGCGGTATAAAATTGAGTGAAAGGGGCTAGGGCATAATGGTTCAAACCGCGATTAATGAAGCATAAGTTAATGTTATTGGCTGGGTTGGTTTTTGCCGTACTGTTGGGATTTAGTATTTCCGGACCCGGTAAGGATTGGATCTTGGTGAAGGAAAATACGCAGGATGGGGTTCGATGGGATACATTATTTTATCAGGTAAAGGGTTCAGTAATACGTGGTCAAGGCTTAATTGAGAAATCATTTCCATCAACCAATGATTCTGGTGAGTTATCGATAGGTAAACAATGGTATGCTGCTGCATGTTCAGAATTTGCGATAGGAACTTGGGTATTAATTATTAATCCGGTGAATCACCGAAAATTGGTAGTGCAGATTAATAAAAAGTTATCCTCAGCTCCAAAAACCAAGGGTTTGAGGCTTTCTCTGGCTCCTCAACCAGCGGCTTATCTGAGATTTGAACAGGAAACAGTCAATCAGATTCGTGTTCAGAAAATTGATACACTTTACACCAGAATTGCTTCCTTGAAAGATAGTAATATGCAGGTGATTTCTGCTGATTCCTCTATTTTACTCGACCCCGTTTCAGGATATTATTTCAAAAAATCGACTAAATCAATTAACGGAATTGCCAGTTTTTACAGTGTGGGCTTAGATGGAACATTAACCGCTACCGGAGAAAAATTCCGAAATGAAAAATTAACCGCAGCAAGCAACAATCTTCCTCTCAATACATGGGTATTAATTACAAATACCAAAAATGGTAAAACAGTTTTTGTAAGAACAAATGATCGGATGCATCCCCGGATGGCCAAAAAGGGTAGGGTGGTTGATATTAGCATTCGAGCAGCCCGCCTGTTAGATTTTGAAGCGGATGGATTAACAAAGGTAAAGGTGGACGTATTAACGATGATAAATACTCAAGAAAAGGATACTACCCTTTCACTTTCTACTTCAAATCCTGCTCCCAAACTTCAACAACCAACAGATTCGAATTTTACAGATTCCTCATTTACAGGTATTTCTACAATTTATTCTAATGCATATAAAGGCAAAAAAACACGTTCGGGAGAGAAATATCAACCTAGTTTACTGACAGCCGCCTGCAACCGCGTACCCTTGCAGACCCGAATTCGGGTTTACAGTCTTGAGGATGGCAAATGGGTTGAGGTTTGGGTTAACGATCGGTTACCGGCTACAGCCGAGAAGGATGTTGTTTTACAATTAAGCTACCAATCGGCAAAAATGTTGAACTTTTTACCCCAAAAACGCTATTTAGTTCGGGTTTTACCCCTTTTATCCCCACCGAAAAATAAATAAAAATTTCATTTGTTATTAATTTTCTAAATTCAATAACTACCTGTATTTTTGCTCATAAATTAAAAAACTGATTATGAAGAAATTTATGCTTTTCGTGGTAGCTGTGAGTATGTCGGCTGTGGCATTTTCACAACCCATGACTTCTTACAAAAAACAACCCACGCTTGGGGTCAGCTTTTTTTTGAAGGATATGAACACGGCTAACCTGATTGATAAGACTTCTTTGTCAAATGCGCTGACTAATAATTTGTGGACTAAAGTTGCTGATATGGCTCCTGGTCTTAGCGTAAATTATTACCATGGATTAACTGATTATATCGATTTTCAGGCAACTTTAGCCGGCTCATTTACTAAATATCCTTTTTCGTTCTTTTCAGGGGTAGCTCCATCCACAGACAATAAATTCTTGATGGAATTAAGTACTGCCGCAAACATTAAATTGTTAACTGACAAGCACGTTGTAGTTCCTTACATCCACCTTGGAGTTGGAGCATCCATGTATGGCGGCAATTACTTTGCTGCATATGCTCCAACTGGTGCGGGTCTCCAGTTCAAACTGTCTGAAGGAACTTTTGTAAATGCACTATTTGGTTACAATATCAAAGTTTCTGGACTTTCTATTAACCACTTAAATTATTCAATTGGTATCGCATCTCCTCTAAAAGACAAGAAACCAGTTGTTGTAGTTGCACCACCTCCTCCACCACCTCCGCCACCTGCTGATACTGATAAAGATGGTATCATTGACACTCAAGATAAATGTCCAACTGTTCCTGGGGTTGCAAAATACCAGGGTTGTCCAGTACCTGATACTGATGGCGATGGTATCAATGACGAGAATGATAAATGTCCTACTGTAAAAGGTTTGACTAAATATCAAGGATGCCCAATTCCTGATACAGATAAAGACGGTATCAATGATGAAGAAGATAAATGTCCTACCGTACCAGGTCTTGCTCGTTATCAAGGATGTCCTATTCCTGATTCTGACGGAGATGGTGTAAATGACGAAGAAGATAAATGTCCTACCATCAAGGGAATCGCTGCAAACTCCGGTTGTCCAGACATTAAAGATTCTTTAAAGGTTTCAGCAAGAAGTATTTATTTCTTAACTGGTTCCGATAAATTTGCTTATCCAAAATTAGCTCCTGAGAAATTGAAGTATGTTTTAGAAGCATTGAACAAATATCCTGTTCTCAAAATTGATATCGAAGGACATACTGATATCACTGGGTCAGCGAAACTAAATAAGGCTCTTTCTCAGAAGCGTGCTAATACGATTATGAATTTCTTAATTAGCAAAGGAATTGCAAAAGATCGCTTAACTGCTACTGGATATGGTTCTGAAAAGCCGGTTGCCAGCAATAAAACTGCAAAAGGAAGACAAGAAAACAGACGCGTAGAATTATTACCTCGCTTCTAATTTCTATCTGAAATATTCAAAAGGCTGACCAATCTTGGTCAGCCTTTTTTATTGTATAACTAAGTTTGGGTAAATCAAGATAGGTTCAGGCACTATTACTAAATAAACAAATGCAGTTAAGAAAGTAAATGACTCCCAGTACTAACTTTTACATAGGATCAACATCGGCAAATATTCTTACCGATCGAAAATGTGCATGAGTTTGCACTGCAACAATCGATTGTTGAATAGCCACTTTTATTTGTTGAATTTGTGCCTGATTTTTTGGAAGCTTTAATAAAAGTTCCCATATAAACTGATTACGAACCCGGTTAACCGGAGGTTGTGAAGGAGCAGAAATCCAACACCCCGTTTTAATAATTGCTTGTTGTAAAGCCAAGCAGGCATCGGCTGCAAGCGCATCTTCTTTGTGTTTGCAAATAAGTTTAATTAATCTGGTATAGGGCGGATATCCAAATTGCTTCCGTTTATCTATTTCAAATGTATAGAATCCTGCATAGTCGTGCTGCTTTACCCAATCTATTACCGGATGATACCGCTGATGAATTTGTAAAATCACCTTTCCTCCTCCTTCTTTTCGTCCGGCTCTTCCACTCACCTGTTCCATCAATTGAAATGCACGTTCATTAACCCTGAAATCGGCAAATTGTAGCAGTCCGTCCCCATCAATAATACCCACTAAACTAACTTCATCAAAATGCAATCCCTTTACTACCATTTGTGTTCCTATCATGATATCAATCTGGCGTTGCTCGAATAATTTGATCAGCGTGTCGTGCTCGTATTTTCCCTTAACCGAATCATAATCCATTCGGGCAACCCTTGCTTCTGGAAACAATTCGTTTACCAGTTCTTCTACTTTTTCTGTTCCAAAATTTTTCTTATTAAAATCATGTAACCCACAGGCTGCGCATGTTTGAACGATGGGGTACTGCTTACCACAATAATGACAACTTAACTGGTTTTTAAATTTGTGATAGGTTAAACTAACATTACATTGATTGCAGGTTGGAATCCAGCCACAGGTTGTGCAAATTTGATAGGGAGCATATCCCCGCCTGTTTTGAAATAGGATTACTTGTTTTTTTTGTTGCAAGGCTTCCCGCATCTGCACTTGCAGTGCAGGGGTAATAATTCTCTGAATACCGGAAACTTTTCCTTGTTTTGCAAATTCAACAATGTCTATAACCGGTAGTGTCCAGTTGTTATATCGCTCCAGCAATTGCACTAATCCATATTTTTTTTCTATGGCATTGAAATAACTCTCTAGAGAAGGCGTTGCACTTCCCAACAATACTTTTGCAGAAAACTGGGTAGCTAGCCAAATGGCTGCATCTCGAGCATGGTAACGGGGCGCAGGCTCTTGTTGTTTATAAGAGGCATCATGCTCTTCGTCGCAGATGATTAATTTGAGTTGTTGAAAGGGCAATAACAAAGCCGAGCGAGCACCTAAAATTACCAATGGCTCACCCGATTTTACCCGATTCCAGATTTCTACCCGTTCATTGGCATTGAACTTTGAATGGTAAACCAATACATATCCACCCAAACTTTTTTGTAAACGCCTAATCATTTGTGCAGTGAGCGCAATTTCAGGTAACATGTACAATACTTGTTCTCCTTTTTGCAAGCACCCTATTGCTAATTGGGTGTATATTTCAGTCTTTCCACTCGCTGTAACACCATGTAACAGACAAACCGACTTTTTGGTAAATTCAGATTCAATAGAATGAAATGCCTCCTGCTGAATGGGGGTTAATGTGAACGGTATTTCTAGAATTTTAGATGGAGAGCTGATTCTGCTGGTAGATTGTTGCCTGGTTACCAGAATCCCTTTGTTTACCAATGCTTTTAATTGGGCTGCAGATGCACCGGATTTCTCTAATAGAGCAGCACGGCTTACTGCTGCCACGCCTTCTGTGTGTTGCAGGTGTAGTAGCGCTAAAAAAACTTCCATTTGTTTGGGAGCCGCAGATCCCCAGTCGTTCAACAATTTTTCCTGAGCTGCCTCCGATTGATATTGAGGATGGAGGTCTATGTATTGAATGGTTTTGGGTTGATATTTTTGTTTGAGCTCTTCCCAAATAAAGCAGTAATCTTTTTCAATTAATTTTTTAATAACCCTGTAAACATCTGTAATATCCAGCAGTTGCTGCACTTCTGCTATTCGTAAAGTTTTTTTAATTTCCAGTGCTTCTGCCAGGATATATTCATGTTCGCTTAATAGAAGTGGATCGGGCAAACTTGCAGTTTCATTCCAGCAGAGTATGCCTTCACTGCTCAGCTTTAAATTGGCAGGTACAGCGGCCTGCATCACTTCTCCCTCTGTACAAATATAATATTTAGCCAACCAGCTCCAGAAAGCAAGTTGAACCGGATGCAGGATGGGCTCATCATCCAACACCTGAACTATATCTTTGGGAATAACATTTTCAGGGGCCTGCTCCAAAATGGTTTTGATGATGCCGGCATAACGTTTCGTTTTTCCCAATAAAACCTCTACCCGCTTGCCGGGAGCGATTTGCGGTTTCAGTGATTCTGGAACTCGCCAGGTATAATTTTTGGGTAGTGCCAGCGGAATAATTACTTCAACAAACAAGCCAAATAATTTAGCCAAATGTACGTATTAAGAAGGGTATCTCCGATACTTGCGAAGCGCCTGATCCATGATGGAATACACTTTATCTCGTAAATGCGGGATATCCTCTGCTGATAATCCGGTTACCGCAACTTCTTCTAAAAAAATAACACGGCAGATTCCTGGAGTTAGGGTAAACAAACTTGAGAAATGCAGGCGTTCAATGGTATCCGGTAAAATCATGGGTTTAATAGGTGTTCCGGTTTCTATTGCTAAGCGAAAAGCCCCATCGTAAAAATTTTTCAGTGGCTGATTTTCCTGCATGTTAAAAGTACCTTCCGGAAACAAAAAAATAGAAATACCCCGGTTGAGGGCGGTTTTTAGAGCCCTAAAACTTTGCGCGCGTGTTTCTGCATTACTTCTATCAACCATAATTACTGCTGCCCTGTAAATCCATCCAAAAATGGGAATCTTACTGCTCTCATATTTGCCTAAGATTCGAATAGGCTGAGGGGCCATTAGCACTATAGGTGGAATATCCATATAGGAAATATGGTTCGCTACAAACACCCACTGTTTGTTGGTATCGTGCGGTGATTCAAATATTTCTTTGTGGCGAACTCCAATCAACAAAAACCAGGTTGCAGCCCAGTATTTGCATATTATATATATTAGGTTGCCTCCACGGTGATAACCCAATAATAATGAAAGCATTACCAGCGGAAATGCAATGAGGGTAAGCAGGGCGAAAAGGCTAAATGCGTATAAACAATAAATGATTTGTATGATTCGGAATATCCATCTCATGAAAATGGCAATTGCAATGTTTTTGGCTAAGGTAACAATATAAAACAAAAAAACACCCGACATGTACCTGCCGGGTGCGTAGTACCCCTATATTGAACAAATGCAAAAACTAAAATTTATACACAGCAGCTAGAATAAAACTCGCAGTACTCTTTTTATCGGGAGAACCACTTTTACTAAAAACCGGATCTGAATCCATGTCTAATCTGATTTCTGGAATAATAGTTAGCTGACTGCACCTAAAATTTCCTGAGAGGGTTGTAGCCATTACAGAACCCCCACCCAGGGAAACTAGTGGATTAATTTTTCTGTCACTGAAATAATCTTCCCGAAGGGTTAATCCAAATGATTTCAGGGGATCATAATTAAGATAAAATGCATGACTATTCCAGCTTTCATTTACACCATTGGTATGTGTAGTTAAAATACTTCCATCATACGCAACTGAAAATTTTTCACTCAGCGCACCGGTAATAACCAGATTAAACTGAGTTAATTCAGTAGCCCCTTGAAAATTTAGATATGCTTTCCATTTATCATTGGAGGAGGCAGTACTAAATTGGGCTAAAACATATTGAACAGGAGAAGGGGAACTGAGATAATCGGTCTTATTTGCAAAGCCAATCATCATTGCCGACTTTCCTCCTAAAGAGATGTCGGCTTTTAAACCAGTATGGAAAAATGGACCATAAGAAAATCCATAAGACATACTATAATTTCTATTGGCATAGGCATCCACTAACTCATATCCAACGTGGGTTGCAAATTTTCCCATGGTGAATTTTAATTTTGAACTGGGCGCATATGAGATATAGGCTTGTTTAATCATGGCATTAATGCCGGATTCTGTATATGTAAACTCTTGTGCTCTTCTACCAATTCCAACATCGGCAGTAGCTGCAACTTTACCAAAAGAATGATCCACTTTCAAAGAAGCCATTCCTAGTTCGAATGAATTTATTGAATTAGTAAAACTGGTAAAGTTGTTGGTTTTGCCAGCATCCGGACCAGAAAAATTGTATCGATAATAGGCATCGAGTGAACCGATAAAACTCGTTACTGCTTTAGGTGTAGAATCGGTTTGTGCGAGGAGGGAAGCCGTTGATAAAAAACTAAAAGTAACTGCCAAAAAATTCTTTAACATTGTAATGGTTTTATGATTAATAAGGGGTACAGCCCGTGAGCTTGGTCAGAAGTTCACATAGTGGCTGTACCTTTTTTATTTTGAGGGTATAGAGTGGTCAGACTCACCCCTGTAATTCTTCTAAGCCTGTAATGGAGCTCTGCCGTATTTTTCGGCGTGTTGAGTGTAATCGAGCCCCATTTCTTCTTCTTCTTCACTTACCCGAAGTGGTAAAATCAAGTCAATGAATTTGAAAATAGCGAGCGACATTACGAAACTGTATCCTACTACAATTACCAATGCTTTTAATTGTATGAGCAAGAAGGAAAAGTTTCCATAAAATAGTCCATCATTACCTGCACTGTTTACAGTTTTGGTAGCAAATATTCCGGTGAGGATCATACCTACGATACCACCGATACCATGACAAGGGAATACATCCAGTGTGTCATCGAGTGTAGACTTGCTCTTATAATAAACAGCCAGATTTGAAATTAGAGAAGCAACTGCACCGATAAATATACTTTGAGGTACGGCAACAAAACCAGCAGCAGGAGTTATGGCAACCAGTCCAACCACTGCACCAATACAAAATCCAAGTACGGAAGGTTTTTTGCCACGCACTACATCGAAAAACATCCATGCCAGTCCGGCTGCAGCCGCAGCGGTGTTGGTTGTTGCGAATGCGCTAACTGAGAGCGCATTCGCTCCCAATGCCGAACCAGCATTAAATCCAAACCATCCAAACCATAATAATCCGGTACCAATTAATACGTACGGGATATTGGCAGGAGGAATTTCTTTGTTTTCAATGTGAGCTTTTCTTCTCTTTAATACAATAGCTCCTGCAAGTGCTGCACAGCCAGCAGAAATATGTACAACGGTACCTCCTGCAAAATCCAAGGCTCCGAGTTTGAATAAAAATCCATCAGGATGCCAGCTCCAGTGAGCAATAGGTGCATATACCAGTATGCTGAAAAGTGCTATGAAAAGGGTATAAGCGGTAAATCGAATTCTTTCGGCAACGGCACCCACTACCAGTCCGGGAGTGATAACCGCAAACATTAATTGGAAAAGTGCAAATAAAGAGAGGGGAATGGTTGGTGCCAGACTCCAGGGAGCTCCGGACATCACATTTTTAAAAAATAAGTGTGTTGTGGGGTTACCAATAAATCCTCCGATCGAATCCCCGAAACAGAGAGAATATCCAACTACAATCCATAAAATGCTAACTACCCCAGTTGCCACCATACTCTTAATCATGGTTGATATAATATTTTTACGATGAACCATCCCTCCGTAGAAAAATGCAAGTCCGGGCGTCATTAAAAAGACAAGTGCAGTAGCTACAATGATCCAGGCGATATCTGCTGAATTATACTTACTAGCATCGGCATATGCCGGAAAGGAAGGAATAAAAAGTGCTCCTATGGCAATAAGCATCAGTACAACAAAGGGAGCGTACTTTTTTACAATGGGGTTTGACATGATTAATACATTAAAAAATTAAACAATAAATATTAATTATGCTAAATTAATGAAAATATGTTTAAAAATGAACTTAAAACTATATATTTAATTAAACATAATGTGAATAAAAGACTGATATTGTTGATTCTGATCTAAATCAAGCTTTGTTTAATATCGTTAAAAGATATGAAATAAACTGTTTTACTTATATTTAATTAAATTTAATATAATATATTACTCGATTTTACCTTTATGAATATTCATAGAAAGCAGCTGTATGAATTTTAATAGTATGGGAGTTATCATTATATTGTACTGAAAATCAGTTTATATGCAAAAATTAGGGTATTGTCTGGTAATTTGTTTGGGGATGCTTTCAGCTCAGGCTCAACGCAGCGGCTGGACACCCCTCTTCAATGGTAAGAATCTAGATGGCTGGCATCAGCTTAACGGAAAAGCTCGCTATGAAGTTAAGGCTGGTACTATTACCGGAACCACACTTGCGGGTGAGCCCAATTCATTTATGGCAACTGATAATGCCTATGGAGATTTTATTTTGGAATTAGATGTAAAAGTGGGGGAGATGAATTCGGGTATTCAGATTCGAAGCTTGTCGTTACCCGAATATATGAATGGAAGGGTACACGGATATCAGGTTGAAATCGATCCTTCAGATAGGGGATGGTCTGGTGGTGTGTATGACGAAGCTCGCAGGGGTTGGTTATACCAAAACGAGATACATCCTGCCGCTAAAAAGGCTTTTAAAAAAGGAGAGTGGAATCACTATCGAATTGAGGCAATTGGTTCAGTAATAAGAACTTGGATTAACGATATACCGGTCGCTTATTTAGTAGACGATTTAACAGCCAACGGATTTATTGCTTTACAGGTTCATGCAGTTAAGGATAGCCAGCCCCCGGCACAAGTAAGTTGGAAGAATATCTACATTCAAACTGGTGCTGCCATGCAACCGCGAAAATTGGATGGAACTACACCGGTAGTAAATTTATTGGCTAATCAATTATCGGAGCAGGAAAAAATGCAGGGATTTCATTTACTCTTCAATGGGAATGATTTAACCGGCTGGCGCAGTGCCGGAAAAGAAACCCCACCAGAAAAGGGATGGATTGTGGAACAGGGAAATTTAGTGATACTGGATAGTAGTCAACGCGAGCGCCCGGGTGATTTGGTAACCAAGGAAAAATTTGCTGCTTTTGAATTGGTATTTGATTTTGCATTAACGCCGGGAGCGAATGCAGGAATAAAATATTTTATTGAGGAAACCCCGGGTAGTAGAGCTGGGTTGGGATTAGAATACCAGATACTGGATGACGATAAACATCCAGATGCTAAAATGGGTACGCTCGGCAATCGAACGTTAGCAAGTTTGTATGATTTAATTCCTTCAATTAAAGTGGAGCCAAGATTCCGAAAAAAAATAGGTGAATGGAACCAGGGTAGGATCGTGGCTTATCCTAATAATCATATTGAACATTGGCTAAATGGATTTAAAGTTGTGGAATATGATAGAGGAAATCTAATTTATCAGTTATTGGTGGCCCATAGTAAATATGCTAAGAATAAAAATTTTGGTATGATACCTGCTGCGCCTATTCTTTTACAAGACCATGGAGATCGTGTAAATTTCAGAAGTATTAAAATACGAACATTGAGTATAATGTAATTTCATTAATAAAAAAATCAACCAATTATTTATTTCTTTTTTGGAAATTAAGAAAAACTTTTTTCTGTAAAATTCAAGTACAGCCAGTAAAGAAATCTAATTAAATAAAATTGCAACAATTGTTGGCGTGAGTTTTTTTAAAAAGTATTGTAATCGTAAACCATTGCATATGAAAAAATTACTGTACATAATTTTCATTATTGTTGCTTTATTTTCTTGTGGACAAGTTTCTCAACCTAAACTTTCAAGAGTATTAGTTGTAAAAAATTTTTTACAAGATCATCCTCAATGGCATTTATTAAACGATACCATTGTTAGGCGAGTTTTAATTGGCTATAAAGGTTTGGAACTACCTGTTGAAATTTCATGGAGACGGGCCGAGGATGAAAATGGTTGTTTGAAAATTGCCATACTTCAATTAACCCAGGTAGGAGGAGATACAAATATTATCCTGCGTAACTTTTCATTTACACACAACCCTTGTATTTATAAAAAGGGCTATCAATTGGTAAAGAAATATGAACAGATGGATATAGGATTTGAATATTTTGCAAAAACACTTTTCCGGGAATATCGATTAAAAACAAATCTGGGTAGTATTTATGGAGACGGAACTGAAATATTTAATCGGGTTTATTTTCTAGACAAAGGAGGAGAATAAATCAACCTTCATCTACTTACTTAACCAGTTATGATTATTAAACAAGCAGATAACTAGAGTCTTTTGATTCCAACACAGAATGGCCCATCAGGTATTCATCAACCTTTCTGGCACATTCTCTGCCTTCGCTAATGGCCCAAACTACCAGCGACTGACCTCTCCGCATATCACCAGCCGTGAAAATTTTAGGAATATTGGTTTGATATTTTCCTTCCGTTGCTTTCACATTTCCACGTTCATCTAATTCAATATCTAATTGCTGAATCAAACCTTCCTGCTGGGGGTGTAAAAATCCCATAGCAAGTAATGCTAAATCGCAGGGAATTTCCCTTTCCGATCCTGCTACTTCATCAAAACCTGCATAGCTTCCGTCTGCCTTTTTTTTCCATTGTAAATCAATAATTCGTAATGCAATTAATTCACCCTTTTCATTCCCAATAAAGGCTTTAGTAGCTACCGCCCATTGACGGTTAGCTCCTTCTTCATGTGAGGAAGTTGTTTTTAATAACATTGGATAACTTGGCCATGGCATTAGGGTTGTTCTGGAAGTAGGGGGCTGTGGTAATAATTCAAACTGCGTTACACTGGCTGCTTCCTGCCTGTTGGATGTTCCCACACAATCACTTCCAGTGTCCCCTCCTCCGATAACCACTACATGCTTATTTTTTGCCTGTATAGACTCAGTAGATGTAGATTCGCCACTTACGCGTTGATTTTGTTGCTTTAAAAATTCCATAGCAAAGTGCACTCCCGATAACGATCTGCCCGGAACTTGCAGATTACGGGGTATGGTTGATCCCCCAGCCAATACAACCGCCTGATATTCTCGCAATAAATCGTTGATGCTGGTATTCACACCTACATGCGCATTGCACTTGAATTGAACACCTTCTTCCTGCATCAGCTGTATTCTCCTTTCCACTACCCATTTTTCTAATTTAAAATCCGGTATTCCATACCTCAATAAACCCCCGGGATGTGCATCGCGTTCGTATACGACTACCTGATGCCCTGCATAATTGAGTTGTGCTGCTGCAGCTAATCCGGCAGGTCCGGAACCAACAATCGCCACTTTTTTCCCGGTGCGGACAATAGGTTTTTTTGGCTGCACCAGTCCTTTTTCAAATGCGATTTCTATAATATGTTTTTCTATTTCTTCTATTGAAACCGGTGGCTGATTGATTCCTAGCACACAGGAACTTTCACAGGGGGCCGGACAAATTCTTCCGGTGAATTCTGGAAAATTGTTGGTAGAACTTAAAATCTCATATGCTTCTGCCCAGCTTTTTTTATATACCGCATCGTTAAATTCCGGAATGATATT
This sequence comes from Chitinophagia bacterium, assembly GCA_037142775.1. Taxonomy (GTDB): domain Bacteria; phylum Bacteroidota; class Bacteroidia; order Chitinophagales; family Chitinophagaceae; genus Sediminibacterium. The sequence continues at coordinate 35,162 of JBAWZY010000008.1, read as the reverse complement.
GCCTAGCGGACAACCGGAATGACAAAAAGGAACGCCACAATTCATGCACCGGGCTGCCTGTTCATTGAGTGCTTTTTCGGAATAGGGTTGTACGAATTCCCTATAATGATGAATCCGTTCTTCCGGTGCAATTTTAGCCGGTGACTCGCGGGTAAATTCTATAAATCCAGTTGGTTTGCCCATATTATTCAATTTCATTACCAGTTAGAACAACTGCTATTGTATATAATTTAAGAATGTGCTGTTTGTTTATTGCCAACTTGTTGCAATACCTTTTTATAATCTCTTGGAAACACTTTCACAAAATGCTGAATCTGATTGGCCAGATCCTGCAAAATAAATCCTGCCACAGTACTTCCTGTATATTGATGATGTTTTGCTAACAGCTCCTGTAATACGGAAATATCTTCTTCTCCAACCGGATCCAGGTCTACCATTTCTGTATTGCATAGACCTGCAAACTGATCATTCAAATCATATACATAAGCTATTCCTCCGCTCATACCCGCTGCAAAATTACGGCCAGTTGTACCAAGAATTATGGCAATACCTCCAGTCATGTATTCACAGCCATGGTCACCCACTCCTTCCACAACCACCCTTGCCCCTGAATTTCTAACCGCAAATCTTTCTCCTGCTTTTCCACGTATATAGGCTTCTCCGGATGTTGCTCCATACAATGCTACATTTCCGATTAAGATATTTTCTTCGGGAACAAAACTTGCCTGATGGGATGGATATACAATTAATCTTGCTCCACTTAATCCTTTTCCAAAATAATCGTTTGCATCTCCCTCCAGTTCCAAGGTAAGACCCCGTGTATTGAATGCTCCAAAACTTTGGCCAGCTGTTCCTGTAAAACTAAAATGAATTGTTTCATCGGGCAACCCGATAGCAGCATATCGCTTACTGATTTCGTTACTCACAATGGTACCTACCGTTCGGTCGGTGTTCTTGATTGGGAAGGAGGCGCTCACTGCTTTACCCTGTTCAATTGCTGGTGTAGCAGCTTGTAGTAATTTCCAGTCTAGCACATCCGACAACCCATGATCCTGCTCTTCCTGATGGTATAAACCTGTAGAGGGCTCGGCGGGTTCTTTGTATAGTATGGCGGATAAATCTAACTGATCGTATTTCCAATGCTGTATAGATTCTCTCATTTCTAATCCATCAACCTGGCCAACCATCTCCTCAATAGTTCTGAAACCCAGTTCAGCCATCATTTCCCTGAGTTCACGGGTAAGCATTTGGAAAAAGTTTACCACATGATCGGCGTTACCTGTAAAGCGTTTGCGCAATTCGGGATCCTGGGTTGCGACACCAACCGGACAAGTATTTAAATGACATTTCCGCATCAGAATACATCCTTCCACAACCAATGCAGCCGTGGCCACACCCCATTCTTCCGCTCCTAACAAAGTAGCTATTACTATATCTCGGGCTGTTTTCATTTGTCCATCTGCTTGAACTACCACCCGACTTCTCAATTTATTTTTTACGAGGGTTTGATGGGTTTCTGCTAAACCCAACTCCCAGGGTAGGCCGGCATGTTTAATTGAGCTGATGGGTGAAGCACCGGTTCCTCCATCAAATCCTGATATTAATATTACATCAGCTTTTGCTTTGGCAACTCCGGCAGCAATAGTGCCTACTCCGGCTTTTGATACCAGTTTCACATTGATTCGTGCATTGCGATTGGCATTTTTTAAATCAAAAATTAATTGAGCCAAATCTTCAATTGAATAAATATCATGATGGGGTGGGGGAGAAATCAATCCAACTCCGGGAGTGGCATGGCGGGTTTTGCCAATCCAATCATCAACTTTATGTCCAGGCAATTGTCCGCCCTCTCCGGGCTTTGCTCCTTGGGCCATTTTAATTTGTAATTCGTCTGCCTGTGTTAGATAGTAACTCGTTACACCAAATCTGGCAGATGCAACCTGTTTAATGGCAGAGCGCATTGAATCTCCATTTGCAAGGGGGGTATAACGAACCTCATCTTCTCCTCCTTCTCCGGTATTACTTTTGCCGCCGAGTCGATTCATGGCAATTGCCAATGTAGTATGTGCTTCCCAAGAAATAGAACCGAACGACATAGCACCTGTCGCAAATCGTTTATAAATATTTTCTGCCGGCTCTACTTCATCAATTGAAATCGAAGGTCGGGTTTTCTTTAATTGAAATAAACTACGCAGGGTACAGGCTTTTTCACTTTGCTCATTTACCAGTCGAGAATATTTTTTGAATAATTCATAGTCATTCGAACGGGTGCTGTGCTGCAATAAATGAATAGTAGCAGGATTAAACAGATGGAATTCTCCCTTGCGTTTCCATTGATAAATGCCTCCTACAGGCAGGCGATTGGTAGGACTTTCTTTTTTACTAAATGCAAAGAAATGTTTGGCGAGGGTTTCGCGGGCTAATTCATCTAAGCCCATACCTTGTATACGGGAGGTAGCACCGGAAAAATAATGATCTACTACCTGCTGATTTAATCCAATAATTTCAAATATTTGAGCACCCTGATAGGATTGTAAAGTAGAAATACCCATTTTTGAAAATACTTTCAGCAATCCTTCATTCACAGCCTTTACATAATTCTTTTTCAATTTATCAGCATCCCATTCGGTAGCAATTTTGCCGGATAATTTCATGTCGCGGATGGAAGACAGAGCCAGATATGGATTGATTGCAGTAGCTCCAAATGCCAGTAAACAGGCAAAATGATGAACTTCCCACACATCTCCGGCTTCCACAATAATTCCCACTTTACCTCTATATCCTTTTCGAATTAAATGGTGATGTACCGCACTCGTGGCTAGCAGAGAAGGTATGGGGGCATGTTCCGAATCTATAGCTCGATCTGTTAAAATAATAACCTCAAATCCGTCTTCCACTGCATCTACCGCATATCGACATAAACGATCAAGTCCTGCTTTTAATGAACCGGGTTTCCCATCTGCACGGAAATAAGTTTGCAGGGTTTTTGCCTGAAAGATACCAGTATCAATGCTTCGAATTTTTTCCAGTTCATGGTTGCTAAGTACGGGATGTTTGAGTGCAACACAGTGGCAGGATAATGGATCTTCTACTAACAAATTACCGTTGCTTCCTGCAAAAACTGCCAGTGACATCACCATCCTTTCGCGAATGGGATCGATGGGTGGATTAGTAACCTGTGCAAACAATTGTTTAAAATAGCTGCTTATATGTTGTGGCTGATCGCTTAAAATTGCAAGCGGAGTATCCGTTCCCATTGAGCCGATGGGTTCCTTTCCATCCACTGCCATGGGTGCAATAATTGTATCCAAATCTTCGGTAGAATATCCAAATGCTTTTTGGTATTTGAAAATCTGATCCGATTCGAGATGCGTAAACATTACACGTGGCTCGGGTAATTCTTCTAATCTGATTTTATATTTATTCAACCACTCAGCATAGGGTTTTTTATTGCAAATACGGTGTTTCAATTCCTCATCACTAATAATGCGCCCCTGCTCCATATCAACTACAAACATTTTTCCAGGTTGCAATCTTCCCTTTTCTTTCACCATGGCAGGATCTATGGGCAATACGCCTGTTTCAGAAGCCATAATCACCCGATCATCATGCGTAACCGTATAGCGCGAAGGGCGTAGTCCGTTTCTATCTAGTGTAGCACCAATGATTTTCCCATCGGTAAAAGAAATGGATGCGGGTCCATCCCATGGCTCCATCAAACAGGCATGGTATTCATAGAAAGCTTTTTTTACAGGATCCATATGATCATTGCCATCCCATGCTTCAGGTATTAACATCATCATTACCTGCTCAAGGGGGCGGCCGGTAAGGGTAAGTAATTCAATCATGTTATCGAGGCAAGCAGAGTCTGATTGATTGGGAGTAATGATAGGCAATAGCATGTCCATCTCTTCCTTAGTAAAATAAGGTGTTGTAAATCCCTTTTCGCTGGTGCGCAGCCAGTTCAGGTTGCCCTGCAGGGTGTTGATTTCACCATTATGTGCTATATATCTAAAGGGCTGTGCCAATTTCCAGGAAGGGAAAGTATTAGTTGCAAAGCGGGAATGAACCAGGCCAAATGCCGAAACCATTCTTTTATCACTTAAATCGGGGAAATAACTTCTCACCTGCATACTGGTGAGCTGCCCTTTATAAACAATGGTTTTGTAAGAAAGCGAAGCAATGTAAAATCCAATTGCATCTTGCTTAACTGTATTTTGAATCAGATGAGTTGCATGGTTTCGGAGCACAAAAAGTTTACGCTCAAAGTCGTCGGCATGTTGAATATGGTCGGGACAAGCTACAAATACCTGTTCCATGCAGGGAACAACCGAAAGAGCGGAAGCACCTATATCGGTTTTGTTTACAGGTACTTTACGGTAATTGAGAATGATTAGCCCTAGCTTTTCTGCGGTACGATTAAAAATATCGCGACATTCTTCTCTCAACCTGATTTCCTGCGGAAAAAATAAAAATCCAACTCCATATCTTCCATATGCAGGCAAATGAACACCTGCTTGTAAGCATTCATCGAAGAAAAATTCATGTGGAATCTGAATCATAATTCCTGCCCCATCACCAGTATTATTTTCACATCCACATGCACCCCGGTGTTCCATATTTTCTAATACCGTAAGCGCATCACTTATATGGTGATGGGATTTAGCACCTTTAATGCTGGCAACAAATCCAATACCACAGGCATCGTGTTCAAATGAGGGATGATACAGGCCTTCGCCCGATGCAGAATGTAACATGCAAATCAGTTTTAAGCAAATAGTGAATAGCGGGCAATCGTAAGCGTAAATTACGAAAAAAATAAAGATAAATGATGGATAATTATCAACAATTTATTCATTTTATTAAAAAATATTCAATAAAATGAATAAAAAAAGGTGATTTATTTATTCGTGTGCGAGGATAAAAGCAGATCAACCCAATGGGTTTCGGGCCAATGGGGGGGGAGTGTTGGCTGAGAGGTTCCGGGTGGAAAGAGTCCATAAATGGTACTTCCACTACCCGTGAGCGATGCGTATGCTGCACCTAAATCGTATAACGACTGTTTATATGCTGCCAAATGGGGGTGTGCTTTGAAAACAGTATTTTCAAATTGATTGTGTATGCGTTCTTTCCATTCCTCTACCGGATATTGAATTAAGGAGGGTAATGTTTCTTTAACCGGTTCCGGTTGAATATGGGCAAATGCCTCTGCTGTAGAAATAGGGACACCCGGATGAATCAGTAACACTTTATAGCCTTCTAAGGGCAAGGAAATAGGGGAAAGTTCCTCACCTCTTCCTTTGGCAAAACAAGGAGTAGCATGGAGAAAGAACGGACAATCACTTCCTAATTCCAGCGATAAACTGGTTATGTATGCCTCATTAACTGATAATTGCAATTGTTGTACCAACAATTGCAACATGTAAGTTCCATTAGCACTTCCGCCTCCCATACCAGCTCCCATGGGAATGTTTTTATGGATGTGCATACAAACGGGCGGCAGTTGGGGAAAATCGCGACGCAACAGGTGCCATGCTTTCACACACAAATTATTAACTGGATCGCCAGCAATAGGTCTGCCACTTATTGATAATTCCACTAAATTAGTATCACCAGCACCTGCGGGTACGCATTCTATGGCATCACGAAGATCCACCGCAATAAAAATCGTCTCCAGGTTATGATACCCATCCGGTCTTTTTGATGTTATATATAACCCCAGATTAATTTTGCCGGGAGGAAATCCAACCATGGAATAACAATTTGGAATGCAAACAAATACAGCGATTATTTTCGCTTATTGATTTCGTCGCGTATGGAAATGGCTCGAATATAATCTTCCTGTTCCAGCACTTCATTTAATAATTGATGCAATTCTTCCAGCGACATACGAGACAATTCTGTATTGCTACTCGCTTTGGAAGATTTAACAGGTTCCTCAGATTCGGTTTTTCCTGAACGGGAAGGGGGTTCCTCAATTTTTTTCTCAGCTTTTCTGAGTACATCTTCATAAATATATATCGGACAACCAAACCGAACCGCCAGTGCCAGCGCATCACTGGTTCTACTGTCGATTTCAATAATATCATTTTCTGTATGGCATATCAGTTTCGAATAAAAAATGCCTTCCTGTAAATCACTGATGATAACTTCTTGTAGGTCTACATGACAAGCCCTCATGAAATTTTTAAGCAAGTCGTGTGTGAGGGGCCGAACAATTTGCATGTTTTCCAGCACTACGGCAATAGCTTGTGCCTCAAACCCACCAATCACAATAGGTAGTCGTTGGGTACCATTCACTTCTGCCAACACAACTGCATACGACATGGTTTGCGTAACACTGTGGGAAAGGGCAACAATTTCAAATTCAATCTTTCTCATGACTATTACAAAAGTAATTCAAAAACAGTTATTATAAAAGTAGTGCATTGAATTTCCATTGGGAGGGTATAGTTTACGAACAAAATACAGTGAAACCGTTGCTTTAGCGTAATTTTACAGCATGCATTATGTGTCTGCCGAAGGGTTAACTAAGAGCTTTGGAATATATCCGCTTTTTAAAAATATTTCTTTTCATATCAATGAAGGTGATAAAATTGCATTGATTGCCAGAAATGGTATAGGAAAATCTACTTTACTTAAAATATTATCGGGCCTTGAAGTACCGGATGCCGGAAAATTATTTTTGCATAAGGATGTTACCATTGCTCTATTCGAACAAAATCCGCATTTTGATGAGGAATTGTCGGTAAGTGAAAATATTTTTAATAGTCAACACCCCGTATTAAATCTGATTCGCCAATACGAAGCAGCATCTGAAGCAAATGATGGTGATGCAATGGCCAACTTGTTCGAGCAGATGGATGCCTATGCTGCCTGGGATTTTGAAGTGAAAGTGAAACAGATTTTAACCCGACTCAATATTCATCATTTACAACAGACTATTAAAGAATTGAGTGGCGGACAGAGAAAGCGGGTTGCCTTGGCTAGAACGTTAATTGATATTGGATTTGAACATCAGCACACACTTCTAATGATGGATGAGCCTACCAATCACCTCGATGTTGAGATGATTGAATGGCTTGAGCATTATTTGAATCAGGAGCGGGTAACTCTTTTACTGGTAACACACGACCGATATTTTTTGGATGCCGTTACTGAGGAAATATGGGAACTGGAAAGAGAAAATCTTTATGTGTATAAGGGCGACTATGAAAATTATATGGAGAAAAAAGCTGCCCGGCTGGAGAGTGAACAATCCAGTATTGATAAAGCCAGAAACCTCTATCGCAAAGAACTTGAATGGATGCGAAAACAACCGAAAGCCCGGACTACTAAAAGTAAAAGCAGACAAGACCGGTTTTATGAGGTTGAGTCGAAAGCAAAAGAAAAAATAGAAGATCAACGCCTGCAACTGCAAGTAAAAATGAGCAGACTGGGGGGTAAGGTGGTTGAAATGAAAAAAGTGTATAAGCGTTTTGGAGATAAGCAATTAGTGAAAGGTTTTGATTATACTTTTAGTAAGGGCGAACGGGTAGGTATTATTGGAAAAAATGGTGTAGGTAAGTCTACTTTTTTAAATATGCTGCAACTTCGAGAACCTGCAGATAGTGGTAAAATAAATGTGGGCGATACGGTTGTATTTGGTAATTTTTCTCAACAAGGATTAGTGTTTACTGAAAATGTTCGTGTGATTGAGTATGTGAAATCTATTGCAGAAAATTTTCCATTGGCATCCGGAGGAAGTTTGAGTGCTGCTCAGTTTCTGGAGTTATTTTTATTTTCTCCCGACAAACAATATACTTATGTGGAGTCGTTAAGTGGGGGTGAAAAGAAGCGTTTACAACTTCTGACGGTGTTGTTTTCTAATCCTAATTTTTTGATTCTGGATGAGCCGACTAATGATTTGGATTTACCCACTTTATCGGTGTTGGAAAATTTCCTGTATGAATTTCCGGGATGCGTGTTGATTGTTTCGCATGATCGCTATTTTATGGATCGGTTGGTAGATCATTTGCTTGTTTTTGAAGGTGAAGGTGAGATTCGGGATTTTCCAGGTAATTATTCTCAATATAGATTGTGGTTGAAGGATAATGAGAAGAAAGATAAAAAATGGGAGGAACTGGAAGCAAAGCAATCGAGTGGATTGTCGGTAGAAACAATTGTAAAGGAATCAGCAGTTATTGCGGAAGTTGCTAAAAGGAAGATGTCGTTTAAAGAGAAAAGGGAATGGGAGTTATTAGAGAAGGAATTGGCAAATTTGGCAGCTGAGAAAGAAAGAATTACGCTTGAAATGAGTAGCGGCCAATGCAGTTTTGATGAATTGCAACGGTTGAGCTCACAATTGATTTCTTTACAGGAAACAACAGATGCCCATGAGCTTAGATGGCTCGAATTAAGCGAACTGAACCCGGGTTAGATTACTTTTTATCGAAAGCTTATCAATTCAACTTCGAATATCAAAGTACTATTGGGGCCTATTTGAGCACTTACCTGACGATCTCCATATCCTAAATGTGGGGGAATAAAGAATTTCCACTTGCTTCCGGTAGGCATGAGTTGAAGGCCTTCGGTCCAGCCCTTTATTACTGCAGAAAGCGGGAAAGTAGCGGGTTGTCCGCGTTGAACGGAGCTGTCGAAAACGGTTCCATCAATTAATGTTCCATGATAATGGCAAGTTACCTGATTGGTTGCGAGTGGTTTTTCTCCGGATCCCTGGGTGATGATTTCGTATTGTAGACCGCTCGGTAAACTTTTTACTGTTTCGCGGAGGGCATTTGCAGTGAGAAATGTTTGTCCTGCCATGAGGTTGTCGGCAGCTTTTTGAGCTTTTTGTTGAGCTAATATTTCAGAGATTCCCATGGTTATTTTTTTTCAAAGGTAGTGAGATATTTTTTTAATCTGAGTGTTTCGAATGACTCGATTCACATGGCGGAAATGGTATTAGGGTTGGGGTGGGAGTTTTCTTTCGATTTGGGTGTAGAGAAAGAGTAGTAGCATTCTTTCGCGGTAGCTAATTAGTTTGGTTTCTGATGCCCGATGGATAAGGGTGAGCCATTTTTCCATGAGCTGAGATGAGCATTGGGTTTCGGGATTGGTAGAATTGAAATGCATATAGTTGTTTTTAGGAGTTAATACGGGTTTGAGTTGGGTACTAATTCGGTTGTTAGGTAGGTTGAGATCTTATTATTTAGCAGTTTACATTCCAGATCAAATTTAGACTATAGGCTAAATGATGGCGCTCTGGAAATCACCCGATTTTTAACGAAAATCTACTTATGAGACTGATTGATCGATTACAGTATTTTTTGAAACAAAATGGTGTTTCAGCTTATGCATTTGAACAAAGTTGTGGCTTGTCTAACGGGTATTTGTATAAGCAACTGAGAGGCAAAGGTTCCGTGGGTTCGGATATTTTAGAGAAGATAAAGTATAACTACCCACAGCTGAGTATGGTATGGTTATTTACCGGAAAGGGAAATATGCAATTATCTTTATCACCAAATGGTTTAGCCGATCCGGTGGTTGAATTGGCAGAGGAGCAGGCAATTTTTTATACAGCGAAGGATACCGTGATTGAGTTATTACAACAGCAGATAAATCAATATAAGCAAATGGTTGATCAGAAAGATAAAATCATTCGCCTGATGGAACGCACTGCTGTGGCAAGAAACTATTAAGTGGAATGCATTGATTGCTTTCCTTTAAGCATATGCCGCAGTTGGTTCACAGGTGCAAACCAGGTTGCGATCTCCATGCGTATTATTTACTCTTGCAACGGATGGCCAAAATTTATGCAGCTTCACATAATCCAGCGGAAAAGCTGCTTCTTGTCTGGAATACGGATGCAACCATACATCTGCACAAATAACCGCCTGAGTATGTGGTGCATTTTTTAGCGGATTGTCAGTAGCAGATGCTATACCGTTTTCAATCGCTTTTATTTCCCCGTGAATGGAAATCAACGCATCACAAAATCTGTCGAGCTCTGCTTTATCTTCACTTTCAGTTGGCTCAATCATAATGGTACCTGCCACCGGAAAACTCATGGTTGGGGCATGGAATCCATAATCAATTAATCGCTTGGCTATATCTTCTGCTTCCACTCCTGCTGAATTTTTGAACGGACGTAGATCAACTATAAATTCATGGGCGCAGGTTCCGTGTTTACCGGTATATAAAATTTTGTAGTATGGTTCCAGACGTGCTTTCATGTAGTTTGCATTCAGAATAGCAAATTCGGTTGAGCGACGAATGCCCGTAGCTCCCAGCATGCGGATATAACCATAACTGATTAGTAAAATACTTGCAGATCCAAATGGAGCTGCACTTACCGAACCAGATGCAGTTGAACTATTCTTTGATACTGGGTTTGCGGGTAGGTAAGGAGCTAATTTGTCGTTTACGCAAATCGGTCCCATGCCTGGTCCGCCTCCACCATGTGGGATAGCAAAGGTTTTATGGAGATTCAGGTGACAAACATCGGCACCAATCATTCCCGGACTGGTGAGTCCAACCTGGGCATTCATATTGGCTCCATCCATATAAACCAATCCACCATTATCGTGAATGAGTTGACAAACCTCTTGAATGGTTTCTTCGAATACGCCATGGGTTGAGGGATAAGTAACCATTAAGCCACCTAAATTATCTTTATATTGAAGTGCTTTTTGAGTAAGGTCTTGCATGTCTATATTACCCGCATCATCACATTTTACTACCACCACTTTAAAACCTGCCATTACTGCACTGGCAGGGTTGGTTCCGTGTGCACTGATGGGAATTAATACAACATTTCTATGCGCTTCTCCTCGGTGTTGATGGTATGCCCGAATGGTTAACAATCCCGCATATTCTCCCTGTGCTCCGGAATTGGGTTGCAGACTGCAAGCTGTGAATCCGGTAATTTCACAGAGGTAAGCACTTAACTCTTCAATAATGGTTGCATAACCCTCGCATTGATTAATGGGAGCAAATGGGTGCAGCCCACCAAATTCTGTCCAGCTTACTGGAATCATTTCAGAAGCGGCATTCAGCTTCATGGTGCAGCTTCCTAAACTAATCATGCTGGTATTCAACGAGAGGTCTTTGTTTTCTAGTTGTTTGATGTAGCGCATCATCTGGCTCTCACTTCGATGCATGTGAAATACTGGATGTGATAGGAAAGTGGATGTTCGAACCAGTGATGTTGGAATTTGAAGTGATTCGGTTGAAGTGGATTGAACAGAAACAGCTGATTTTCCGGTTGCTGCTGCAAAAATAGTTACTACCAATTCAATATCTGCAAGTGAAGTGGTTTCGTCTATGCTTATACCAACTTTATCCTGATCAAAATAGCGGAAATTCACTTGATGACTTTCTGCAACGGATTGTAAGGAAGCATGAGATATACCGGCTACACACAAGGTATCAAAATAATGCTCATTTATTTGTTGTATTCCTAAGGATTTGAGCGCGTTTGACAATTGCTGAGCCAAACCATGAATTTTTTTGGCTATTGCTTTTAAACCATCCGGACCATGATAAACAGCATACATGGCAGCCATATTGGCAAGTAATGCTTGAGCAGTACAAATATTTGAAGTTGCTTTTTCGCGTTTGATGTGTTGTTCGCGGGTCTGTAACGCCATACGCAAAGCGCGGTTTCCTAGTGCATCAATACTTACTCCAATTAATCTGCCGGGCATCCCTCTTTTGAAACTGTCTTGTGTTGCAAAAAAGGCCGCATGCGGGCCACCATAACCCATTGGAACACCAAAGCGTTGAGCAGAACCAATGGCTACATCGGCACCCAATTCTCCGGGAGGAGTTAATAGAGTAAGCGCTAATAAATCGGTAGCTACAATAACCAGGGCACCCACTGCATGCGCATGCTGAATAAATTGACCAGGATGCGAAACGGATCCAGAATTATTGGGGTATTGTAGAATTGCTCCAAAATAGGTTCCATCAATACTAGTTTGTTGATAATTTCCAGTAATAATTTTTATGCCCAGTGGCTCAGCCCGGGTTAGCAAAACCTGCAAAGTTTGAGGGAATATTTGTTCATCTACAAATAGATTAGGCCTTTCGGGAACATCTCCTTTGTTGATATGATGAAAAATCATCGCCATTGCTTCGGCGGTTGCTGTTGCTTCATCTAATAAAGAGGCATTGGCAATGGGCAAACCGGTTAAATCGGATACCATAGTTTGGAAATTGAGTAAACTTTCCAAACGCCCCTGTGAAATCTCAGCCTGATAGGGAGTATATTGTGTATACCACCCGGGGTTTTCGAAAATGTTTCGCAGAATTACACTGGGGGTAATGGTGCCATAATATCCCTGACCAATAAAATTTTTATATACCTGATTCTTTCCGGCAATTTCCCGCATCAATTGTAAATAGCCATATTCTGTTAATGGTGCCGGAATAACTGGTTCACGCTGTACTCGAATAGAGTTGGGTATGGTTTGCTGAATCAATTCATCTAATCCAGAAACTCCAATGGTTTGTAACATTTCACGTGTATCATGTTCACGGGGTCCGATGTGACGACTTTCAAATTCGGAGCTGTTGGAAGCAGGAAAATTACTCATGTAAAAAATTATAATATGATGATGGTAAGAAGCACCGTTAACAACGGCACCGCAAAGTTACTATCCTAACAGGAAGTTTGAGATGTTTTGTTCAATTTGGGGAAAGCTTGTGGACTGATTGCATCAACTTTTTACCTGCCTATTTGAAGTACGGGAAGGATATTGTAACTGAATTGACTTGTTTGCCACAGATTTAGGATATTTGAACCATTATGCAGGATATTTCTTTCCAACAATGGCAAAAAAAAAGCGAAGAACACCGGAAATTGTATCAGCGACTTTTGCAAAAGGGAAATAAGAAAGAAATATTGAAGGTTTTGCCCGATTTACATGAGGAAGCCTTTGAAAAAGTTTCCTGCTTAACCTGTGCAGGTTGCTGCAAAAACTATTCTCCTCGTTTTAAAACACCCGATATTAAACGCATCAGCAAGCATCTGCGGATGAAGGAAGGAACTTTTATTGAAACCTACCTCCGTTTGGATACTGATGGTGATTATGTGTTGCAATCTACCCCTTGTCCATTTTTGGCGGAAGACAATACCTGCAACATCTACGAAGAACGACCCTCTGATTGTCGCCGTTTTCCCTATACAGATGAAGATGTTTTAATTAAACGCCCCGCCATTACACTTAAAAACAGTGAGTTTTGTCCCGCAGTTTATTATGTTCTAGAAAAATTATTGCAACAGTCTCCCTAAACTAGTATTCCATTTTCCGAAGTCCGGGTGCTTTAAACCAGGTAATTAATACAATAAGTAAAGTCATACTGCCCCCAAATACGACAGAAGGTACAACCCCCATCAATTTTGATGCAACTCCACTTTCAAACTGACCTAACTCATTACTGCTATTAATAAACATTGAATTTACACTCATAACCCTACCCCTCATATGATCGGGTGTTTTTATTTGAAGGATGGTTCCTCGGATAACCATACTAATTCCATCCAGAAAACCACTGAGTAGCAAAACACAGAAAGAAAGCCAATAAAACCGGGAGATGCCAAATAATATGATACAGATGCCAAATCCCCCCACCACTAATAATAATTTTTTTCCCTGCTTTTTTTTGAGGGGAAATATGGTTAAGAGAATAACAACTAGAATGGATCCGATATCAGCTGCAGCGTTCAGCCATCCGAACCCAACCGGGCCGGTTTTGAGAATGTCGCGTGCAAATACAGGAATCATGGCAACCGCTCCTCCAAATAAAACAGCAAATAAATCCAATGAGAGTGCACCCAAAACTTCTTTTGTAGAAAACACAAATCGCAATCCTTCTTTTACACTTTCAATCGTTTTCTTTTCTCCTTTTTCATTCAAGGGAGGTTTGGGATGTAAAAGGTAAAGAAATGTAAACCCACTTAACACCATACCTGCTATAATTAGTAATGCTCCACTATTACCAATACCTACAATTAAAAACCCAACTAAAGCATGCCCGGCTACCGATGCAAATAACCAAATTCCCTGATTCCAGGTAGTTGCATTGGCCAAAATTTCTTTGGGTACCATATTTCCAATTAAAGTTCCAAAAGTGGGTCCGGTGAATGAACGAAAAACTCCTGTAAAAAAAATTACAATATAGATGCAGAAAGCAATACTATGTTCACTTAGTTGGGAATAGGAATATCTAGATGATAATGCAATTAATACAATGGTGCAAAGTAAGTAAGCTGCAACTCCACGAAGCAACAATGATCGCTTTTCACTGATATCGATAATATGACCTGCATATAAGGATAATGAAACTGCCGGTATAACCTCTGCCAGACCAATTAATCCGATTGCAAAAGGATCATTGGTTAATTCATAAATCCACCAACCTACCAAAGTTCCCATCATTCGTAAACCCATGATAAAGAGACATCTTCCAATCATTAGATTTCTGAATTCCGTAATTCGCAGAGCAGCATATGGGTCATTGGATGTTTGTTGGGAAGGATTCATGTATAGATGTAAATTGCAAAATTATTCAGGTAAACTGAAATAATGTTGTCCTTGTTCAATTTCTTTATCTAACGCATCAATTACTACCTGTAAGTGTTGGGGTTTTCCAAGAAAATCGGCATTACTGGCATCAATGAAAATGGTAGTTATATTGTGTTGTTTGATATAGCTTGTGTATGTTTCCTGAAGGCTAAAGAGGTATTCATCAGGAATATTTTGTTCATAGGGTCTGTTTCTTTTGCGAATATTTTGTTGAAGTTTTTGAACCGGTGCATGTAGGTAAATAATGATATCTGGAAATACCAATTGCTGATGTATTATATCAAATAACTTTTGATATAAGCGAAATTCTTCTTCCGGTAAATTTACTTTTGCAAATAACAAACACTTGGTGAATAGATAGTCGGAAATGGTTACGCTCTGAAATAAATCTTTGCTGTGTACCATGTCTTTTAATTGTTTATATCGCTCAGCCATAAAAAAAAGCTCAACTGGAAAAGCATATTGTTGTGGCTGTTCGTAGAATTTTGCCAAAAAGGGGTTATCAGCAAATTCTTCTAACACCAGTCTGGCATTGAAATGTTTAGATAGCAAGTGGCTAAGCGTGGTTTTTCCAGCTCCAATATTTCCTTCAACAGTAATAAAGTGATGTTTCATGCGAATAGGTAAAATTAATTACCATTCGGCTAGTGAGATTTATTTTTTTTGCACATTTCCCTTATCGGTGCAAGCGTTTAATAAATTTTCAATCGTTAGTTTATATACAGGATGCCAGAGGAAGGGTGCAATTTCACATAAAGGAGTCAGTGCAAATCTTCTTTCCGAAAGCAATGGGTGAGGAATTTGTAAATCAGGCTTTTCAATAATTACATTATCCATTAACAATATATCAATATCTATAAGCCTCGGGCCAAATTTTTCTTTTCTGATGCGTCCCATATCACTTTCTATTTGTAAAATTTGTGCCAATAAAGCATCGGGTGACAGCCTGGTTTGCAAAAGTAGTGCACGGTTGAAAAAGTTGGGTTGCGATATCGGCCCCCAGGCAGAAGACTGGTATGCACGGCTCATCAACAACAGCGTTCCACACCGTTCAGCTATCAATTGAGTTGCACGATGCATTTGCAATAATGGGTTTCCCATATTACCACCTATCAGTAAATAGGCACGATTCATGTAAATCATATTCTTTAGGTTACGGAGATGCCGTACATTTACCTTTAAAGAAATCAATAACAAATCCAGTATATTGCCCGAAAATAATGAAATAAAAGGGTAGCTTGCCACAAGTAATAGTATTTTTACTAAAAGCATACTGATTTATTTAGTTTAAAACCTGAAACAGCAATATGAAAAGTTTTTTAAAAATTTTTTTCGCATCCTTTCTTGCTCTGATTATTTTTACACTCATGGGCTTTTTCCTGCTCATAGGTATTGTTTCATTAGCTTCATCTGATAATAAATCTGCCATCGACCCACGAGCTATTTTAGTGCTGGATTTATCACAAAACTTTCCAGAGCAATCTAAGGATGATCCCTTTGCAGCATTCATGAATAAAACCGAAAATGAAATACCCTCACTTTATGATATGGTGCGCATGATTCGCGCCGCCAAAACCGATACACTGGTTAAAGGTATCTATATCCAATGTTCCGATAACGTCAATGGATTCGGAGCCAGCGAAGAATTGAGAAAAGCATTATTAGATTTTAAGTCGAGCCGTAAATTTATATATGCTTATGGAGAAACCATTTCTCAAAAGGCGTATTATGTTGCTAGTGTTAGTGATTTTATTGCATGCCATCCTCAGGGCGGACTGGAGTTTTCGGGAATGGTATCTTCTTTGTTTTTCCTGAAGGGTATGTTGGAAAAACTGGAAATTCAGCCTCAAATATTTTATGCCGGTAAATTCAAAAGTGCTACAGAGCCATTTAGAGAATATAAAATGACGGATGCGAACAGATTGCAAACCAGTGTTTGGCTGGGTGATTTAAACCTGCATATGTTAACAGCTGTATCTGTATCCCGTAAAATTGATACGGCTGAATTACAAAATATGGCTGCAAATGGAATGATTCAATCGGCATATGATGCGAAAAAATATAAGCTGGTAGATGGCTTGATGTATGATGATCAATTTAAAGCCAAAATAAATAAACAAGTTGCACTGGGAGATCAGGATAAAGCCAACTACGTAACCTTTGGCGAATATGCTAAGGCTGCCGACTTCCGTCAAACAGGCAGTGATCGTATTGCTGTTATCTATGCTAATGGTGACATAACTGGTGGAAGTGAAAGTGATGAACAAATTGGAAGTGATGCTTATAGAAATCTGATTAGAAAACTTAGATTGGATAATACAGTTAAAGCAATAGTGTTGCGAGTAAATTCTCCCGGAGGTTCTGCGTTGGCAAGCGATGTTATCTGGAGAGAAATTTCACTTACACGGGAAAAAAAGCCGGTTATAGTAAGTATGGGTAATGTGGCAGCATCAGGGGGCTACTATATCTCATGTAATGCCGATTCAATTTTTGCAAATGAAAATACTATTACCGGTTCGATTGGTGTATTTAGTATTGTTCCCAACCTCGAAAAATTCTTTCAAAATAAATTAGGAGTTGGATTCGACAGAGTAAAAACTGCCCCTTATGCAGATATGGGGTCTATCGACCGCCCGCTAACCGAAGTAGAAAAACGATTTTTTCAGAATTCAGTCGACTCTATTTATACAACATTTAAAACACGTGTTGCAGCCGGAAGAAAAATGAAAATGAATGCGGTAGATAGTATTGCACAGGGAAGAGTATGGACGGGGAGGAGGGCAATAAGTGTTGGGCTGGCTGATAGAATCGGAACTTTACAGGATGCAATTAACTGCGCGGCTCGCATGAGTAAATTAGGGAGTTATTCACTGCGTGAATATCCCGAAAAGAAAACACTGCTGGAAGAATTTACACAGGGATATAAAAAGTCTATACGCAGCTCGGTAATGAAAGAAAGTATTTCTTCAGAAGCAACTTACTGGATAGAGCAATGGAAAGGAATTCAACAAATGGTGGGAACCCCCCAAATGAAGATGCCCTTTAGCTTTCAAATTCGATAACCCAATTGGATTGTAGCAACATGGAAAATAAGTATAGTCAAATTAAAGCCATGCTGGCCATCACCCTCGGAAGTTTGCGGGCGATTTTCAGAAGCCCCTCCGCTGTTTTGTTTAGCATCGCATTTCCACTCATCTTCATTTTGGTTTTTGGATTTATTGGCGGAAGTGGAAAAATTTCTGTTAGTGTAGCATTTACCCCTCAAACTGATACAGCCAACCCGGTGTATGCGGCTATACTTAAAATGCCTGGCATTAAAATAGTACAAAAAGATTCGGTACAACTGCGGGAAGACCTGGAAAAGGGAAGGATTACAGCCATAATGGAAATTCGTAAATCTACCCTTGAGAATCCTCCTTATTTTGTAAACCTGCAAAGTTCGGATGCGGTGAATCCGCAAAACCTGCAGGTGCTTACCTCAATTTTGAATGCAATTATTTCTGGCATCAATCAACAAACCTATCCAAGTACTCCAACAATTGCTCTGGTAAATAATCAGGTTCAAAAAATTCCGGGCAGAGTGTATCGTACCATTGATTTTATTCTACCCGGACAATTAGGATTTTCACTTTTAAGTGCCGGTGTGTTTGGAGTTGCTTTCTTATTTTTCAATTTGCGACAGCAACTGGTATTGAAAAGGTTTTATGCAACCCCCATTCGCCGTCCATATATTATTTTAGGTGAAGCGCTTAGCCGGGTCATTTTTCAAATGATGACGGCAGTAATTATTATTCTTGTAGGCCATTTTGCTTTTCAATTTACGCTCGTACATGGATGGGTAACCTTTCTTACCATTATGTTGCTAAGTTTTCTGGCTTTGATATTATTCATGGGTTTTGGTTTTATTGTGAGTAGTGTAGCCAAAACAGAAAGTACAATACCCCCCTTTGCCAATCTGATTACCTTACCACAGTTTTTGCTGGCCGGAACTTTTTTTCCGATAGAAACATTTCCCAGCTGGTTACAGCCTATTTGTAAAGTTTTGCCACTCACACATTTTAACACTGCCATGCGCAATATCGCTTTTGAAGGAGCAGGCTTGTCGGCATGTTTACATGAATTGGCAATCCTTGGTATATGGACAGTACTTGTATATGCAGTAGCATTCAAAACTTTTAAGTGGGACTAATATGCGATTGGTAAAATTTGTACTAATTAGTGCCCTTATTTTTTTTCTATTGTTATTGGGAATAGGTCTTTTGATGCCATCCAAAGTGGTTGTATCAAGGGCAATTAACATACCAGTTCCTGCTAATAGGGTATTTCCTTATATGCAGGATGTTCGTAAGTGGCCGCAATGGATGCAAGGGCTGGATAGTAATCAAATTAAAACTATTAATGATAGCGTTTATCAAGTCGGAAACCTTACTATACAATGGATTGAAAGCAATGCCAACCATATGATTACTCAATGGAAATCTAAAAATGGTACTTTACAGATTTCCACGATGCGGATAATTACAGACTCAGCTAATGCTGGATGCACTGCTCAGTGGCAATTTGAACAACCTCTCGGATGGTTACCCTGGGAGCGCCTCGGTTCTATGTTAAATGAAAAAATAATGGGACCCCAGTTAGAAACCAACTTACAACAATTGCGAAATAAAGTGTTGGTCACTCCTTAACACCTCCATTTTTCAGGAATTGTAAATTTGCTCGGATGCCTGCATACTTCCTCCTTTGCAGGGGAGATCGTCCAAAAATTTGCTTAAATGCCATTTCACTCAATTGCTCCCAATCGCCTGAGCTTAACTCCAGAATTTCGGGTATAGGAGTAAATCTTGTCTCTGTATGCGGTTTACTAAATCGATTCCAAGGGCAAACATCCTGGCAAGTATCGCAGCCAAACATCCAATCGTTCCATTTATTTTGCTGGCTTTCCGGAATCAATGCATCTTTTAATTCAATTGTAAAATAGCTGATACATTTACTTCCATCCACTACCTTATTTGGTAAAATGGCATTGGTTGGGCAGGCATCCAAACAACGCGTGCAAGTGCCACAAAAATCTTTCACCATGGGTGGATCATATTCCAACTCAATATCAACCATCAGCGTAGCAATGAAAAAAAAGGAGCCCTGTTTTTGGGTAATCAGGTTTCCATTTTTTCCTATCCATCCCAAACCTGCTTTAACTGCCCAGCTTCTTTCCAATACGGGTGCAGAATCAACAAATCCCCTTCCCTGTATATTGCCCATTTTTGCTCTTATCTGTTCCAGTAGAGCGCGTAATTTATCTTTTACAACAAAGTGATAATCTTCTCCATATGCATATTTAGCCACTTGGGGTAAATCAGGCGATTGTATTTCGGATGGAAAATAATTATATAATAGCGTAATAATAGAACGAGTGCCTGGAACTAATTTTCGCGGATCAATTCGTAAGTCGAAATAATTGTTCATGTATTGCATTTCCCCCTGCATACCCTTATACAACCACGACTCTAATCTTCGGGCATCATCTTCCAATAATTCGGCACGGGCTATACCACAATAGGTAAAACCCAAGGCTGCCGCCAGCGATTTGATGATTGTACTATTGTCAGATGTATGAAAAATAAAATTGTTATTTACAGTTTACCGACAGCTGATCATCCAAAGCTTTGCGTATTCGTTTATAAACATCCGATTTTTCGGTATTTTCCATTTTTTTGGTTAGAACCAAAAAGCCATAATTTCGGCACCAGTCGATACCAGCCCAACTCCCACATAAACTTGTGCAATCAAGGGCAGTAGCAACCCCCTCAGTATTGGTAGCTGATACCCAGGCCCCCATACTATACCCCATACCTGCAACAGCCAAAGGAGCCGATTTTATAAGGGAAGGAGTAGTACGTACTTTTTGCATTTCAGCAATAGAGGCTTCACTTAAAATTCTTTTACCATTAAACATTCCCTTATTCAACAACATGGTTAAAAAATTACTCAGGTCATTCGCCGATCCAATAGCCCCTCCCGATGGATTAACTGCACTAAAACTGCTAAAGCTGGTACTTCTCATCATCAGCGGACGGGTAATTTTTTCTCCCATCAATTGTTCAAATCCCCTACGTGTGATTACTTCTAAAACACGTGCAGCTATATTAAGACCAACCTGACTAAAATAAAATTCAGTGGAGGGATTGGCCCTGATTTCCCGCTTGGTAGCAAAACTTTCAACTTCTTCCTGTAGAGTAGCAAATTTGGACTGACTTTCAAAAGACGCCATTTTAACGGGTTCAGCCTCTATGCCGGAGAAATGTGTTAGACAATCTCTAATAGTGATATATCCTTTTGCATATTTAGTAAACAGGGGGATATACTGACTTACCTTATCGTCGAGACTAATTTTGCCTGCGTCAACAAAACTTAAAACGAGCGCTGTGGTTAGCCACTGACTGATACTACCCAATGGTGCCTGATCTTTCGCCGTAAATTCCCCGATAGTTTTTATGTAGACCGGCTTGCCAGGCTGAATAATGGCTAAAGCTGCATGGCTGCCCAATTCCTTACCCGACTTTTCGAATTGAAGGGTTGGGTCGGCATAACTTTGTGCCATTAAAAACTGAAATAATAACAGGAAAACCAAGGTAGCACTGACTTTACAGCAGACTTTACTAAAGAAATGCGACATAGTTACCGAATATTTGAATTGGTTACAGGTTTGATAATAAGTATAAAGATATCGGAAATTATAAGTATCATCACAAGACAGCATCGTTAAAAAAGGCTAATTTTTCTTGTGGTTGTACTGAAAAGCCGATATAAAAAATAATATACTATGAATCTAAACCAATACACAATTAAGGCGCAGGAAACCATTCAGGCAGCTCAGCAGCTAGCATTCAGTGCTGGTAATCCCAGCATTGAAACAGTTCACATTTTAAAGGCGTTATTACAAGATGCAGATAGTCCGATTCAATATTTACTCAAAAGAAACAACGTAAATATCCGGTTGCTGGAAACCAAAATGCAGGAAAGTATGCAAAAGCTTCCGCGCATACAGGGGGGAGAGCCCGCACAACAATTAGGCAGAGATGCAAACAATGCTCTTTTAAAAGCAACAACCAATTTAAAAACTTTTCAGGATGAATTCATCTCAAATGAACATTTGCTGATGGGTATTTTACAGGGAAGTGATGATATGGCTGCTGCCTTAAAAGCTGCAGGTTTAACTGAAAAGGGATTGATTACTGCCATCAAAGATTTACGCAAAGGAGAAAGCATACAATCTGCAACTCAGGAAACCCAGCATAATACGCTAACCAAGTATGCCAAAAATTTAAATGACCTTGCCCGACAAGGGAAATTAGATCCTGTTATTGGAAGGGATGAAGAAATCAGAAGAACCCTTCACATTCTAACACGCAGAACAAAAAATAATCCGATATTGGTAGGGGAGCCCGGAGTAGGTAAAACCGCCATAGTTGAGGGGCTCGCCATGCGGATTATCAACGGGGATGTACCCGAAAATCTAAAATCAAAAATAATTTTTGCCCTGGATATGGGGCAGCTGATTGCAGGAGCCAAATACAAAGGCGAATTTGAAGAACGTTTAAAAGGAGTTGTTAAGGAAGTAACCTCAAGTGATGGAGAGATCATTTTATTTATAGATGAAATACATACCCTAATTGGAGCCGGAGGGGGTGAAGGGGCAATGGATGCAGCAAACATCTTGAAACCCGCTCTTGCAAGAGGAGAATTAAGAGCCATCGGTGCAACTACACTAAATGAATATCAAAAATATTTCGAAAAAGATAAGGCGCTGGAGAGAAGATTTCAAAAAGTAATCATTGATGAACCCTCCAATGAAGATGCAATTTCAATTTTACGAGGACTCAAAGACAGATATGAAACCCATCACCATGTTCGCATTAAGGATGAAGCAATTATTGCTGCGGTGGAATTATCTGCACGATACATGACAGATCGGTTTTTACCCGATAAGGCTATTGACCTGATTGATGAAAGTGCAGCCAAGTTAAGACTAGAAATGAATTCCATGCCGGAAGAATTGGATAAACTCGAAAGACAAATTCGGCAATTGGAAATTGAACGGGAAGCAATTAAAAGAGAGAATGATGAAACAAAACTGAAAGAACTGAATATCGAAATTAGTAACCTGGCAGTTGAGCGAGATACCCTAAAAGCTCGTTGGAAACAGGAAAAAGAATTGGTTGAAAAAGTTCAGGCTGCCAAGGCTTCCATAGAAGATCTCAAATTGCAGGCCGATCAGGCAGAGAGAAACGGAGAATATGGAAAGGTTGCTGAAATTCGTTATGGTAAAATAAAAGAGCAGGAAGCTATCATACAAGAATTAACTGCAGCGATTGATGCTTCAACTGAAAAACGATTACTTAAGGAAGAAGTGGATGCAGAAGATATCGCAGAGAATGTTGCAAAAGCAACAGGAATACCTGTTACCAAAATGATGCAGGGTGAAAGAGAAAAACTACTACACCTGGAAGATGAGTTGCATAAGCGAGTAGTAGGGCAGGAAGAAGCAATTACTGCAGTTGCAGATGCCATTCGCAGAAGTCGTGCCGGATTGCAAGATCCCCGAAAACCAATAGGCTCTTTCATATTTTTAGGTACCACTGGTGTTGGTAAAACCGAGCTAGCTAAAGCATTGGCAGATTATTTGTTTGATGATGAAAGTATGATGACGCGGATAGATATGAGTGAGTATCAGGAAAAGCATACTGTATCCCGGTTAGTGGGTGCACCTCCCGGTTATGTGGGTTATGATGAAGGAGGACAATTAACCGAATCGATTAGAAGAAAACCTTATAGTGTTGTTTTATTGGATGAAATTGAAAAAGCACATCCGGATGTTTGGAATGTTTTACTGCAGGTATTGGATGATGGTCGTTTAACAGATAATAAGGGAAGAGTGGTAAATTGTAAGAATACCATTATTATAATGACCAGTAATATTGGAAGTCATTTAATTCAGGATGCTTTTGAAAGAGTTACGGAAGAGAATGTTGATGAGGTTACAGATAAGGCCAAGGTGGAAGTGATGAATCTCTTGCGTCAGACCATACGACCCGAATTTTTGAACCGGGTAGATGAAATTATTATGTTCAGGCCATTGATGAAAAAACAAATCCTGGATATTGTAAAAATTCAGTTGGCAGGATTGCAGGAGATGACTGCAAAAAATCAGGTGCAATTGGAGTTCAGCGATTATTTACTAGACTTATTGGCTGAACAGGGATTTGATCCCCAATTAGGTGCAAGACCTCTAAAACGTTTAATTCAGAAACAGATTGTAAATGCGTTGAGTAAGAAATTGTTATCGGGAGAAATCGATCATACCAAAAAAGTATTGGTGGATGCTTTCGATGGAATAGTAGTTTTTCGTAACGAATAAAATATGCTACCTACACTTTTGGAAAGTTCTGAACTTTCCAAAAGTGTAGGTAGCATCAACTGAGTAATTAGGCAACTGATTGCTCTTAAAAATCACTATAGCTCTTTGCCCGCAGCAGTAACTGATCGTTTTTTGAAACGGTATGTAGATATTCGGGTAAATCTTTAATGCTGATCCATTGCGCATCATCCCGAAATGTTTTCCAATGTGCATCCCGGTCGGCCATATTATTGAAGCTGGTCATATACATCAGATTCGGCATCTTACTGCCGGCCACCACTTCCCCATAAAATACAGCATTGAAATTGAGTCTTTTGAATAAGCTAATTTCTCCTCCTTCATTAAACATTTTTACTTTTTGACGATACAATCGTTCTGTTGGGCCCTCATAGCTCCTCAGTTCATAAATGTGATTTTCTTTCAAATCTGTTAACTGGGGTAACTCGTATTTGGGCATCAGCGGAAAAGCTTGAATAACGATATTTTCCATTCTTTGATATGGGGGGGCATCATAAGCGGCATCCCAAAATGCTGTTCCTGCTTCTCGCAATACCGGGTCGGTAAGTGGTAGATCTTCCACCTGCGAAAGCTTATGTAGGTTACCGATGGGTATAAAAACATACAGTTTTGTTTCTTTTGAAGTATCGGGCACTGCAGGATAAAAAATACCAATATTTGAATAACCTGCCCGGTGAAGTGCAGGCAGATATGCAGTAGACAGATAATTATCCATTGCACTTACCTGTTCTTGCGAACGTAGCTGATAAACTTTTATCAGGTAATACATTCTTTTTGCAGGTATAAAGGAAGTAGTTGCAATGAAAATAAACAATAGCACAAGAGAAGCTAAATAATTTGATATTTTTTTCATAAGTATTTATTCTGGTTGAATGAGGCGATGAATTAATAGGGCAGTCCGTTGAATCAATAATGGAAATTCTTTTAAGTTAATGGTTTCACCTGGTGCATGGGCTCCTTTTCCTGAAGCACCCAAGCCATCTACACCGCTTAGGTATTGAGCTACATAGGAGATATCACCCGCACCTCTTGCCCCAGGGTCGCCGGCTACAGTTGGACCGATACCCATTGTAACTGTTACATCACTAATAATTTTTCTAATGGCATCATTACCTTCAGTTGGTTCCATTGCCGGAATACCATCTCTGAATGAAATACTGGCAGCTGTACCCTGCAGATTTTGCAAAGTGATAGCTTTCATTTTTTCTCTTGCAGCATTTTTTTGTTTTTCGGTAAGGAAACGCAGATCGCCCGTTACAGTTACAAGTGGAGAAATAATATTGGTTTTGCCAATCGCTTCTCCTTTGGCAGTTTTTTCATTGTAATTCATTTCAGAACCCCCAATAATAATACCCGGATTAAAAGTGAGGTATTTTTCTGTACTTAATTCTTCTCGAAAACTATTTATAATTCGGGCAGCTTCATAAATAGCGCCATAGCCGGCATTAGGAGTGAAGATAGTTGCTGAGTGACCTGTTTTAGCAGTTACCTTTAATTCCCATCCACTGGAACCGCGGCGAGCAGTAGCTACATTTTTTAATCCATTGGCACCTTCAAATCCCAGCGCTATATCACATGTTTTGGCACGGTCGATAAAGTCTTTTCTCGAAACACTGGTTGGAGTGCCCGCACGCTCTTCGTCTCCTGTGAAGTAAGCAACTATGGTGGCATCTTTCAATAACCCCAATTCTTCTAATACCTGTAATGCAATGATAGCTATAACATCCCCGCCCTTCATATCATTTACACCTTGTCCGGTTGCCGTAGAATCGTTTAGCCGGCGATAGGGGTTTGGGGGCATATCCGGTTCGAAAACGGTATCAAGATGCCCGATCAAAAATAATTTCTTGCCCTTTGTTCCTCTCCGGGTGGCAACCAGATGACCAGCCCTGCGAAGTGAGTCAGGTAAACTTACCCATTCATTGGTAAACCCAGCTTTGGAAAATTCACGAGCAAATACATCACCCACTTTTTTAACACCACTGATATTTAAAGTGCCACTATTGATATTAACTGACTCCTGCAGCAGAGCTTCTGCATAGCCCAATTTTTTATTTACTGCATCAACAATTTTTTGCTCCTGTGGATTCATCTTTTGAGCCAACAAAGTGGAGGTATAAAAAATCCAGCATAGGAAAAAGATTTTTTTCATAAATGATATTACATTTTTAATTGGTTATCAATTCTCTTTTAAGTACTTGGTTGCCGACAGGCAAATATCCTTTGTTTTACAATAGGGTAATGTAAAAATACTTAGCATACACCAAATACAACGAGTATATTTGCAGATATGCAAAGTCCCAGCTTTTTATTATACGGAGCTAATGGCTATACAGCCGGATTAATCATACGAATGTCTGCGGAATATGGAGTTAAGCCCATTTTGGCAGGAAGGAATGAGGATTCCATTCGCGCTTTAGCAGCCCAATATTCACTCGAATACCGAATTGCTTCATTAGATCGGCAGGAGGAAGTAGACGCTATGTTAAAAGGTATTTCAGTGGTTTTACACGCAGCCGGACCTTTTCAGCATACAGCTTTACCTATGATGGAAGGTTGCCTTAGAAATGGTACGCATTATCTGGATATTACGGGTGAAATTGCTGTTTTTGAGTTAGGTAAACGCATGAATCAACGGGCACTTGATGCAGGAATTTTGATAATGCCGGGTGTAGGCTTCGATGTAGTACCTACCGATTGTATGGCATTATTTGTTAAAAATCATTTACCGGATGCTTCTCACCTTGAAATTGCATTTGCTACTTTGGGAGGAATGTTATCACATGGTACTGCCACTACAATGGCTGAAAATCTCGGTGGAACAGGTGCAGAGCGGGTGAATGGAAAGATTGTAAAAAAACCACTTGGGGAAAAAGGAAAATGGATTGATTTTGGATTGAAGAAAATCTTCTGCATGTCTATACCCTGGGGTGATATATCTACCGCATATACAACTACAGCCATTCCCAATATCATTACTTATACTCGATCATCGCCGGGAACTTTTAAAATGCTCCAATGGCAGGGTGTATTCAATTGGGCTCTTCGTTTGAAATTCGTTAGAAATTATTATAAGAAAAAAATCAGACAAAAACCTGCCGGACCTTCGGATGAAATGCGTGAAAAAGCAACTAGTCTGATATGGGTAAAAGGTGAAAATGATGCCGGTACCTCATTCACTGCCCGACTCCGGGCTCCCGAAGGATATACGCTTACAGCAATAACAAGTTTACTAATTACGCGAAAGGTTTTATCTGGATCTGTAGCCCCCGGTTATCATACGCCGGCAGCCTTGTTTGGAGCAGATTTGATTTTAGAAGTTCCCAATACACAAAGGGAAATCGTTACTGAAGCATAATATATGAATAATACTCGCAGTGCCGCCATCGGCTTTATCTTCATTACTTTATTGATTGATGTAGTTGGGTTTGGTATCATAATCCCTGTAATTCCATCTCTAATCAGTCACCTCACCGGTAACCCCGATATGAGTTACGCAGCACGAATTGGGGGATGGTTAACCTTTACTTTTGCCATCATGCAATTTTTGTTTGCACCTGTTTTGGGAAGTTTGAGTGATAAATATGGCCGCAGACCAGTTTTGTTGTTTTCGCTATTTGGTTTTGGTATTGACTATATTCTCCTTTCATTTGCTCCCAATATTGCTTGGCTTTTTTTGGGTAGAGCTATAGCAGGAATAACTGGTGCCAGCTTCACCACAGCGGCAGCCTATATTGCCGATATAAGTACTCCGGAAAACAGAGCCAAAAATTTTGGTATGATTGGAGCTGCATTTGGACTTGGTTTTGTAATTGGACCTATCTTGGGTGGTTTCTTAGGTGAATTGGGAGAACGAGTACCTTTTATGGTTGCTGCAGGATTGGCTTTTACAAACTGGCTCTATGGATATTTTGTATTACCAGAATCACTAAAAGCAGAAAATAGACGCCCATTCGATATAAAGCGAGCTAACCCTATTGGATCATTATTACATTTAAAAAAATATCCGGCAGTCGGTGGTTTGATTGGTAGCTTTATTTTCATTTACCTGGCTTCCCATGCAGTTAATAGTAACTGGAGCTTTTTTACTATAGAACGGTTTCAATGGTCTAAGAAAATGATTGGAATTTCTTTAGGAGTTGTGGGCGTTTTAGTAGGAGCAGTGCAAGGAGGACTGGTAAGGATTGTAAATCCGAAAATTGGAAATGAACGAAGTGTATACCTCGGACTCAGTTTATACGCATTGGGAATGTTGTTGTTTGCTTTTGCATCCTCTACCTGGATGATGTTTGTGTTCTTGGTTCCTTATTGCTTAGGAGGAATTTCCGGTCCGGCACTGCAATCTATTATTTCATCACATGTACCAGCTAATGAGCAAGGTGAATTACAGGGAGCATTAACAAGTTTAATCAGTTCAACAACGATAGTAGGTCCATTAATGATGACCAGCTTGTTTTCTTATTTTGTTAGTCCGAAAGCTCCAGTATATTTCCCGGGTGTTTCTTTTTTATTGGGATTTTTATTGATGTTGTCTAGTGCAATCTGGGCGTATATGTCTTTGAAGAAAGAAAAATATGACTCAGTAAGTTAGTGCAACTGCTTCAGATGAAATCGGATTCTTAAGATGAATGCAACTATCATCAGGAACGCACACATTTCTATTATAAATTTTTCTGCATCCAGCCAGTCAGGTGAACGATCTTTTAATAAGGGATCCATAAAGATACCATGTACAAAAAATAAAATGGTGAGTAAGTAGGAGAGTAAATGAATATTTTTCCAAAGCCTAAATCCCAATCTTTTTTTTATCAATTTCTGAGTGGTGATAATTATTAAGAGTATGCCCAGCATGGATAAGCTTCCCAACCAAACAAATATGGGTTGCTTCGGTGCTCCTAATCCCCAAAACAAATGCTGCCAGGAAAATCCTAATGATTTATCCATAACTACCAGACTGGCATGAAGTAAAACCAGCAACCAAGCTATATAGGCAGTATAATTATGTAGTTGGGTTAGATTTAATTTTTGAATAAAATCTGGTAATTTTTTCCAAAATGATAGGCGAACATACGCAACGGAAAGTAGCATGCCCATCAAAAAATTAAGGGTAAGTAGGCAGCATGCCAAAATTCCCAGTGCTCCCGATACATCTAAGTAACTAATTGAAAACATAGTACAACCAATTTTTAAAACAAATCCCGTTGCAAAAGGAAGCGATAAAGATATTATTTTACTTCAATTCTATTTGTATATTTTATGTAATTGGTTGATGAATAGTGATTTATCTGTAAGTGTTCCTTGTGTGCATACTGTTAAAGCTTGTATTAGATTAGGAAAGACCAATAAGTAAGAGTATCTTTGCTCTTTATTTATTTTTCAAATTTAACAATGAGCACACAAATCACAGGAACTGTAAAGTTCTTTAATGAGGAAAAAGGGTTTGGCTTTATTAAGCACGACCAGTCCGGAACAGAAACTTTCGTACACGCCAACGGATTAATCGATCAGATTGAGGCGAACGACAAAGTAATTTTTGATGTAGAGCAAGGTCGTAAGGGCCCCAATGCCGTTAACGTTAAGCGTACGCAATAAACATTCATCATTATCTGTTATACAGCCCGCCTGGTTTATTGCCTTGCGGGCTGTTTTATTGTTGGGAGGCTGTTAACGCTTCCTTAGGCTCTATCCACTCTATTATTAGTATATTTGACTTTTAATTTTGATTCATGTCGGTTTTAATTGAACAACTTCAGCAATCACTGGAATATATCCGAACCCGATGCAGTAAGGATGCCGGTATAGGCATTATTTTAGGCAGCGGTTTAAGTAATCTTGCACACCAAATAGTGGCAGTGGAATCAATTCCATATCAGGATATCCCTCATTTTCCTGTTAGTACGGTGGAGGGTCATACTGGTCGTTTGATTTTTGGAACCCTGGGTGGTGTGCCGGTTTGGGTGATGTCGGGTCGCTTTCATTATTATGAGGGTTATACCCCACAACAGGTCGCATATCCCGTTAGAGTAATGCATATGCTGGGTGTGCATACACTTTTATTGTCCAATGCTGCCGGTGGAGTGAATCCAGATTTTAGCGTGGGAGATTTGATGATTATTCGTGATCATATCAGTCTGTTTCAAGTGAATCCATTATTGGGAAAAAATGAAGAGTCTCTCGGAACCCGCTTCCCCGATATGAGCGAACCCTATAACAAAGATCTTATTCATCGCGTTAAACTAATTGCGGCAGAACAGCAGATTCAATTGCATGAAGGGGTGTATTTGGGAGTAACCGGACCAACTTTTGAAACTCGTGCTGAATATAAAATGATTCGTGTTTTGGGAGGGGATGCCGTGGGAATGAGTACTGTACAGGAAACAATTGCAGCAGTTCATGCCGGAATGAAAGTGTTCGCAATAAGCGTAATTACCGATTTAGGAATTCGGGAAGAAGAGAATATCATTACACATGAAGAGGTTCTGGAGGCCGCTGCAGCAGCCGAGCCCAAGTTAACATTACTCTTTACCCGCTTGGTAAAAGATATTGCTTCCTGAGAACTATTCATGTATACGATGCGTGTAATTCAATTGTTAATCATTTATTCAATCTGTATCTGGTGGATAATACCTGCCAGCGCACAAACACGCACTTATAATGCCAATTCCGGAGGAAACCAGAATAACAGTAATCTTACCTATGATAGTCAGGGCCGACCCATCCGAAAAAATACTGGCAATGATTCTCTGAAGCGGCGGGATAACCTGGCAGATTCCATTACTATTTTTTATAGGTATTTTGATTCAACGCGAAATCGATTATTGGATTCCTCCATAAATGATTATTCATTGCGATCCCCGCTTCCCTATAATTATTATACTACTGGAAATTTGGGTTCGGCTGCTCACCCATACTTGTTTACCCCTAACCTCCAGCCTGGATTTGATCCGGGATTTCATGCTTTTGATATTTATCGATACACGCTTGAGAATACACGTTTATTTCAATCGACCCGGCCCTATACTGAATTTAATTATTCCCTTGCAAGTAGTGCCGAGCAAATGATTAGCTTCCTGCATACACAAAACAAAAAAAGTAATTTTAATTTTTCCATAGAATATCGATTCAATAATTCTCCGGGAAATTTGAAAAATCAAAATGCCAGTATTAATAATTTTCGTTTCACCTCCCGCTACCAGACTTTAAATAAAAGATACGAGGGACAATTGATTTTTTTTTCGAATAAAAATGCTGCATCAGAAAATGGCGGATTACAAAATGAAGCCCGTTTAGACAGCTTATTCAATGATGCATTTGAATTGAGCACCCGCTTAGGTATTGCCGGCATCGCATCCCGAAATCCTTTTAATACAAGAGTAAATACAGGAAATATTTATAAAGAGTCTGTGCTTTTTTTCAGACATCATTTCGATCTGGGAACCAAGGATTCCTTGGTAACCGATTCATCCGTAATTAAGTTATTCTATCCCCGCATTCGACTTGAACATGACTTTGAATATAGCAATCGTGAATATCAATTTATTGATTATAATATCGACTCAGTAAATTCTCAGCGCTATAAACAATATTTTAATGCAATAAATATCAATGATTCTCTTAGGTATGTTGATAAATGGGATAAGATTAGTAATACATTCAGCATTATTTCTTATCCGGAAAAAAATAATTTGAGTCAATTTTTAAAAGTAGGGGTTACGCTTGAAAATATTCAGGGAAAAGTGTACGATACAATTGCCAGCAGTGGATTGTATAATATTTTTGCAGCCGCTGAGTATAGAAATCGAACCCGAAACCAGGTATGGGATATTGAGGCAAGGGGTAAATTGTATGTAAACGGATTGAATGCCGGTGATTATGACGCATTGGTAAGTCTGAAAAAAAGTTTGGGTAAAAAAATAGGATCACTCAGTTTGGGATTTCAAAATGTAAATAAATCCCCTGCACAATTATTCGATCCTTTCAGCAGTTTCCCGGTAAACAATCGTGCACCAAACTATAATAAGCAAAATATTATCCGCTTTTTTGGTGTATACGATAATCCGCTACAAAAATTGCAATTGTCGGGTAGTTACTATGGGGTTAGTAATTATATGTATTTCGATAGTTTCTTTACTGCACGTCAGGAGGCAACTTTATTTAACGTTTTGCAGTTTAATTTAACCAAGCAATTCCGATTATCCAGATATTGGAACTGGTATGCCGAAGTACACCTGCAACAAGCAACCGGTGATCCACCTGTTAAACTTCCTCTATTATTTACCCGCAATCGACTTGCATTCGAAGGCGTATTTTATAAGAACCTCAACCTGTCTACCGGTTTTGAATTGATTTATCATAGTCCATACCAGCGAGATAATTATTCTCCCTTTCTCGGACAATTTTTTGTTCAAAGCGCTCAAACTTTTTCTAACCGTCCCGACATCAACTTTTTCACGCATTTCAGAATTCGAAGTTTCAAAGGATTTTTCCGGGTAGAAAACTTGAACACATTGAGTTTCAAGAATGGTGTTAAGTTTTCAGAACTCAATAAACTGGCTCCTCATTACCCCAATACCGGTTTATGGTTGCGGTTTGGATTTTGGTGGAGTTTTGTAAATTAACAGACCTTTTTTAACCTCCAAATACCGATTATCAAAAAATTGGTATCTTTGCAGTGACATGAAGCGTCTCTTTGCCCTCGTATTAAGTTTGAGCTTTATCGCTGCCAGTAGCGGCGCTTCAGTTTCTATTCACTATTGCAGAGGTAAAGTCAGTAGCGTATCGCTTTCAATATTACCTACAGCAGCTTGTAAATGTGGCAAAAAAGGTAAGATGGGTTGTTGCAAAACAGAAACCCGTTTGGTTAAGTTAACAGATAATGCCAAACAACCTGCATTTACTACCGCTCCTGAAATGCCTGTTATTGAATGGGCACCCATTGCCAGTCAGTCGTTATTACAACCAGTTTCAATAGCTGAAGCTTTCATTCCAATCTCATCTAGTCCACCCGGATCTGATCAACTAGCTATCTTTCTACGTAACCGGGTATTTCGTCTATAAGATGTTTTTTGATTTTTTATTTGCTGATTATCTAATTTGATAGTCGGTTACTGTTTATTTATTTCACTATTTCTATTCATCTTAATTTAAAAAAAATTTGTATGAAAACTTTCTATTCATTTTTAGCAGTGAGTTTATTATTCGCCGGAAACATTTTTGCCCAGGGCGGAAAGGTAAAATCAGAAACCATTAAAGTTTGGGGTAATTGTGGTATGTGTAAGAAGCATATCGAAACAGCCGCCAAAGAAGCGGGTGCTGAAACTGCTGTTTGGGATAAATCTACCAAAATGTTAGCAGTAAAATATAGTGCCGAAAAAACTACCAGCTTGAAGATTCAGGAAAAAGTAGCTGCTGCCGGATATGATACCCGCGATTTACAGGGTAATGATGAAGCGTATAAGAATCTGGAAGAATGCTGTCAGTACAAGCGGAAAGCAGCTTCAGCGCAGCCCGCACAGCAGGCAATGAATAAAGCTTGTTGCACTAAAGAAGAAATGGCAAAAACAAATTGCAAGGCTTCCAATCCGGATTGCTGCAAAAATTGTACGGCTGCTACTTCACACAAAAACTGCACAGATTGCTGCGGTAAATAATTCACCAGCCGGCTCTGTTTATAAGATGAAACAGAGCCGGTTTCAAAAATTTTTTATGAAAAAATTTTGGATAATCATATTCGTTGTCTGCCTGTCGTATTCAGCGAAAGCGCAAATTATGGCTGCTAAGTTGCAGGCATCGGGATTAACCTGTGCCATGTGTTCTAAGGCGGTTTTCAATGCGTTGAGTGCAGTTCCCTATGTAGAAAAAATACAACCCGATATTCAGGGATCTATATATCAGATTAGCTTTAAACAAAACATGCCAATCGATCCCGACTTATTATCGAGAGCAGTTACAGATGCCGGATTTTCTGTTGCTAAATTGCAACTAACCGGTACATTCCCAGAAACAACTATTGGTAAGGATAGTCATGTAACTTTATTCAATCAGGTGTATCATTTTGTAAATGTTCCTAGTCAGGTACTGAAGGGTACAAAAACAATTACCTTGTTGGATAAATCATTTGTATTACCGAAAGAACATAAAAAATTTGCACAATATACTACCATGACTTGCTACTCAACCGGCACCAGACAGAGTTGTTGCCCGCAAACAGGGGGAAGTCAATCCAGCAGAGTATATCATGTAACCCTCTAAGAAAGTTTGCTTTAAAAAATTGTGCATGAAAAAAATATGGTTACTGGCTATTCTATTTTGCAGGCTTTCTGCAGATGCTCAAGAGTTATATGTATTTTCTGAGCCTGCCAGCAACATGCCAGCTAATTCCGTTGGAATACGACAACAGCTTCGAAGAGTTGAAGCTGCTCCTAATTTTGATGGGGGAACCAGAAGTTCTACGGAGATCATGTATGGGGCAAATAAAAATTGGATGTTACATGCGGCTTTTACTTTTTCCGATATGTACTCCGCTTATTTCCGCGCTGAATCATTTAGGGTATATGGAAAGTATCGGTTTTTTTCTCACGATGATCTTTACCGACATTTACGAATGGCTGCCTTTGGTGAAATTTCGTATAGTCGCAATCCCCAGATGTATGATGAAATTAGTTTAGAAGGTGATTTGTCGGGAGTTCAGACTGGTATCATTGTAACGCAATTATTACACAAATTGGCCATTTCTGCAACGGGAAGTTATGTAAATAGTTTGCGCCCTATTCAAAATGATTTGCATAGCCGACCGATATCACAGGATGCGTTTAGTTATTCTTTATCTGCCGGATATTTATTATTTCCAATGCGGTATACAAGTTATAATCAAACCAATGTGAATTTATATTGCGAGTTGTTGGGTCAAAATGCCTTACTGAGCAAGGTACAGTATACAGATTTGGCACCTGCGATACAGTTCATATTCAATAGTCAGACGAAACTAAATATTGGGTATCGGTATCAATTATCTAAT
Source organism: Chitinophagia bacterium (assembly GCA_037142775.1). Lineage (GTDB taxonomy): Bacteria > Bacteroidota > Bacteroidia > Chitinophagales > Chitinophagaceae > Sediminibacterium. Next base: position 142 of record JBAWZY010000008.1, on the reverse strand, counting down.
ACCATGCACCGGATGGGTCGTCAGGGCTGGTTATTGAGTATGGAGTGGCTATTCTTGAAGAAGCCTAAGTAGGGTGTCGGTCCTCCGGACCTTCTCCGAGAAGTCTCCGAACGCCAGAGAGGGACTTTGCGGTGGGTGAGCG
>JBAWZY010000007.1:0-177467 GCA_037142775.1 Chitinophagia bacterium | reverse complement strand
GGGAACCGAATTACGCCTGAAGCTTTTTAATCGCAATTCATTCCAAAAAACAAAAGACCCCAACATTATTGTTGAGGTCTTTGTGGTGTGGGCCGGGATCGAACCGGCGACACAAGGATTTTCAGTCCTTTGCTCTACCGACTGAGCTACCGCACCATTCCTTCTCATTTATTATTAATGAACGGGGTGCAAATATAAGGACTTGCGGGGTTATTCAGATATTATCCACCATTTTTTTGTGTTTTTATGCATTACACCTAAAATTCACAGTTCCGCGGAGTACGCGCAAACGCTATCACATCGCGAATATTCGTCATCCCCGTTACAAACTGCACCATCCGCTCAAAGCCTAAACCAAAGCCGGCATGAGGAACCGTTCCAAATCGGCGTGTGTCTAAATACCAGCCCATCTCTTCTACCGGAATGTGCATCGCTTCCATCCTAGCTTGTAAATTCGAGAGCCGTTCTTCCCGCTGGCTTCCCCCTACTATCTCGCCAATACCGGGTGCAAGAATGTCCATCGCGGCTACGGTTTCTCTGCCGGGTGCACAACCCTCATCCTGTCGCATATAAAACGCCTTAATCTTTGCAGGATAATTGGTTACTATTACCGGTCTCTTGAAATGCTTCTCCACCAAATACCGCTCGTGCTCACTCTGCATATCTATTCCCCATGCAACATCATATTTGAACTTTTTCTTTTTGTATGCCGGACTATCTAGCAAAATCTGAATCGCTTCCGTATAAGTGATGCGCTCAAATGGATTATCCAATACAAAGCGCAACTTTTCCAACAGCCCCATCTCAGCCCGCTCCTGTTGCGGCTTTTGCTTCTCCTCTTCCGCCAAACGTTGATCTAAAAATGCCAGGTCATCTGCATGATGATCCATTACATATTGTATCAGATACCGGATAAACTGCTCCGCCAAATTCATGTTGTCTTCCAAATCATAAAACGCCATCTCCGGCTCAATCATCCAAAACTCTGCCAAATGTCGGGCTGTATTGCTGTTTTCGGCTCGGAAGGTTGGACCAAAAGTGTAAATCTCCGCAAATGCCATCGCGCCTAATTCTCCTTCCAACTGACCGCTCACTGTTAAATTGGTGCTCTTTCCAAAAAAATCCTCTGCATAATCAATTGCCCCGCTTGCTGTTTTTTTGGCTGTGCCGTCCATTGGCAACGTGGTTACCCGAAAAGTTTCTCCCGCTCCCTCTGCGTCACTCGCAGTTATGATGGGCGTATGCAGATAGATAAATCCGCGCTCATTAAAAAACTGATGCACGGCAAACGCCAAAGCATGCCGAATACGAAATACCGAACCAAAAGTATTGGTACGGAATCGTAAGTGAGCTATTTCTCGCAAAAATTCAAGACTGTGCTTTTTGGGCTGCAAGGGATATTTTTCTGCATCACTATCTCCCAACACTTCTATACTGGCTGCCTTTATTTCAATGGATTGTCCTTTCCCAACACTTGCTACCAACACACCGGTAATTTTTAAAGATGCTCCTGTAGTAACCCTGCGCAAAAGCTCTTCCGAAAAATCTCCCAGCGAAGCAACCACTTGTATATTCTGATTGGTACTGCCATCATTGAGTGCTATAAACTGGTTGTTGCGAAAAGTACGCACCCAACCCATTACCGTTACCGATTCTCCTTCGCTACCCTTTTGCAGCAGCTCTTTAATTTTTGTACGCCGATTAAACATAGTATGCCGATTTAACTTCCTATAATTAAACATTATATTAGGTTGCAAAGATACGCGTCTGAGGTTGCCGCTGTTTGCCGGAAAGGCGCTTTCGGAGGGTTTTTTCAGGAAATTTTATTTTTTCAGTAAAATGCCCTTACCTTTGCATCACAATCAACGCCGATAATAGTCCCTGTTGTACACACACTCCGGCCACTTCCCATTCAACTTTCCAACTTTTCTTTTTCTCTACTGCATGAGTAAATATTGTTAACCTTTCTTTTTCCCTTCTTATACCCCCCTATAACCGATTTAAATTATTTATGTACGACATTTTGCAACTGAACGACCTGCTGCTGCCAGAATTATTGGATATCGCAGAACAGCTAAAAATTAATGGTGCCAAAAAGCTGGACAAGCAAGCACTGATCTACAAAATTCTGGATGTGCAAGCTACCAGCAGCAACCCCGAAACGCCAGAAGAGAGCCGTAAAAAGCCCGCCCGGGGTCGCAAACCTGTTACGCTCAAAACTCCTCATATAACCGAGGAAGCTGAAGTAATGCAGGAAGCTCCCGCCACTCCTGCTGCTGAAAAATTGGCTGCCAAAAAAGGGCCTCATAAAAAAGGGCGTCAGCATGCCCCAACCCCCATTCCTGCTAACCCAGGCACTACTTCAGAAGAGCCGACTGCAGATAACAATGCCAACGCTTCCGCCGACCAACAAAGCGCACAACCCGGAGAAGCTGAAAGCAACAATCCTGCTCCCGGCGCACCCAGCCACCATCGACACCCTATCAAAAAAGAACCGCTATTCAATATCGAGTTCGAAGGTGTGATTGAAGGAGAAGGGGTTTTAGAAATGATGCCCGATGGATATGGTTTCCTGCGCTCTTCCGATTACCATTACTTGTCTTCTCCCGATGATGTATATGTATCCCCTTCCCAAATAAAATTATTCGGCATTAAAACCGGCGATACCGTTCAGGGTGCTGTTCGCCCCCCAAAAGAGGGAGAAAAATATTTCGCACTGCTCAAAGTAGATTTTATTAACGGTAAGCGTCCCGATGAAGTTCGCGATCGGGTGCCTTTCGACTATCTAACTCCACTCTTCCCCTTCGAAAAACTGAATCTGTTTACAACTTCTAATAACTATAGCACCCGTATCATGGATTTGTTTACCCCAATTGGGAAGGGACAACGGGGATTGATTGTGGCTCAGCCGAAAGTAGGTAAAACCATGTTATTAAAGGAAGTTGCCAATGCAATTGCTGCCAACCACCCCGAATGCTATTTAATGGTAGTATTAATTGATGAACGCCCAGAAGAGGTAACCGATATGGAGCGTAGCGTTAGGGCAGAAGTAATTGCATCTACATTTGATGAGCCCGCCGAAAAACACGTGAAGGTTTCTGCAATCGCGTTGCAAAAAGCCAAGCGTTTGGTTGAGTGCGGACACGATGTTGTTATTCTGCTCGATTCCATTACCCGTTTGGCACGTGCACACAATACCGTTGCACCCGCTTCCGGAAAAGTGTTATCGGGTGGCGTGGAAGCCAATGCAATGCAAAAACCCAAACAGTTTTTTGGTGCCGCCCGTAAAATTGAAAACGGGGGCTCGCTCACCATCCTTGCTACGGCATTAATTGAAACCGGCAGCAAAATGGATGAGGTAATATTTGAAGAATTCAAGGGTACCGGTAATATGGAATTGCAGTTGGATAGAAGACTCGCCAATAAACGCATATTCCCCGCCATCGATTTGGTTGGCTCTTCAACGCGTCGAGATGATTTGTTGTTGGATAAAGATGTGTTGCAGCGGATGAATATTCTACGCCTTTATATCAACGATATGAATACAGAAGAAGCCATGAGCGAATTGCTGAAACGTATGCGGGGCACCAAAGACAATGAAGAGTTTCTGGCTTCCATGAATCGCTAATTAATATTTTTATTCAAAGAAGTAACTGAAAAATATGCGCTAATGGCGCATATTTTTTTGTGCACCAACAAACCAGCAAAATGTATTAGCGATAATGTCTGCTTCGTTCTATTTCCTCTCGCACTGGCTCTGGTACCAAGTATCGAATGGAATGACCTGTTTTTATCAGATCACGCACCGCCGTTGCTGATATGTTGAGAATGGGTGCATCAAATACCGTAATGTTAGCTCCCGGATAGGTTACCACCGGAAAACCAGGCCGTTCGTAAACAAAAATGCTGAATTGTTCCAGAATCAGTTTAGCATTTTTCCAACGGGGTAAGTTTTGCAAACTGTCGCTCCCCATAATAATCTTGAAAGCGTGCTCGGGATATTTTTCACATAAATACGTAAGTGTATCAATGGTATAGGACGGGCGGGGCAAAGAAAATTCGGCGTCGGATGCTCTTAGTCTGGTATCATCCCCTATACCCAATCGCACCAGATGTAACCGGTCGTATTCATTTAATAAAGCGGCTTCGGGTTTATGCGGATTTTGGGGCGTTACTACCATCCAAACCCGATCTAAATCGGGATGCTCTGCTGCACAACTGGCAATAATGAGGTGACCAACATGAATGGGGTTAAATGAGCCGAAATATAAACCAATATTCATATAAGATATTGATATTCAATTATTTATGAGTCTTTGGCTCTACAAAGATGCTATTGGCTTCGTTGAGGCGCAAGCTAAGATGATAGCCGGCAACAGAAATAGAAATAGGATCACCCATAGGGGCTACTTGCTCAACTTTTACGGCTTCTCCTGGCACACAACCCATCTCCATCAACTTAATAAAGATATCGTCTTTTTCAAAAGAGTGTATGGTTGCAATTTCTCCCACCCCCATTTCCGATAGTCGTTTCATTTCCATTGATTTCACTTACAGAGATTCTATATAGAATAAATAAAGGTAGGAAGCGTTTGATAACAAAAATTACGATTTTTGGAGTTAACGAATATTTGATGAAAACCATTCATTTTCAAGTTGCCGATAAGGGAATATTTTTACCCGCGAAAACGCCATTGCGAAAAGTAATCCATGAAATATTTCGCAGAGAAGGCAAACAACTGGAAGAGTTGACGATTGTTTTTTGTTCCGATGAGTATTTACTTGAACTGAACCAACAGTTTCTAAAACATGATTATTACACCGACATCCTAACATTTACAATGAGCGAACGGGGGGCGCCGGTTGTTGGTGAATTATATATAAGTATAGATCGGGTACGCGACAACGCCCGCCTATTAGAGGTGTCTGTTTTACAAGAGCTACGGCGGGTAATTTTTCATGGTACACTGCATTTGTGTGGGTATAAAGACAAGTTAAAAAAAGACCTGGCGATTATTCGGGAAAAAGAAGACCGATATTTGCTGCTGCTGAAGAAAAGAATTAACCATGCGTAAACCCTTGCTGGTAGCGGTTTTCCTTACAATTGTTGTTTCCCTGCGTGCTCAGTTATCGGAGGTAGAACTGGAAGTGCGACCCGTTCCCACTCCATCTACCCGCGATGCCTCCGTTCTCGAATGGAATCGATCCTTTCCCGCTTTTTCATCGATGAACCCCCGGGAGCAAGAATGCCTATATTGGATTAACCTTATCAGAAAGAACCCAACTTATTTTTGCGACAGCATACTTGCCCCCATTTTGGAAGCATTTCCTCCCTTACGCGGCAAGGAAGCAGTAGCACTTAAAAAAGACCTGCTTTCCGCCGGCAGCTTACCCTTGTTTAGTCCAACCGCCATTTTAAACGCTGCCGCCCGAGCTCATTCAAACGATATAGCCAGAAAAAAAGCCCCTATTTCCCACACCTCAACCAACGGAAACAACTTTGCCGACAGGATGCGACTTGCCGGAATTAACACTTGTGCAGGAGAGAATATCAGCTTGGGCAATCAGGGTATATTACTTTCTGTAGTGTTATTGTATCTCGATATTGGGCTAACCCCAGCGGCACACCGACAAACCCTTTTGAATAAGCAGTATGAACACGTAGGCTTAGGGTGTGTAGATTATGGATCCAATAACTTTTTTCTGGTACAAGACTTTTCTTGCCGGTTAAATTCCCGTTTTTAGCTTTCATCCCGCCTATTTCATTCAATTGTTCCACGTGAAACCCTGTTTGGGAAACCGGGTTCACCATATTCCTTACGGGGCGGCTGTTCCACGTGGAACATTGTTGGATATGCTATTCAAGCACTTACAGGGGTTGTTTCACGTGGAACGCGAATTCATTGGGGGGTTCCATTTAATGAATCCTTTCTATCTTTGCATCCATGTTTCCTGAATACGATGTGATAGTAGTTGGGGCCGGTCATGCCGGATGTGAAGCCGCCGCAGCCGCCGCCAACCTGGGTAGCCGAGTGCTCCTGGTTACCATGAATATGCAAACCATCGCGCAAATGAGTTGCAATCCAGCTATGGGGGGAATTGCAAAGGGACAGATTGTGCGCGAGATTGACGCAATGGGCGGGTATAGCGGGATAGTGAGCGATAAAAGCATGATTCAGTTTAGAATGCTGAATAGAAGTAAGGGGCCGGCCATGTGGAGCCCACGTTGTCAAAGCGATAGGATGCTCTTTGCTGCAACCTGGAGAGAAATGTTGGAGAATACACCGGGGGTGGATTTTTATCAAGACATGGTGCGGGAATTAATTATTGAAAACAATCGGGCGGTGGGTGTGATAACCGGACTAGGCCACCCTATTCGTTGCAGGGCGGTTGTTGTAACAAGCGGAACTTTTTTAAATGGTATCATTCATATAGGAGAAAAACAATTTGGCGGGGGAAGGGTAGCAGAGAAGGCTGCCACCGGCATTACCGAACAACTGGTTTCTCTTGGATTCGAAAGCAGCCGACTGAAAACCGGAACCCCTCCCAGAGTAGACGGAAGAAGCCTGAATTATTCTAAGATGGAAGAACAAAAGGGGGATGATGAAATTGTTGGCTTCTCTTTTTTACCCATCGAAAAAATTGCACCCGCCAATCAGAGAAGTTGTCATATCACCTACACGAATTCCAAAGTTCACGAAATCCTTAAAACCGGTTTCGATAGAAGTCCGATGTTCCAGGGAAGAATCGACGGGGTAGGACCCAGATACTGTCCGAGCATCGAAGACAAAATCAATCGTTTTGCCGACCGCGACCGGCATCAATTATTTGTGGAGCCGGAGGGGTGGAATACGGTGGAGATCTACGTAAACGGATTCTCAACATCCTTGCCTGAAGAAGTTCAATACGAAGCCCTTCGTACTGTTCCTGGGTTTGAGCAGGTTCGCATATTTCGTCCGGGCTACGCAATCGAATATGATTACTTTCCACCCACACAATTAAAATACTCACTTGAAACGAAATATATAGATGGGCTGTTTTTTGCCGGACAAATCAATGGCACTACCGGTTACGAAGAAGCGGCTTGTCAGGGATTGATGGCAGGCATCAATGCACATCTTGCTACCCGGGAACAGGAGCCGCTTATTTTAAAAAGAAATGAAGCTTATATTGGCGTTTTAATCGACGATCTGATTGGAAAAGGTACAGATGAGCCCTATCGTATGTTTACAAGCAGGGCAGAATATAGAACACTTCTTCGACAGGATAATGCAGACTGGAGATTAACAGAGCGCTCTTATAAAATGGGGCTGGCATCAGAAAAGCGCATGCTGGCGTTAGAGAAAAAAAGAAAAGAAGTATCGGAAGTTACAAGAATTTGCTTCGAAGAATCTACTGAACCAGAAACAATAAACAACTATTTAATTGCTCAATCGTCGGCTCCCATCAATGAAAAACAAAAAATAGGGAAGATTTTATTGCGACCCAACATCTCTCTCAATGGATTAATAGAGCAAGACCCGAATTTGCAGGCTGCCTTGCAAGGAATAAACGCATCCGCATTAGAGCAAGCTGAAATACAAATAAAATATGCCCGTTATTTAGAGAAGGAAGAAGAAATGGCACAGCGAATGGCACAGCTTGAAAACCTAACAATACCTTCCCACATTAATTACGACCAGATTCCCGCTCTATCGCACGAAGCATTACAAAAGTTCAAAAAAATTCAACCGCAAACGCTGGGACAGGCAAGCAGAATTAGTGGGGTTAACCCAAGCGATGTTCAAATCCTCATGGTATACATGGGAAGGTGATATTTTGAAATGCCCCTTGCAAAAGCTATCTTTAGCTAAACATCATCCAATTGAAAAAAATTGGCAGCTGGGTTTTAAAAATTACCGGATTTCTACTTTTGTTGTTATTCTTGCTTTTCGCAGGATTAACCCTGTATGTTAATGCACATAAGAAGGAATTAATAACGCAGGTTACTGAAACAATTCATACAAAACTTAGTGGAGATGTTACCATAGAAGACCTGAGCGTATCTCTGTTCCGTCATTTTCCTAGCTTATCCATCCGGCTTATTAACGTAAGCGTTACAGACTCCCTCTATAAAATTCATCATCACAAATTACTGGAGGCAGAAAATTTATTTGTGCGGCTAAGCACCCCCTCCTTATTAATGGGTAGATTGTTGGTAAACAAATTTACATTGCGAAATGGGGGCTTTTATTTGTTTACAGATTCGACGGGTTACAGTAATGGGTATATGTTAAAAGCCAAAAACCCTGCGCCACCAAAACCAACGGTCTCAAACGAAGCAGCCAAAAAATTGTTAGACCACATATTGATTGAAAATTTTTCGTTTCATCTTGAGGATGTTCCGGGTGACAAATGGTACGATGTAACTATAGAAAAACTGGATGCGTCTGTAAAAAAAGCAGCGGATTTGATTACAGTTGAAGTGGATGAAAAAATGCGGGTAGGGGGTATCGCATTCAAAAAGAAAAATGGTAGCTTCTTGGGCAACCAAATCCTGGAGGGAAAGTATGCGCTACAATTTGATACAAAAGAAAAAAAGCTTTCATTCACAAACATGTCCCTTAAAATAGGGGAACAACCATTTTTGTTTAGTGGTGCATTCTTGTTAAGCAAAGAAAACAATTTTCAACTCCATATTACCAGCGAACAACTAATGGTTGATTTTGCAAGATCTTTATTAACCCCAAAAATTTCCAAATCAATCAGTATCGTATCGGTGAAAAAGCCACTAAACGTGGATGCAACAATAGCGGGCAGCTTATCGGGGGGCGACCCTAGAGTACAGATAAAATTTACTTCGCAACAAAACACGATAGAAAGTAAATTCCTGAAGTTGAACAACTGCTCGTTTACGGGAGAATATGTTAACGAAGTGGTGCCGGGCAATGGTTATACCGACGAAAACTCTCATATCTATGTTAATGCAATGGATGGAATTTGGGAGGGCATGCTGTTAAAAATAAAAGACCTTACAATTTTCAATTTAACGAATCCCAGACTAGCTGTAAATGTAAAATCCACCTTTCCGCTAAGTGAATTAAATTCAGCCCTTCAATCCGAAACGATACAATTTACTGGTGGGCAGGCAGATATGGCATTTGAATATGATGGCAGAACAGATACAATAAGCTCAAAGAACAGCAAACTAACCGGCTATTTAAAATTTAACAATGGCTCTATGCTGCTATCCGGACCACAATCAACGATACAAAACTGCAAAGGAATATTTAAGTTCAGTAACGCAAACCTAATTGTCGATAGTTTGCAAGGAACTTTGGCGGGCAACCCTGTATTTATGAGAGGCCAGGCGAACAATGTTTTATCTGTATTAAGCGACGACCGTGTACCGGTATCTTTAGACTGGAATTTATATGCGCCATTCATTAATATGAATAGTATCCGCTCTGTTTTGATGAGAAGGGTTACAAATACACGGAAAAAGTCTGCACCAAAAACCTCGTTAAGCAAAACAGTTGAAAACATAGATCACTTGCTATCATCGGGAAGGGTATCTGCATCAATAAAAGCAGACAGGTTGAAGTTTAAAAAGATGGATGCCAGAAACTTTTCGGCGAACATCCAATTAGAAGGCAATACCTGGTCAATTAAAAACGCATCCTTACAACACGGGGACGGAAGCGTGGTCACTTCGGCAAACATTACAGAGATTAGTCCGAACCGTCTTTTGTTTTCCGGAGATCTGACATTAAAAAACGTAGAAGCAAAAAAAACATTTTATGCTTTTGAAAATTTCGGGATAAAAAGTATTAGCCACGAAAACATTCAGGGAAAGCTAAACCTGTCGGCCACTTATGCGCTTTCAATGAACGGAAAAGGGGATGCAAACATGAGCACCCTAAAAGGGAAAGCCTATTTTTCCATCAAAAACGGAGCCCTAATGAAATTTCCCGCGTTGATAGAGATTCAAAAAGTCGCGTTCAAAAACCGCGATTTTTCAAATATTCGGTTTGCAGAAATCAATAATAATCTAATTTTTGAAAACGGAGGGGTAACCATAAAAAGAATGGCTATCAACTCTTCGGTGCTAACCCTTTTTATTGAGGGGATATATGGACTGAACAATAACACAGACATCAGCATACAGGTGCCCTTGAAAAATTTATCTAAAAAATCTGACGAAGCCCATCCGGAATATATTCGCGGAGATGCTAAGGGGGGAATGAGTGTTTTCTTAAAAGCAGCATCTGATAAAGACGGGAAAATAAAAATAAAATATGATCCACTAAAAAGATTCAAAGGGAATAAAACAAAATAATAAACTTATGAAAAAACTAATTTTCTCTGGTTGCCTATTCATGATGCTGTGGGCATGCCAAACTACTACAACTTCCAATACTCCAACACTCGCCGAGTATCATGCCATAACCGATAGCGGCGTGCAAACCGGTGGTGTAAAAATGATTCCGGTAATTACACCGGTGGGAACCTTCAAAGTATGGACAAAAAAATTCGGCAATAATCCGAAAATAAAGGTGCTACTGTTGCATGGCGGCCCGGGAGGCACTCATGAAGCTTTTGAAAGCTTTGAAAGCTTTTTTCCAAAAGAGGGAATAGAGTTTTATGAATATGATCAGCTGGGCTCTTTTTTAAGCGATCATCCAACAGATAGTGCTTTATGGACTACTGAAAGATTTGTTGAGGAAGTGGAACAAGTGAGAAAAGCGCTGGGGCTGGATAAAAATAATTTCTATTTACTGGGACATAGCTGGGGAGGCATATTAGCACTTGAATATGCGCTTAAATATCAAAACAACCTAAAAGGGCTTATTATTAGTAATATGGTAAGTAGCATTCCTCAATATGTGCAATATGCCAACAATGTATTAGCAAAGCAAATGGATCCAAAAATTGTGGACACAATTCGACTGATGGAATCAAAAAAACAATATACCCATCCGCGATACATGGAAATTTTAGTACCCAACTATTATGAAAAACATTTGTGTAGGGCGTTGCCATGGCCAGAAGCGGTAACCCGAGCTTTTGGTCATATTAACCAAGAAATTTATGTAATGATGCAAGGGCCCTCGGAGTTTGGCGCGAGCGGTAGATTATTGAACTGGGACAGGAGCAAAGACTTACCCAAGATTGAAGTTCCTACATTAACTATAGGGGGGGAACATGATACCATGGATCCGGAACATATGAAATGGATGAGTACACAAGTAAAGCGAGGAAGATATTTATATTGTCCGAACGGAAGTCACTGCTCAATGTGGGATGATCAGGCACATTATTTTCCTGGGCTGACCGGTTTTATTAATGATGTGAACAATGGCAAGCTATAAAAAGTGGCTTTACCGAATAAATACCATTTTCGCCGAAAAAAGGATAAGTGGTTTTTCCAAACCGATTAATTAGGTAGCTTTATTAAAATACAAAAAACAACACTATGATAAAAAAAGTAGCGCTTTGGTTGCTGGTTGTATTAGCCGGCGGACGCATGCAAGCGCAGGAAACCTTTCCGGTAAACGGAGTGGCAGATAAGCGGGAGGGGTGTTATGCCTTTACCAACGCCACCATTGTAAAAGAATCGGGAACCTCTCTAACAAATGCTACACTGGTTATTCGGGATGGTAAAATTGTTGCCGTTGGTGCATCGGGTGTTGCAATTCCGAAGGACGCGGTGGTAATAGATTGTAAAGACAAATATATTTATCCATCGTTTATAGACATCTATACCGATTATGGCATGCCCTCTGCGCAGCGCGATCCGAATGCGCTGAGAGCGGCGTTTAACTTCGGTGCGCCCTCTCAAATCACATCGAATACAAAGGGCGCTTATGGATGGAATCAGGCAATTCGGCCAGAAACAGATGCCGTAAAACAGTTTGTTGTTGACGACAGTAAAGCAAAAACATGGAGAGACTTGGGCTTTGGCACCGTGCTAACACATAGTAAAGATGGGATTGCCCGAGGAACAGGGGCGGTAGTTACACTGGCGAATGAAAACGAAAATGCAGTAGTGGTTAAAGAGAGAGCGGCTGCACATTACTCATTTAACAAGGGCACTTCTACTCAAAGCTATCCCAGCAGCTTAATGGGAAGCATTGCGCTGATACGTCAAACCTATCTGGATGGACAATGGTATAAAAACAACGCAGCAAAAGAGGGCCTGAATTTATCCCTTCAAGCATGGAATGCTTCACAAACCCTGCCTCAGATTTTTGAAGCAGAGGACAAGTGGAATGATATCCGTGCTGCAAAAATTGGAAAAGAATTTGGGGCACAATATATTATTAAAGGGGGCGGAAACGAATATCAGCGTATTGCAGATATCGCAGCGCTGCAGTCATCCTTTATTATCGGATTAAATTTTCCTGTGGCGATGGATGTGGAAGATCCGGGAGATGCAAGAGCGGTTTCGTTGGCCGACATGAAGCACTGGGAATTGGCTCCCGGCAACCCGGCGGCAATGGAAAAAGCTGGAATCACCTTTTGCTTAACAGTTGCCGATTTGAGAGACCCTAAAACATTTTATACGAATCTGAGAAAGGCTATAGAAATGGGGCTAACTGAAGCGAAAGCCTTGGATGCACTTACAAAAGCCCCAGCCAATTTATTAGGTATATATGATAAAGTAGGAAGCCTGGAAGTTGGCAAGCTCGCAAACTTTATCATCACCAACGGTCCCGTTTTCTCTGAAAAAACAAATTTCCTGCAGAACTGGGTACAAGGAAACAAATACAGCATCAAAGACGATATGTGGAATGATGTGAAAGGGGTATACACCCTTGCCATAACGGGAGCAGGAGGAACAGCCAATTATACACTCGATGTAAAAAGCGCATCCGCAGCAAACGTTATTGGTAAAGACACACTAACGGGCAAGTTTAGTCACGACGGAAAAATGGTAAAGCTCAGCTTCGCAACACAAGCGCCCCGCCGTGGAAGTGGAAATATGGGGGGTGGCAATATGGGTGGCATGCCTCCCGGAGGAATGGGTGGCCGAACCCCAGCACAATATAGGCTAAGCGGGGTTGCTAATGGCAATACCTGGAACGGAACCGGAGAAGACACTTCGGGAAATAGAGTAACCTGGACTGCCACCTGGAGCAATGCCGCTGCAGTGAGCAGTGATTCTACAAGAAAAAGGCCTGCATTTGCTCAAAGAGTTGGAAAAGTTAGTTATCCCTTTACCGGCTATGGATGGGAAGAAGCCCCCAAACAAGAAAACCTGTTGATTAAAAATGCTACTGTATGGACAAATGAAAAAGAAGGTAAGTTGGAGGGTGCTGATGTATTAATAAAAAATGGAAAAATTGCTAAAGTTGGAAAAAATTTGAGCGATGAGGGTGCTCGAGTAATTGACGGAACCGGAAAGCACGTAACTGCCGGCATCATTGACGAGCATTCACATATTGCTGCGGCGTCTATCAATGAAGGGGGTCAGTCGGTTACTTCCGAAGTGCGTATTGCCGACAATCTAAATCCGGAAGATATCAATATCTACAGACAATTAAGTGGTGGGGTTACCAGCTCACATATATTACATGGTTCAGCTAATACAATCGGCGGACAAACGCAATTAATTAAACTAAGATGGGGCTCAAACGCCGATGACCTGATGTTCAAAGGATGGGATCCGTTTATAAAATTTGCATTGGGAGAAAATGTAAAGAGAACCACATCACAAAGCAACAATCGTTTTCCCGATACGCGTATGGGTGTAGAGCAAATTTTAACTGATGCGTTTACAAGAGCAAGCGATTACGACAAAGCGATGAAGGCCAATCCTGCAGCAACCCGCAGAGACCTTGAATTAGATGCGCTTGCAGAGATTCTCAATAAAAAGCGTTTCATAACCTGTCACTCCTATGTTCAAAGTGAAATAACTGCTGCTATGCGTGCGGGAGAAAAGTTTGGGGTAACGTTCAACACCTTCACGCATATTTTAGAAGGCTATAAGGTAGCAGACAAAATGAAAGCGCATGGTGCAAGCGCTTCTACCTTCTCTGACTGGTGGTACTATAAAGTTGAGGTAACCGACGCCAATGCATACAATGCAGCCATTATGCAAAAGGTTGGGTTGAATGTTTGTTTAAATTCGGACGATGCCGAAATGGCAAGACGCCTCAACCAGGAGGCCGGGAAGGCAGTTCGATATGGTGGGGTTGGAGAAGAGGATGCGCTTAAAATGGTTACGCTAAATCCTGCAAAAGCACTTCACATAGATAGTAAAGTGGGAAGCTTAAAGGTTGGAAAAGATGCCGACGTGGTAATTTGGAGCGAGCATCCGCTTAGCGTGTATGCAAAAGCAGAAAAAACAATCGTAGACGGAATCGTATACTTTGACCGAGAGAAGGATTTGGAAATGAGGAAGAAAATAACCACAGAGCGATTTAGATTAACCCAAAAAATGATTGGAGAAAAAAGAGCAGGTGGTACAACACGCCCGGCAGAACCCAGTTGGCAAATTTTAATGGGATGTGGTGATCACGAACACAAAGATGGAATCTATACAATAGATGCCGAAGACCAGCAATCTCCTCATTAATTTAATCACCTCGGTGTTTTGAAAAAATAAAACAAAACGTATGAAAAAAATATTGGGTACTATATTGTTCGCTGTAGCACTGATTACGGCTGTAGCTCAGGAAACCATTTATCCTGGGAAAGAATTCAAAGGAAAAACAATTATTAGTAACGGAACCGTGCATGTTGGAAATGGAACCGTTATTGAAAACGGAACCGTTGTAATTAACAATGGTAAAATCACTTCGGTTGGCACAACATCTGTAAGTGCCGGAAACAATGATCGAGTAATTGATGCGCGCGGAAAGCACGTATATCCCGGTCTCATATTAGCCAACACCGATGTGGGTTTGAAAGAAATTGCCAATGGTGTTAGAGCAAGCAATGACTATGCGGAGTTGGGTGAATTCAACAGCAACATTCGCGCAATAACAGCATATAATACCGATTCCCGTGTAATGGCCGTTTTACGTAGCAATGGTATATTATTAGCCAGCGTTGCCCCGCAAGGCGGGAGTGTTAGCGGAAGCTCTTCTGTTGTTCAATTAGATGCCTGGAATTGGGAAGACGCCGCTTATCAAATGGACGGGGGTATGCATATCAACCTCCCCAGCTTCATCAACAGAGGCGGAGGCAGAAGGTTTGGTGGATTTGCGGGTATGATTCCTGGAGCCGGCGCGGGTGCGGATCCCGCGAAAGCGGCACTGGAGAAAGTAGAAGAAATTAAATCCTTCTTTCGGCAGGCAAAAGCCTATCTCCAGGAACCCACTCACATCAACACCAATCTGAAACTTGAAGCGCTGCGACCGCTTCTTGAGAAAAAGCAAAAGTTGTTTGTACATGGCGATCAAATAAAGCAAATGCTAATTGCAGTTGACTTTGCAAAAGAATTTGGAATTGATGTGGTAATTATTGGCGGAAGCGAAAGCTATCAAATTGCAGATCTGTTAAAAGCAAACAATATTTCGGTAATTCTGGATCAGTGTTTTAATTTACCCGCGATGGAAGACGACGATATTGATCAGCCCTTTAAAACACCGGCGGCCTTGCAAAAAGCAGGGGTGCTTTATTGTATTAACGACGATGACGACAATACCCGGTATCGCAATCTTTCCTACAACGCTGGTATTGCCGCCACTTTTGGATTAACAAAAGAAGAGGCGCTGAGTGCTATTACCCTAAATGCAGCAAAAATTTTAGGCATTGATGCAAAAACCGGCAGCATTGAAACAGGAAAAGATGCTAATATTGTTGTGAGCGAAGGTGATTTGCTAGACATGAAAAGTAGCGTGATTACTGATGCGCTCATTCAGGGACGACAGGTAAATCTCGACAATAAACAAAAGCAGCTTTACGAAAGATACAAGTATAAATACTCTTTAAAATAAGATATTTTCCTGTTTAAGGACTTTAACAAGAAGCCGCGCCTAATCGTGCGGCTTCTTAGTTTCAATAACCTCTAAGGCAATAGCAAGCTTTTACTACCTTTATCCCATGGAAAAGAAACTGTTTTTGCTGGATGCGCTGGCGCTGATTTACCGTGCGTATTATGCCCTTATTCGTAATCCCAGAATTACCTCGAAAGGGAAAAATACCAATGCACAATTTGGTTTTACCAATACCTTGTTCGATCTCATACACAAAGAGAACCCCACACATTTAGCTGTTTGTTTTGACACCCATGCACCAACAGAAAGGCATACAGATTTTGCCGACTATAAAGGGAACCGACAAGAAGCTCCGGAAGACCTGCTTGATTCTCTCCCGGATATTAAAAAAATAATTCAGGGCTTTAATATTCCTGTTGTTGAACTGGACGGCTTTGAAGCCGACGATGTGATTGGTACGGTTGCATGGCAGGCTGCAGACCTGGGTTATAGTGTATATATGGTAACGCCAGATAAGGATTATGGACAGCTATTGATTCATCCCCATGTATACATTTATAAGCCCCCGTCGTTTGGGAATGCCGAAGAAATTATAACAGCAGAAAAAATTTGTGAGAAATGGGGAATAAGCCGCGTTGAACAGGTAATTGATATGTTGGGTTTGATGGGAGATGCTGTAGACAATATTCCCGGAATTGCAGGGGTAGGAGAAAAAACGGCGGCTAAATTGTTGAAAGAGTATGATACACTTGAAAATGTATTAGCACATGCAGATGAAATAAAGGGCGCTCTTGGAGAAAAAGTAAGAAATGGAAAAGATGCCGCTATCATGAGTAAGAAGCTCGCTACCATTATTACAAATGTTCCGGTTACATTTCACGAAGAAGACTATCGACTGAAGGAATGGAACAAGTCGCTGCTAACAGAGGTTTTCACAGAGCTGGAATTCAAAACGCTTGGCAAAAGAATTCTGGGAGACGAGTTTAATGCATTTCAGTCTGCCCCAAAAAGCGTGCAACCCAGTTTATTTGGAGAGACAGAATCCTCCTCTCCTTCTGCTAACACGAAAACAGAGCGACCAGCAGAAACAGTTACAGGATTATTGGCAGATAAGAACATTCACAATACAAAGCACCAATATAAAGCAGTTGCTACTGCGGAGGAAATACAATCACTCATTGAGTACTTGAATACTCAAAACGAAATCTGTTTCGACACGGAAACCACAGATCTGGATGCCAACGAAGCCGAACTGGTTGGATTAAGCTTTTCCTGCACAAAAGGAGAGGCATTTTATGTTCCCTGTTCATCAGACAGGGCAGCTACCCAAAAACTGTTACAAGAATTTCTTCCGCTTTTTGCAAGAGAAAATGTTACCTGGATTGGCCACAACATCAAATACGACCTGCTCGTATTAAAATGGTATGGGATAGAATTAAAGGGAAAGATTTTCGACACGCTGTTAGCTCATTATTTAATAGACCCAGAAGGAAGAAGGAGCATGGATCTGCTGAGTGCTCAATTTTTAGGATATGAACCTGTACATATAGAAGAGTTAATTGGCAAAAAAGGAAAGGGACAGGGAAATATGCGTGATGTTGAATTGGAAAAAATTAAAGAATATGCAGCAGAGGATGCAGACATTACCCTTCAGCTCAAAAACTGTTTTGTTCCCCTGTTACAGGAAAAAAAAGTAGATCGCGTGTTTACTGAAGTTGAAAATCCGCTCGTTCGCGTGTTAACAGATATGGAATTTGAGGGCGTTCGGGTTGATGTTGATTTTCTGAAAGAATATAGCAAAGAACTGGAGAAAGAAGCCAAACAATGTGAAGAGTCTGTTTATAAACAGGCAGGCGTTAGGTTCAATCTCGCATCTCCAAAGCAACTGGGAGAAGTGCTTTTTGAAAAACTACAAATAGACCCCAAAGCCAAGAAAACAAAAACCGGACAATATGCTACGGGGGAAGACGTGTTACAAAAGTTGGCTGCATCTCAGCCTATTGTGGCCGACATTCTTGGCTTTCGAGAATTGACCAAATTGAAAAGCACCTATGTAGATGCGCTACCCGAAATGATCAATAGCAAAACGGGCAGGGTACACACCTCCTATTCGCAGGCTGTAGCGGTTACAGGAAGGCTGAGCAGCAACAACCCCAACTTGCAAAATATACCTATCCGAAGCAGTCGGGGAAGAGAAATAAGAAAGGCCTTTATTCCAAGAAGCGAAGGTCGGGTATTGGTAAGTGCCGACTATTCACAAATAGAGCTGAGAATTGTAGCGGCGATTAGTGGTGACGAAAACATGTGTGATGCGTTTAAACACGGAAAGGACATTCACACTGCCACAGCAGCAAGGGTTTTTGGTGTTGCGGAGGAGGCGGTAACCAAAGAAATGCGTTACAAAGCAAAAAGCGTAAACTTTGGAATAATTTATGGACAAGGCGCATTTGGTTTAGCAGAAAATTTAGGCATCTCTCGTACGGAAGCAAAAGAAATCATTGACAATTATAAAAAAGAGTTTTCGGGCATAACCCGCTATATGGATGATACCATCCGCTTTGCTCAACAAAATGGATATGTAGAAACGTTGATGGGAAGAAAGCGTTGGCTAAAAGATATTGGTTCAGCCAACTTTACAGTTAGGGGCTTTGCTGAAAGAAATGCTATTAACTCACCCATACAGGGAACCGCAGCAGATATGATTAAACTTGCAATGATTCGAATTAATAGAGAAATAAAAGAGCGGGGTCTCGTTTCTAAAATGATTTTACAGGTGCATGATGAGTTGGTATTTGATGTTGTGGAAGATGAGCTGGATACCATTCAGCCAATTATTCATGCTGGCATGAAAGAGGCGCTGATATTGCCCAATCACGTTCCGATGGTAACCGCAATTGGAATGGGTAAAAATTGGCTGGAGGCACACTAAATGAATTACAATGCAAAAGAACGAAGCAATCATAACCCGATTTTACGAAGCCTTTCAACAACGAAACAGCAGCGAAATGAATTCCTGTTATGCAGAAAATATCGCATTCTCTGATCCGGTATTTGGATTAATTTATGGTGATGACGTGAGGGGGATGTGGGAAATGCTATGTAAGAACGGAAAAGACTTGCAACTTAGTTTCGGAAACATTCAGTTGCTTGACGACGAATATTCTACCTGCGAGTGGATTGCTCAATATACATTTTCTCAAACAGGCAGGCGTGTAGTAAATAAAATCAGAGCACACATGCGTATTGAAAACGGAATGATCACCGAGCATTCAGATGCTTTTGATATATACGGCTGGAGCCGACAAGCGCTGGGATGGAAGGGATGGCTGTTTGGTTGGACGGCCTGGTTTCAGAAAAAACTTCAACAAAAATCAAGGATTACACTAAACAATTTCATGGAAAAAAATAGGTCGGTCCTTTAGTTATTCCGGTTTCAAATCAATATACCTTTGCGAAATGAAATGGGAATTTTACTTTAGAAGTATTTGGATGATTGGGGGTCGATATTTTTTTATTGCCGGAATAGGATTTTTTTTAGCCTATGTAATTTATCGTAAAGAATGGCTTTACAAGAAAATTCAGCGTCGTTTCCCCGAAAACAAAGACTATTTGCGCGAAATGGGGTTTTCCTTTTTAACTATAGTAATATTTGCAACCGTTACCTATCCGCTGATTGCCGTTCCATCAATTGCGAAATATACCACAAGGTACAATGATGTTGCACAGTATGGGTGGGTTTATTATTTGCTGGCATATCCCATAATGTTCGTGATGCATGATACCTATTTTTATTTTGCTCACCGACTAATGCATACTAAAAAACTATTTCCCCTATTTCACCTCGTTCACCATCGCTCAACCAACCCAAGTCCCTGGGCCGCTTATGCTTTTCATCCGCTGGAAGCCCTTGTGGAAGTAGGAATTGTAGTGGTTTTTCTTTTCACTATACCTATTCACAAAACACACTTAATGATTTTTTTCCTAATGATGATTGTGTACAACGTTTACGGACATCTGGGTTATGAGCTATATCCAAGGGGCTTTCACAAAACCAAAATCGGCAAATGGATCAACACATCCGTTAACCACAATCAGCATCATCAATATTTTACGGGAAACTACGGCTTATATTTTTTGTTTTGGGATCGGATGCTGGGTACCATCCGCAGCGACTACGACAGCCGTTTTGAAGACGCAACAACTCGTGTTGAATAATAGGCAACTATTTTTTCTTAAATACCGGAACTGTACTGCAGGGCTCTCCAAAGAAAATACTTTTCGCAATAGGACGAAGTTGGTGTGTTACAGCAACGTACACCGATTCGGGTATTGGCTTTTCCCCGCACCCTTTTACAACAATTCTTTGATCGGTATATTGATTGGTATCAATTGCAGCGATGTTTCTGAGAAAAAGGGCTTCATGAACCTGCTCTTCATTTCCTTTCATTACAAATTTGGCAAAAGGAGTAAGAGCAGAAGCAACTAACATGAATGCCCATAAAGGAATTACTGCATCTGCAGAACATACCACTCCAACAGCACAATCCTGATATTCCTTCCAATCTGTATTTTGAAGAGCTTCCCTAAAATCTTTCTCTTTTAAAATTAAGCCCATAAAAAGATAATCTTTTAAATCGAATATTTTTATAGGCTCGGATGGATAATAATCCGCAGGGTCGAAGCTAATTAATCCGCTATCGGCTACTTTGTTTACTAGAGTTTGGTTCATTCCACTCATATCAATTACAAAATTAACGGTTTAAGAAATGCTTTTGTTTCGGATTCAGTAAAATAAAAAGCCCGGAAGCTATCCGGGCCTTATATTAATTATTATTTAGGGGAACTAGTTGAACTGGAATCGATAATCTTTTATGGTGGCTGCCTTGCGAAGAGATTCGAGACTACGGAATGTTCCAGAGCGGAGCATTTGCATCAAACTTTGCTTAAACGCTGCTTGTTCTTGCATAGATGCTTTCGCTCCAACTGCATCTGCCTGAATGGCAAATACACCGGTTAACCCTTTAATGGGAGTACTGGTTTTTCCAACTAACGATTTATTAAACGCTGCACCAACTACTTTTGGTTCGCTGCCAATTCCAGAAATGAACGGTGCGGTAAAGGATAAACTATCTGCTTTTTGAATAGGAGAGCCGGTGCTGTTAGCAAACTCTGCAAGGGTTGATCCTTTAAATTTTGTGGTTACAATTGAAGCAGCTTTCTTCTCATTTCGTACGATATTTTCAACCAGCGGGCGGGCTTCTGCTACCGACATGGTTCCTTTTTTAAAGATTCCATTAATCATTGCAACGATTACCTGATCGCCAATAACAGTAGGTTCAGAAATATCTCCCACGTTATTTTGATAAATCCAACGAACCAATGTACGAGATTGACCAAGGGTTCCTACATTATAATCGTTTTGTTTGATTTCGCTAACTCCCAGCAGTTGCTTATTGCTTTTGGTTGCCTGCTCAGAAAATTGTTTCGCATTTTTTGCACCAGCGATAAATTGAGCAGCAGCAGTTGCAGCAGCCGCTTCTGTTTCAGAACCTGCCAAAATTGGTTTTGCCAAATAGGCAATTTTATACGCGGGATTAGGATTCTTTTGTCCTAATACTTCCATAAAATGATACCCGAATTCTGATTTTACCACACCGCGCGTTCCTACTGGCTTGTCGAATGCAAAATCATTAAATGAAACAACCATTTGACCTTGAGGGAAAAAATCAATAACACCACCTTTTTCCTTGCTGCCAGGATCATCAGAATATCTTGCACAAAGTGCATTAAAGTCAGCACCGGTAATCACTGCGTTTTGAATACTATCGGCTAATTTCATAGCCATACTATCGTTTCGGATGGGTTGACCTGTTTTACTGTCGTTATATGCAATAAGGATATGACGCACTTTCGCACTATCAGGCCAAACTTTAGTGCCAATCATTTTTGCTAACACATAGTTATTACCATCAAGATAAGGACCATAAATGTTTCCTACCGGAATACGAACCAAAGTATCCTTATTAGGTTGTTGAATTCTGTTTTTGCTGAAATAACTATTATAAAAAGGAAGAGAAGTTGAATTTTTAGCAAAAAATGCTTCCATATCCTTAGAGTTGGCAAAAGTGTCTTTGAGTGACATCAACTCATTAAATACATTAGCAGAATCAGTAGAAGATGGCGCCGCACTAAAAGAAACATAAGTAATGTTTCGGGTTTCTTCCTGTTTTTGATATTCATTCTCGTGTTTCTTTACATACGCTGCAATATCTTCATCACTTACTTTTACGGAAGAATCTGCCAGGGCAACGTAGGGATAATACACATAGGAAATATTAGCTATACTATTATTATCCGCCTGTTGTTTTTCCAGCAACCATTTAGGAATATAAGAAGATTGCAATAAAAGAGACTGGTATTTAATTCTCAGCGCCTTCTCTATGGTAGGATTAATGTATATAGTATTTACCATACGGGTATTCTCAGAATTCTTACTTTTCTTCATCTGAGCAATTGCCTGTCGGGCATCATTTTCACGGAAAAGTCCGGTTGTGGGATCAGTGAATTCTTGTTTTAGAGGAGAATTACTGCCAAATAATATATCTGCCAGTTCTTTAGGAGAAACCATTAAACCCAATTTATCGTATTGCTCCTTTAATAGAAGCTGCTCCAACTCTTGATTCCAAAGTTGACCCATCAATTCTTCGCGAGGTCCTTCCTGTCCAGCAGCTAATTTTTCAAGATCATTTAGTTTTTGATCAAAATCGACTCTTTCGATTTTTGTACCATTTACCTCACCTAAAACGGTTGTATTGGTAAATAAACCACCTCCCTGACGAACGCCATCCTGTAAAATAAATGCAATCAAAGCCAGGGCTATAATAGCAAACATGATCCAGGCACCTTTGTCACGAATTCTTTGAATAATAGACATAATAAAATATTATAATTTAACTTGTTCCTGTTCAATCAGGAGGGCAAAAATAGTGTATTCGTGGATTAGTACAAAGGGAAGATCAAAACCTGAAATTTTGGCACTTTTTGAAAAATTAGGGGGATGGGAAAAAGATGAAAAAAAATATTCCACATCTGATCGTGGATATCGAAAAAAAACGGTGGAAAACAGAAAAAATTTTTAATTCTGTTGGGGATTAAAAAAGGAAAATTTTTGTTGTAAAAATAAAAAACAATCAAACCCTCCATAGATATCTTTTTTTATCCTCCTTAATTAACAGTGAAGGAGATGTGAATTATTATTTAAGGTATGTGAGTATAGAAATTAACAAACAGTTAATAAATGAATAAACTCCTTTATTTACAAGGATTTTAAATGTGTATTTCTTTGTGAATGTCTGTTAATATCCCATACAAACATTGGTGAATAAACAGGTTTTCCACTAATACACAGCCATAATAGTAATAGGATTTAATACAAATAATAATTATTATAAAATACTACGGATGTTATTCACTTTATTTAATCTGGCATCTAAGAGAAAGCCATTAGTTTTACAAAACAAAGAAACGGGTTATGGATCAACAAAATGAATTATTGCCGGCTGGAGGATTTCTAGACATTTCGGTGGATCCTTCTCTGGATTTATTTTCTGAGATAGCCAAATTAAAGCAGCAGAAAAACGCCATTATTCTGGCTCATTACTACCAGGAGCCTGATATTCAAGATGTTGCCGATTTTATTGGGGATAGTTTAGGATTAGCCAAAAAAGCCTCACAAACAGATGCTGATATTATTTTGTTTGCCGGGGTTCATTTTATGGCAGAAACAGCAAAAATTCTCAACCCTTCTAAAAAAGTAATTGTTCCCGATTGGAAAGCGGGTTGTTCTTTGGCTGATAGTGCGCCTCCGGCTCTTTTTAAAAAGTTTCGGGAAAAGCACCCCAATCATTTGGTGATTTCGTATATCAATTGTACAGCAGAGATAAAAGCACAAAGTGATATTATTTGCACCAGTAGTAATGCATTAGCGGTTATTGAAAGTGTTTCTAAAGAACAGCCAATATTATTTGCTCCGGATAAGAATTTAGGGGCATATCTGAATAAAAAGACTGGCCGAAATATGCTTTTATGGGATGGTGCCTGTATGGTTCATGAAATATTTAGCCGAGAAAAAATTATACGTTTACAACACCGGCATCCCGATGCACTTTTAATAGCACACCCCGAATGTGAAGAAGCTGTGTTAGCATTGGCAGATTTTATTGGAAGTACTACACAATTGTTGCAGTATGCACAAACATCTACAGCAAACAGTTTTATTGTGGCAACGGAATCGGGCATCTTACACCAGATGCAAAAATTATCTCCTGACAAAACTTTTATTCCGGCCCCCCCAGATAATTTATGTGCCTGTAATGATTGTCCGCACATGAAATTAAACACACTTGAAAAATTATACATTGCCCTTTTAAAAGAAATTCCCGAAATTCAGATGGAGGAATCTTTACGCCTGGCAGCAAAAGTTCCGATGGATAGGATGATGGAGATAAGTAAGCAGGCAGGTTTGGTTGGATAAGCAATAAGCAAAAAAATCACAAATTAAGAACTGTGTCCAGACTGAATTAGTTGTAGTTCCTTTTTATAATTTCGTATTTTTAATACATGGATGAAAAAAATAAGCCGGTTTTTCATAAGCGAATATTCTGGGATGTGGATTTTGAAAACCTCGACTATGATGCAAAGGCAAATTTTGTAATTGAGCGCGTTTTCGAGCGGGGCGATGTGCCGGATATTAGAAACTGCCTTCGATATTATGGTGACGAAAAAGTAGAAGCGGTTCTGATTAATGCAAAGTTTCTATCCCAAACAAGAATGTATCTGGCTAGCGCGGTAATCAACAGACCCCTAATAGATTTTAGATGTTACACACTGAGACTGTCGAACCCCGAACTTTTTCCTTACTAAAAGAACTGTTGAATATGCAGGGTTTAGAGCGTTTCTACTTGGTTGGAGGAACGGCCCTTTCTTTGATATACGGGCATCGGAAATCGATAGACATTGATCTTTTTTCTGCTGAAAATTTTGAAACACAGCAAATAGTAGAAGTATTATCAGGGTATTTTAAAGGACGAATTTTTATTGAGCAAAAGCCTCCTCAATTCGGCATATTTTGTTTTATTGATGATGTGAAGGTTGATTTGGTTCGGCACCCACACCCCCTAATTGCACCGGCGAAAATAATAGAGAAGGTTCGGATGTTTTCTTTAGAAGATATCATTGCAATGAAGGTGCAAGCCATTTTCGGAAGAGGAAACAAAAAAAATTTTTGGGATATCGCCGAACTGCTAGAGCACTATTCAGTAGAAGACTTTATTCGATTTCACCAACAGAAATATACAACCCAAAACTTATTGATTTCTGTTCCACAGGCAATTACCTATTTCAAGGATGCTGATGAAAGCGAAGATCCAGTTAGTTTAAAAAACCAAACCTGGACGGGCATTCAGCGAGCAATATCACAAAGGGTTAGTCAATATTTGCACTAGAAATTCAGTATCCGCCGAACCAATCTCCTGTTTGTCCAATATTTTCTTTTTAATTCTTCAAATACAGTAATTTGCTGCAAACCATTCATATGAAAAAGATTGTTTCAATAATTGCTGTAATATCATTGATTTCCAATTTGCTTCGGGCACAGCCCACCCAAAAGCCACCGCTTCATGGAAAAAACTGGATGGCGATTACCGGAAAGCCATTGGCAGCAACAGCCGGATCCATGATTTTTCAGCAGGGAGGAAATGCCGTTGATGCCGCCTGCGCAATGTTGGCAGCAACCTGTACTATGTGGGACGTGTTAAGTTGGGGAGGAGAAACGCAGGCGTTGATATACAATCCCAAAACAAAAAAAGTAATTGGAATTAATGCGCTAGGTGTAGCACCCACGGGAGCCACACCGGCTTTTTTTAAAGAAAAAGGCTATCAGTTTCCGCCTGAATATGGTCCGCTAGCAGCAGTAACCCCAGGAACGGTTGGTGGGCTCTGCCATATGTTGCAACAATATGGAACAATGAGTTTACAAAAAGTGTTAGCTCCAGCAATGCAACTGGCTGCCGGATATCCTATTGAAGCACAAACGGCGAATAGCATTGAGCGCGCAAAAGATCGGATTAAACAATGGCCCTATAGTAAAAAGGTTTTTTTGCCACATCTTGGAGAAAAACGCGAAGCACCAGAGGCAGGAGAAATATTTGTTCAACAAGATTTGCTAAATACGCTTACTAAACTGGTAGAAACGGAACAACAGGCGTTGAAAAAGGGAAAATCCCGCAAAGAAGCGATTCAAGCCGCATGTGACCGATTTTATAAAGGGGATATTGCTGAAGAGTTTGTTAGGGGAAGTAAAGAACAGGGCGGATTGATTACGATGCAAGATCTTGCCAATTGGAAAGTAAAAGAAGAAGAACCACTCCATGTAAATTATCGAGGAGTAGAAGTATATAAACTATCGCAGTGGACGCAGGGCCCCATGTTATTACAGTCCCTCAACCTGCTGGAGCCGCTCGATTTAAAAGCAATGGGCTACAACTCTCCGGAATATATTCACACCCTCTATCAGGTGATGAATATGAGTTTTGCCGATCGTGATTTTTATTATGGAGATCCGGCCTATAATATAGGTCAACCAATGCAGGGCCTACTCAGCAAGGAATATGCAAAATCGAGACTGGCACAAATGCGGAAAGATGCGAATGATAGCGAAGTAATGCCAGGAGACCCCTATCCGTTTGAGGGCAGACAAAATCCGTTTACCCAATTAATACAATCGAGAAAGCAATTAACCGATAGTGCCAATAAAAGAAATTTTTTACCTGCGCATGATAGTGGCGGAACGGCCCTGCAGATGGATCGGGAAAAATATTTGGAACGGCTATGGCTGGGAACAACCAGTGTTGAGGCGGCTGATAAAGACGGCTGGGTAGTATCTATTACTCCCAGTGGGGGGTGGGTTCCTGCAACAATTGCGGGCAGTACGGGTGTGGGTATGAGCCAGCGACTGCAAAGTTTTGTTTTAGACTCAGCGATTAATCCGTTTAATGTGGTTGCGCCGGGAAAGCGCCCGCGTGTAACATTAACGCCATCTATGGCATTAAAAAACGGGGAACCAATTATCTCGTTTGCGGTGCAGGGCGGCGATACACAGGACCAGAATTTACTGCAGTTCTTTGTAAATATGATAGATTTTGGTATGACGGTTCAGCAGGCGACAGAAGCGGCCAACATCAACACCAATCAACTCTGGCTTTCATTAGGCGGAACCCGCTTGAGCGACCGAAGACCAAGGGCGGGAGAGCTTTTGTTGAGTAACAAAACGCCCCAGGCAACCCGGGATGCGCTCAAAAAAATGGGCTATACCATAACTGTTGGTGACAGAACCAGCGGGCCCATCAATGCAATTTTTTTAGATAAAAAACACGGAACCCTGTGGGGAGGCTCGTCTAATAACGGTGAAGACTATGGAATTGGATGGTAATCGGGGAAAAAACGGGTATAATTCCCGTGAAAACACGGAGGGGTTGGTTTTTCCAACCCCTTATTTTTGCGCAATAAAGTAAAAACTAATTGCGTTAGTAAAAAAATACTAAAAAAATTAGTTTATTCGCACAAACGGTTTATCTTTGTATGACTGAACTACTAACCACACTAAAAAATACAATATGAGTAATGCAGACAAGCTGAAGGCGTTGAAGCTAACAATCGACAAAATTGACAAAGACTATGGCAAGGGAAGCGTAATGATGATGAACGAGAAAAGTCAGGATCCCATGGAAGTAATTTCAACCGGCTCGATTGGCTTAGATGCCGCACTGGGGGTTGGAGGTTTACCAAAGGGTAGAATTATTGAAATATACGGACCGGAATCTTCGGGAAAAACAACGATTGCTATTCATGTAATAGCAGAAGCGCAGAAAAAAGGCGGTATGTGTGCAATTATAGATGCAGAGCACGCTTTTGATAGCTCCTATGCGCAAAAACTGGGAGTGGATGTAGATAATTTATTGATATCCCAACCTGATTATGGGGAGCAGGCGCTTGAAATTGCAGACAGGCTGATTTTATCAGGAGCGCTGGATGTTGTGGTGATAGATTCTGTTGCGGCACTGGTACCAAAGAGCGAATTAGAAGGAGAGATGGGAGATAGTAAAATGGGATTACATGCCCGATTAATGAGCCAGGCACTTCGTAAATTAACGGCAACGATTAATAAAACGAATACGGTTTGTATATTCATCAATCAGCTTCGAGAAAAAATTGGTGTAATGTTTGGCAATCCGGAAACAACTACCGGCGGTAATGCACTTAAGTTTTATGCATCTGTTCGGTTGGATATTCGCAGAATGACGCAAATAAAAGATGGAGATGCTGCAGTAGGAAACCATGTGAAAGTAAAAGTGGTGAAAAACAAAGTGGCACCCCCCTTCAGGGCTGCTGAGTTTGATATCATTTTCGGAGAAGGGATTAGCAAGTTGGGCGAAATTATTGACATGGGCGTTGAGCTGGGCATTGTTCAAAAAAGTGGAAGCTGGTTTAGCTATGAATCTAATAAACTCGGACAAGGACGCGACGCAGTAAAAACCTTATTGCACGACAATCCCGAACTTGCTAATGAAATTGAAGCAAAAATCCGAGCAAAAGTTTCCGAACAGAAAGTAGCAGCAACGGAAGCATAAGCATCTGAGAAAGTTTGCTGTTCTGAAAACAATAACCAAACGAAGCTAGAGAAGGCCTTGCCAGAGCATGCTTGTGAACTGGCAGCAAGATAATCTCACAAAATAAGAGTTGTATAGGATAGATGGTTTAGTTAGTAAAACCGTTCCTTTTCTAAGGAGCGGTTTTTTATTGGCTCAAGAATCTTGTGTTGAATCTCAACAAAGAAAACGCGAGGCAGTACCAAAATCAAGTAATCAGAAGCTTAAATACTTATATTTATTCTTTATAAAAGTGATTTACAGACTGCTGAAAATATGGACGAGCTTAGCAATTCGATGGTTTATTCCATCGCTAGCCATTCGCGATGCATCAAACTTGAAGCCCGGAAAGCCAACACTTTTAGTTGCGAATCATCCGGATTCGTTTTTAGATGCGATAATTATTGCCATAACCTGTAAAGGCCCTATTTATTTTTTGGCAAGAGGAGATGTGTTTACCAAGTCGTGGCAAAGAACACTTTTGCGTTTATTAAATATGTATCCGGTATATAGAATTCGTGAGGGGAGAGCGCATGTCCATCTCAACCGAACAACCTTTCGTCATTCAAATGAGGTATTAGCAAAACAGGGCACCCTTTTAATTTTTATTGAAGGCATTTGTTTGCAAACACACGAATTGCAGCCATTTAAAAAAGGAGCAGCCCGAATTGCTTGGGAAGCCGCTTCAATACCCGGCTGTAGCTATATACCTGTTGGCATAGCCTATAGTAGTTTTACACGAATTGGAAAAGCCGCAAAGATTGTATTTGGAGACCCAATCTACCCCAATCAAATTTTTGATGGCGAACAAGAACAGTCCAATCTTGCACGCTTTAATCAATATGTATTTCCAAAATTGCAAGCCTGTATACAAATTCCCGAAGCGGAGTTTTCGTATCAATCACCTGCGCCTTTGTTAGCCCTTTATCGGGTAGCAGTTATTTTGCATCTACCCTTTTATTTTCCGATTCGCAATAAGATTGCATCATTAACAAAGGGTACGGTTTTTTATGACTCTATTTTATATGCTGCTTTGTTATTTTTATATCCGTTATACTTATGCTTGATAGGGTATTTGATATTCATCTTTACTCAATCATACTGGATAGCAATTAGCGCATTCTTCGGATTGCCTGCGCTTGCCTATTACGTGTTATCTCGTCGGCTGGTGTTGAAATCTACCCGGCATGCCGTATCTTCATAGCCAATAAAAACGACTACATGACAGCCCAGAAGCAATTAGGGAAAAGAAAGAAAATAGCTTTAGTAGCGCATGATCATAAAAAGGCCGACTTATTGGAATGGGCAGTACATAACAAAGCTGCGCTGGCAAAACACGAATTGATTGCCACAGGAACTACCGGCAAATTATTGGAAGAAAAATTAGATCGTCCGGTTAAGAAATTATTGAGTGGCCCCCTTGGTGGCGATCAACAAATTGGGGCAATGATTGCAAATGGAGAAGTTGACATGATGTTTTTCTTCTGGGATCCGATGCAGGCGCAACCACACGACAGTGATGTGAAAGCGCTATTGCGTTTATGTGTTGCCTGGAATTTGCCTATGGCTTGTGACAGAGCAACAGCCGATTTTATAATGACATCTCCTTTTATGCATGATGAATACCTGGCTGCAGTTCCAGATTATTCCGGATATTTAAACAGACAGATTTCTGATCATGAGTGATTTGTTATTGCGCCCCTGGCAAATGACGGACGCTGCGGCCCTTGTAGAAATTGCCAACAATCCGCAGGTATACAAATGGCTGCGCGATGCGTTTCCAACTCCGTATACATATCAGGATGCTGTAAACTGGATCTTACATGCTGGTAAGCATCACCCACCGGAAAGCTTTGCAGTGATAAAAAATGGCACACTAACCGGGAGTATTGGATTTGTTCCCGGAACAGATATTTATAGGAAGAGTTGTGAAATAGGATATTTTATAGGTGAGCCTTTTTGGGGCGCAGGGATTGCAACAGAAGCGGTTCAACTCATTACTCAACACATCGCTTCGCTGCAGCAATTTAATCGCATTCAGGCAAAAATATTTACAGCAAATATTTCTTCTGCAAGGGTGTTGGAAAAAAATGGATTTGAGTTAGAGGCCGTTCACCGAAAAGCAGTTTATAAAAATAACGTGGTGATGGATGAACAAGTATGGGTTAAACTAATCAATGATACTATATGAAACGAAACTCGACGCTACTTCTAATTGTAACTTTTATTTTTTCTTTGAGCGCGCATGCACAAGAGCCCCCCAAACAGGAAAACACCAAAACGGCCGACATGGCAGCAGCAGCCCGCTTACTTGACTTGAAATTTTCGCAGCAGGAACTGGATACCATGTATGAGGGGGTGCAGGAAAATCTTGCCAACTACCGACTGATGCATGGGCAAGCACTAGCTAATCAGGTGCCAATGAGTTTATGGCAAAACCCCTTGCTACCGGGCATGAAGCTCGATACGCGTGCCGATAAAATCAAATGGAAATTACCCGCTACAGAATTACCCGCAAACAAAAATGAGTTGGCCTTTTATAGTTTAGGTCAGTTAGCGTATTTGATAAAAAACAAAAAAATCAGCTCAACCGAACTAACTGAATTTTTTATACAACGAATCAAAAAATATGGAGATACGCTTCATTGTGTGATTTCAATAACTGAAGACATTGCACGCGAACAAGCCCGAGCAGCAGATGAAGAAATTGCTGCGGGAAAATACCGCGGCCCTCTTCACGGTATTCCCTATGGATTAAAAGATTTGTTTGCTGTAAAATCAACCAAAACAACCTGGGGAGCTGCACCCTATCAAAATCAGGTAATTGATGAGGACGCCTTCGTGTATCAGCAATTGAAGAGTGCGGGAGCCGTTTTGGTTGCCAAGTTTACATTAGGAGCATTGGCAATGGGCGATTATTGGTATGGAGGAAGAACCCGCAATCCCTGGAATATATCAACAGGAAGCTCGGGATCCTCTGCCGGTTCTGCATCTGCAACTGCCGCCGGACTGGTTCCTTTTGCTATTGGAACAGAAACGTGGGGGTCGATTATTTCTCCTGCTTCCACTTGTGGATTAACCGGTATGAGGCCAACTTTTGGAAGTGTGAGCAGAAGCGGAGGAATGACGCTTAGCTGGAGCTTAGATAAAATTGGCCCGATTTGCAGAAGTGCTACAGATGCGGCAATGGTGTTTGCCTATATCCACGGAACCGATGGAGAAGATGCCAGCGCAGTGAATGCCAGATTCAACTATCAACCCAATACCAGCCGCTCGCTGAAAATTGCTTATGCAAAAAACTATTATAATCGGATCACCGACACAACCCGTAGTGAATGGAAAGTATTGCAAGCATTCCGTGATGCGGGATACACGTTGATTCCCGTTGATTTTCCAGATAGCACCGCATACCCGTTTAATATAATGGATGTAGTTATCAGCGCAGAAGCCGCCGCAGCATTTGATGATTTTACCAGAAACAATGTTGACGACGAAATGACCCGTCAAGGCAAATACGACTGGCCCAACTCATTTCGTGTTTCTCGTTTAATGAGTGCCGTAGAATATGTAAACGCCAATCGCCATCGCTATCTGCTAATGAAAAAAATGCAGGAACTGATGAGCACAGTTGATGTGATCATTTGTCCTACACGCGGAAGCGGCAACCAAAGTGCCATCACCAATCTTACCGGTCATCCCGCGATATGTGTGCCTACTGGTTTCGATATTCGTAACAAGCTTCCTACCAGCATCACATTTATTGGACAACTGTATGAGGAAGGAAAATTAATATCAGCAGTAGAGGCGTATCAAGACATTACCAACTGGCATCTTCAACACCCCGAATGGGTAAAACAATAAAATAACTGAACATGAAAAAACATTCGCTTCTTTCTCTGATGGGAATATTGGCAAGCAGTGCAATGCTCTCTGCTCAGATAGCAGGATTTACTTCAGCAGCAGCCGCAAAACAACTGCAGACAGAAAATAAATTTGATGCAAATCTAAGTGCCAAACGAATTGAAGAAAACATCAGGACATTATCTGCCCGTCCTCATCATTTGGGATCGCCCGGCGGAAAGGAAGTAGTGCAAAAGCTGGAGACACTATTCAAAGAGTGGGGCTGGAATACGCGTGTAGAAACTTACCAAGTGTTGTTTCCAACCCCGATAACCCGAAAATTAGAAATGTTGGCACCTTATAATTATAAAGCGCTGCTGCAAGAACCGGCGTTAAAAGAAGACCGAACTTCTAATCAGACCGGACAACTACCAACCTATAATGCCTGGAGCGCAGACGGGGATGTAACTGCCGCGTTGGTATTTGTAAATTACGGATTACCGGAAGACTATGAAATGCTTGAACGAATGGGTGTAGACGTGAAAGGAAAAATTGTAATTGCAAAATATGGTCGTAGCTGGAGGGGAATAAAACCAAAAGTAGCGCAGGAGCACGGTGCAGTAGGATGTATTATATATTCCGACCCCAAAGACGATGGATATTTTCAAGGGGATGTGTATCCGAAAGGGGCATTTAAAAACGAATATGGTGTGCAAAGAGGATCCATTATGGATATGGTGATTTATCCGGGGGACCCGTTAACTCCCAACGTGGGAGCAACAGAAAAAGCAAAGCGACTCGATCGGTTATCCGCACCGAATCTTTTAAAAATTCCCGTATTACCCATAAGCTATAAAGACGCATTGCCCTTATTAAAAGAATTGGGGGGAAGGGTGGCCCCAAATTCGTGGAGGGGAGCGTTGCCCATAACCTATCATGTTGGCCCCGGAAACACGCGCGTACACCTGAATGTAAAATTTAGCTGGGACCTTAAGCCAGCACAAAATGTAATTGCAACAATGCCAGGACAAACGTATCCGGACCAATGGATTATTCGGGGTAATCACCATGATGCATGGGTAAATGGAGCGGCAGACCCCATAAGCGGATTAAGTGCGATGCTGGAAGAAGCACGATCTATCGGCCTGATGGTAAAAGCCGGATGGAAGCCATCAAGAACCCTAGTGTATTGTGCATGGGATGGCGAGGAGCCCGGATTATTAGGATCAACTGAGTGGCTGGAAGACCACGAAAAAGAACTCAGACAAAAAACAGTAGCCTATATCAATACCGATGGAAATGAGCGCGGATATTTATCTGCTCAGGGATCTCATGCGCTTGAAAACTTTCTAAGTGAAATAAGCAAGGAAGTAAAAGATCCCCAAACCGGGGTATCCGTATTTGAGCGGGCAAAAGCGAAAAAAGTAATGGATGCTTCCGGAATAAACGAAAAAGCAAAAGTATTGGGAGAATCTGTTTTTCAATTAGAGGCGATGGGTTCGGGATCGGATTATTCTTCCTTTATTCAGCATGCCGGCATCCCCTCTTTGAATATTGGATATGGTGGTGAAGGAGAGGGAGGGGAATATCATTCCATTTATGATTCCTATGATTTATATCGTCGCTTCAAAGACCCAACCTTCAATTATGGGGTTGCCCTGTCTCAAACAGCGGGAAGAGCAGTATTAAGACTTTCGGAGTCCAATATATTACCCTTTGATTTTAGAAGTCTTTACAAAAAAATCAAAACCTATGTAGAGGATCTTCAGGAAAAAACAGATAAGATGCGTTTGCAAACCCAGCAGGAGAACAGTTTAATTGTAACCAATCAATATCGATTAACGGTAAACCCCGAAAATAAATTACAGGACCCTGCAATAAAAGAAGAAGTTCCCGTTATTGATTTTGTGCCATTAACTCAATCGCTAGCCGCACTCGATAAATCGGGAAGCGCATTGTGGGAATATTGTCAGAAATCGCAGGATGTAAATGCGGAATCTTTGGCAACCATTAACAAAAAACTATTCACGGCGGAGCAGGAGTTGTTAACTGAAACGGGGCTTCCGCGCAGAGGGTGGTACAAGCATACTTTATATGCTCCAGGATTTTATACTGGGTATGGTGTAAAAACATTACCTGGTGTAAGGGAGGCAATTGAACAGCGTAATTGGCCAGAAGCATCGGCACAGATAAAAGAGTTATCAAAAGCCATACAGCGTCTCGCGGATTATTTGCAGGGGCTGGTGAAATGAGTATAATATTATAAGCAGATATCGCAATACTAATTAGATTTGTTTGGATAATTTTTGAAAAAAGTGATTTCAAAAAACAAAAAAGGGCAACACAAAATCATGAAAAAGTTTTTATTAACGATAGGGGGATTTTTATTATTTGCTTCAGCAAAAACACAAGATTTATCCCTCTACGAGAAAAAAATATTCCTTTCCGGAGCCGACACCCTTCGGTATCGGATAGCATATCCGGATAATTATCGTGCGGATAAAGCATATCCCCTGATTGTTTTTTTACATGGTTCGGGAGAACGGGGTAACGACAACGAGCTGCAACTAAAGCATGGAGGAAAATTGTTTGTGCGGGAGGATATCCGCAAAAACTATCCAGCAATAGTAATTTTTCCTCAGTGCCCAAATGATAGTGCCTGGTCGAGGTATAAAAAAGGAGAGAAGTCCAACGACTGGATTTTTGATGCAAGCCTATCTGCAAGCAGACCAGCGTTAATGGTTAAAGAGTTGGTGGATCAACTGCTTCAGCAAAAAAAGATAGATGCAAGAAAAATTTATATTGGGGGGCTTTCCCTGGGCGGGTTGGGAACCTATGATATGCTAATGCGATATCCCGGATATTTTGCTGCCGCATTTCCAATATGTGGAGCAACCGATGTGTCAGGATTTGTTGCCAGTGCCGGTCCGGTTCCTATGTGGATGTTCCATGGTGCTGAGGACGTAGTTGTGCAACCTACTTTTAATCGGGCTCTTTATAAATCTTTAATGGATTTGGGTGCCCGAAACGTAAAGTATACCGAGTATCCGGGCGTAAATCACAATAGTTGGGACAATGCTTTTGCAGAGCCTGAATTGTTGCCTTGGATGATGTCGCAAAAAAAGAAGAAACACCCCAAATGGTAATGGGTTCCGGAAAAAAAATTATCGCGTATAGCGGATTTGTGTTAGTAGTGTTGCTAATGTCGTGTACTGATAAAACACGGACTTCCGGAATACCTCACGTAATTATTCAGACGGGATATGGAGAAATTGAGCTGGAACTATATGCAAAACAAGCACCTAAAACGGTTCAGGCATTTTTGAGTTATATTGATTCGGGATTTTACAAGAATAGTCAGTTTTATCGGGTGCTCACCATTGAAAATCAACCCAGCAATGCTCCCAAAACCGAATTAATACAGGGCGGCATCTGGAAAACCAATTATGCACGCGCCTCAACCCTTCCGGGTATACCACATGAAAGCACGCAAAAAACAGGAATTGAACACAAAGACGGGACAATTTCTCTTGCCAGAGGCGCACCCGGAACAGCAGGCTCGGAATTTTTTATTTGTCTGGGCCGACAAAAAGGATTGGATGCCGGAGGAGAAAACATTGCCGATCGACAGGGTTTTGCTGCATTTGGAAGAGTGGTAAAAGGCATGTCAGTAGTTAGAAAAATATATAAGCAACGTGAAACAGAACAATACTTTCGTCCGCCTATTCCTATATACGACATAGTTTTGCAATAATATCTGGATTGGTTTCTCATCAGCAAACCCGATTATCCCTTTAATATGCCATTTGTTCTCCATACCGATTATCAACCTGCGGGCGATCAGCCTTCTGCCATTGAACAACTGGTTGCAGGTCTTCAGGAGGGGGAACGTTATCAAACCTTATTAGGCGTAACCGGAAGTGGTAAAACATTTACGATTGCGAATGTTATTCAGCAAACACAACGGCCAACCTTAGTGCTTACCCACAACAAAACACTGGTGGCTCAACTATATGGTGAGTTTAAGCAGTTCTTTCCCGAAAATGCTGTAGGCTATTTTGTAAGCTATTACGATTATTATCAGCCCGAAGCATACATGCCGGTAAGTGATGTGTATATTGAAAAAGACCTAAGCATTAATGAAGAGCTCGACAAGTTGCGGTTACAGGCCACTTCACAATTATTGAGCGGCAGACGCGATATTATTGTGGTGGCCAGCGTAAGCTGTATCTATGGTATGGGTAACCCAACCGAATATGCCAATGGGATTATCCGCTTACACCAGGGGCAAACCCTTTCCCGGCAAGGATTTTTGCATGCGCTGGTTAATTCTTTGTACAACCGTTCTCAGGGCGATTTTACCAGGGGAACCTTTCGGGTAAAAGGCGATACGGTAGATATCAATCTCCCCTATGTAGATTTTGGATATCGCATCACCTTTTTTGGAGATGAGATTGAATCAATAGAGAGTATAGATACCGCAACCGGAAAAAGAATGGAGATTATGGAAAATGCTGCCATATTTCCGGCAACGATTTATCTGGCCCCGAAAGATATGATTGTGCAGGTGATGCATGAAATACAGGATGAGATGATGGCACAGGTTACGTATTTCACCTCACAGGGAAAATTTGTAGAGGCACAAAGAATAAAAGAACGGGTTGAATATGATTTAGAAATGATTCGTGAGTTGGGATATTGTAATGGAATCGAAAATTATTCGAGATTTTTTGACAGACGGAATCCTGGCACCCGACCTTTCTGTCTGCTCGATTATTTTCCTTCCGATTTTTTGTGTGTAATAGATGAGAGCCATCAAACCATTCCTCAGGTTGCTGGTATGTATGGGGGCGACCGCAGCAGGAAGCTTGTATTGGTTGATTATGGATTTCGGCTTCCCAGCGCACTGGACAACCGTCCGCTTAATTTTCATGAATTTGAATTGTTGACCGGACAAACCATTTTTGTTAGTGCAACTCCCGGCGACTATGAGTTACAAAAAACGGGGGGAGTGGTTGTAGAACAAATTGTTCGCCCAACTGGATTGTTAGACCCTCCTATTGAAGTTCGCCCAAGCGTAAACCAGATCGATGATTTACTTGAAGAAATAGACCAAACTGTACACAAAGGGTTTCGTGTATTAGTAACTACATTAACCAAGCGCATGGCGGAGGAGATGGATAAGTATCTGGGAAGAATTCATATTAAATCGAAATACATACACAGCGATGTAGATACTTTGGAGCGGGTAGAAATTTTGCGTCAACTTCGGTTGGGCGAGATAGATGTACTTGTGGGAGTTAATTTATTAAGAGAGGGGCTTGATTTACCAGAAGTGGCTCTGGTAGCAATATTGGATGCCGACAAAGAAGGGTTTTTAAGAAACGAAAAATCTCTAACACAAACAGCAGGTCGCGCTGCAAGAAATGCCGAAGGTCGCGTTATTTTTTATGCCGATAAGGTTACTGAAAGCATGCGACGTACAATGGACGAGACCGGCAGAAGAAGAGAAAAGCAAATAGGGTACAATAAAGAGCATGGCATCATTCCCCGAACCGTACATAAAAATATTGATCAGATAATGGCTCAGGGTTCGGTGCTTGATATTCGGGGATATGATCCGTCAAAACCGTATGCTTTGCAAAAAGACGAGGACCTGGTTTCTTACGCAGCGGAAGAACAGGCAAGTTATTCAACCATTCCTCAGATAGAAAAAGCCATTTCCGTAACTAAGAAGCAAATGGAAAAAGCCGCCCGCGATCTCGATTTTATTGAAGCTGCCAGATTGAGAGATGAAATGTTTCGTTTACAAAAAGAGAGAGAAAAAATGTTACAAGCGGGATAGTCTTTTGATAGGCAATTGGTATCTTGTACAATAAATCCTCCTCAATCTATTATATGAAACAATTTCGATTGCTGTTATTCGCAGCGCTCTCAACTTTGTTTATCCATCCAATTACCGCACAGGAAATTGATACAGGCTATAACCAAAAGATAAAAGCATTTACTACCGACCCGAGATTTTTACCGGAGTCTGTTCTGAATTTGTATTCCCATACAAAATTGCCATCACCGGAAAAATATTTTGGAAATATTATCGGGGCTCCCGGAATAATGCATACTACCCGAGAAATTTATGGATATTATCAGCAGCTAGCCGCCAACTCTTCGAAATTGCGCATGTTTCAGGTAAGCACAACAGAAGAATCAAGGCCCATATATCAGGTAGTAATTGCTGCAGAAGAAACTATCCGTCAACTCGATCTACAAAAAAAACAACTTGCATTATTAGCTGATCCCAGAAAAATCAGCAGTGCTGAAGCAACGCAGCTAATCAATACAACCCGACCGGTATTTTATTTAAATGCGGGGTTACACTCTCCTGAAATGGGTTCACCGGAAATGCTGATGGAGTTGGCCTATCGATTAATCACTTCCGAATCGCCGGCGATACAATCAATATTACAAAAGGTAATAGTAGTAATCAATCCGGTTGCTGAGCCGGATGGAAGAGATAAGCAAGTAGACTGGTATTATCGTTATACCAAATCTCGGAATACATTTGAAGATGGTTTTCCTCGCTCGGCACCCTACTGGGGCAAGTACGTTTATCACGATAACAACCGTGACGGCATACAGGTTTCACAGGCACTTACGAATGCAATTTTTAAAATGTATTATGAGTGGCATCCAACAGTAATGCTAGACCTTCACGAGTCGGTACCGCTGATATATATGAGCACAGGAACGGGTCCGTACAACGAAACCATTGACCCTATCACTATAGGCGAATGGCAGGTGATGGCCAATCATGATATTACTACGCTTGCTGCACAGGGTTTGCCCGGAGCATTTACCTGGGCTTTTTATGATGGATGGTATCCGGGCTATGGAATATGGGTTGCCAACAACCACAACTCGATAGGAAGGTTTTATGAAACATTCGGAAATGCAGGAGCCAACACGTATTTGCGTGATTTATCTGACAGCAAATATGCAGGAGATGCGGTAACCAGTCGCGAATGGTATCGACCCGACCCCGCAACGCCATTGGTAAACTGGTCGTCGAGAAACAATATTAACTATATGGAAGCAGGCGTATTGGCCTCGTTAACGTATACGGCAGACAATGCCCAGCAACTATTGAAAAATTTTTATCAGAAGGGGGTTAATAATATTCAACGTGGAAAAAAGGATAAGCCTGGTTGTTTTGTGATTCCTGCAAATCAGCAGGATCCTGCAATGGTGGCGTATCTGATCAATCAATTACAAAAGCAACATATAGAAATCCATCAGGTAGATACGGGAAAACAAAAAAACGATTACGTGATTTTATTGGATCAGCCCTATCGTAATCTGGCAGTATCGCTGTTAACGAAGCAGTCGTTCCCCAAGGAAGCAAAATTTCCGCCCTATGATGATATTGCATGGACAATGGGCTATTTGTATGGTGTAAGTGTTTTGCAGGAAGATAGTGTTCGGTTTTTGAGAAGCAATCTTCGGCAGGTTAACGAGCCGGTAGTCTATAAAGGAAAAATCAGCGGAATCGGAAATCAATACTTATTGAAATATACAGCTCAGCAAAAAGTGCTGGCAGCAGCGTATTCAATACAAAAAAAGTTGCCAAACGTAAAGCAACAAATACTTTCCGAAAAATGGATGGTAACGCCGGGGAAGGATAGCGCATTAAAGGGAAGCATTTATTGGGAGGGGTTAAGCAAGGAAGATGCTCAAACAATTGCCCAACAATTTGAATTGGATTTACAACAAGTTTCGGCCATTCCATCAACCGTTAAACGCAATGAATTACAATTACCACGCGTTGGCATTTATCATACCTGGTATAATACGCAGGATGAAGGTTGGGCAAGATATACTTTTGAGCAAATGGGTGTACCTTATGTCTCTTTACAAAAAGACGACCTAAAACGCGGAGACCTGAAAAACAAATTTGATGTAATATTAATTCCGAGAACCGGAGGAAGTGCAAGTGATTTTGTAAATGAAATTGATAGTCGTTTCGGTCCGATGCCTTATACCAAAACTGAAGCGTTTCCCTCGCATGGGTTTCCGGATTCAACAACAGATATGACTGGCGGGCCCGGGTTTGCCGGAATGGCGCAGCTGCGTATGTTTGCGGAACAAGGGGGCTTAATTATAAGCTTGGATAACAGTACTAAGATTATGGCGGAAACCGGTTTGGCTGATGGACTAGAGCCTTATGATGCTGCCGGACTGTTTCATCCGGGATCAATCGTTATGGCGAAAGTTCGTCAGTCTGGAAGCCCGGTGTTAAATGGGTATCCGGCAAGCTTTCCTATTTTTAGGGGGAACGGACCGCTGTTGCAGGTAAAAAAATATGATAGAGGAAATCTCTTGTTACAGTATGGAAACAAGCCATTGAAAGATGAGGTAGAATATGAGGGGCCTGTTATGGGCGCTGCTGCAAAAGTGCCAGCTAAAGCAGCAGAAAAGCCGAATGCAGAAGTTCCCTATTTGATATCGGGAATGGTAAGAAATGAAGCTACCATTATTGGACAGGGAGCAATCTTTCAAATCCCAATAGGGAAAGGAGGGTTGATAGGATTTACATTCGATCCGCTCCATCGTTTTTTAAATTTGCATGAAGCGCCGCTAGTATGGAATTGTTTACTCAACTGGAATCAATTAACCGGAAAATAAAAAATTAAATATGAATGGAATAAACATTGGTCCATTGCTGATGCGGGTAACCTTATTGGTAATGTTCCCCTTTGTAGTAGTGGCACAAACGAATGCAGACAACCGTTTTGCCGGAATGGAGGCAACTATCAAACAGGTGCTTGCTGATCAGCATGCTGCCGGGGTGGCGGTTGCAGTTGTTGAAAAAAATAAAATAATTTTTGCCGGGGGCTTTGGCTATAGAGATTATGAAAAGAAAATACCCGTAACTCCTACAACGCAGTTTGCCATTGGCTCCTGTACAAAAGCGTTTACGGCAGCTTTGCTGGGAATATTGCAAAAAGAATATAGTATTGACTTTGACAAGCCGGTATCGCAATATTTGCCGGGAATGAAATTTTATAATAACGAACTCACTTCTCAGGTTACTCTAAGAGACATGATGAGCCATCGTACCGGATTGCCTCGGCACGACCTCAGTTGGTACATAGATCCTGACAATCGAGATGCATTGGTTAAGCGCATACAATATATGCAACCAAGCGCCCCGCTGCGTCAGCGTTTTCAGTATAACAATTTCATGTTTTTATTGCAGGGAGTTGTTGCGGAAAAGCTAACTGGAAAAAGCTGGGAAAGCAATATTGCAGCCAGCATTTTTCAGAAAATTGGTATGAAGCAATCTAATTTTTCTGTAAACGATCTTGCAAAATATAATGAGCCGGCAATTGGTTATAACGTTCTGAAGGATTCCCTAATTCATAAGATGAAGTATTATGATATTGATGGAATGGGCCCAGCCGGGAGTATCAATAGTACTGTGCTTGATATGGCACAATGGCTTCGAGTTTGGATTAACGGCGGAAAGTACAACGATTCTGCCTTGCTGCCCTCAAATTATATTGCAGAGGCTACGAGCTCTCAAATGATTGCTGCGCCGGGATCGCCGGTTACAGAAAAGCCGGATATCCAATTCAACAATTATGGTTTTGGCTGGTTTCTCACCTCTTATAAAGGACATTATCGGGTAGAACACGGTGGCAATATTGATGGATTTAGCGCCAGCACCAGCTTCTTTCCAACCGATAGCATTGGAATAGTTGTATTGTGTAACCAAAATGGATCAGCGGTTCCTTCTATCGTTCGTAATATGATTTCAGATAAAATTTTGGGTTTACCTTCATTTAATTGGAATAAAGACTTTACAACTGTCCAAAAGAAGGCGAAAGAAAAAACAAAAGAAGCTGAGAAGTCATTTACCAGCGGCAAAGTAAAAAACACATCCCCTTCGCATTCGCTGGCTGACTATGTAGGAAAGTATTCAAATGATGCTTATGGAACTTTTCAGGTGATTAACCGGGGTGATTCGCTGTTTGCTAAATTAAAAAACATGGAATGGTGGCTCGGACATTTTCATTATGATTTGTTTTTGCCCTATGATACTGAAGAAGGAATTGATACAAGCAACCACTCTGCTATTCGTTTTCAGTTTAATTCTGGATTGCGGGGTGATATTGAATCGGTGTCGCTACATGGATTTGAACCTGCATTACCCGAGCCAATTGTTTTTATTCGATCTAACATAGGAAAAACGATTGCTGCTGCTTCCCTTGAAAAATATGTAGGAGAATATTTGTTATCGGGGGTTACGATTAAAACCTATATTAAATCGGGTTCGTTATATGTTTTTGTTCCCGGCCAGCCGGAATATGAACTAATTCCCATAGGCAATCATAAATTCGATTTTAAAGCGGTTAAAGGTTTTAGCGTGTTGTTTGATATGACTGAAAAAGACTGGCCTGCCGGGCTCACTTTTATACAGCCAAATGGAAATTTTAGGGCAACCAAAAAATAAGCGCCTGGATAGTAAGGCGCTTATTAAATTGGAGTTAGTTTATTTAATGGATGACAGGAATTCGCTGTTTTACGGCTGCCCATTTTGTTTGCAATTTGCTGAGGGCATCCAGGGAATGTTTCAATGCCTCAAGTGATTGACTGGTGGGTAACCGGTCGGATTCTTGCCAGATATTGCCGATGCTTGCCAGCTGAGATTCGATGGTTGCAAAACCAGGTTCTTTATTGGTTGCCCCCCGCATCCTGCGTCCGCCAATACCTTCCAGTTCGGCTACTTCCTGCATCAGTTGTGCAATGAATGTAGGATCTGTTTTTCCATCAGGTTGGTAAGCTTTCATTTGCTGTTTTGCCAAAGCAATTTCAAGCAATGTTTGTTGTGCTGCTTTACGTGCTTGATAACAAGAAAGGGAAGCTTTATGCAATTCTTCCAATTGTGCCTGACTTGTTTTAACTCTTGGATCCATTTTTATGGTTAGTGGTTGCGTATAACTTTGTCCGTTTACAATGAGTGTAATTGTATAGTTGCCGGGCAATACCCAGGGAGAAGCTGTTTCGGGGTCGGTATTTTGATAAATGGCTGCAATAGGAAAAGAGGGTGAATTTTCCAGCGGAGGGTATCGAAGGTTCCAAACAAAGGTATGAGCACCTTTTTCACTAGATAATTTTTGTTGTGGTCGAATCCAATAAGTTGGAATATTGAGGTCTTCGGGAAGAGTATAGCCCTTATCTGTGCTGCTGATTCGGCGTACAATTTTTCCGAAAGCATCAGTAATTTCAATCAGCACCCCATCTTTAGCAGCCTGTTGCAGATAATAGTGAATGGCAACCCCGTCGGGAGGGTTTTCTCCTGCTGGCTCTTCCTGAGGCATAGGCGTGTCGGTATACATATTCCAGCGAACCCGATATGCTGTTGCTGGTTTATATAAGATAGCAGAAGATTTAGCGACAGTTTCAGTTAATTGACGAAGCGGATTTACATCATCCAGAATCCAAAACCCTCTACCATGCGTTCCAATTACCAAATCATCATCTTTAATAACCAAATCGCGAATAGAAGTTGCAGGCATATTCAAACGCAATGACTGCCAGTGTTCTCCATCGTCAAATGATACGTATACTGCATTTTCAGAACCGGCATATAACAAGCCCTTTCTGGTTGGATCTTCGCGAACTACATTGATGGGCTCGTTATCTGGAAGCCCCTGTGTAATTAATTTCCACGATGTTCCTCCATCGCTGGTTTTGTAAATGTAAGGACGAAGATCGCTGCAGCGGATTCTGTTTACCGCGGCATAGGCACCTTGCGGATTAAAATGGCTTGCTTCCATTAACGACACCTTGCTCCACGATGTAATGGCAGCAGGGGTTACGTTTTTCCAGGTTTTTCCGCCATCGTTGGTTAGTTGAATAAATCCGTCGTCTGTACCAATCCAGAGGGTATTGATACTTTTAAAGGAGGGTGCGATGGTATAAATAACTCCCCGGCGCGGCATTTTTTTCAAATCTTCCGTAGTATAAATTCCTACGCTGGGGGGAATATCCCAG
This sequence comes from Chitinophagia bacterium, assembly GCA_037142775.1. GTDB lineage: Bacteria > Bacteroidota > Bacteroidia > Chitinophagales > Chitinophagaceae > Sediminibacterium. The sequence continues at coordinate 132,940 of JBAWZY010000007.1, read as the reverse complement.
CTTTCTCTGGTAAGATCGGGGCTAATCACTTCCCAGCTATTTCCCTCGTTGGTGGTTTTAAATAAAACGTTTCCTGCGAAATACAATGTTTTTGGGTCGATGGGCGAAAACAAAACAGGTGCCGTTCTCAGGAAACGATATTTTCCTGAGCGCACAGCTTCCGGAGCAATATTTTGTACTTGCCCGGTTCTTTTATCGAATCGGGTAATTTTTCCTCCGTAAATAATATTTGGATTCAGAGGATCAGGAGCCACATAGCCGTATTCCTCTACTCCTACCGGATGAAACTCCCGAAAGGTAATTTGTCCATCATTTCCACGAGAGGCAACACTGGCAGAGCCGCTCTCTTGTTGACCACCATAAACATTATAGGGAAAGTCATTATCGGTGCTAACATGATAAAATTGTGCAGTGGGCTGATTGTACCAGGATGAAAAGGTCTCTCCTCCGTTTACAGTAATAATTGCACCTTGATCAACAGCTAGTAACATAATTTTTGGGTTGGTGGGATCTATCCATATCCGATGATAATCATCTCCTCCCGGAGCACCTCGAAATGTTTGCCAATTTTTACCTCCATCTAATGACTTCCAGGTTACCACATTTGCTGTATAAACGATATCTGCATTCGTGGGATCAGCTTTTATTTCAGCAAAATCACTTCCCCTGCCCCAAAGCCTGGAATCTTTATTGATGTTAGCCCAGCTTTCTCCGGCATCATCACTCCGGTAAATTCCTCCAAATTCTCCGGCATCCACCGTGGCATATAACCTGTTGCTATTGGATGGAGCAATGCAAAATCCTATTCGGCCTAAACCCTGAGCGGGCGTTGGAAGTCCGCGTGTAAGTTTTGTCCAGGTGTTTCCGCCATCGATAGATTTAAACATCCCGCTTTCCGGACCATTCCAAGCACCATTTTCCCAGGGTCCTTGCCGGCCAGCCCACAAATCGGCATATAGTATATTGCTATTATTTGGGTCAAAGCTTACCTGAACAGCTCCGGTATTTTCGTCCTTGTATAAAACACGTTCCCAGGTATTGCCTCCATCCAGTGAACGATAAACGCCTCTTTCGGTATTCGGTCCGTAGGGGTGACCGAGAACTGCAACAAAAATTCTATTCTCGTTCTTGGGATCAATAATGATATTCCCAATTTGCTGGCCATTGCTAAGGCCCATGTTTTTCCATGTTTTTCCTGCGTCGGTAGATTTATATACTCCGTTGCCAATGGATAAGTCGGGTCGCTGAATTCCTTCCCCACATCCCACCAGTACAATGTTAGGGTTGGAAGCGGAAACAGTAACATCACCAACAGATCCGGTGCTTTCTTTATCAAAGATCGGTTTCCAAACCCGGCCATAATCGGTGGTTTTCCATACGCCTCCATTATTAACCCCAATATAAAACACACCGGGCTGTGAGGGAACACCTACGGCGCCAACGGTTCTTCCTCCCCGAAAGGGGCCGATCATCCGCCAGCGTAAACTATTGAAAAGTTGAGGTGAATAAGATTGAGCAAGCAGCTGAGTGCAGATGCAAAGCACCAGCAGCGAGAAAAACATTTTTTTCATCGGAGTTGAGTTAAGTAAAAAATTGAAGAGCGGTTATAATTTTTCGTAAAGGTCTCGCAGTTTTTCTCGTGTCATAATTTGTTCCCAGTTTTTTCCCAACGCGTTTTCCCACAGTGGCTTCATGCCCAGGGAAACATCCATCATTTTATTGAAATCTTCTTCACTAAGGCCGGAACAAATACCGGAAGGAATTTCTATACCATTTTTTTCAACCATGTATTTAAATTCTTTTACACCCGCGGGATAATATGCTTCCAGGTGGTTCATAACAATGCAATTTCCAATACCATGTTTGGTGCCCAGCAAATAACTGAGACCATAACTTACGGCATGCGCAACTCCTACCTGCGAGTAAGCAATGCTCATCCCTCCGGCGTAAGACGCCATCATTAACTGATCATCACAAGCGGGCGTCCATTCATTACTATCTACAAATACTTTTCTGCAAAGTTCCAGAGCCTTTTCTCCATAGCTTTTGCTGAACTCATTTAAGTAGGTTCCTTCCAAACTTTCGATACAATGAATGTAGCAGTCCATACCAGTATAGAAACGTTGATTGGCGGGAGCGTTGTGAGTTAGTTCGGGATCGAGGACTATTTGATCGAAGGGAGTAAAATCGCTATTCATGCCCAGTTTGCGGGTTGGGCCGGTTAAAACGGTAGTTCTGCTAACTTCTGCACCTGTTCCGCTAAGCGTTGGGATACCTACTTTGTAAACACCAGGAACTTTTACTAAATCCCATCCTTGATAATCGGCAGCGCTACCGGGATTGGTCATCATCAACGATACCGCTTTTGCTAAATCGAGCGTTGAGCCTCCCCCGATTCCTATAACTCCACTAATGGTTCCGTATTTTTCTTTTAAGGTTTGTGCCAGCGCATCTACTTGAGAGGTCTTGGGCTCATAAGTTACATCTGCAAAAATCAATTCATCCTTGCCTCTGAGCGGTATGCGGTTGCTAAGGGGTTGATTCTGAAAAAAATGGTCGAGTAAAAAAATCATGGGAGCATCGCCTTTGCGATTTGGGGCTAGGATTTCATCTAACTGATGAAAGCATCCTCTGCCATAGATCACATATCCTACCATTTTAAAATTGCGAAAAGCTGTTGCCATGTTGCAAATCGATTTTTGTATAGTCAAAGATACAGGAAACGTCATCCCCGCATTCACCATTTCCGTTGCTAAGGATGTTGTAGCTTTTTTTCCAGCTCTTCCAGTGAAACCCCTTTGGTTTCAGGAACACGCGACAGCACCCAGATTAATTGTAAAACCATCATCCCGGCAAAAAATGCAAAAATAGGCCAAGGATTGTCTTTAAAAATACCGGTGTCTTTATCTAGAAAAATGGGCGTGATTAATGTGATGATAGCGGCAAAAACCCAGTGAACACTTGCCCCAAAACCCTGCCCTGCACTCCGTATTTTGGTTGGGAATATTTCAGCAATAAATACCCAAATAACAGCTCCTTGTCCAATGGCATGCGCAGAAATAAATAGTAAAAGAAAGGTCATTAAAAAAATGGCATTGGTGTGCGCATAAAAAGCATAGGCAACCATAGTTAAACTAACAATATATCCTAATGAACCAATAATAAGGAGGGTTTTTCGACCGAGCCGATCGATTAGGTATAGGCCAACGAAAGTAAAAACAAGGTTGGTACTGCCGATGGCAATTGAGTTAAAGAGCGATTCTTTAGTTGCTAATCCGGCCTGCTCTAAAATTTCAGGAGCATAATAAAGAATAAAATTAATACCAGAAAGCTGATTAAAAAAAGCAATCAAAAAAGCCAGCCAAATAATTTTACTATGTTTGGGAGTAAAAAAATCTCCCGAAGTGCTTGCTTTTTCTTGTTGACTGCTCTCAATTATTGCAGCCATTTCTGTATCAATATCAGCCACTCCAATTTGTTGCAAAATTTCTTTGGCTTTTTCGGGATTGTTCTGTTCTGTGAGCAGCCAGCGCGGACTTTCAGCGACGCCCACTACCAAAAAAGTATAGATAAGCGAAGGCACCGCCAGAATACCCAGCATCCAACGCCAATCATTTTCTCCCCCTATGCCAATTAATAGATAGTTGCTGATAAATGCTACTAATATTCCAAAAACAATATTGAATTGGTATAAGGCAACCAATTTTCCTCGGGTTGCGGGTGTGGAGATTTCTGAAATATAAATAGGAGCCACTACTGATGAAACTCCAATCCCTATTCCCCCAACAAAGCGGAAAAAGGAAAACACATAAGGATTGCCGGCAAGCGCTGTTCCGAATGCAGATATTGCAAATAAAATGCCAACCCAAAGCAATACTTTTTTTCTGCCCCAGCGTTGTGTAGGAATACCGCCGAAAAGTGCTCCCAGAACGGTTCCCCAGAGCGCCATTGACATTATAAAAAATCCATGAAAAATCGGGGAAGTGTGCCAAAGGTCTTTGATGGGCTGATTGGCGCCGGAAATAACTACAGTATCAAAACCAAAAATAAATCCTGCCAGCGCAACTACTAAAGACCATTTTACGAGCATACTTTTTTGCATAGAAATAATTTATGCAGAAAGATAATGAAAATGGAAGAAAAGAATACGTTATTGCAGTAATTGTTCAGCCTTTAACAGGTCTTCTGGTGTATCTATTTCAACTCCCATATATTGGGTAAGAATCATTTTTATGGGAACACCGTTTTCGAGATACCGTAAACATTCTACTTTTTCAGCGGCTTCCAATGGAGTGATTTCCCAACTTGTAAAATGCATGAGGGCCGTTTTTCTAAAGGCATATACTCCAATGTGCTCATAATAGCAGGTGTCTGGAAGTATGGCTCGTGGATAGGGAATCACACTACGTGAAAAAAACAGCGAAAAGAAATTTTTATCTACAGCAACTTTTACAAAATTGGGATCGTTGATTTGCTCGGGGTTTGTTATTCGCTGCATAAGTGAAGCAACCTGCACGCGTGCGCCATCGTCGCCTTCAAAAGCATTCAACAATTGTTCCAGGGCCACCTTATTAATAAAAGGCTCGTCACCCTGAACGTTTACTACTATATCGGCCGGAATATTTTCAACCGCTTCAGCAATTCGGTCGCTGCCACTCTCGTGCGCGCGTATGCTCATAATAGCTTTGCCGCCGTTCGAAACAATTTCCTGAAAAATCAGATCGCTGTCGGTAACTACATATACTTCATCAAACAGTGCAGTTGCAACGGTATTGTCGTAAGTGTGCCTAATAACGGTTTTCTTACCCAGCGGCTGCATTAGCTTTGCCGGAAATCGGGTGGCAGCATACCGTGCGGGAATCATGGCAATTTTCTTCATACAGATGTAAGCACTCAGCGATCGGTGGCGATCTTGTTATTAAATGGAATACCCAATTGATATTGCATATTTTCGTCTGTGCTATCATCCAAAACATCCAAACCATATCTAATTTCATTCATCGGGGTGTAGTGATAGGTACCGAAGAGCCGATCCCAAACGGAAAAAATATTTCCATAATTGGTATCGGTTTCCGGCCTTTTATAATGATGGTGCACTTTGTGCATATTGGGCGAAACGAGAATCCAGCTGATTGCTTTATCAATTGATTCAGGAAGCCGGATGTTGGCATGGTTGAATTGAGTAAGCACCACGCTTAAACTTTGATACATCATTACCAGCCAAATGGGGGTTCCAAGCAAGAGAACGCCTATGAGTGTAAACACAAAGCGGAAAACACTTTCTCCTGGATGGTGTCGATTGGCAGTGGTGGTATCTACATGCGTATCGGCATGATGTACCATATGAAACTTCCACATCCATTTTACTTTATGTTCTATATAATGAATAAACCAAGCGCCAACTAAATCCAGTAGCAGCAATCCTAATATCATAAATAGCCAATTCGGTAAGGCAACTATGTATAAGAGACCAAAATGATGCTGGCTAATATAATCACCTGCTTTTACCAATAAAAACGCAAGCGTGAAGTTTACAATAATGGTTGTGAAAGTGAAGAACAGGTTAACGCCTGCATGTTTCCATTTTTGGTAGGAGAACTTAAATAGGGGGATTGCAGATTCAATCAGCCAAAAGAAACTAATGCCTCCTGCCAGAATCAGGGCGCGATGTAAACTGGAAATCCTTTCAAAATAATGAATAATTGCCTCAACCATATAGCATACATTATTTGCACAAGGTACGAACAAACATTGACTGCTTTATTCCTGTTTAATTTTTGCAATTCAAGATTGCTTTTCCAGAGAACGCCAACAAACTTGTCTCGATTGATAAAGCCGCTATGGTTTTGATATAGGCAATGCCAACTAAGACTGAACTGTATCTACGAAAATAAAATGATTAGCTATTCAGCATCAACGGCATAACAAGCATTAGTAAATCTTCGCCTTCAGCTTGTTCGGATGGTTTGATGAGTCCGGCCTTGGAGGGCGTAGACAATTCGAGGCGAACATCTTCGGTATCAGCGGCATTCAACATTTCTATCATAAACTTCGCATTGAATGCTATTTGAAGGTCTTCGCCATTGTATTGACAACTCATGCGCTCATTCCCCTCAAAGCTAAAATCAATATCCTGCGCTGCCATATGCAATTCACTTCCAGAAATACTGAGTGCAACCTGATTGGTACTTTTATTACTGAATACATTCACCCTGCGTAATGCATTTTGAAAATCTGCTTTATTAACAGTAAGGTGGTAGGGGTTATCTGCGGGAATTACTACTTTATAATCCGGGAACCGTGCATCAATTAAACGACAAATCATTTGGGTTTCGCCATGACTAACAAAAAGGTGATTGGCATTATAGCTTACCGTAAGTGGCTCATCGTTGGCAGGTAATGCGTTTTTTAATAGGTTCAGCGGTTTTTTGGGAACGATAAAAGAATCATTTTTGGTTGCAGTGGTATCTGTCCTTTTATATCTTACCAGGCGATGAGCATCTGTGGCAACAAATTGTACGCTTTTGGGCGTTAACTCGAAGAATACCCCTGTCATTGCCGGACGAAGATCGTCGTTGCTAACTGCAAACAGGGTTTTATTTATTGCCGTAAGCAAGGCATTGCTCGTCATGGTAAAACTGGTTGTATCATCAGCCGCCGGCTCTTTTGGAAAATTATCGGGGTTTTCTCCCATCACTTTATACTTTCCGTTATCGCTGGTAATTTCTACAGCAAAGTTTTTATCAATATGAAAAGTGAGGGGCTGATCGGGTATATTTTTTAAGGAGTCAATCAATATTTTAGCGGGGATACACACTTTACCGTTCGTTTTGCTTTCTACTTCCATTTGAACCCGCATAACGGTTTCCAGATCCGTAGCAACTACGGTTAGTTTCTTATCGTTAATTTCAAAGAGGAAGTCTTCTAATATAGGTAATACGGTGTTGGTATTAATAACACCGCTGATTTGTTGCAGGTGCTTCAGCAGATTGGAGGAGGATACGATGAATTTCATGCTTACGAATTTAGATTGACAACAAACCTACTGCAATTTGTTAACATTTTTCGTAGGTTTTATATTGAATTCACTCAAAATGCAGGGTTGTTGAAAATCAAGTAAGCAGTTGTGGATTATTTGTTTATTGTTCCCCGGCATTAATACACAATGGGTTGATTAACTTGCTAGTTGAATCTAGATGTAGGATGTTGATAGCCTCAGAAGAAATACTAATAAAACGGCTGAAAAGATATTGTGCTTATCGGGAGCGATGTTACCGAGAAGTTCGTCAGAAAATGGCCAATTGGGGCGTATCCGGGGAGGACGCTTCGCGGATAGTTGGGATGTTGCAGCAGGAGGGCTTTATCAATGAAGAAAGGTATGCCCAATTATTTGTTGGGGGTTATTTCCGTCAAAAAAACTGGGGACGAAATAAAATAATTGCCGCACTACGAATGAAAGGAATTCAGGATGCAGCTATTCGCAAAGGACTGCAGGAAATCAGCGCTGAGCAATACCGACAAGTACTTCTAAAGCTTACAGTAAAGCTTTGGAAGCAATATGCCCGAGATTCGATAGAAAAGCGAAAGCTTGCAACGAGGGCTGCACTCATAAGAAAAGGGTTTGAATCGGATCTGATTCGTTTGGCATTATTAAAAGCTACATCGGAAAAAGATTCGGATTCATGAATGAAAATAACAGTAATATTATCCTGTAAATCCCATTTATGGCAAAGCTGCATTGTACATTGATTCAGGCCGATTTGGTATGGGAAAATAAGGCGGCAAACCTTCAGAAGTTGGAAAATATGATTGCCCGCTTGTCTACTCCCCGCGAATTGGTAATTCTTCCTGAAATGTTTGCTACCGGCTTTAGTATGGATCCTCAGCAACTCGGCGAACCTATGGAAGGAATGATTATTTCCTGGATGAAACGGGTTACCCAGCAATACAGAATTATTTTGGCGGGTAGTGTTATTATTACAGAAGACGACAAACATTACAATCGGCTCATTTGGATGCAGCCCGACGGGAAATTTACTCATTATGATAAACGTCATCGGTTTGCTTTTGCCGGAGAAGACCAGCATTTTACCGCAGGCAATCACCGGCTCATCACTCAGGCAAACGGATGGAAAATACATTGGCAGATTTGTTATGATTTGCGTTTTCCCGTTTGGGCAAGACAACAATCTGGTTCAATTCCTGAATATGATTTGCTGGTGTATGTAGCTAACTGGCCAGCAAGAAGGTCGCATGCATGGAAGTCGCTGCTGGTGGCGAGGGCTATCGAAAATCAGTGCTATGTTATTGGAGTTAATCGGGTTGGGACAGACGGAAACGGGATTGAACATAGTGGCGACAGTATGCTAGTTGATCCTCTTGGAAATGTATTGGTTCATTTACCAGCAATAGAGGGGTTAGAAACGGTTGTACTAGAAAAATCCAATGTTGATGAAGTGAGAGCCAAGTTTCCTTTTTGGAAAGACGCCGACCATTTTATAATATCACAGTTAAACGAAAAAGATGAGTAATCTATCCAACAATCGATATTATATCCATCGTCTGTTTACCGGAACGGAATGGCGACACTCAGTAATGCTTGAGATAATGGACGGTCGCGTTGAAGCAATAACTCCCGCAAATCCAGCAGATGCAAATAATTGGATTCCTTTAATGGCCCCTGCTTTTATAGACCTGCAATTATATGGAGCTGAAGGGCGTCTTTTATCTGTTTTTCCGGATGCTGAAACTATTCATGCAATTAGAAGAACCTGCGAAAAAGGCGGGGCTACTCATTTTCAACCCACAGTAGCAACCAACTCCCGGGAAGTTTTTCTCAGATGTATTGACGCAGTGAGAGCATACTGGCATCAAGGAGGCGAGGGTTGTATCGGACTTCATGTGGAAGGACCATGGATTCATCCTGCCAAAAAGGGAGCGCATTTAGAGCAATATATAGAAAAGGGCACATTGGAAACCGTAGCGTCATTATTGGAAGCAGGAAAAGATGTTATTTCCATGGTTACTCTTGCACCCGAATGTTGCGACGAGTCAGTTGTGGCTTTGTTAATGAGGGCAGGGGTAATGGTTTCTGCAGGGCATAGCAATGCCACTTATGAACAGGCAACCCGTGCATTTAATAGAGGAATACCGGTGGCTACACATTTATTTAATGCCATGAGCGCATTACAACATCGTTCACCAGGAATGGTGGGTTCCATTCTCGATCATGATTTTGTAAAAGCAAGTGTAATTCCAGACGGACATCATGTAGACTATGCTGCCATTCGGGTTGCAAAAAAAATAATGGGAGATCGATTGTTTATAATTACGGATGCCGTTACAGATACGAACGCTGGACCCTATCAACATCAGCGCGTGGGAAATAAGTTTGAATCGGCCGGCGTACTCAGTGGTTCTATGATTACAATGGCTGAGGGTGTAAATAACTTAATTGAGCAGGTGGGAATAGAGGAGGACGAAGCAATGCGAATGGCATCTTTATACCCTGCAAGAGTTATGGGAAGAGTAGATATGAATGGGAGAATTGAAGTGGGAGAGAAGCTATTTGCTGTAATGTTTGATAACGATCGAACTGTGTTGGGAGTTTTGCGGAATTAGAGAGCATAATACCCTCTTCGGTTCAGGTGGAAAAAATCCTTTTTATCTATTCATGCAATTAGCCCTAACAAAAAGCTATCAGCCTTATCAGATTTATAAATATTATCCAGTATTAAGAGGATAATTTTTCCGAAACAGCAATCTTTTCTTATTAAAATAAAGTTGCTAAATCCTGTCAAAATTCCATGCGGTAATAAAATTAAACCGAACGTTGTTGTTATTGTATTCTTTCACGAATTAACGCATTCACTTTTTCCATTTTTGCATCAACGCCTTTTCGGATGGCTTCTGAAGAGGGTGGAACATGAATGTCGGGAATAACTCCCCTGCCCTTGGGCCGCTCTTTGTTGATTACCAGCCTATAAAGCGGAACAGAAACTTTTAATCCAGAGTTGGGCAAAGTGCAAACCGGAATCATCATGGCCGAATTTCCATAGTACCCTCCTCCGGTTTCCTCTCCAATTAATTGAACGTTTTTTTGGTTTTTCAACTCGCCTAAAAACAAGGTAGTAGCCGAAAAGCTATATCCCCCCTGAACCAGAAAAACCTGTCCGATAAAATGATTCTTTTTTACGGGCTGCCAGATTTTGTTTTCAAAACGGCTGAAATGATAGCGACCGTCTGTCTGTTTTCGCGAACTGAATAATAAACCCAACGCATATATCCAGGATTGCTGAAAACGACTACCAAATTCAAGCCCCTTTTGATTCCTAACAACAGAATCTGCTACGCGAAAAGGATGGTCGCTAATATGTCGGGTTAATAAAGTACTGTTGCTTACTTTTCCTCCCCCATTGGTTCGCACATCAATTACCAGTTGTTGCGCCCCTGCATTCTTTATTTTACGAAAACTACTTTTAATAAAATGTGCAGTTCCCGAACCAGAAAAACTTCCCAGCCGCATATAAGCTGTATGTGTTGTACTATCTATACGCAGTTGTCTTTTTTCTTCTCGCCGTAGCACCCTAAGTTCTTTTCGGGATGGTCTTTGCATTTTGATATTCCCCAATGTTTCGGCAGACAATTTTATAGATAGGGGATTGAAATTGTGTAGGGTAGTATCCGCAGGCATTCCCTGCTTATTGATATAGGTAATATGATAGGAGCTGTCGAGACCGATTATTGATTTGTAAAAATTGCCGAAGTTTCCACTTATCAGCTGACAAGCAAAACCCGTTCCCAGTCCATCTCCGCTGATAAAGGGGGAAAAAGCATCAACGAATTGCTGTCCGGTTCTACCATTAATTGCAAGAATTTTTGTTCCCCTGGTTAATACCGAGTCTCTCGTGTTCAGGTTATTGATTATAACCAAACTATCTTCCCACACTTTCATATTAAGTGGAAACGAAAGTTGTGGTCGTTTTGAGAAGTGTTTGGTAAATGATTTAGAATTACGAACGGTTGTGTGGCCACACTTAATCTGACTAATATATGCAGCTACCAGGTTTTTAAATCTAACTTCATTCATCGAATCCCGAATCTGCATCAGGGTATTATTAAATACACTATCAAGTTGATGTTGCGGCGTATACCAATATAATGAAGGGTGGTTTGCTTCCAGAATTTTCTTCAGCGTGTGTAAATCCTCCTTTAATTGTTCAGGAGGTTTTTTAGGTAAGGGCTTTGAAGATTGCTGAGCCAACAGGGGTAACCAGCCTATCAGGCATATTGCGGCAGACAACCAATTCCGCATAATTAATTATTTTGATTGAAAGGCATTCCATCCTTGAGCAGTTAAAGGATATTCATTTCCTCCTCTGCTTATTAATTTACATCCTGCTTCAGCATCTGTCATATATCCAATTACGCTAATCTCTTCATTTAATACAATCTTGTCGTGATCCTCTTGCCGAATCGTGAAAATCAATTCATAATCTTCGCCGCCATTCAACGCACAAACAGTTGGGTCTAATCCAAATTTAAATGCTGCTTTTCTGCTAGCTTCTGCAATTGGAAGTTTGTCTTCATAAATTTTGCAACCAAGTCTGCTTTGTGAACACAAGTGCAGCACTTCGCTGCTGATACCATCACTTATATCCATCATTGCCGAAGGGGTTATGCTGGCTTCCTGAAAAAATTGAATCATATCTTTTCTTGCTTCCGGCTTTAATAATCTACCAACTATATAGCTTTCATTTTCGAGATTGGGTTGTATTTGACTGTTTTCCAGGAATATTTGTTTTTCTCTTTCCATTAAAGTTAACCCAAGAAAAGCCCCACCACAATCTCCGCTTACACAAATTAGGTGTCCCTTTTCGGCAGTGCTTCTTTTTACAAATTGGTCAGGTGCAACTTCTCCGATGGCGGTTACAGAAATAATCAATCCCTTACCAGAAGAAGATGTGTCGCCTCCAACCAGATCAACTCCGTGTTTATTACAGGCGAGATATATACCCTCATATAATTCCGATAATGCTTCAACGCTAAAACGGTTACTAATACCCAGACTTACTGTAATTTGAGTGGGCGTTCCATTCATTGCATAGATATCACTCAGGTTTACCATTACGGATTTATATCCCAGATGCTTTAAAGGCGTATAGGTCAAATCGAAATGAATGCCTTCAATTAGCAGGTCGGTAGTGATAAGGGTTTGTTTGCCAAAATGATCGATAACTGCCGCATCATCTCCCACTCCCAAAATGGTGGAGGCGTTGTGTATTTCAATGTTTTTCGTAAGGTGCTCGATGAGTCCAAACTCACCCAGGCTACCTATTTCTGTTCTGTTGCTCATAAGTAATCGTTTGCTATTAGATAACTATCGCCCCTCCCTGAATGATATGTAATAGCTCATCGTGAATGAATCCGTTGGTAGCAATCAAGTGGGGTTGATAAGGCGAGTAAGGCTTTCCGGAAAAATCTGTCACTTTCCCACCAGCCTCTTCCACAATTAAAAATCCGGCGGCACTATCCCATGCCTGTAATTTATGTTCATAAAATCCGTCAAATCTTCCAGCAGCTACCCAACACAAATCAATGGCCGCACTGCCCAATCTTCTTACCGGAATTCCTTTTCTAATCAGTTTTTCGAAAATTTGAAGTGGGCCGTTTTCCATGTCAAGATAGGTATAGGGAAATCCGGTTACCAGACAGCTGGAGCCTACCTTTTCTTTTTTACTAACTTGAATGTTATTGCTGTTAAGCGTTGCTCCCCAACCTTTTTGTGCAAAAAACAGTTCTTTCAAAAATGGGTTATATACAGCACCCATAACTATGGTTCCTTCCTGTTCCAAAGCAATGCTTACACAGCAAAGAGGAATGCCATTAGCAAAATTTACGGTTCCGTCTATAGGATCAATAATCCATTTGTAAGTAGATTCTTGAATTAATTCGCCCGACTCTTCACTCAAAATAAAGTGATCGGGGTAATTATTGCGTATTACTTCAAAAATGGCTTTTTCTGCAGCGTGGTCGGCTTCGGTAACTAAATTATTGATGCCCTCTTTGTTGCTTATTACAAAATTGCCATTAAAAAAGCGAACCATTTCGGCTGCTCCGGCCTCTACGGCTGTTAGTAAGGTTTGTTTGAACATACAACAAAAGTACAAAAGGCAAAGCCCCTGCCGAAATAAAATGAAGCTTACCTTGTGGGTTTAACAGGTTTTTTGAAGGATTGTGTTATTTTCATTTGGGCATTATCAATTTATCATGTTGCTTTCGGCTATTATTGTTCATTATCGGGTACCTAATTTTCTGGAGCAGTGTATTTGCTCTTTAGAAACAGCGCTCAATGGCCTGGAGGCGGAAATTGTAGTGGTAGATAACGATGATTCTAAATCAAAAACCCCCGAAATACATACGGCACTTCAAGTAAAACGGATTAATACCGATAAAAACATGGGTTTTGCGGCGGCTTGCAATATGGGATGGAGGGTTGCAGCCGGCAAGTGGGTATTGCTACTAAATCCCGATACCCTGGTAACTGCAGCAGCAATCAGGGGGTGCCTAACTCAAATTATAAATGATGATAGTATTGGGGCGATTGGCTGCCGCCTTATAAACGGAAATGGAAGATTTTTACCGGAATCTAAAAGAAGCTTCCCGTCTCCGCTTAATGCTGCTGCTAAAATGCTGGGACTCGCACATCTATTTCCTAGATCGGGATTATTTAATCAATATGCCCTGGGTAATATTGCTGTAAGTGATTCTTGTTCGGTTGAAGTATTAACAGGCGCCTTTTTGCTCACCAGTCGTAGCGTGCTGGAAAACACTAACGGACTGGATGAAAGTTTTTTTTTATATGGAGAGGATATAGATTTTTGTAAAAAAATTGCATTTGCCGGAAAACAATGCTGGTACAGAGGCACTGATTCAATTATTCATTTTAAAGGGTCCAGTTCTCCATCAAAGGGCAAGCGTTATTTCTATCATTTTTATCGGGCAATGATTGTATACTGTAATAAACATTATTCAACGCCCATCAAGCAATTCCTTCAGGTTTTCGTTTATGTTCAGTGGGCGCTGCATCGGGTTGTTTGGAGTGTTTCTCAAATTGTTAAAACCCATTCAACCTATTGCGATTTTCCAAAGGATTTGATATGTATAGGCTCTGAAAAGGACACTTCTGAAATTCTAGCAAATATTGGTAAGCGCCAACTGAATGGTTCAGATATTCGGGCGTACAATTGGGATGAATGGACTTCAAAAGCGGGCAGCTTGCTATCAAGCAAGGAAAGATTTGGCGTATTGTTTTGTATAGGAACATTGCACTTACAAACGGTTATCCAATGGTTGGAGAGCAATCCAATAAAAAATCCGGTTTTTTTCCGGTTTACAAACAGCCAATCAATTGTTGGTAGTGAAGGATCCTGGCTATTGGCAAAGAAGGGGATGTGAAATCTATTCAGTAGCTTCGCACAAAGTGCGAGCAGATGCCAATTTTTAATTTCCACCTTCCCAATAATATTCTCAAAGCACTCCGGTTACCTCAAAATAATCCCCGGCGCCAGCAGTTGCGGGTACTAAGAAAATTACTGCGCAAGGCAAGGTTCACCGAATTTGGTCAGCAATATCGTTTCGATGAAATTTTATTGAGTAAACATCCCGGAAAAAAATTCCAGGAACAGGTGCCCGTTTCCAATTATAGTAGTATGTACAAAAGTTGGTGGCACAAAACCATGTCGGGATCAGCCAATGTTACCTGGCCGGGGAAGATTCGCTACTATGCCTTAAGTAGCGGAACGAGCGAAGCGGCAAGCAAATACCTCCCCATAACAAACGATTTATTAAGGGGCAATAAAATAGTAATGATAAAGCAGTTGCTGAGCCTGCGCACATACGAAAATGTGCCATTGGCCTCTGTTGGGAAAGGATGGCTGGCATTGGGCGGAAGCACCGATTTACAAAAAGGAAGCGGGTATCTTGCAGGTGATTTAAGCGGAATTACTGTAAAAAAATCACCTTTTTGGTTTCAGCCATTTTATAAGCCGGGCAAAAAAATTGCAAGGGAAAAAGATTGGAATAAAAAGCTGGAAGAAATAGTTGAAAAAGCCCCTCAGTGGGATATTGGTTTTTTAATAGGTGTGCCGGCGTGGATACAAATGTGTATGGAAATGATTATTGAGCGATATCAGCTGAATAATATTCATGAATTGTGGCCCAATCTTTCAGTATTTGTTCATGGCGGAGTGCATTTTGAACCATATAAAAAGGGATTTGAAAAATTATTAGGAAGGCCTATCACCTACATCGAAACCTATCTTGCCAGCGAGGGTTTTATTGCTTATCAAGATAAGCAAGATGCCAAAGGAATGAGATTGGTTACTGGGGAACATATATTTCTGGAATTTGTTCCTTTCAACGAGCGGAACTTTACAGCCGATGGCGAAATGATAGAAAATCCGGAATCATTGATGATTCATGAGGTAGAGGAGGGAAAAGAGTATGCGTTATTAATCAGCACCACTGCTGGGGCATGGCGTTATTTAATTGGCGATACAATTCGGTTTATTGACAAGGCAAATTGTGAAATTATTATAACCGGACGAACCAAACATTTTTTAAGCTTAGTGGGCGAACATCTTAGTGTTGACAATATGAATCATGCCATCAGCATGGCATCTGAGAAGTATAATATAAGTATTCCTGAATATACGGTGGTTGGCGAACCCTGTGGCTCATTTTTTGCACACCATTGGTATATCGCCTGTAATGATGCAGTAAACCCTGCTGACCTCGCTGTTTATTTAGATGAAAAATTAAAGGAGCTGAATGATGATTATGCCGTGGAAAGAAAGTCGGCGCTTAAAGAAATCAAATTAGATGTTTTGCCCGAAAATGTTTTTCTTGAATTTATGCAATCACAAGGAAAACTAGGGGGGCAACATAAATTCCCAAGAGTGTTAAAGGGCGCTATGCTGGAAAAATGGGAAAACTTTTTGTCAAAACAGCACACTCAACCTTCAACCAACCGATAACCCGATCTGTTCTATGCTAGCACCGATTCTAAAAGGATTATTGTTAGGCTTTTTTTTAGCCATTTCGGTTGGTCCGGTAATTTTTGCAATCATCAAGCACAGCGTTAATCACGGAAAGCTGGCTGGATATGTTTTAGTTGCCGGCATTTCTGCAAGCGATATTTTATTATTATTAGTTTCTCATTTTTTTACGCAATTATTTCACTCTATCCTTATACATAAAACTGCGATTGCCATTGCAGGAAGTGTATTTTTGATTTTATTAGGATTATATACCCTGTTCTTTAAAAAAGTAACTGCAGATGCTGAAAGCAAACTGGTTGATAAGGAATACAAAGCCCACCACTATATTGGAATGTTTTTCTCGGGGTTTTTAATCAACATTCTAAATCCAGCAGTTTTTTTATTTTGGTTTGCATGGACGGCTGCCATTCATGCTGATGCAGAAGGCACTCCGAATCCTCAACAGTATCAACTGATCGTATTTGCTACCTGTCTACTATTTGTGTTGCTTACAGATTTGTTGAAAGTTATTATGGCGGCTAAACTCAGAAATCAACTCACGCCCAAAGTATTGAGGATAATTAACAAGATATCAGGTTTAATACTAATCGGATTCGGTCTCTCTTTGATAGGGGGTGTGCTATTTTGGGGATTTCAATCACATTAATTAAGTACCAATTCATGAAATATTGGTTAATTATGTTTGCATGTGTTTACTTTGGTAAACTGAATGCACAATCGGATTGGCTGGTGCTTAAGAAAAAAGAGAGAACACTCCAAAGCTGGACTGTGGGTAGCTATATCATTTTTCGATTCAGTAATCAGCAGTGGATTGAAGGGTTTGTTAGAAAAGTGCAGCAGGATTCTGTTTGGATTAATCAGGTACATATCAACCGGGTTTTTAATAATATGGGTTTTTTCTCATTCGACACGAGTAATATGGGAATCATGCGCATTCATGTAAATGAGATTTCAGCTGTGCCTAAGAAAAATTTTTCTTATAACATCTTTAGCAACGGAAAACTATTCCAGCTTGGATCTGCAGCCTTTATTTTTTTAAATGTTTTTAATTCGGCCATTCATCGTGAGCCGGTTTTTGCTTCCGATAATGTTCCCCGTCTGGGTGTTGCAGGGGGTATTTTTTTGTTAGGTACCTTACTGGCATCTTCCAACAGAACATATTGGGAAGCCGGAAAAAAATATCATTTCGCTATTTTACAGCTGGGAACGTATGGCAAAGTACAATTGAACCAGCCTGTGAACTAATCGACTCATAGCTATCGTATGTCAGAACTTAAATCTAATTCGCCTTTTCGCTTTTTCCGTTTGATAAAAAAAATATTGCTATATGCATTTGTTTCCTCGTTTATCTATATTATCATTTGCAGATTTTTACTGCCCCCCATCACCATTATGCAAATCACCAATGCATGGGGAGTAGGATTTAAGCGTGATTATGTGAGCTGGGAAAACATAGCTCCATCCGTAAAGCTCGCAGCAATTGCGAGTGAGGATCAATCTTTTACCGATCATGGCGGGTTCGACTGGGATGCGATAGAACATAGCCTACGCCCGAAGAAGAAAGGTAAAAAATCAAAAATTCCTTTGGGAGGAGGAGCCAGCACCATCACACAGCAGGTTGCCAAAAACGTTTTTTTATTTAATGGCACAGGTATTTTTCGATATGCTCGTAAATTACCGGAAGTGTATTTTACTAAGATGATCGAATGGTGTTGGGGAAAGAAAAGAATTCTGGAAGTTTACTTGAATGTAATCGAGATGGGACCAGGTATATTTGGGATTGAAGCAGCAGCACAGCATTATTTTGGTAAGCCAGCATCGAAACTTTCCCGATCGGAGGCGGCTATGATTATTGCCTGCCTTCCCAATCCTAAAAGATTTACAGTTAAGCCAATGAGCGCCCGTGTTGGATGGCGCTATCCTCAAATTCTCAGGGAAATGAATAATATCGAAGATGACGAGGACGTAAGAGACCTGATTCGAAAATAACCGTTACGTTTTTTGTGTTTCAGGAATCATTTCCTGAACTGCAGCAATGGCAAACGTCAGCCTGCTTTCATCATTACCCCTAATTATTTTCCAGGGGGTAGATTGATGTATCAATAAATCTTGATAAAGATGATACAGCTCAATTCTATTTTTTTCGTCTGGATATTCTCTCAGCTCATCTTTTATCCAAGGCAAATCAGGTGCACAAAGCAAATAACCCTGATAATTTCTTTTTGCAATTTCATCCAAAATAAAGGGGTGGCATTTTCCAAAAACATACTCACACCAAACCTTCATAACATACATATCGGTATCTATAAATAAAATTGGAGGTCGCAGGGATGTGTGAAGCGTGCTGGAATTAATCCAGCAACTCTCTTTTTCCGACCAGCTCCAGCAGCTTTCCAACTGACGGGTGAATTCTTCTTCCAGCGCCAGCTGGCCACGTGCAATATCCAGCAAATCACCGAACGAATAATCCTTCCCATTACTTAACAAATATTCACGTGCAAATTCGGGGCACCAGCTGGTATGAAAATGCTGTGCAAGCTGCTCACATAAGGTGCTTTTCCCGGTCGATTCGGGCCCTACAATTACAATTTTATTTACCATAATTTGCTATCAAATGATCTAATGTTGATGGCATTTCTGCTGCACAACCCGAAATTAGGTTAGCGGATTGCCTTTTTTTGCCAGCTTACAAGTCCGGCAACAGCCAGTATTAATAATATAACGAACTGAACGCTGGTAAACATATAACCTTTGATAAAATAAAGCGGAATAGAAGCAAGATTGGTTGCAATCCACCAATACCAGCTGGCAACTTTTTTCTTTGCCATGCCCCACATACCTGTATAAGCGGTTGCAGAGGCAAAAGCATCTGCCCAAGGAATAGCCTCTGGGGCAAAAGCCGATTTTGCCCAACCCAAAGCCAGGTAAATGAGTATGTAGGCGATACCAAAAAACAGCAATTGAAATTTCCAGTCACTCGCACTGTTTTTTGTTATATGTAAAATATAGCTTCCCGATAAATTATTTTTACGAGTCCAAAGCCACCAACCATACAGGCTCATAATGGTATAATACAAATTAACACTGGCTTCTCCCAGTAAATGCCCTTGTAAACTCAGGTAAATAAATAAGATGGTATTCAGAATGCCAGTTGGATATACCCAGATACTTTCTTTTCTGCTAAACCAAACACTCACGATGCCACTGATAACGGCAATCATTTCAACAGGACCTGTTTGTTTTAGACCTGTATAAAATGATTCGTATAATTCGGAAAGTTGCAAGAGTATAAAGTTACTGATTCAATCAGGAATGGAATCAGCGAAGTATAGATAAATTATAATAGGCGTACACTAAACACCGAATTATTCAGCTTCAGCTACAACTTCCTTTACTTCCGGAATCATTCTTTTCATCATTCCTTCAATGCCGGCTTTTAGGGTTATCATGGAAGAAGGGCAACCGCTGCAACTTCCTTGTAACATTAAATTTACAACGCCGTCTTGGTAGCTTTTAAATTGAATCGCTCCTCCGTCCATTTCAACAGCAGGCTTAACATAGTTTTCTAATAATTCTTTCACACGTTTTACTATATCGTCATCGTCGGCATGAACGGTATTTCCCCCAATTGGCTGCATTTGCGCCAACTCTTCTTCATTCACAACCACCCCACCATTTTCAAGATAATCCTTTAGAAATTGTTTGATAGCAGGAATAACATCCTGCCAGTCTTCTGTTTCAACTGTTTTAGTAAGTGTAACAAAGTTGCTGGCAATAAAAACGCTTTTCACAAAAGGAAATCCAAATAATTCTTTAGCCAGCGGAGAGGCGGTAGCTAATCCTTCCTCTGCAAAATCGATGCTTTTTCCTGGATATAATAATTTGTTGGCTACAAATTTCATGGTCTCCGGGTTGGGAGTCATTTCTGTATAAATACTGATAACAGGATTTCCGGTGGTAATCATAGTAGTAACATTTGTATACAGCAAAGATAACATTTCGAGGCGGCAAAGGGTTCGGTTCGGCTAATCGAAAGGGCTTCCGGACTGCTTTTTTCGGATTTCGTAAATGTTGGGATACTGTGAAGTTATGCAGGAACAATGCGGAGTTTTGCGTAGTTCAGCATGATCTTTTTTTCTCCATTCAAAGAAAATTCAATAGTGGCTACGGGATTATGTGCAGACCCTTCAATTCGGGTTACCTTTCCAAATCCAAATTTTTGATGTTCCACCTGTTGGCCAACTTCCAGCGCAGATGTGTCGCTTGGGGCGAAATCGATACTGGGAACATGTTCAACCACTTTTGCTGCAGCCGGAGGTAAGTACTCAGGAGTAGCAGGACGGGCACCGCTGTTGGTAGAGCGGTTGCTTCGGGCGGGTGCAGGAATATCATTGTAATCGCCCCAGCTGTTTCCTCTCGCACGAGGCATACTTCCTCCCCATCCGGAACTATTTCTTCCTGCCATACCAGAGTAAGATTTATCGATGTATTTTTCCGGTAACTCATCTATAAATCTACTTGGGTCGTTTTGAACTAGTTGACCGTATCGATAACGTGTATTGGCATAACTCAACCATAATTTTTGTTTGGCTCGGGTAACTGCAACATAAAACAATCGTCTTTCTTCTTCTAATTCTTCCCGCGTGTTAATACTCATTGAACTGGGGAACAGCATTTCTTCTAATCCGCCAACAAAAACACAAGCGAACTCCAGTCCTTTTGCTGCGTGTATTGTCATTAGCCGAACTACATCCGAATTCTCTTTATCGTCATCCGCGTCTGTATGCAGAGTAACCTGTTGTAAGTAGGCCCCCAATGATTTATCGCCCAACTCGCCATCATCATTCGCGGGGCTCTCTGTCCACTCCTTTATAGAGTTCAGTAACTCCTGAACGTTGTTATATCTGTCGAGCCCTTCTGCCGATTTATCATTGAACAGTTCTTTCACCAACTCGGTATGTTTTCCAACCTGCACGGCTACGTCGTACGCATTTTTATTAGTGAGGATGCTTTGGAAATACCGAATCATGGTAACAAATCCGCTAATGCTTTGAAGTGTTCCCGCTTTAAATCCAAATTCGCCGGCTCTTGCCATAACCTCAAAAACTGATATTTTGTTTTCGTTGGCGAGAATCACAATTTTCTCAACAGTTGTTTTACCAATACCCCGAATTGGATAGTTAACGATTCTTTTCAGCGACTCTTCATCCAGCGTATTTACAGTTACTCGCAGATAGGCTAGCAAATCTTTAATTTCTTTCCGCTGATAAAAGCTAACGCCTCCATAAATTCTGCAGGGAATGCCCATTCGGCGAAGACTTTCTTCAAAAGACCGGCTTTGGGCATTTGTTCTGTAAAGAATTGCAAAATCACTGTTTGAAAAGTGATTTCTTAATTTCTGCTCCTGAATGGTGTCGGCAACAAATTTTCCCTCATCGTTATCGGTAACAGTTCGAACCAAGTGTATCAATTCTCCTTCGATGTTGTCTGTCCATAAGTTTTTTTGAATCTGACCCAGATTCTTTTTAATTACTTCGTTGGCCACCTGTAAGATATGCCCGCTACTGCGATAGTTTTGTTCTAGTTTAATCAACGTTACATCGTCATAATCTTTTTGAAACTGTAGAATATTTTCAATGGTGGCGCCCCTGAAACTATAAATGCTTTGTGCGTCGTCGCCTACCACACAAATATTTTCATGCACGGCTGCCAATAGTTTAGCTATGCGATACTGAACAGGGTTGGTGTCCTGATATTCATCTATCAAAACATATTTGAATTTATGCTGATACTTATGCAGTACATCCGGAAAACGATGTAATAATTCATACATTTTCAATAGTAGATCATCGAAATCCATCGCTCCGTTTTTAAAGCAACGCTCGCAATAGGCTGTATATATTTTCGCTATTCCCGGTTTTTTTGCACGGGCATCCTCCTGTTGAATATAGGAGTCTGTAGCATATTCTTCCGGATAAATGAGGGCGTTTTTTGAAGCAGAAATTCTGGCTCCGATGGTGGCAGGCTTATATTCTTTTTCGTCGAAACCAAGTTCTTTGGTAACAGTTTTAATTACGGCTCGACTGTCGTCTGTATCATAAATGGTGAAATTGGCGGGATAGCCCAAGTGGCGTGCTTCGGCCCTTAAAATGCGGGCAAAAACACTGTGAAAAGTGCCAATGTATAAATTACGGGCTTCAGTATTCCCTAAAATTTTTTCAATCCTTTCCTTCATTTCGGCAGCTGCCTTATTGGTAAAGGTGAGTGCCAGAATATTGAAAGCGTCTACCCCATTATGCATCAAGTGTGCGATGCGGGTGGTAAGTACTTTTGTTTTTCCGCTGCCCGCGCCTGCAATTATCATTAGCGGCCCGTTCATATGCACTACCGCCTCTTTTTGCTGATCATTCAGCCCCGACAAATAATTCGACATATACGCAAGTTACAAGGTTGGTCAGGGAAAATGAAAGAATGCCCCACCAAGCCGACGCCTTTTTTTATTCACAATCGGGGTAGTCGTTCACTCGGGGCTCTGAAATGGAAAAAATAATGTAAAATATTAGTCTATAAATTTGGTAGACTAATTTAAATCTCTATATTTGTTCTCTGGTTAATATTGGTTTTACAAATTAGGTCAGGTGGCCGAGAGGCAAGGTAGGGGTCTGCAAAACCCTGGACGGCGGTTCGATTCCGCCCTTGACCTCCTGTAACAGGGGTTTCATAAGCAAGCAATCAGGGGCCTGCATTTCTATGCAGGCCTATTTTTGGTTTCTGCCATGTTTTTAACGTTTTTGTTTCGGCTTCACCAATGTTTATTGGTAAATTTGCGGTTCCCTTAACCAAAAACGTACCGTACTGGCTGTGATAAATCGAATTGACTGAATGAAACCCATGCGTTATGTATATAAAAAACCGAAATAAAATTCTGATAGGCTTCTTGTCGTTTGCCCTGTTGTTTGCCTTGGTTATCAAGCCAACAACATTTGTAAAGGGAGAAACCACACAAGACATTCAGCCTGATCCTTCTGGGAAAACCTTTTTATATCAGCAACTGGGCCTTGAGGCACTGGGTTTATCGAGAGCAGCATTTCAATATGCTCTGAATGGATGGGATAAGCTGATGAAAGAAGGAAAAATTAAAAAAGACAATATCCTTTCTATTCTCGATTTTTCACTTCCTTCTGGTGAAAAAAGGTTGTTTGTGATTGATTTGGAACTGGGAAAATTATTATTCAACACCTATGCTTCTCATGGTAAAAATTCAGGAGCAATAGTTCCCACCCGATTTTCAAATCGCCAAAATTCGAATCAATCGAGCTTAGGCTTTTATATCACCGGTGATGTATATTCCGGAAAACATGGCCCCTCCCTTCGCTTGGAGGGAAAAGAAGATGGAATAAACGATAATGCGTTTAATCGCGGAATTGTTTTACATGGTGCCGATTATGCCGACGAAAACGTTGCCCGTAAAAGGGGATATATTGGCAGAAGTTTAGGTTGTCCGGCGGTACCCCCTCGCCTTACCGGCCCCATCATTCAAAAAATTAAAGAAGGCAGTTGCTTATTTATCTATAGTCCGGATCCCAGCTATCTTAGGAAATCAACTATTGCAGCCGCAAATTCATAATCGAATTTCATTTACTTTGGTCCATTTGTTAAGCGGGTAATAACCTTGTAACTTAGGGGTAAACTTTGTAAAATGTTGTTTCGTTATTTTTTACTCACACTATGTTTCGGAATTTCCATCGCAGGGGTTTCTCAAAAAAGAGATACTAAACTTGAGCAACAGCTGCAAATAATAATAAATGGGTTTCGCGGTGATATAGGGATTTATGTACATAATCTTAACAATAACAAAATAGCATCCATCCATGCTGATACGATTTTTCCAACCGCCAGCATGATTAAGATCCCAATTTTAACGGGCATCATGCGTAAGATAGCAGATGGTTCGCTTACCTATCATCAACCATTAATTTACAAGGACTCTCTTTTGTATGAAGGAGAGGATATTTTGGGGTCTTTTAAAAACAATGAAAAAATTGAACTCAGCAAGGTTATGATGCTGATGTTAACAACCAGCGATAACACAGCAAGCTTATGGTTGCAAACCCTTGCTGGTTCCGGATCACGAATCAACGAATTAATGGATAGCTTAGAACTACCCAATACAAAAGTAAACAGCCGAACCCCCGGAAGAACTGAGCAGCGAAATAGCTTTGGTTGGGGACAAACCACTCCCCGGGAGATGGCACAGCTAATGGAGAAAATCATCAACCACCAGGTAATCAGTTATGCTGCAAGTGAAAAAATGTTAAGGCTGATGAGCAGAAACTATTGGGATGAAGAAGCCATTTCCCGCATTCCTGCGGATGTGTTTATTGCGAGCAAAAGTGGTGCGGTAGATGCCAGCAGAAGCGAACTGCTTTTTGTGAATGGAAAAAAATGTAAGTATGTTTTTTGTATTTGTACCAAAAATAATCAAGATCGCTCCTGGGAATCCACAAATGAGGCATGGGAACTAACCAGAAAAATCAGTGAACATTTGTGGAAGTATTTTAATTAAGAAAACAACTGATAAACGATCCAACTCATTCCGTAAGCAAGAACCGTCATGTAGCTTAGCTGGATAACCGGCCATTTCCAGCTTCTGGTTTCTCGTTTTACAATTGCCAGGGTGCTCATACACTGCATAGCCAGCATATAAAAAATCAGGAGAGAGAAAGCTGCCGGCAAAGTATATACCTTAGTCCCATCCGCATGAGTGGCTGCCGCCATTTTTTCCCGTAAAGAACTATCATCTGTTTCCTCAACACTATATAAAGTTGCCATAGTACCCACAAATACTTCCCTGGCTGCAAAAGAGGTAATTAAAGCAATTCCAATTTTCCAGTCGTATCCCAAAGGTGCAATCAGAGGTTCGATACTTTTACCCAAATGGCCTGCATAAGAATGTTGTAACTTTTCTGCAGCCCATTGTTTATTCAGTTGTACAAGTTGGTCTGGTGAATACTGTATCAATTGTTCATATCGGGTATTCACTTGTTCTATCTCATTTCCGGGGCCGTGGCTTGACAAGAACCAAAGAATTAAGCTGATCATCATTATAATTCTTCCGGCATCGGTAACGAAAATCCGGGCTTTACCAATCATGGTTACCAAAACATTTTTCCACCGGGGGGGTCGGTAAATGGGCAGCTCGAGTATGAAGAAACTTTTTTCTTTAATATTAATAAAGCCCTTGATTATAAAGCTTACAAACAATGCCATGAGTGAGCCCCCTAAATATAAGCCCATCATTACCAGTCCCTGCAAACTAAGGAACCCAAAATAATAGGTATCATCAATAACCAATGATATTAAGATGGTATACACCGGTAATCTTGCACTACAGCTTACAAGTGGCGTAACCAGTATAGTAAGCAGCCGCTCTTTTTTATTTTCAATGGCTCTTGCCGACATGATAGCCGGTACGGCACAGGCAAAACCACTAATCAGCGGCATTACACTTTTCCCATTCAATCCTGCTTTACGCATCATTTTATCACTTAAAAAACCAATGCGTGCCATATATCCCGAATCTTCCAGCATGGTAATCAATCCAAACAATATCATGATCTGTGGAACAAAAACCAATATGCCACTTAATCCAGCAACAATTCCATTTACTATCAAATCACTCCACCAGGCTATTGGCAAGTGGGCAGTTAACCAGGCAGCTGATTGTTGAAATGCCCATTCAATAAAATCCATTGGATATCTGGCAACCCAGAAAATACTTTGAAACAACAAAAAGAGCACTGTCAACAAAATAATATACCCCCAGGTTCTATGCAACAATAGATTATCTAATTTTTCTGTGAATTTTTTCTGATCCATCGGGTTCGGCTCGGTCACATAGGTTTTTAAGACCTGACGAATATGGGCATAACGATTAACAATCTCTTCTGCCTGTGTTTTGGTAGGATTAAAGGCAAAAGTTTTTTCAATAGATTCAATCGCTTGCTGGTCTGAATTGCTGAGCGGAAATGATTGATGATGAATCAGGTAATGTACAGCGGCATAATCGCTGATTGCGGGAAATATATTTTTAACGGCTGATACCGGCTCTCCAACTTCTTTTCCGGCATCATAAAAATGCTGCTCCTTTTTTGAAGCCTCCACACCTTTTAAAGCGGTTTCTAGTAAAACTTTTTTCAGCTCTGTTAGTCCTTTATTTTTTCTGGGATTAACAACAACAATTGGAATTTGCAATTCCTTAGATAATCCGTCAGCATCTACATAAATATCTCGCTTGATGGCCAAGTCGTTCATAGTAAGTGCCATCACTACCGGTATATCCAAATCAATAATCTGAGAGCAAAAAAGTAAGTTCCTTTTTAAGTTGCTGGCGTCAGCCACCAGTAAAACAATATCAGCTTTTGTTTCAGGATCGGCGCCCATTAGAACCTTATAGGCCACCCATTCGTCTTCTCTTCTCGGATATAAGCTGTATGTTCCTGGCAAATCAATGAGGGCAGCCTTTGTGTTTTTATTCAGCGATAGCTTACCCACTGTTTTATCTACCGTAACACCAGGAAAATTTCCCACTTGCTGATTCAATCCGGTTAACGAGTTGAAAAGCGATGTTTTGCCACTATTGGGGTTGCCTACTAATGCAATATGAAGGGTAGTGTGAGACAAATGATAAAAATTATTGCAAAAGTAGCAGCAATTTAGGGCGTTAAGTTACGATATCGGGAACAGAATTTGCAAGGGTATAATTAACTAAGGGAATTGTACTTATACCCTTGAATATCTTTGCAAATTGTACCTTTGAATCATGAAACATTATCTCTGGTATTTGCTTTTTTTGCCCTTACTGGCTCCCGCGCAAAGCAAAAAAAAGAAACTGCAGGCCGAATTGAATGCCCGTAATGAAAGAGTAGGGCAATTAACTTCCCACGTTCAGTATTTGTCTGACGATCGACTTGAAGGAAGAAGAACAGGAACACAGGGTGAAGAAATGGCACTTCAATACATAATTAATCAATATCGTGCTATGGGATTGGCTCCGGCCGGTACGGATGGTTTTGTTCAGGAATTTATCATAAATGAGGGGAAGCAGCCTGATACTTCCACACGATTCCAGGTAGAGTCGACAAAGTTGGTATTAATGAAAGATTTTTTCCCGCTTACTTTTAGCAAGCCGGGTATTGTTAGTGGTTCCCCGGCCATGGCACTACAGGAATCGGGTGAACCCTGGTTTTGGGATTTGAAGGAAATATTGGAAGCTAATAAATCGAACCCCCATTTCAACCTGACGGATGCCATTCGCGAGTATGCGAAGAAAGGGGCATCTAAGGGCGCAACAGCATTATTTATTTATAATAGTTCTTCCATAACCGACAACATACAATATAATAAATTTGATAGTTCTGCTCCTGCCGAATTGCCTCTGGTTTACTTAACAAATTCGGCAATCAGTAAGTACTTTACAGATCCAGCTGCAACTATTTCTATATCCTTATGCATTGAATTTGTGAACCGAATTCGAAAGGGAAAAAATATTGCCGGATTTATTGATAATCAAGCACCGCATACGGTTATACTGGGCGCCCACTACGATCACCTGGGATATGGAGAAGATAAAACTGCGCTCGATACAGGTCATGTGATTCATAATGGTGCAGATGACAATGCCAGCGGAACTGCGGCATTAATAGAACTTACCCGAATGTTACTTAAAACGGCTCCGGCCAACAATAATTACTTAATTCTTCATTTTAGTGGCGAAGAATTGGGGTTATTGGGAAGTAAATATTGGCTAGATCATCCCACTAAAAATATTTCTGCCAACTTTATGATTAATATGGACATGGTGGGAAGATATGATACTGCTCGCAAGCTTACGATTGGCGGTTATGGAACTTCACCTGTTTGGTCGGAAGTTGTACCTGCAATCAGTGCATCTCTTGTTACACATTACGATAGCACCGGAAGCGGTCCCAGCGACCATGCAAGTTTTTACAGGAAAGATATCCCAGTGTTATTTCTTTTTACCGGAAGCCATCCCGATTATCATAAAGCAACCGATGATTGGGATAAAATCAACTATTCCGGGCAAGAGGAAATTGTAAGATGGGTGTATCGCTTACTGGAAGCTACCAATAGTAAAGGGAAGCTGCCTTTTACTAAAACCCGGGAACCACAAATGGGTCGCAGCAGCGGATTTACTGTTAGTCTGGGTGTTATTCCTGATTATGGCTTTACCGGCACTGGTATGCGAATAGATGGAGTAAGCCCAGGAAAATTAGCTGAAAAATTGGGTTTACAGGCGGGCGATATTCTGCTGCAGCTAGGCTCGTATTCATTTGTGGATGTATCAGCCTATATGCAGTCGTTGAGTAAATTTAAAAAGGGTGATAAAACCAGCCTTCGCTTTAAACGCGGCAGTGAAGAAAAAGTGGTGGATGTTCAATTTTAAATTGTTCTTATGAAACTTAAGCTGGATACCGAGGGCATGAATGAAGATTTTTTCCTGGACACGAGGATGCTGGGAATCACTGCTCCTTTGAAAAGCTTTCAGTTTTGTTTATTATTGAATCAACAATTGGGATACCGCTTTCGGCTCAATTCCGACTTAGAAATTCCCTTAAGAAGAAAAGAACGTACGTATTATTTTTCGGTTTACGAATCAAAGGAGCCCAACACTTCTCTTGTGCATTATCTTTATCACAATCATTACGACGGAGAATATTTATTGCCCGAATTCCGTCATATGGATTTTCTTTGGCTGATGAAGGGAGATACTGCTTCTGATGAAGCAGTTAACTGGATTAAACAGGTAGTGAAGTCAATACCTGAAGTTCAGTTGATTATTGAGCTTCCTATAGAGCAGGTGAAGAACAAGGGAAATATGATTTTATAACAATCCGGCTCCTTCATATCAAGCCAAAACCTGGATACATTTTTCGCCTGCGTTTGTTATTTTTCCAATAGGTTCAGCAAAAGCGCTCAGTCCTTCCTTTTCCAGCAATGCTTGCACTTCTGGTAAACTCTCTTCCGAAACGGCCATTAATAAACCGCCATTGGTTTGCGGATCGGGAAGAACAGTAAAAGCTTCCATCACATTCACTCCAGCACCAAAAGCAACTTTTGGCTGATAGGCATTCCAGTTTCGGTAAGTTGCATCGGGAATAATCCTGTTCTTTAAATACTCCTGCAATTCGGGAAGAATGGGAACTTTGCTATAGTGAACAATTGCCCCCAGTCCGCTACCTTCCGACATTTCAATTAAGTGTCCCATCAATCCAAAACCCGTTACATCCGTAAGTGCATGAACACCGTCAATTTTACCCAGTAATGTACCAACCGAATTTAAAGTGGATAGTTGTTGATAGAATCTGGTTCGATGTGCTTCATTTAACAAGCCTCTTTTTTCTGCAGTTGAAAGAATTCCAACACCCAAAGGCTTGGTAAGTAACAGCCAATCGCCCGCTTGTGCGGTATTATTTTTTTTGATTTGGTTCAACTGAACTTTTCCCGAAACGGCTAACCCAAAAACTGGTTCTGGGCTATCAATGCTATGTCCGCCTGCTAATGGAATATTTGCTTCCTTACAAGTTTCCCTTGCTCCAGCCATCACATCTTTAGCTAAATCGGCACCCAGTTTTTCTAAGGGCCAGGCTAACATTGCCAATGCCAGCAAGGGTTCTCCACCCATGGCATATACATCACTAATTGCATTGGCGGCAGCTATTTTTCCAAACAAAAAGGCATCGTCAACTATAGGAGTAAAAAAATCGGTTGTGCTAATAAGTCCGGTACCATCTCCCCAATCGTAAACAGCCGCATCGTCACTGCTTTCGTTTCCTACTATCAAACTTGATGCAAGTTGGGTAGTTCGGGATTGTTGTAAAATTTTTTCCAATGCTGCCGGTGCCATTTTGCAACCGCAACCAGCCGCAGAAGAGAATTGAGTAAGTCGAATCTTTTCCATTTGAATTTTACTTACAGCCAAATGGCTTGTGATAAAAACTGTTTTTCACCATCTGGTGTTTGAATCATTAACGCTCCTTGTTCGGTAACCCGAATGGGGATTGCGGATATTTCTTTTCCTTGAACATTCAATCGAACCCATTCGTTTTGTTTATAGAGATGTTCGTTGTAGGTTGCTAAAATTGCAATCTGTTGATTACTTTCCCATTGCCCATAGCGAAAGGAAAGAATTTGGCAGAGTTCTTTTGCCAATGCGATAGGGTCGTAGGTTTTGCCTGTTATTTGCCGAAGGGAAATAGGATTTCCGGAACCGGAATCGAAAAGCTCTTGATTAATATTAATGCCTATGCCAATAATCGCCCATTGCCAGCTTTCTCCTCTCCAACTATTTTCAATTAAAATACCTCCTGCCTTTCTGTCACGCCAGTAGAGATCATTCGGCCATTTTATTCGGGTTTCCTGACCGGCATATTTTCTGAAAAAATCGAAACAGGCAACAGCAACCCATTGATTTAACTCGGGTAAGGAACCTGTTTTGTGTCGGGAAGTGTTGATTACTATAGAAAGCAGTATGTTTTTCCCGGTTTCACTTATCCATTTTTTGCCTTGTCTGCCCTTTCCTTCCTGTTGATTCAAAGCGAAATAGGCTGCTCCATGTTCAGCCAATTTGGATTGAACCTGATTTTTGGCATACCTATTGGTACTATCTATTTCCGGAAGCACAACAAAAGGGTGTCCGATAGTACTTTTAACGTGGGCAGGTAACAAAGAAGTAGTATTTTTGTAAAGGTAGCTATTGGGTTATTAGTTTTCTGCGTTGATGGCAGAAAATTATCATTCCTGTTATGTAGCAATATTCTTTCATTAAATTGTACAAATTATTGGAAACGCTTTCTGTATTAAACGGCCGGAAGAAAAATACAATTACCCGGTTGAATCGTAATTCAAAAATCATTAAAACGATTATTCGAGCCATTCAAAATAAAAAAGGCCAAAAACTCGTAAGCCTTGATTTGAGAAAGATTCCGGAAGCAGCTGCCGATTTTTTTATTGTATGTGAAGCCTCCAGTACAACCCAGGTGAAGGCAATCAGTGATGAGGTTGAAATGCTGGTGAAAAATGAATGTGCTGAAGTACCTTTTAAGCAGGAAGGTAAACAGGCGCTTCAATGGGTATTGATAGATTATGTGAACGTTGTTGTTCACATCATGCATCCTGAAGCCCGTAAGTTTTATAAACTGGAGGAAATGTGGAGCGATGCAACCGTATTGGAACACACCGATTAGAGTCGCGACACTAATTTGTTAAATTACTACTAAGTTATTTTATACTATATGCCACAGAATCAAAAATCAACTAATTCAGGTTCTTCCGATAACCCTAAAAAGGGGCCCAGGTTTAATTTATATGTTTTTTACGGCATTGCCTTTATTGCACTGTTAATAGCAAGCTTCGGTAAATTCTCTCCCGACCTAACAGAAATTAGTCAGCAGGAATTTGAAAATAAAATTCTGCTGCAAGGAGATGTTGCCCGATTGGATTTGGTAAAGAATAAAGAGCGCGTGCGTGTTTATATTCAGCCCGATAGCCTAAAAAAAGAATATTACGTTACACGCTTTAAGAAATCTATCACCAATGAAAAAGCCAAAAGTCCGCTTTTTGAATTTAAGGTGCTGGACTGGAAAAGTTTCAGCGAAAGATTAGACACTCTTGTTGCTCAAAAAAATTTAGCTGAGTTTCCAAAACCTGTGGTAGAAGATCAGGACTGGACAGGCCCTTTATTCAATACTATCTTTTCGTTATTGCTCATTGTAGCGGTTTGGGTTTTGATGATGCGCAAAATGGGGGGACAGGGCGGTGCCGGTGGACCTGGAGGAATTTTCAGTATTGGCAAATCAAAAGCTACTTTATTTGATAAGGGGGCTCGCGTAAATATAACTTTTGCCGATGTTGCCGGATTGGATGAGGCAAAGGTGGAAGTAATGGAGATAGTGGATTTTCTAAAGAATCCTAAAAAATATACGTCATTAGGAGGAAAGATTCCCAAGGGAGCCCTGTTGGTTGGCCCACCCGGTACCGGTAAAACTTTATTGGCTAAAGCAATGGCAGGAGAAGCTCAGGTTCCGTTCTTTAGTTTGAGCGGAAGTGATTTTGTGGAAATGTTTGTGGGTGTGGGAGCAAGCAGGGTGCGTGATCTGTTCAAACAGGCACGTGAAAAAGCCCCTTGTATCATTTTTATCGATGAAATTGATGCGATAGGTAGAGCAAGAGGAAGAAATGCCATCATGAGCAATGATGAACGCGAAAATACCCTAAATCAGTTGTTGGTTGAGATGGACGGTTTTGGCGGGGATACAGGCATTATTATTCTGGCCGCAACCAATCGTCCCGACGTGTTGGATTCGGCTTTGTTACGTCCAGGTCGTTTCGATCGTCAGATTTCAATTGATAAACCCGATGTGAAAGGTAGAGAAACCATTTTCAAGGTTCACCTTTTGCCAATCAAGGTTTCGGAAACACTCGACTTGCATCGGTTGGCAGAATTAACTCCAGGTTTTGCTGGTGCTGATATTGCTAATGTGTGTAATGAAGCCGCGTTGATTGCTGCCAGAAAAGGAAAAAGCTCTGTGGAAATGATCGATTTTCAGGATGCGATTGATCGGGTAATTGGAGGATTGGAGAAGAAAAATAAAATTATCGCACCTCACGAAAAAGAAATCATTGCTTATCACGAAGCCGGCCACGCAGTATGCGGATGGTTTTTAGAACACGCATATCCTTTGTTAAAAGTTACCATCGTTCCCCGCGGAACTGCCGCCCTTGGGTATGCCCAATACACACCCACTGAGCAGTATTTATATAATACCGATCAGTTGAATGATCAAATTTGTATGACTTTAGGTGGAAGGGCTGCGGAACAAGTATTTTTTGGAAAAATTTCTACCGGAGCTGCAAATGATTTACAGCAAATTACCCGAATTGCATATAGTATGGTAACTGCGTATGGTATGAATAAGCATGTGGGGAATGTAAGTTTCTATGATCCTTCCCAGGAAAACACGTTTACCAAACCTTACAGCGAAGAAACTGGCCGAATGATTGATGAAGAAGTTCGATCTATCATAGATGCAGCATACCAAAGAACCTTACAGTTGTTAGAGGAGAAAAAGCAAGCAGTTGAAATTTTGGCAAAGGAATTGTTAAGTAAAGAAGTATTGCATAAAACGGATGTAGAGCACTTAATTGGAAAAAGACCTTTCGAAGAAAAAAAACCGGTTTCCATAGAACCTGAAACGAATAATGATCAGGTGGTGGGAGAAACAACTATCGGACCCGGAAAGCCCAATGCCGACGAAACAGCAACAATTGTATAAAATATGGCAGGTAACGCCAAAGACACCATATTAAAAAAAATAAAGCAGGCACTGAAACAACCGGTGCCTGTTCCCTTTCCTGCTATTCAGTCGGTAGAATCCTTCTTTCCACTTCAACAAGAGCCTGCTCTTGAGTTTGCCGAGCGATTTACTCAATTGCAAGGAAGATTTTCTTATTGCAGCAGTGAAGCAGAGCTGGTAAGTCAATTACTTGCCTTAACCACTTCTCGTAAATGGGAAAAATTATATTGTCGTGAAACGGCCATTTGTTCACTACTTGAAAAAAACGGATGGGATATGAATTATCACCCAACCCTTCCCGATTGCGATGTTGCAATAACCAGTTGTGAGCATCTGGTGGCAAGAACAGGTTCTATCATATTGAGCAGCTCGGGAGAAAGCGGAAGAACGGTTAGCGTTTATGCACCCATTCATATCTGTATTGCCTACTCACATCAATTGGTGAATGACATTGGTGATGGAATCGAACATCTGTTGCTTTCAAGCGAAAATGAATATCCTTCACTAGTTACTTTAGCAACAGGCCCCAGCAGAACAGCCGACATTGAGAAAACGTTAGTTGTTGGAGTGCACGGACCAAAAGAAGTATTTTGTTTTTTAATTGATAGTTAAGAAATTTATGAGCCTGCCCGCCTCAACTTATTTATTTGTTTATGGCTCACTGCGGAGCGGATTCCTTCATCCAGCCTATGCCTATATCAGCAGGTACTTTGTTTTATTGGGTCATGCAACCACCCGAGGAATTTTATACGATTTGGGGGAATATCCCGCTGCTAAACCCACTAATACCGATCAATATATTCAGGGTGAACTCTATGAAATACGAAATTCAGATGAGTGGAACTGGGCAATCGCTCAGTTAGACGATTATGAAGGTGTGCAGGCTGATGAAAATGTACCGGCTTTATATGAGAGAAAATTGGTGGAAGTTAACCTAAATGGAATAACGTATATGGCTTGGATGTATTGGTATAGCGGCGATGTAACGGGCAAGCCCATTGTCGCCAGTGGTGATGTGTTACAGTACCTTCAACAAAAAAATCATTGATTACATGATTCCTGCTCCGGGAAAAAAAATATATTTCATTTCCGATTTTCATCTCGGGGCCCCTGATATGCAACAAAGCCGCTTTAGGGAAGACAAAATAGTGTCTTTTTTACATTCAATCGAAGGGGATGTTGACAGCCTATTTATTTTAGGCGATATTTTCGATTTCTGGTTCGAATACAAAAAAGTAGTTCCCAAAGGATTTACCAGACTATTAGGAAAATTAGCCGCATTAACTGATAAAGGTATACCGATTCACGTTTTTACCGGCAATCATGATTTATGGATGCGTGGATATTTTGAAGAAGAGTTAGGTGTGAAAGTATATCATCAACCGGCTATTTTTACCTGGAATGAGAAAACGTTTTTTATTGGTCATGGCGACGGGCTTGGACCAGGAGATTTTGGATATAAACGCCTCAAGAAAATTTTTCGCAATCCGGTTTGTCAGTGGTTGTTTGGCCAACTACATCCCGATTGGGGCATTTCATTGGCAAATTATTTTAGTAAAGCCAGTCGTGAGGCCACGGGGTCAAGTGATGAACACTTTTTAGGAGCCGATAAAGAATGGTTGATTCAATATTGTTATAGAAAATTAAGTGAACAACGAATAGATTTTTTTCTTTTTGGGCATCGCCATTTTCCCATCGATTTTGCATTAACGGAAACGAGCCGCTATATCAATACTGGCGACTGGATTCGCAATTTTTCATATGCAGCATATGATGGAGAGACCTTGCGCCTGATAGTTCCTGAAAAAGAAGTTTAATGTGATTTTATGAATCCTGTGTTACAGCAAACATTTTTGAGTAATACGCTTGCCGACTATCTTAGGGTATTAGGGGTAATTGCAGCTGCACTGTTACTTAGGCGGTTTGTTTCTATGTTACTGGCAAACTGGTTATATCGGCTACTCGCTAAAAAAAATCAACAAATTGCCCGACAATCTTTTTTGAATCTGGTTTTACAGCCGCTCGATTTGTTTATAGTTTTGATTGTAACATTTGTAGCGCTTGATAAATTATATTTTCCTAGATTATTTCAAATAAAAATCTACCATACCACCACTCAGCAGATGGCCGAATCTCTTTTCATCGGCATCTTGATTGTTGCGTTTATATGGCTTTGCCGAAGAGGTATCGATTTTATTGCATTGATTTTAGAGGAAAAAGCCAATCAAACTACCGACTTATCCGATAATCAGCTG
Organism: Chitinophagia bacterium; assembly: GCA_037142775.1. Taxonomy (GTDB): domain Bacteria; phylum Bacteroidota; class Bacteroidia; order Chitinophagales; family Chitinophagaceae; genus Sediminibacterium. Next base: position 97,249 of record JBAWZY010000007.1, on the reverse strand, counting down.
ATAATTTTTTTTAAAGATTTCTTTAAGGTAATGCTGGTATTATTAGGCGTTTTATTGATTCTGCGTTTCTGTTTTAATAAAGAGATAGGTTCATTGTTAACCGGACTAAGCATTGTGGGTGCTGCGATTGCATTGGCCGCAAGAGAGAGTATGGAAAATCTAATCGCCTCCTTTATCATTTTTTTTGACAAGCCCTTTGTTACCGGCGATTGGGTTAAAGTTGCTCAATTTTCCGGAACGATTGAAAAAATTGGTTTACGTAGTACCCGCATTCGTACTCCTGAGAAAACGCTTATTACAGTTCCCAATAAACAGATGGTAGATACCATCATAGATAATATTACACTTCGCACGCAGAGAAAAGTAGAGAGTCAATTGCATATTGATTTGTCTGCTGCAACAAATCATTTACGAGACTTTACTGCTCAATTGCCTCAAAAAATAACAGCTGCCGGTACAGAATCTTGCTCGGTATATTTAGCAGAAACCGGTAAAAATGCACATATTGTTCAAATAGAATATTATACCAATGCGGCAGAGTCTATTTCCGAATTTAATGCAGTAAAAGAAAAAATCAATTGGATTATTTTAGAAGAACTCGGTCACAATCATCTTGCGCTTGCGGCAGCCAATAATCGGCTTACGGTACAAATGGATAAAGATTAGTTTATTGCAGCACCGATACTATATCTGCCAGCTCACGCTCTACATTTCCGGTTTTACCATATTCTACTACCCTTCCCATCTCTTTTCCATTTTGTAGAATTATAAAAGTAGGCACCATTGTTATATTCCAGGTGGTATGCAAATTTTTTGGAGCAGTTTTTTGTCTGTCAACCCCCACTACGGTAATCTGATTTTCAGGAAACCCGCTTTTATCTACCAAACGGTAAAAAAGAGGAAGGATATTTTGAGTATCATGGCACCAGGTTCCACCGAATATTAACACACTAAACTTATTTTTTTTCTCACTAAACACTTTTACAGCAGTGGCATCAGCTGTTCCATATTTTCTATTTTCCTTCATCCAGGTAAATGCCGGCTCTTTCTCCAGTAATGCCCGGTTGATTACTCCTTTCATCACTACTGTTTCTGTATCTGACACAATTGAATACTTCGGTTTTTGAGGAATACTACCGGATGAGCAGGAATTGAAAAGAAATGCAATCACTATTGGAATAAGTAATAGCAGGAATCTGAATCTTATTTTCATAGAATCTGAATGAGGAAATTATCTCCTAAAACTATAACTGTTGTTGGATTTCCAACAAAAACCCTTTTAATCGATTCAAAGATTGCACCAGTTGGTATTGTTTATCGATGCTTTTTTTGTTAGCCATCAAATAACTTTTTGCTCCTTCAATTGAAAATTTTCGTTGACGCAGCAAAAAATAAATCAGTTGAAGGTTTTTAATATCTTCTACCCGAAATAGCCTGTCTCCTTTTCTTGTTTTTCTCGGTTGCAGGATATCGAATTCGTTTTCCCAAAAACGTAACAAAGAAGTGTTTACTTTAAACCATCCGGCAACTTCACTTATGGAGTAATATAGTTTCTCTTTTAATTTTTCTTCGGAGGGCACCTCAATCAAATCTACTTCCGAATCCATTTCACGAAACGACTTTCTACCTCTTTTATGACCATTTTCTGATCGGGAAACCCGTGCTTTTTTTATTGTAGCAATCGGCTCTTCAATAACCGGAACAGCAGGTGGCTGGGAGATAGTTAATGATGTTACCGGAATTTCTGCTGGTGCCGATTGCTTTGCTGGTGCAGGTCGGCTTTTTTTGGCTGGCGGTGTTGGGTCTTCAATTGGAAACCCAAATAAATCGAGCTGTTGTGCCTTTTTTTGCATGTTTAAAAATACAACAACTCTATATAAAAATATGAAAAACAGGCATTTGGTGGAAAACAAGTGTTTTTTTGTGGGCAGTTGTGAAACATGATTAAATGCTGCATTTGCCATTGTACTTTTGCAATCATGAAAATTGCTGTTACAGCTATATACTTAAATAGCGGTCCGTTGGAGGGGTATGGCCATTATTCACATGAAATTTTAAGGCAATTAGTAGATATCAATCAGGATCACGAATTTTTATTTTTATACGACCGGCCCCTTCAAAAAGTGCTTATACAACATCCTCGAGTTTCGCATGAAGTGATCGGGCCGCCAACTCGCCAGCCGCTTGCACTTGCTTTTTGGTATCATATCCGGGCCAGTATTCGTGTGCGTAAATGGGGTGCCGATGTTTGGTTACAGCCTTACGGAATGGCAAGCTTTTACAGCAAAATACCCCAATTGCTGATTGTACACGATTTGGCGGCATTTCATTTTCCGAAAGCGATTCCATGGTACCATCGCTGGCATTATCAATTGTTTACTCTTAAGGCAATACAAAAAGCAACCCTGGTGGCTGCCGTTTCCCGGGCAACCCGAGATGATATACTACTTCAATTTAGCACCCTCACAAAGCAAGAGGTAGTGGTGTTACCGGGTGCCGCGAGAAAAATATTTCAGCCGGCTGAATGGGAAATGGCAAGGAAGATAAAGGAAAAATATACGGGCGGACAGGAGTATTTTCTGGTTGCCGGAAGCATTCACCCCCGAAAAAATTTGCTCACATTGCTAAAAGCATTTTCACAATTTAAAAAGTGGCAGAAGAGCAATATGAAGCTGGTTATAGCAGGAAGGTGGGCTTGGCAAAACGAAGCAATCACCGCAAAATTATCAACATATAAATATAAAAACGATCTGGTAATTACCGGTTATATCACGGACCAGGAAATGGCAGAAATAATGTCGGGGGCGTATGCGCTGGTATATCCTTCAGTTTGGGAGGGTTTTGGTTTACCAGTTTTGGAAGCTATGCAATGCGGCATACCGGTTTTGGCAAGCGACCAGCCAGCTCTTCGGGAAACGGGCGGAAATGCAGCCTGTTATTTCAATCCACAGGACCCCGATGAACTGGCAGAGCAAATGAAAAAATTGTATAGAAACGAAAATTGGAAACAAGAGCTGGTTCGAGAGGGATTTCAGCAAAATGAAAAATTCAGTTGGCATAAAACTGCCACGTTGCTCGAAACATATCTTTGTTCAATAGCACAATCCAAATCCACCACATAATATGAGAGCGAATCGTAGTAAACAATGTATTTTTGCCTTTAATATTATATATCATGCACCAGTCTAATATTCATATTCAAATTGGCCTCGATGAAAATAAAGTTCCTCAGGAAATTTCCTGGAAGGCATCTGATAGTACAGCTGATATGAACCAGCCTGCTAAATCAGTAATGGTTTCTTTTTGGGATGGAGCTGATAAGTCGGCTCTTCGCATAGATTTATGGACAAAAGAAATGATGGTTGATGAGATGGCAGACTTTTTTTATCAGAATATGATGGGCATGGCAGATACCTACCTGCGGGCTACTCGCCAAGAAGAATTGGCAAATGATATGAGGGAGTTTGCTAAAAGTTTTTATAAAAAATTCAGAGAATCACAAATTGCAGAAAACAAATAAAAGAAATCAATATGAGCTTGGAACAACAGGTAATGGAGCAAATGAAAGAGGCAATGAAAAGCAAAAACGAAGCATTGCTTCGTGGATTGAGGGCTATAAAGGCAGAAATTATAAAGGCGAAAACAGAACCGGGTGCCAATGGAGTGCTTACACCGGAAACTGAGTTGAAGATGTTGCAAAAAATGCTGAAATCAAGAAAAGATTCTTTGCAAATTTATCAAACGCAAAACCGCCCAGATTTGGCGCAAAAGGAAACAGAAGAAATAGAAATCATAGAAAAATTTTTACCTCCTCAACTTTCTGAAGAAGCTTTAAAAGCAGCCTTACTCCAAATCATTACAGAAACAGGGGCATCCGGTATGCAGGATTTAGGAAAAGTGATGGGGATTGCCTCTAAACAATTGTCGGGTAAGGCAGATGGAAAATTGATTGCAGAAAAAGTGAAACAACTGCTAACCAACGTCTAAGATTTATGCTGATAGATGGTCTGCTGGCAGTCGTATTGGTGTGGGCCTTTTTTAAGGGCTACAAAAATGGTTTGATTGTGGGCATTTTCTCTTTTGCCGCACTATTAATTGGTTTGGCAGCTGCAGTAAAACTCTCTGCCTGGGTAGCAAGAGAAGCTGAACAAAGAATGCAATGGCATCATTCCTGGTTACCTTTTTTGGCCTTTTTAGCGGTATTGGTTTCCGTAATAATCATGGTAAGAATAACTGCTAAATTGATAGAAACTGCTATGCAAACTTTGCTAGTAGGATGGATAAATACCCTAGGAGGTATTGTGATGTATCTTTTACTCTATGGTACATTATTTAGTGTAGTATTGTTTTATTTCGAAAAGCTGCATCTTATTGGTCCGAATGAGATTTCAGCTTCTAAATCCTATCCGTATATTCATCGAATGGGCCCGGTTGCGATAGATTCCCTGGGAAAACTCATACCCTTTTTTAAAGGTATGTTTGCCGAATTGTCGGATTATTTCAATCATTTATCCATGCCCGTTTAATAAAAGCATCATGCCTATTTAGTTCGGGTCTTACTGGAATTCAGGTTAATTAACCAACAACTCTTTAGAATATCATATTTTATTGCAGTAAAAAGCAGTATTTTCGTTACAACTGCATCTCTGAAATAGCATAGAGCGGATGAGTAAAAAACAGATCAGCCAATTATGACATACGAGATTAAAGAAATAAATAAATTCAAATACGTTGAAGAAGGAGAGGGCGAAACATTGATGTTACTTCATGGTCTTTTCGGTGCCCTCAGTAACTTCAGTGATTTGATCGAGCATTTCCGACATCAATATAAAGTGGTTGTACCCCTTTTACCCTTATTTGAATTGGATATTTTTCACACAACCGTGGGGGGACTGGCTAAGCACGTGCATAAATTCATAGAAATTAAGGGATATGACGGTATTCACCTGTTGGGTAATTCTCTGGGCGGTCATGTGGCTTTGGTGCATATTTTGAAGCATCCTGAAAAAATTGCTTCCCTTACCTTAACCGGCAGCAGCGGATTATTCGAAAATGGTATGGGTGATTCTTATCCCAAAAGGGGGGATTATGAGTATATCCGTAAAAAAACCGAGATTACTTTTTATGATCCAGCAATGGCTACCAAGGAGTTAGTAGACGAAGTATTTGAAATTACCAATAACCGGCTGAAAGTGATTAAAATCATTTCCCTGGCTAAAAGTGCCATTAGAAATAACTTAGGAGACGAACTCACACAGATACAGCAGCCAACCCTGCTCATCTGGGGAAACAATGATATAATTACCCCACCATTTGTGGCACAAGAATTCAATAAGCTGATTAAAAACAGCGAATTACATTTTATAGATCATTGCGGACACGCCCCTATGATGGAGGTGCCTAAAGAGTTTAATACGATTTTAGAAAAATTTCTACTGAACCTAAAAAATAAATCATCTGTCGGATAACAAAACTATCTTGAAGTTGTAGTATTGAAAATATGATCATAAATCAAATCATGCAGACAGGGTTTCCGGCAGTTTATCTGTCGGAAACTGCAGCGACTGTATTGGAATTAATGGAAACGTATGAGGTATCGCATGTTCCTGTATTAGATGCCGATTCACATTATGTAGGATTGGTGAGTAAGTCTGCGCTGGAGGAATTGTCAGAAGATCAAATTCTTTCCCATATTCAATTGTATCTTTCTTCCCTTCAATGTTCCGACCAGGCTTTTCTGTTAGATGCACTGCGCATTCTCTCTGAAAATTCGCTCACCCTGCTTCCTGTTGTGCAATCCGATTCTTTACTTGGCATAGTTACTGCAAAAGAAATGATTCGTACACTGGCAGTATTTTTAGATGTACACGATCGGTTGGGTGTGATAGTGATAGAATCAGATCCGGCTCTTTTTTCACTGGGTGAAGTTAACAGGATACTGGAATCCAATGATCTCAGTTTGCTTCACATGAATTCCCGCCGGGAATCGGGTATGCTGGTGATTACCCTGCAGGTAAGCAAGCAGGAAATCTCCACAGCAGTTGCATCTTTACAGCAAAATGGATATGTCGTAAGATATTATTTCGGCAAATCAGAGGATGATTCAGAGATGCAGGATAACTACCAACACCTCCTTTCTTACCTGAATATGTAACCAGGTATGCAAATTGTGTAATGCTTGTTAAAATCACAGTATTGTTTGCTCAGCATATAATTTTCCAAGGTAAAAAACTACTATTATCAGCTGCTTGCTTATTAGCAGGAATAGGTTTATACGCTCAGGATTTTGGGATGAAAAGTGAAATTTCCGGAGGTATTGGAGATAGCTCAATACTTTCAACCCCCTTGCAAATTTCAGAGATAATTGTTACAGGAAACGCAAAAACTCGCCCATTCATCATTTTACGAGAACTTCCTTTTAGAAAGGGAGATACGATAGCAGTAAGTAACCTACCCAATCAATTGAAGCTGGCAAAAGAGCAACTGATGAATACCAGCTTATTTGTAGATGTTGAAGTATATGTGAGCGCACGCATTCAAACAGCAGAAAGGCAACAGGCTACTATTACTGTTGCTGTAAAAGAAAGATGGTTTTTATTTCCGGTTCCCTACTTCAAATTAATCGACCGCAACTTTAATCAGTGGTGGATAGATCAGCAAAGAAGTTTAGACAGAGTAAATTATGGATTAAAATTTATTCAAAACAATTTTACCGGAAGAAATGACAATCTGGATATCTGGCTGATAACAGGGTATAACAATCAAATTAGTTTTCGCTATCAACTTCCATTTATCAATAAAAAACTTACCAGTGGTTTAAATGTTGGTTTTGCATATGCAACGCAGAAGGAATTAAATTTTATTACGCTTAATAATAAACAACAATTTTTCAGGCAAGATTCAATTGTAAGAGAAACTGTACGCTTCGATGTAACTTATTCTTATCGTCCGGATGTTCGGCAGCGTCATTATTTTCGGTTGACTTATAATAAGGAGCATGTTGCAGATACTATTTTACAGCTTAACCCACAATATTTTCCCATTCAGGGTAGTCGTTTTCGCTGGCTCGACTTCAACTATCAATACAAATATTACAATGTAGACTATATACCCTATCCAACCCGGGGCTGGATGATGGAAGCCAATTTGTATAGTCGGCTTTTTCAATCAGATGCGAATTTGTGGCAGGCATCAGCCAGAGTAGCATACGTTTTGCCGATTACTCCGGATATTCGGTTCCTTCATTTTGAAGGAATCGGTGTAGTGAAGTCTCCTGTAAATCGGGCATTTGTAAATCAGCGACTTGTTGGCTATGGATATACGCAAATGCGTGGATTAGAATACAATGTAGTTGATGGTTCTGCGGCCGCTCTACTGAAAACCACTTTTCATCAGCGCCTGATTTCTGTAATCCTGCAAAATCCGGTTCAGAGTAAAAGTCACGACAGAATCCCCTTCCGTGTATTCCTAAAAGCCTTTGCTGATTTTGGGTATAGCTATAATCGATTTGCCAATAATACAAATACACTCAACAATACCATGCTCAGGAGTTGGGGAATAGGGCTGGATATAGTATCTATCTACGACTTTGTATTTAAAATTGAATTCAGCATGAATCAACTGGGCACGGATGGTGTATATTTACATAGCCGAAATGATTTTTAGTAAAATAATTTCCTCAGCTTATCCGTTTCAAAATAGGTTCTTCCTTCAAATAAAACTTCATGAAAGTAGCTATTTATAGCCGTGGATTGGATACCGAACAGGGGGCACATTTGGATATCTTGCTGGAAGCCCTTACCCATTATGATGTGTGTATTCGTATATTTCAGCCCTTGCTAGCGCAATTTCCGCAAGTAACGCAGCGATACCCTTCTCTGATTCCTTTTTTACAATCTTCCGAGCTCCCCGATGCATTAGACTGCCTCATTAGTTTGGGTGGAGACGGAACCCTGCTCGATACTGTAACGCTGGTGAGAAATAAAAAAATTCCTGTATTGGGCGTGAATTTTGGCCGGCTGGGATTTTTGGCAGGTATTAGTCGGGATGAATTGTCTTCTGCAGTAGAAGCGCTTGTAAATCGTACTTTTATCATTGATAAACGAACGCTGATTCATCTTGATTCAAATAAAAATTTATTTGGAGATACTCCATTCGGATTAAATGAGTTTGCCATTCACAAGCGCGACACTTCTCCAATGATAAAAGTGCATGCCTACCTGAATGGTGAATTCCTGAATACTTACTGGGCTGATGGCTTAATTGTTTCAACTGCAACCGGATCTACCGGGTACAACATGAGTTGTAATGGACCAATCCTCTTTCCTGAATCTTCGAGTTTCGTGATTACTCCGGTGGCACCTCATAACCTAAATGTTAGATCCATTATAGTACCGGATACCAATATTATTTCTTTTGAAGTTGAAAGCAGGGCGGATATGTTTATTTGTGCTTTGGATGCCAGGAGGGAAATTGTAGATAAAACGATTCAATTAGCAGTTAAAAAGGAAGAATTTAGCGTAAATCTGGTGCGGTTAAACGAGAATAGCTTTCTTTCAACCCTAAGAACTAAGCTGGCATGGGGTCTTGATAAAAGAAATTAACTTTTATGGTAACGTTTTTTGCATTTTATTTACACTGGAGATAATACCCTTTTCTACTTCATGCGTTATAAATTAATATTATTCATCTTGTTGGCCAGCTTTGGCTTATCTGTGCAAGCACAGGTAATGAATAGTTTTGTGCATCAGGGAGAGATAGGTATTCATGCGGGGGCGAGTCATTATTTTGGCGATTTAAATTCCAATGCCGGCATTAACCGTCCAAAGCTGGCTGCCGGATTTTTCTTTCGCAAACAGTTAGGGGGTTATATTTCCCTACGCTTATCAGGGGAATACCTGCAATTGGGCTATTCGGATACCTATAGCAAAAATCAGGTGCAACAAATCCGAAACCTTAGCTTTAATTCAGATGTGTGGGAAGGGAGTATTTCGGGCGAATTTAATTTCTTTAATTTTCGTCCGGGGATTGAGGGGTACTCTTTCACTCCCTATCTGGGATTGGGAATCGGCGCTTTTTCTTATGACCCTTATGCTTACTTGGCTGGGGAAAAATATTACCTCCGTACTCTGGGAACAGAAGGTCAGGGTAGTACTCTATATCCTGAAAAGCAGTTCTACAGTCCTATAGCAATCTGCGTTCCCTTTACTGTAGGAGTAAAATATGCATTCGACCCCCGAATCAATGTGTTTGCAGAATTTACTTACCGATTCACCAATACCGATTACTTAGACGATGTAAGCGGCACATATGCACCTGACGCCTTTCCTGCTTTGCCAGATGGCTCGCCATCCCCTGCTTTTTTGTTGCAGGACAGGAGTTATGAAACCGGGATTACAATTGGCATTAAAGGTCGGCAGCGCGGGAATAGTCTCCAACCGGATTCCTATGCCAGTTTTAAAATTGGAATTGCTTTCAACCTCGAATCCTATCGATGTCCGCCCTCCTCCCGCCTTCGATAGCAGTTTTGTTCCATCATAAGTGAGATTTGAGAAATTAAATCCCTTCAACCACACGATTTTGCTACCTTTGCCCACTTAAACTTGGCGCATATGGATCAGGGGCTGATTGGCCAGATTAATTTGCAAAAGCTGCCAAAACATATTGCCATCATTATGGATGGAAATGGCAGGTGGGCTGAAGAAAGAGGGAAAGACCGGCTCTATGGACATTTTCATGGGGTTGAGAGCGTTCGCAATGTGGTGGAAGGGGCCGCCGAATTAGGCGTTCAATATTTAACATTGTATGCATTCAGTACCGAAAATTGGGACAGGCCAGCCAGGGAAGTGGAGGGTTTAATGCAGTTGTTGGTGGAAACCATTCGCAAGGAGGTACCCACACTCAACAAAAACAACATTCGCTTACACGTGATTGGCGATTTAGAATTACTTCCTCCTCAGGCAAAACGGGAAATGCAGGAGGCGCTGGATCTTACTTCAGGCAATACCGGACTACAGCTTATTATGGCATTAAGTTACAGCAGTCGCTGGGAAATTGTGCAGGCGGTAAAATCTATTGCTGAAGCTGTAAAATCTGGCAAATTAGATTCTACCCAAATCAATCAGGATACTTTTCAGCTACACCTCGCAACCCATTCCTTTCCCGATCCCGAACTGATGATTCGAACCAGTGGGGAGCACCGTATTAGCAATTTCCTTTTATATCAACTGGCCTATGCCGAACTCTATTTTACCCCTACCCGATGGCCCGATTTTCGGAAAAATAACCTGTATGAGGCCATAATTGATTATCAGCAGCGGGAGCGGAGATTTGGTAAAACCGGACAACAAATTCAACGGGAGGCGCCTATTGTTTAATATTTCTATGAATAATCGCCCCGATAAGGGGGGTTTTAACAAACACTTTTCATTATTCCCGTTAATTTGCCCCGCCTTATCATCTAAACTAACTGAAGCTATGTACTCCGGAGAACCGTCTGGGTACATGAAAAAAATAAAATGGATGCCCAACCTGTATAAATTTTTATTATCAGCGCTCATTTTTACGCTGGGCAGCCTCTCGGTAGTTGGTCAGGAGACAGAAAAGGATACTTCTATCACCAATATTAATGCCGATCTGCTAAACATATTTAATCAAAAAACTCCCAAGCGATATAAAATAACCAATGTTCGGGTTACCGGGAATCGGTTTTTTGATGAAAACCTGCTGATATCTTTTGCAAACATCAATCCCGGTGATGAAGTTACGATTCCTGGGGGGGATAACTTTTCTAAAGCCATCAATAAACTTTGGGCTCAAAAATATTTCAGTAACGTTGAAATTTATATCACCAAACTGGAAGGGAAAAATATTGAAATCGAAATTTCAGTAACCGAAAGAGCCCGGCTATCTAGATTTAATTTCAAAGGTGTTAGAAAAGGGGAGACAGACGATTTATCCGGAAAAACAGGATTGGTGCCTAATCGGGTTGTGACCGAAGACATGAAGATTTCCGCCGTGGAAGCCATCCGAAAGTATTACGCAGAAAAGGGTTTCCGTGACTCGCGAGTAAAAATTGTTGAGAAAAAAGATTCTGCCATGGATAATAACCTGGCACTGGAATTTTTAATCGATAAAGGGCCTAAAGTAAAAATTAATAATATCAATTTCGGCGGAAATACGATAGAAGATGCAAAACTTAAAAAGCAGCTAAAAGATACTAAAGAAAAATCCCGCCTTACTTTATTTCCGGTTCAGGATAAAGGACAGATGGTTATTCCCAAAAATTATACGTTCGAACAATACCTGAAAGAAAAAGGATTTCTTACTTTCTCAAAAACAAAAAAAGTGCTCGATCCCTATGTTCGAATTAAGCTGAACTCAGCAAAGTTCGATCAGAATAAATTTATCGATGATAAAGACAAAATTCTTGATTACTATAATACATTAGGTTATCGCGACGCTATGATTGAAAAGGATACGGTATATTCAACTAGTCGTGGGAACATCAATATCGACATTAAAGTAATTGAAGGAAGAAAATATTATTTTGGAAATATTACCTGGAGAGGAAATACAAAATATTCCGACTCTGTTCTTACTTCCATTTTGGGTATCCGCAAGGGGGATATATACAATATGGAAATCCTCAATAAAAAACTTGGAAAGGGTGGTGGTCCTGAAGCTGGTGATGTGAGCGGACTCTATCAGGATGATGGATATCTGTTTTTCCGAACAGAGCCAATTGAAACGGCTGTATATAACGACACCATTGATTTCGAGTTGCGGATTGTGGAAGGACCTCAGGCTACCATAAAGAATGTGCGCATTACCGGAAACGATCGTACCAAGGAATATGTTATACGCAGGGAGTTGCGAACCATACCTGGCGAAAAATTCCGTCGTACCGATCTGGTTCGTTCCCAGCGTGAAATTGCTCAGCTGAATTATTTTGATCAGGAAAAAATTAAAATTGAGCCTGTTCCTAACCCGGATGATGGAACCGTAGATATCAATTATGGAGTTGTAGAAAAATCAAGCGACCAGTTAGAGTTAAGTGCGGGTTGGGGGGGTTATATTGGATTAACCGGAACGCTGGGAGTCTCATTCAACAACTTCTCTTTGAAGAATGTTTGGAAAAAAACTGCCTGGGATCCCTTACCAATGGGAGACGGGCAAAAACTCAGTTTACGGTTACAAAGTAATGGTAAGGCATTCCGCAGCTACAATTTTTCATTTACCGAACCTTGGTTAGGGGGAAAGAAAAGAAATGCTCTTACATTTAGTATTTATAATACCAAATTCGGCCAAACCTTTGATCCCTATACGGGCCAGTACAATCAAAACATTGCTGATCAGCGATATATTTCTACCACTGGAGCCACCATTAGTATTGCCCGTCAGCTTAAATGGCCAGATGACTATTTCTCTCTTACAACCGGTATAAACTATACCCGGTATAAGTTGAGCAATTACGCTATTGACCCCACAAACCTGCCGGGATTTGATAATGGGTATGTAAATAACCTCAACTTGCGGGTCGCTTTACAGCGTTCCTCTGTCGACTTCCCTATGTTCCCTCGTTCAGGTTCTACGTTTTTGCTGAGTTTACAAATTACTCCACCCTATTCGCTTATTAATAATAACCTGAATAGCGACCAACCCTATCAATGGCTGGAATACCAGAAATGGCGCTTCAATGGAGAATGGTATATTCCATTTGGACGCCCTAGGGGAGAAGATCGAAATAAACAATTGGTGATGAAATTGGCAGCGAAATTTGGGTATGTAGGTAGATTTAATCTGAATGCTAAAATCTCACCGTTCGAACGCTTCCAGGTTGGGGATGCCGGATTGAGTAACCAGTTTGCTTTATTAGGTTATGATATCATTGCACACAGAGGATATCCGGTTTATGATAACTCAAATCCATCCATCAACCCCGACCGACAATACGCTACACAGTATTTTACTATATTCAATAAATACTCCATGGAGCTTAGGTATCCGCTGAGCTTAAACCCCAGCAGTACCATATATGCCCTTGGATTTTTCGAGGCAGCAAACGGATGGTATTCTATGCAAGAATACAATCCTTTCCGTCTGAGAAGGTCGGTTGGACTGGGAATGCGCTTCTTTTTACCCATGTTTGGTTTGCTTGGATTCGATTATGGCATAGGATTGGATAGGATTACTACAGGCGGTGCTTTAAAAGATGCAGCACGGTTCACTTTCATGCTTGGATTTGAACCGGAATAATGCAAAGAATAGAGCTTAATTGCCTGATTTCCAAAACCTAAAACATTTTTATGAAAAAAATTATCCTCTTTTTTTTGCTGATTTGTCTTACAGGTATTCAAACCCAGGCTCAGCGTTACGCGGTTATCGACACCAAGTACATCCTGAATAAAATTCCCGAATACAAGGAAGCAGATAAAAAATTGCAACTAATCGGTGAACAGTGGCAAAAGGAGATTGATGATAAGCAGGGAATTCTCGATAAAATGTACAAAAACTTCGAGGCAGAGCAGTTTATGTTAACCGACGAGTTGAAAAAGAAGCGGGAAGATGAACTATTTGTTAGAGAAAAGGAATTGAGAGAACTGCAAAAAAAGCGTTTTGGATACGAAGGCGACTTATTTAAAGAGCGGCAACGATTGGTAAAACCCATTCAGGATAAGCTATACAACGTGATTCAAAAATTGGCAGTAGCGAAATCTTATGATTTTGTACTGGATAAAAGTGAAGGAATAACCATTATATTTGCCGACCCAAAGCTTGATAAAAGTGATGAGGTATTAAAGGAAATGGGCATAAAATAAATCCGTTTTCAAACGTTCAACTATAACCAAACTGCAATGAAGAAGTTATTTTTTATTATGTTGGCAGTCACTGCCACTGTATTTTCTGCCGAAAATGTATCGGCGCAACAGCCTGTAAAAATCGGGTATTTCGATGAACAGCTGGTATTGGGTCTCATGCCGGGTATTGACAAAGTTTCTCAGCAAATTGAATCCTTTCAACAGGACTCTTTGAAAGAAGAATATGACTTTACCTACAAAACCTTTATGCGTCAGGACAGCATCTTTAAAAAAGATTCAGCCACATCGTCTGCAAAAGCCAGGGAAATGATGTTAAACGATTTAAACAAGAATCGTCAGAAACTGGTTTATTGGCAACAATATTCTCAGGAGGCAGTAAGTCAAAAGCAAGAGCAATTATTACAGCCTTTTCGCGTAAAGATTCTCACAGCTTTAAATGAGGTAATTGCCGAACAGAAGTACACGCTGGTATTAAAGAACGATGCCTTATCGCCTTATGTGAATCCTCCATTGCTGGATAATCTGGCTATTCGCGTGGCAATCAAGTTAAAATTACAATTGCCTAAAGAAGCAGAAGACGCATGGAGAGCAGCCGGTGGAACCGGATTAGCTGCCCCCACTGCACCTGCACCAGCAAAACCTGCAACTCCTGCTCCCAAGCCGAAAGCATAAACCTTGAAAAACTAAATTTCAATACAAGAGCCCCTTCCTTTCGAAGGGGTTCTTATTTTTAGGTATGAATAAGCTAAAACCCATTGGTGTATTTGATAGCGGATATGGCGGACTCACCATATTGAAAGAATTGGTGAAAGTATTACCTGAACACGATTTCCTGTATTTGGGAGATAATGCCCGCGCACCATATGGAACCCGCTCATTTGAAACAGTTTATCAATATACCCTGGAAGCTGTTCGCTGGTTTTTTTATCAGGGTTGCGAATTGGTAGTATTGGCCTGCAATACAGCATCAGCCAAAGCCCTACGCACAATTCAGCAAAAAGACCTTCCCCAAATGGATCCCCAAAAAAGGGTATTGGGCGTAATTCGACCAACAGCAGAAGTAATTGGCAATTATTCCTATACAGGCTCGGTGGGAATTGTAGGAACGCTTGGAACAGTGAGCAGTAATAGTTACCCAATAGAAATTCATCATTTCTTTCCGCAATGTTCAGTTTATCAGGAGGCTTGCCCTATGTGGGTTCCCCTAATTGAAAATGGAGAAGCGGAACTTCCGGGGGCAGACTATTTTGTGCAAAAACATCTGCAACACCTATTTGCACAATCCGATCAAATAGATACACTTTTACTGGCGTGTACCCATTATCCATTATTACTTAATAAAATTGTTCAATTTCTGCCCGGGCATATTCGGGTGGTAGCGCAAGGAGAAATTGTTGCCAACAGCTTGTCCAATTATCTGGAGCGTCATCCCGAAATCAATCATCAGTGTAGTAAGGAAGCCAGTCTGCAGTTTTATACAACCGATTCTACCGTAGAGTTTGAGCGACAAGCCTCCCTGTTTTTTGGAAAATCCCTCACGGCTCATCATACCGATTTAGCGGTGAAATTGCCCTCAAGGGGGCTATAACAGGGCTTTTTTGGCTAAATAAGCGATTTTCTCTTGTGAAAAAACAATTATTCCCCTACCTTTGCCGTCCTTTCACAAGCGGCAGTATGGTGACTGCGGCGATGAAATGAAATTAATTTTGGGTCTGTAAAAACAAACCAATGAAAAGAACTTTCCAACCTCATAAGCGTCGTCGCAAATCTGTTCACGGCTTTCGCCAGCGTATGGCTACTGCCAACGGAAGAAAGGTGCTTGCCAGTCGCAGAAAAAAAGGACGTAAAAAACTTACGGTTTCGAGTGAAAAAGGGTTAAAATAATCCTCCCAACGGAATCAATTATAAAAATTTGCGAGAAAGCCTCATCTTTATGGTGAGGCTTTTTTTATAAAAAATGACGGAGCAAAATCGAACATACCCCCGCAGCGAAAAATTGAAAAGCCGCAAGCTGATACAGGAACTGTTTGCCAAAGGTAAATCGGTATCGGTTGCGCCTGTAAAGTGTTTGTTCCTGATGAAGCCAGAGGGCATGAATGAATTGTTACAAACCGGCGTTGGGGTAAGTGCGCGCAACTTTAGAAAATCGGTGCAGAGAAACCGAATCAAAAGAATGATGCGGGAGGCGTACCGTAATAATAACCATTCACTGCACCAGGCGCTTAGTCAAAAACAAACTTCATTGGCTTTATTTATGCTGTATCTGGGTAAGGATATGCCACAATGGGATGAATTGCAAACAGCTGTGAAGTTGGCTCTTAAAAAATTGGAAAAACTGCTTTAATCTTTTGCATTGCTTCCATATCAAATTATAGCAACAAATTGCAATCGTTTATGGTTCTCCTATCTTTTTAAGCGGTTTGTCTTACATTTATTTAGATTCTAACTGAAACTAATAAATGCCAAATAATGTGTAAGCCAGTTTTCAGGATTCTTTTTTTATTGTTTTTTATTCATTCGGGAAATGCCCAATGGGTACCCAAACGTGATTGGCTCATAGAACCGATAACAGATAAAGTTGCTGTTGACTCTTCAACAGGGCAATTGGTTTTCTCGAATGGTTTAGTGCGTCGAAGTTTTTTATTGCAACCTAATTTTTCTTGTTTTGATTTTTTGAATTTGTCAACCGGTCAACAATTATTACGCAGCATAGAGCCGGAAGCAAAATTAACTTTGAATGGTATAGCATATCGTGTGGGCGGTGCCGCAGGTCAAAAAGAAAAAGCATATTGGCAGCCATCTTTTTCAAAACAACTTGCTACTTCAGACAGCGACTTTCAGTATAAGCGCCTGTTTACAAAAGCTATCGAAAGCCGAATGAAAGGGGTTAACAATTATCCCTCCCCCAAGGGTTTGGAATTGGTATGTGTGTATACCGCTAAGTTAGCTGCATTACAAGGAATAGAAGTGCAAGTGCATTATGCACTCTATCAAGGATTACCATTGATAGAAAAATGGGTAACACTGCAAAATAATGGGAACAACCTTATTCACGTAAATCGGGTAGTGCATGAGGTGCTGGGTTTAGTTGAAGAGGAGAGTGCAGTTGTAGGAAAGCCCACAGAGATGAAAAAACAACATGGCATTTATGTTGAAACCAATTATGCCTTCAATAATGCTATGCGCTATGATATCAGCGATCAAACAACCCACTGGAAAACGGATGACCGCTATACGTCTCAGGTAAATTATAATTATGAAACACCCTGCTTGCTGGAAATCTATCCTGAAAATGCACCTGGTATCGACATAGAAAGTGGGGCTTCTTTTGAATCGGTGCATAGTTGGGAGTTGTTGATGGATAGTTACGATAGACAAAGGCGCGGATTAATGATTCGCAAAATGTATCGAACCATTGCACCCTGGATTACCCGCAATCCTATTTTCATGCATCTCGTAAGTAAATCAGATGATGAAGTAATCAATGCTATCAATCAATGTGAGGCAACAGGATATGAAGCGGTTATTCTAAGCTTTGGCAGTCATTTACAAATGGAAGACACTACAGTAAATAATTTACAGCGTTGGAAAAAACTGGCAGATTATGCTCATGCACATGGAATTTTATTGGGAGGCTATTCCCTTTTTAGTAGTCGCCGCATAAGTGATGAAGATGATGTGATTGATAGTAAAACCGGGAAACCGGGCGGTGCATTCTTTGGAAATGCTCCCTGCTTTGGTAGTAAATGGGGACTTACCTATCGGGATAAGATTAAAATATTTTTTACGCAAACCGGTTTTGATATTTGGGAAAATGATGGTCCTTACCCCGGAGATCGTTGTGCATCCGTTCATCATCCCGGACATAAAAATCTGGATGATTCACAATGGAAGCAAATGCAGATTCAGAAAGAGTTGTATCGCTGGTTGAATGAGCGGGGAGTGTATATAAATGCACCTGATTGGTATTTTTTGGATGGTACACATAAAATTGCGATTGGTTATCGGGAGGTAAATTTTTCTTTATCAAGAGAACAGCAAAAAATATTAAACAGACAAAATATTCATGATGGAACTATAGAAAAAACACCTTCCATGGGCTGGGGGTTTGTTCCATTAACAAAATATCAGGGTGGCGGATCGGAAGCTGTACTTGAGCCATTGAAAGATCACTTGAATGAGTATCGGCAGTTAATGATGCAATATTATGGAGCCGGAGTGCAGGCATGTTATCGGGGGCCGCGATTGTATGATGCAGATACCACCAAACAAATGGTAAAAGAAACAATTAGCTGGTATAAGAAATATCGTAAAATTCTGAATGCAGATATGATTCAACTTCGGAGAGCGGATGGTCGTGACTGGGACGGTTGGATGCATGTGGATCCTACACTGCCACAAAAGGGTTTGATGATGTTATTTAATCCTACCTCGGCACCAATTACCCGAACCATAATTTTGCCGTTATATTATACAGGCAAAAAGGAAGCCGTTAGTATTAAAAATCCTTTGGGTGTTGTTACTCGATATGCTGTTTCAAGAGACTATACAATTCCTTTTACTTTTACTTTACCTGCGAATGGGTATGGCTGGTATCTGATTGAGTAGTATAATTCAATCCTTTCATTTACTGTTAATGATTAGTGATTAGATTTAATTGATTTTTGGAAAACCATATAATATTTTTCTTTGTTTTTTATTCTATTTATGATGCTTTATTTTTAATTCAATCAATATATTGAAATTTTTGACGGGCTTTAGTAATATATGTTGTTACATATAGTAATCATGTAATTAAAACACTTTTAGCTCCACTGCCAAATTCTCGCTTATTTATCAATACCGAAAATCTTCCGGTAAAAAAGGGATTCATTGTCCTGTTTTTTAAGGCCACTTTTGAAAATAGTTAGCAAAGCACTATTTTTATTTTCCATTACAGATATCATGCGATTTATATTTATTTATTTGATAGCAGGAACTATATTATTCGCCTGTAATACAGGAGATCCCAAAAATTCTAACCAAAATAATGCAAGCGCAGACTTTAATAACAGGAGCGGATGTTTCCTGCACGCTTTGAATAAAGACAGTACTTTTTTACAAATAAGTTTGCAAAACGGGAAAGCTTCCGGAAAGTTCTACTGGCTGCCCGATCAAAAAGATCGTGCCAATGGAGTATTAGAAGGCACCTATTCGGGAGATACGATTCGAGCAAATTATCATTATATGATTGAAGGATTTGTTCAGGATGAAGAAAAGGTATTCGTATGGGAAAGAGACAGTATCAGTGTTTTATATGGGCCTTTAGTGGTATCCGGTACAAAAATTACTTTACAAAAAGACAAACCATTGCAGGTTGCCATACGAATGGGAAAAGCAGATTGTGCTACTTTTCAAATTCCAGCCATTACTTTTAAATAATTTAATCAGAAACACACCATCAGTTTTTCGTAAAGTTGCTAACAACATATCCGATTTCTTCATCGGCTATTTGCTCACTAAAATCGTAATATACAGATTCGGGGAAACCGTAAAATCCATTGAACTGAACTTTTCTTTGATACGGCTTCTTTGTATCGCTTTCCCTAATAAAAGAAAATAATTCTGGAAGTGTTGGGAGTTTCCCTGTTATGGCGGGCTGATAGGGAGACCCGTTTACACTTACAATTGTATCAGCTACCACTTTTATAACGTGAGGCCCAACTACAGAAACCGGACAGAAACAATTTACACGAAGGGTGTAGGTATATTGATGAATCGCTGCCTTTTTCCATTGTAATTCATGTGAAGTTACCTCATCAGTATTTGCCGGTTTATTACAGCAAGCAAATGCCAAAAGGCAAACAGGCATAAAAAAGTGAATGATTCGCATCGGGAAATATTTTTTAATCGATTTCATATTCCAGCTTCATTGTAATCGTAGCTGTTTTTTTCTTTGAACTTGTATTGAATGAACCTCCCCAGGAAAAATCTTCATTTGAGTTTTGAGCAACGATTTGAAAAATTCCCTGACTCGCGCTTTTCAGTGATCCCACCTTCCCTCCGGCATTTGCTGCGATTTGTTGAGCACGGGTGGCGGCATCTTTAGTGGCTTCTGCAATCATTTCAATTTTCAATTGCCCCAGTTGTGTATAGTAATACTCAGGTTTTTCTGAATAAAACTCAACTCCGGAGTTGATTAGTTCACTTACCTGACGAGAAATATTTTCAATTTTATCAACGTCTTTCGACTCAATCTGAACCGTTTGCTTTAAGCTGTACCCTTCAAATACTGATTTTATTTTTTTGCCATTCCCATCATACACTTCATCAAAAACTTTATTGATTTCTACCGCAGAGAATATAATATTTTCATCGCGGAGCCCTTTCGATAATAGGTATTTCTGAATGCTTTCCCGGTCTTTATCTAAACTGGCATATGCCAGCTTCAGGCTCATATTTTTTTGGGTAAACGAACCACTCCACACAATTAAGTCGGCTACAAAATCTTTTTTGCCTAGACCGGTAACACTGATACTTTTTGATGCTTTATTTCTGTTGATAAATGTTTTTGAAAAAAGTAAAGCGGTTATTAAAATGGCAACCGAAATAATAATGGCATTACCAAAGGGTTTCATATATGGGGTTTGATATAAAATTAGATAAGTGATGAAGCTATTCAACATATTCCATATTGTGTAAATAGCTTTAACATTTTTTTACCCATGTTGGATTTTTGTATTGATTTTTTGGCAAAACGCAACCTGTATTGAATTTACTATCTTTAGTAAGTAATTTTTCATGTTATGTTACGGAGTATAATTGTTGTTATAGGTCTGGGCATCACCTTTTGGTCTGTTGCACAAAATAATACTACCCTTATTACCGATGTGCGCATAATTGATGGAACGGGCATTCCGGCATATTCGGGTTCGGTTCGCATTCTGGGAAACCGAATTGTTGCGGTTGGCAACTTACAACCACTGTCTGGTGAAACCATCATTCGGGGAGAGAATCAATTTCTTTGTCCGGGATTTATTGATGCTCATAGCCATCATTTTTCATCATTAAAAGAATTTCCCGGCGCAGCCGCAACCAATAATCAGGGAATTACTACCATCGTGATTGGGCAGGATGGCAGTAGCTACCCTATAGACACATTGCGAAACTGGATGAGCAGGAATAAAGTTGCAGTAAATGTTGCCAGTTATACCGGACATACTTCGCTTCGTGAGCAGGTAATGGGTGAAACCCAATTATTACGTTCGGCAACACCGAAAGAAATATCGGCAATGCAGCATATATTATACGAAGAAATGCGAAAGGGGTCACTGGGGCTCTCAACTGGTTTGGAATATGAGCCGGCTTTCTTTTCTTCAAAAGAGGAGGTATTGTTACTGGCATCCACTGCGGCAGCCATGCAGGGAAGATATATCAGCCATATCAGAAGCGAAGATGTAACATTATCAGATGCCCTGAATGAGATTATAGAAATTGGCCAAAAAACAGGAATACCCGTTCAGATTTCACACATTAAAATTGCGCAGCGCTCTCAATGGAATACGTCGGCAGCTATTTTACAACAATTGCAGCAGGCGCGACAGGAGGGGGTTCAAATTACAGCTGATATTTATCCGTATACTTTCTGGAATTCAACATTGAAAGTTTTGTTTCCTTCCCGCAATTACACCAGTTTAGCAGATGCAACCCTGGCAGTTACACAGCTGTGCGATCCGGAGGGTTCCATTATGGTACATTTTGCTCCTATACCTGTTTATGAAGGAAAGTCGCTTTCTCAAATTGCCCAACTTCGCAAAGAAACCCCAGCGCAAACACTCATTAATTTAATTACTTTGGCCAATACTTTTAGAAAAGAAAACCCCCATTTTAACGGATCGGTTGAAACTATTATGGGTAAATCTATGACGGAAAATGATGTTAGGAATTTTATAGCCTGGCCCTTTTCAGTAATTTGTTCCGATGGCGGAAATGGTGGTCATCCCCGGGGCTATGGCGCATTTACCCGCGTGTTACATCAATATGTTCTTAAACAAGCTCTCTTGCCGGTGGAAACGGCTATCTATAAAATGACAGGCT
Source organism: Chitinophagia bacterium (assembly GCA_037142775.1). Taxonomy (GTDB): domain Bacteria; phylum Bacteroidota; class Bacteroidia; order Chitinophagales; family Chitinophagaceae; genus Sediminibacterium. Next base: position 75,353 of record JBAWZY010000007.1, on the reverse strand, counting down.
TAACGGCACAGCATCTGGGATTACAAAAGCGGGGAGTAATTAAGCCGGGATACTATGCCGATTTGGTATTATTCAACTTGCAAAAAATTAAAGACAATGCAAGTATACAAAATGGGAAAGCCTTGTCGGACGGGATAGAGAAAGTTTGGATCGGGGGAAAAATAACCTGGCAACAACAGCAATCAACCGGAAATTTACCGGGAGTTTTTATAACCAAAGAATAGTTGTTTACATGAATGGAGCTTTAATTTTAACGAATGGATTGCTGGTTGAGGCAGATGCAAAAACCGCACACGGACTTATTCGGGGTACAGAAAGATTTACTATTAAAGGGGTGATCGACCATGCTGCCACTGCGGGAAAAGATGCCGGAGCATTATTGGATGGTAGACATCGAGATATTCCCATTTATGCTTCACTGGATGAAGCTTGTAATGCTGAACCCGATGTACAGTTTTTGGTGATTGGTGTTGCAACAGTTGGCGGTAAGCTACCGGGCGATATGTTGCGCGTAATTGAGACAGCCATTGAGAAAGGGCTTTCTATTGTAAATGGATTGCATGAATTTTTAACTGAAAAACCTGCAATTGTTGCAAAAGCTGCGGAAAAGGGGGTTACGCTAACCGATGTAAGAAAACCCAAATCAAGAGATCAGCTCCATTTTTTTACAGGGGAAATTTTTCAGGTGCCTGTACCGATAGTTGCAGTAATTGGGATGGATTGTGCCATGGGAAAGCGAACCACCGCTCGAATGCTTACGCAGGCAGTTAATAAAACCGGTAAAAAAGCGCAAATGATTTATACCGGACAAACCGGGTGGTTGCAGGGAGGGAAATACGGATTTATATTTGATTCTACAATAAACGACTTTGTATCAGGGGAACTGGAACATGCGATTGTAAGTTGCTGGAAGGAAACACAGCCGGACATTATTTTTTTGGAAGGGCAATCTGCTTTGCGCAATCCCAGTGGTCCCTGTGGCTCAGAATTATTGCTTTCGGGAAATGCAAAAAAAGTAGTGTTGCTTTATGCTCCCCGTCGAAAGTATTTTGATAATGAAGCGCATTGGGGAAATATCCCTTCAGTTGAATCAGAAATAGCTTTAATTCAACTTTACGGTGCGGAGGTAATCGCTTTGGCTTTGCATACAGAGGGTTGTACGCAAGAAGAAGCACTGGAATATCAAAAAACGTATGAGCAGCTTTTATCAATACCGGTATTGCTTCCTATTGAACAGGGGGTAGATGCCATCGTAGCGAAGTTGCTCTCATCAACATAAACGTTTATCCGATGAAAATTACTGCTATCCGTTCGAGTTTGAAGACAATTCCTTTACGAAAACCCTATACAATTGCATACAGCACTTTTACTGATGTAACTATTGTGTTAGTTGAAATTGAACTTTCCAACGGAATTATAGGGTTGGGTGCGGCTAGCCCGGCAGAAGAAGTAGTTGGTGAAACTCCTTTTCAAACAGCTACCAATCTTCAACACGATTTCGTACAACAATTGGTGGGAAGAGATATTCGACATTTTCAGCAATTGATTCAGGAGGTACGCTCTTTTTTTCCGCATCTCCCGGGAACTCAGGCTGCATTGGATATTGCTTTACACGATGCCTTTGCTAAGTTCCTTGGAATACCGGTTGTGGATTTTTACGGACAAAAAATTAAGGCACTGCTTACATCTGTTACAATTGGCATTAAGGGGGTTACTGAAACGATTGAGGAGGCGGAAGCCTATCAGCAATCGGGTTTCCGAATATTAAAAGTAAAAACAGGATTGCAGGTTGAGGAAGATATAGAAAGGGTTGCGAAATTATATGAACGATTCGGAAACAACATGTTAATTAGGGTTGATGCGAATCAGGGATATACTATGCAAGCATTGCAGCAATTTATTCCCGTAATGAATAAATATGGAATAGAGTTGATTGAGCAACCCCTGCCTGTTGGTAAGGAAGAGGAATTGTTGGTGTTGGATTCATTGGTTAGAAAACGGCTGGCGGGTGATGAATCAATAAAAGATCCTGCTGCCGCTTTACGGTATTGTCAGCACCCTCAGCCCTTTGGTATTTTCAATATTAAATTGATGAAATGCGGCGGAATATATGGTGCCTTGCAAATTGCCAATATAGCAGCCGTGGGTGGCATATCTCTTTTCTGGGGATGCAATGACGAGAGTTTAATTGGTATTTCCGCTGCCTTACATACTGCATATGCCTGTGAAAATACCCGGTATCTGGATTTGGATGGAAGTTTCGATTTGGCCGAAGAACTAATCTCCGGAGGGTTTCGGGTAGAAGATGGGTATTTATATCTTACCCATTTACCAGGATTAGGGGTTAGAGTTTCATAATTAAATACATAAACAAAAGCTTATGTATTTAATTATTACTATAAATAAAAATAAATGATTTCAAAATGTAATTTTGCAGCTAAATCAAAAAGCCGGGGTGCGGAAAGATTTCTGGTGAATTGGTTTCAGCTTTCGCATGAGCACAACCCCTTCAATATCTTCTATACATTATCCTGATTATTTCAGGGGTAAGCATTTACATATTGTTAGCCAACATCGTAAGCAGGAATCTTTTGAGCCGGCATTATCCGGTAGATTGGGATTTGAATGTGAAACTGTTACAGAAGTTGATACTGATTTGCTTGGCACATTTAGCGGTGAAGTGGAGCGAACGCTTGCTCCTTTGGAATGTGCCAGGGAAAAATGCAGACAAGCCTTATCCTATTGCAGAGACGGGTATTTGCTGGCATCGGAGGGTTCATTTGGAGCGCATCCAACTTTGGGATGGGTTGCAACCGGTGAAGAATGGGTAGTATTTTATGATATAAAGGAGCAGTTTGAAGTAGTTGTACGAAATGCTACGCTTGATACCTGCTTTTTTGGAGAACATATTACAAGCGAACAGCTGTGTTTACAATTTTTGCAAAAAGTAGGGTTTCCGAAACAGGGTATTATACTTAAGCATACACGCGAGCATCCTCAGCACATACTTAAAAATTTGCATACAGAGCAGGAAGTAGTGGATAAAGTTGCTGAATGGTTAGCTTCGGGAACCGTTCCCTATATTGAAACAGACATGCGTGCCATGTATAATCCTACCCGTCAACGACACTTGATTCAAATGGGTCATTTATTAGCTGATTCTTTAGGCAGAATTTGTAATGCCTGTGGGTGGTATGGATTTTCTGTTACCTCTGTTGAAAGAGGGTTACCTTGCGGCTGCTGTGGAAATGCCACCGAATCGGTGCTGGCAGAAATCTATACTTGTAAAAAATGTGCACATTCCGAACGAAAAAGATTTCCCAGGGGGATAGAACAGGAAAACCCTCAGTTTTGTAACTATTGTAACCCGTAAGTATGATGGATCTATCCCCCTATATTCAATGGCTCAAAAATGATGAAGTGGTTGTAATGCCAACAGAAACAGTTTATGGACTAGGAGCTTCTATAGAATCGGAAAAAGCGATTTTAAAAATATTTGAAATTAAGCAACGTCCATTATCCAATCCTTTGATTGTTCATATTGATTCTGTAAATGATTTTTCCAAATATGCGAAAACGGTTCCCGATGAAGTTTATCAATTGGCTACTGCATTTTGTCCGGGTCCTATCAGTTTTGTTCTTCCGGCAGTTTCCTCTTTATCGCCTTTATTACTGGGAGGACAAACTACAGTTGCCTTGCGCATTCCGAAGCATCCAATTGCTTTACAATTGATTCGGGAATTAGGAACACCGATAGCTGCCCCTAGTGCCAACAGATACAAGGGATTGAGTGCTACTACGGCTAATGCAGTTGCATTGGCTATGCCTGAATTAGAGAACAGGATTATTGATGGTGGGCGGTGTTCAGCGGGTGTGGAATCAACAATTGTTGGATTTGAAAAAAATCAGCCGGTTGTCTACAGGATGGGAAGTATAACCAATGAGCAAATAGAAGCGGTGTTGGGAACCCCCATCGTGTATAAAGGTCATGCCACTGGTTTGCCCCAGGCCCCAGGAATGCAACTCAGGCATTATGCACCACAAACTCCCATGGTAGTTACGCATAATGTAAAAGAATTATTGGAAAAGCTTTCCCCTGCCCGATTAGCTGTGGTAAGTTTCCAGCATCCATTTTCCCATCCGTCTATTGTGGCTCAGGAAACATTATCTACTACAGGAAATTTTCGTGAAGCGGCCTATCAGCTATATCATGTTTTAGGCAAACTGGATTCTACTCATGCAGATTTTATCGTGGCAGAATGGCTGCCCGATACCGATTTAGGTAAAGCAATCAATGATAAATTAAGAAGAGGCGCCGAACAAATTTTTTAAAGAAACGAATGAATTAAAATGAATTTTCAATTATTAACTGATAATCTTTCGAACCCTGCACTATTGTTTTTTCTGTTAGGCATTTTTGCTGTTCAAATAAAAAGCGACCTGGAAATTCCTTCCAATACATCTAAGTTTATTGCATTGTATTTACTTTTTTCTATTGGGTTTAAGGGCGGTCAGGAATTGGCACACGAAACGTTTACTACCGAAGTGTGGGGAAGTATTGCTTTAGGCATTTCATTGTCTTTTATCATTCCGATATATACTTTTTTTATTTTGCGCAGGTCCTTTTCTGTGTATGATGCTGCTGCAATTGCTGCAACATATGGTTCGGTTAGTGCTGTAACCTTTGTAACTGCAGTGAGTTATCTGGAAATGCTGCGGCAGCATTCGAGTGGACATATGGTAGCGATTATGGCAATGATGGAGTCTCCTGCAATTATTGGAGCATTATTTTTAATGTCGAGATACCGGCCGCAGGAAGACAGAAAGGGGGATACTAAAGGGGCATTACGACATGCGCTAACCAATGGAAGTGTGGTGTTAATTTTAGGCAGTTTGTTAATTGGAGCGTTAGCGAGTGCAAAGCAGGCAGAAGGAATTAAGCCATTCACTACCGATATATTTAAAGGATTTCTGGCTATCTTTTTATTAGACATGGGCATATCGAGCGGAAAAAAACTCAGTTCTTTTTTACAGAATGGCTGGGCTCCGGTTGCTTATGGTATTCTGATACCATTAGTGAATGGGGTAGTTACTTCGTGGTTAAGTGGTTGGGTAACCAATGATATAGGTGATCGGTTTATGTTGGCCATTTTAGCAGCCAGCGCCTCTTATATTGCTGTGCCGGCAGCCATGAAAATTGCGGCTCCTAAAGCTAATCCTGGATTATATATTCCTATGGCCCTCGCAGTTACATTTCCATTTAATGTTACAATTGGTATGCCCTTATATTTTTGGCTGGTATCGATTACCTGATAGTAATCTTGTGGTACAGCTAGATATGTGATTGAATGATTTGTTGTAAAGTGTGCAGTGGCAAAACTCCACTTTGTCTCCACACAGGAACCCCCTGTTTATATAAAATTAGAGTTGGCACACCGCTTACCTGTAACTCCGTTGCCAGAGCATTGTTTTTGTCCACATCTATTTTAATAATCCGTAGGGCATCGCCAAGGTTGGCATGGAGTTGTTCCAAAATGGGCGAAAGCATTTTACAAGGTCCGCACCAACTGGCAGTAAAATCTACCAGCACGGGTTGATTTCCCGAAATAACAGAACGAAAGGCTTCTTTTTCAGCCATAGTTATTTTTAAATTGCTGTTTCCTCAAAAGCCTTTTTTGATTGAATACGAGCAGGTGTGTAAGCACAGTTTCCATATCCGCAACCCCACTTGTATTTCCACGCAAAAAGAGAATAAAAAGCTAACCCAACTCCCAAATACATATCAGTATAGGCAGCTTGTTTGTAGCCATCAATCAGTAATATGTTACTAATGCCTAATCTAAACATCAAAATCCATTCAATTTTTCTTATCCATTTTTGCATAAACATTATTCTACCACAAAGATATATACTCAATGGTGTACCCTCGTGTGACATTTATTACATAATCGGCCGATGTAGTACCTTCATGGTAATTTATTTATAATGGATGCGAAGTCATTACAAACATTATTTCCCGATTGGGAGCAGGGGTTATATGAAGAAGTACTTGCGGAGGCAACCCAAAAAACTGCTGTTGCCGGCGACACCTTACTCAAAACCGGTCAGCCCATTCGCTCGGCTATGTTATTACTAAGTGGTACGGTAAAGTTGTATCAGGAAAACGAATCGGGGGATGAGTTTTTCATGTATTATTTGCATCCCGGAGAGGCTTGTGCGGTTACACTGGTTTGCGATTTCCATCGCGAGGTAAGTCAGGTATTGGCAAAAGCAATTACAGATATAACATATTTGTCAATTCCCCTGAGCAAAGTAGACGATTGGTTACGCAAATATAAAAGCTGGCATTATTTTGTGATTCGTTCTTACCGAAGTCGTTATGAGGAATTGTTGCATACGATTCAGTGTATTGCTTTTAAGAAAATGGATGATCGATTAGAGAGTTATCTTCGGCAGCAAGTAAATCAATTTGGCAATACACTAATGCTTACGCATCAGGAAATTGCAACCGATTTAAATACTTCTCGTGAAGTAATTAGCAGACTTCTCAAGAAAATGGAACAGAGTGGCTGGATAGCGCTGAACCGGAATTCAATCGAATGGCTAAACAAGCATGGATAATAACTTATCCTATAATTTTCATTCAACATTTCTAATATGGAAAATGAGCTGGTTGCATATATCAAAGGAAAAGAAGGCACACTGGTGGATGTAAGAACCATCGCTGAATTTCAGCAGGCACACTTGCCAAGCGCAATTCATATCCCTTTGAATGAAGTACCTAAACGCTTAGAGGAAATAGCGTCCTTCACCAAACCGATAATTCTTTATTGTCATAGCGGATATAGGAGTGAAATAGCGGCCGATTATCTTCAACAACAATCCGTAACGGAAGTGATTAATGGAGGCGGAATATATCAGTTGATGCAGTTATTCGAAACTTTCACTTAAAACCCCCTCGTTAATTAGTTTATTTATTTTTATAGGTTAATCCCTCATCGAATCGAAATAACGCATATCCTTTTTTCTCAGCATAGCCCGGCACATCTGATAATTGTGAATCAACGGCTGCCTCAGAAATGGGGGTGGTAAATGGCATTTTTCCGGAAGGATTAAATCGGCCAGTTATTACATCTAATATTGCATCTTGTGTTGTTCCAAAGGTAGCCAGCACTGCATGAATGTTTTTTTGAGTTTGCAAATTATAGACTTCGTCGATTACCCAAGGGTTGGTATAATTAATTATAAGGGTAGTTGGTTTCTTAGCTGTTAGTGTATTTATATAATTTACATCAACCGCATTTTTCGATAAGGAAAGATAGAGTGGACTGCCATCTGAATCGAATAGTGATTTAGAACCTGGTGTAATCCATATTATAATTTGATCGGCCTCTTCGGGGGTGTTTACAAAACTAACTGGATACTTGCCTGAGTTATCTTTATAAACTGTGCTTGCAGACCCACCTCTTTTTTGAAAATAAGATTCGAAGTAAATCTTTTTCGGTTGATTGATGGGTAATATATTTTGTTCGTTTCTAAGCAATACAATTGATTTTCTCATTGCCAGATTTGCGCTGCTTTGGAATTCAGTATTGCCTACTATTTTTTCAGCTGCTGCTACATCAACATATGGGTTTTCGAATAAGCCCAGTTGAAATTTTTCGATGAGTAAACGCTTTACCGATTCATTAATGAGGGATTCTTTCACCATTCCCTTTTTTACGGTTTCCAGCAGTTGGGTGGGGTCGGCTGTTCCTGAATACAGGTTGATGCCTGCCTCCAGCGTTTTTTTATAGCGCTCTTGAATAGTAAGGTTTTCCGCACCCCATGGCATCATTTCAATAGGACCGGTATCGGAGTTAATGATACCAGTAAAGCCAAGACTATCCCTCAATAAATCATGAATTACGGGTCTGTTATATGCATAGGCAATAGGCTCGTATTTGGTGTCTTTCGGAATTGAATAATAAGGCATAATAGCAGAAGTGCCCGCTTTAATGGCTGCTTTAAAAGGAATCAGATTTTGCTGAAATCTACCTCCCGGAAAATGCTCAAACTTTCCCCAATCGAAATGCGGATCCTGTCCACCCACACCAGCACCTCCACCCGGGAAATGTTTCGTAGTAAGGGCAACCGATGTTGAAGATAGGCGCGGCCCCTGAAAGCCCAGTACCACTTCCGTTATCATACTGGCTACCCAGTTGGCATCTTCACCAAAAGTTCCTTCTATCCTTTGCCAACGAGGTTCGGTACTTAGGTCGGCCATATACATATATCCTTTTCTCAGTCCAACAGCTGCCCATTCCTGCCGGGCAATATCTGCAAATTTTCTTACGAGTTTTAAATCTCGCATTGCCGATAACCCTAATTCTCCGGGCCAGGTAGAGAATGTGGTTTTTCCCACACTCAGGCCAATGGATGCATCTTTGGTAATATGATTGCGCGGGTTTGAAGCAAAGATGGCGGGGATACCCAATGGTTCACTCTCACATAATTCCTGAATTTTATTTGTCCATTCTGCAGTGATGCGCGCACTAACATTCGCACGCATGATAAAATGACGAAGATGAAATTGGCGAACCCCTTTGGTTGTACCTGCAGCCATCATATTTGGGGGTAATGGCTTTTTGGTAAACATATTGATGCTTTGTATCAAATCTTCTTCATTGAAATCGCTGGTAATAGGTTCCTTGTTTTTAGGTGCTTCAAAAGACCAGTCATTTTTTAATCGTGCCGAACTGATTAACATAAAGCCCACTTTATCTTCCAGCGACATTTGCTGCACCAGATTCTCAGCTCTTTTTGCCGCTGGTAATCGCCAGTCTTCATAAGGATCTAGCTTTCCGTTTCTATTTAAATCTTTGAATTGTTTTCCATTTTGGGTAATCAGTTTTACGGAGCGATAACCTAATGCAGGTTGCTGTGCCAAAACAGCAACTGAAAAAATATTTGTCACTACTGCAATGATAGCAAAGTGAAAAAAGAAACGATTGGTATTCATATTAGCCATAATAATTACACTTAAAACTATTATGTTTTCTGCTTAGCAAAGTCTTTTAAATGCGAAAACGATTTCGGCTATCCTTTTGAAATTGTTGATGAAATTTGCTCTAACCGATTATGATATTTTCGGTTGGGCATAAAAAAAGTCACCGTGTGGTGACTGCAATCGTTTTGGAAGTTTGGATTTGTTTATTCAAACTCCAACTCGTTCATGTTGTATTCCCAACTGAAAATCAGTTCAGGAATCGCTTGTTTTTTTAAGGTTGACATATCTATATTTTTTTTATTGTTTTTGGTTGATTTATTGCCAAGTCTCTCTTCATGTTCATACAAATAAGATGCCAAAATTGAGCGGTTTGTTGCTCTTGATTTGGTAATATTTGAAGAAAAACTCGACAAAACTTCTTGTTTAATCATTTTAACAAAATGTTGAACAAAAAGTTTACTAAAAAAGCAGATTTCCCTGAAAAAAAGTTATTGTCGGCAGATAATAAATAAAAAAATTAAATATATGAGTAGAATATCAGCGTTTTATAATAACGAACTCAACTCTTCTGTTGATTTCTCTATCTTTTTCTGTTACTTCTTCCGGTACAATTTTTTGGCTAGCCCCCATGCCTTTGAATGAAAGTCGGCTGCTGGTGATACCATTATTGATTAAGTATTGATAAATCTCCCTGGCTCGGTTGCGGGATAATAGTTTTTCTCCGGTATCTATATCCAATCCATCCTCATTTACTGGTGCGCAACAGATATGACCACGGATTTCTACTTCTAATGACGGGTTATTTTTCATCACTTCCAGCACTTCATTTAAAACGTTACCAGAGCCGGGTAATAAAATATGTCGGCCACCTTCGAAGTTGAGATTTTGTAAAATGATGTTGGCTTTACCCTCTTTAATTTGTTCTTGTAAGGCTTTCGGTGGAGGTGAATTTTTGACAGTTGTTGCTGGCAATTTGCCACGAATTTCTACTACCCGATTGAGTTGATTTCTTGAAGCTAGATTCAGAACATCCTCGGCTATAGGATTTCTTTTTCCCAGAATGATGCGTTGTGAAAATTGAGATGAAGAGAAGCCTTGCTCCAATAAATAATTTTCTACAGCAAGTATTCGGCGGGCAGCTAATGAATCGTTATAGATTAGGTTCCCGCGGATATCAGTTCTGCCAACGAGGATAATTTCCGAAATATTTTTATTATTAGCTACCAGCTGTTGTAAAGTATTTGCAGCTACTGGATGAATTTCAAACCGGTCGAAATCGAAATATACTTTCCCTATCAGACTATCCGATTGAGCGAAGGAACTGAAGGAAATCAAATAGCATAGGACAAAAGTCCATTTTTTTTGTAGCATAGGTTGGATATTATTACTAAAGATAGTTAGCCTGCAGCCTAAAAATTACCAGGGATCTAATCCTAACAATTTTTTACCTAAATCCTTTAATGCAGCTTTGGTATTGCGGGTTTGCTGCCAATTTTCAGGGTTGGCGGGGAATGCAACTCCCTCCGGTGCAATGTGTTGCTATAGGATTTTGATGGATTGCCGATCATATTTTAAGTGTATTGCCATGTTTTGTATGTGTGAGAACCCTTGGCTTTGTACCTCATCGTAAGCAGTTACCTATTATTTAATAAGGTTTTGCAGGGTTTCTTTTATGATGCCCATGGTTTGCGGCCCCACGCTCATACTGGTAAGGTAAGCGCTATGTGGAATTGTATTCCCAGGTTCAAAGAAAGTGGGCTTCAAAATATATCCCAATGCATCCTGAGACAGTCCGAGTATCATTTTTGGTCCGGAATTTTTCATGATGCCCCGGGTAAATAAACTAAGTGCTGGTGAGGTTTCGCCCGGATGGGTTGCCATGGCAGCATTGCCAATAGAAGCAAAGGCAATTTCGGAATCTACACTGTCACTAAAAACTCTTTTAATAACCCCAGCCATTGAAAGTTGCCGGAATCCTTGATTCTGAAGGGGAAATTTTACTATCTGCCTGCGAAATACTAATTGACTATTACTGAGTGTTTGCGGATTTTTCAGTTTGCCAATAACATACGCCCCTAATTTCTCACCGGTTTTCATTGCTTGCGCATAATTTTTTGGCACATCTTCGGGTTGCACCCATCCGCCAATGGCTCCTTGTAAAAATAAATGAATACCACCTTGCGCTGAATCGGCATAACGATAATAGCCGCCTACATAATCAGCGCTGGCACCTGCTGCAACATCATCCAGAATAGTGGGGTGACAGGCAAAATTTACCAGAGTTACAATATTTTTATTCAGGGCATCTTTAAACTGAAGAATGGAAAGTGTTCTGTCGAGCAAGCCGGGTTCGGAAATGTTTTTTACCCAATCTTCTCCATAGCTACCTACGGCATATCTTCCAATACCCGATCGGCGGGTATTCCATGCTTTTTGAAGGGCAAGCACCGCCTGATTTACTATTTTTTTCATGTGTGCATCATTGATGCCACTATGCATTAGATCTTTACCCCATATTCCAACCACATCCGGTCCGGAATGGGTATGGGTAGACGACATGATAATTTGTTGTGCAGGAAAACCGGGAATTGCTTTTACAATCTTCTCGCGTATTTCCTGTAATTGGGGATACATCAATCCAATACAGTCAAAACTGAGTATACCAATACTGGTTTGTTGATTACTGATGATAACTGCTTTCACATAAAGGTTGTCCGCAACCCCAATAAATGGACGATTATTTTTTCCGCCGGCAAAATACAAACTATCACTATCAGGATTAATGTTTTCCTGTGCCGCTCCCACCCGAAAGGTTTGAGCAGCAATTTGGTTGAAAACAGCAATGATCAGCAAGAGGTTGAGCAAACACTTTTTCATAGCATGTTGGTTAATTCAGTTAAAAATTACAGAGATATTTTCAACCCCACAATAAAATTTCTTCAACTTTACTATCTTACTACTCAAAATAATCACATGTCGGAAAAAAATGCATTACGGGAGGTTGTTCAGGCGGGATATAGTTTTCAAGGGGAACACATTAAAATTGGCCGTGCCATGTTTGAGGCCGAGGTTGTGGAGGATGCAGATATTTTTCTGCCATTGAAAACATTGAATCGTCATGGTCTTATTGCCGGAGCAACAGGAACCGGAAAAACTAAAACGCTTCAAATGATTAGTGAGTGTTTGAGCGATAATAGCATTCCGATATTGTTAATGGATATAAAGGGCGACTTGAGCGGTATTGCTGCAGCTGGTTCGCCAAATGATAAAATGCAAGCTCGGTATCAATTATTGGGAATGGAATATCAGCCGGCTTCCTATCCGGTTGAATTGATGACATTAAGTAATGAGAAAGGAATTCGGATGCGTGCCACTGTTACCGAATTCGGCCCTGTGCTGCTAAGTAAAATATTAGGATTGAATGATGTTCAGGGCGGGCTGGTTGCGTTGCTATTCAAATATTGTGATGATAACCGGATGCCCTTATTGGATTTAAAAGATTTTATTAAAGTATTACAGTACATAAGCGATGAAGGAAAGCAAGAAATTGAGAAGGCGTATGGAAAAATTTCAACTACCTCTACCGGAACGATCCTACGGAAAGTAATAGAATTGCAACAACAAGGGGCAGATCGGTTTTTCGGTGAACCTAGTTTTGATGTGGAAGATTTGATGCGCATTAGTTCTGATGGAAGAGGAATGGTAAATATTTTGAGGGTAACCGACATGCAAGACCGTCCCAAATTGTTTTCCACTTTTATGCTCCAACTTCTTGCAGAATTATATGCTACTTGTCCGGAAGAAGGCGATCTGGATAAACCCAAGCTGGTGATGTTTATAGATGAAGCGCATTTGATATTCAATGAAGCCAGCACTGCCTTGTTACAGCAACTGGAAACAGTTATCAAGCTGATTCGATCTAAGGGAATCGGTATTTTCTTTTGTACTCAAAACCCGCAGGATATTCCGTCGAGCATATTGAGTCAGCTCGGTTTAAAAATTCAACATGCATTACGTGCATTTACTGCTGCCGACAGAAAAGTCATCAAACAGGCTGCCGAGAATTTTCCCATAACGGAGTTCTATAAAACGGATGAGTTATTAACCCAGTTGGGAATTGGAGAGGCCCTGGTAACTTTATTAAATGAGAAGGGTATTCCCACTCCGCTAGTGCATACCATGCTTTGTTCGCCCAGAAGCAGAATGGATATTTTAGTTGAATCGGAGATAGATCAGTTGGTAGCAAATAGTAAGTTGGCGCCTAAATATGCGAAGGAAATTGATACAGACAGTGCCTATGAAATATTAACCCGTAAATTAGAGCAGGCAGCTGCACAGACGCCGCCCGAAAAGGAGAAGCCTGCTGGCAGAACAGTTAAAGAACCTTCCTTCTTTGATAATCCGGTAGTAAAGCAGGTAGGAAGAACGGCTGCCAGTGTTATTACAAGAAGTTTATTAGGAGCATTGGGTTTAACAGGCCGATCCAGAAGAAGATAAACATAAAATACATGCGTTGGAGTTTGAGCAGCTTTTCAAAAGCATCGCAACAGTTTTTACTTAGTTACAGATATAGTTGTATTTGTATAACTATTTTATTGTTGAGTGCTTGTAAAATCAGTAACGCACATAAAGCTTATCTCACTCAGCTTCCAGGCTATCCCGATAATATAATACCAAAAGATGCAGAACAAATTTTAATAGTGGCAAGCAAATCAAACGAGTTAACTCATCAGGGAATTTTATTTGTTCTCGAAAATAAAAAAGGGAAAAAGGTGAATGTTTTTGATCCAATGAAAGTATCGCTGGGGCGATCTGGTATTATTTCATCGACCCTGAAGCGAGAAGGGGATGGGGCAACTCCTGCGGGTTTTTATCGGTTAGGTCAATTATTTTCTTATGAATCAACCATCAATACCCACCTACCTTTTATTCAAGTTACCAGAGAGGATAAGTGGATTGATGATTCAACATCGTCTGATTACAATACGCATGTGCGGGGAGCTACACAGGCCAAATCTTATGAAAACTTATTGCTTGCTTCTATCGATTATAAGTACTGCATGGTAATTGAGTATAATACCCATCCTGTGGTAAAGGGAAGGGGAAGTGCGATATTTTTTCATATCACCACAAAGGAATATCCATCGACTGCCGGTTGTGTGGCAGTTCAGGAGTCGGACATGCTCCGCATTTTATCGTGGTTAGATCCTAACAAGAAAAAATATATAGGCATTATTCCTTAACAGCCTTTAATTACCACCAGTTGATCCGAGTATAATTATTGGTAGTAATTGTTTTGGGTAGATTTCTGGCTACCTCGATTGCAATCTGCTTAAAGTTTTCTGCCCGAATTTTTGACAATTCATATTCCCTATCGGCATCTTGTCGGGCATATTGCAATAGTTGGTTTTCGCGTGCTACCTGATCGTTGTATTGTTTTACTTTTAGCTCCCAAGCAGCTCTTTCGTCTGCCGCAATTTTTTCGCTCATATTTTTCAGCATTTCATTTACCTGAGGCATACAAGCAGCGGCAGGATGAATAGAAAGCAAAATATTACCGGCAGACCGTGCACCCGAACTGCTTTGATTGGAAGCCCACTCTCCTTTTGCACGTGTTAATTTTTGATTGCATTCAGCATCTATTTTTTGTTTAAAAAAGATTGCCATTTTTTTTCTGCTACGGGTATAACAATCTTTGCAAACATCTGGTATGGAGGCTAATTCATAAATAGCTTCATCATACTTACTTTGCGCAGCCAGTGAAGATGCTTTCTCTTCAATAATAGCGCATTTTGTTATATAGTAGTCAATTATTTTCTGTTTCCCATCTTGCATAAATTTTTCCAGTTGGGCATTTTTGGTGGGGATATTTTTAAATCCATCTATAAATGCCTTGTTTTCATTGGTACCTACTCCTTTTACTGTCATATTGATAGAAGTGAAAGCAAGGTTCTCTATTCCATCGCCAATATAAAGGGTAATATTCATCGTTTGTGCAATCATGGCGGGCGGTCCTGCAACAACGTCTTTAGTAAACAAACCAACATTGGCGGTGATTACAAAACGTGGTTTATATGAACTGCTTCCCATTGCATATTGGGTGGCAATTGTGCTCAGTTTATTTTCTAAAATGGCTTTGGCTTCGGAGGGAATACTTAAATTGTTGGATACATAACTATTGAGGGCAATTCTTCCCAAATCATCAGTTTGCGCCATTACAGGAATACTTGCTCCAATAAAAATGATTAGGAGGAATTGTTTCATGTTACTTTTTTTTCTTTTTTATTTTTTCCAGTTCCCGTAAGTAAATGAATACTTTTTTATCGGGTTCTTTTTCATCTGTAAAAGTGGAAATATGTTCAAGGGCATTCACATATCCCATAGAAGATTCGGTAATGGTTTCTATTACATCCTCCACAGCAGCACTATTTTTTCGGGAAGTGGTTTCGGTAGTAGTAATAATACTTTCAGATGTAATATATGATCCGTTGATAAATTGATTTACTAGCGACTTTGCTTTTACTTCCGCAACCCGATTCATGTCGCTTTCGGAGTTGTAGTTTTTTGGACTCAGCTTTACCAGTGAAATCAGGTATTTGTTTTCATAATCCAAAAAAACTTTCACTCCGGTAAATGGCTCTGTTTTATACATCCGAATAATAAAATTGGTAAGTGCAACTTTTTCCTGATTAAAAGACTGGCAAAATGTATCTGTGAGGCAAAGCAACAGCTGAATTGTAAAAAGAAAAACTATTTTTTTCATGTCTGGTATTATTTTTCTCCCAAAACCAGTATGGCTTCTCCCAAACCACGTGTCATTAATTTGGAAGTGATATTAAAGGGAGCTGCTTTTAAATATTTTTGCAAACCTCTTACAAAATCACGGGCATCCATTGCGTCTCCACCATCATTGAAAAGTGGAATGCGGGCCTGCTCATAAAGAATATAGCTTTCTGAGTTGTCGGTTGTATTAAAGTTGCCTTTCACCGTATTTTTTTTCATCCAGTTGCCGATATATTCATTCAATTCTTTTCCATCATATTCTTCTTCTAGGTCTTTATCCCAGTTTTTCCAGGTTTTAATTTTTACAATTACTTCTCTTCCATTTTTCTTCATATCGTTGAAGTAGTCATCAATCTGATTGTTAAAAACAGAAAAATTATCTTTAACACTTTTCAAAATCAGGTCGGGAACAAATTTTCCTGAAGCCTTGCTGTTTCCTGTAGAGGAGGCAATTCTTTTCCCTGTATATGCATCAAATGCATCCAGTGTATACCGAATAATATTTCCTCCAGCAGTGGTATTAACTTCCCACCAGAGTTGTAAAATGATATCAGATTTTGCGCGTTTTTTTAGTTTGTCTAATGGCGACTCGCTTAAATCTGAACCTGAGCTGCTGCTGGCAGTAACATTGTCTTCGGCAGAAATCTGCTCTAGTTTTTTTAATTCCTGTTCTGCATCTTTCAGGGTATAGCCCTCACTCAACATATAGGCACCCAGTTTGGCGATTACCTGAGCCAGCTCGGTGTCTTCCTGAAATGCCTGTTTGTAATTTGGAATCTTTTTATTTGTTCCCTGGTCGTTATAGGAAGTCATAAAATACCGTTGATTACACCAGTTATCACTGGGTAATATCATCAGGGTTGGTTTTTTGGGTTGGGCAACTCCAAACGCCGAAGTGCACAACAACACCAAAATAATTGCAACGCGGCATGTGTGTAAATTGGTAAACACTGGATAAATTTTATGGTTTCCGAAATGATTAATTAAAAGCGATGCAGTATATCTTTTTGAATGGGGTAGGGAGCTTTTTTATTGTTGGGGAAGCGAATTCTTTTCCGGGTTGGTTGCCAAGCTGGAGTTGGTGTTTTCATTACATCGGGCATGTAAGGGAAATCAATTACTCGAATTTTTTTAATTACTTCCTTTAGTAAAAAGTAAAGATGACGGTACATACGGGATAAACCCGGATTGGATTTTGTTGACATAGGATTGGATATTTAAATAGGGCATTGTATATTACGATACCCTTACTTATACTAAAAGTAATTATTTCTTGGGAATTACAATCACTTTATCATTTTCTACAATGCCAGGATTTTTTCCTGTTTTTTTGTTCATTTATTTGATTGCTAATTCCATTACTTTTTTCCAAACACTTTCATCTACCGGAATCCCGATTTCGGAATTGATTTTTCGGTTATTCAGTGATTGTTCCCCCGGATAAACAATTGCAGCAACTGCTTCTGCCGGAAGCGATGATTTAATTTGTTGTATGGTATCATCAATAGCATGTTCAACGAAAACAGCACTATTCAACTTCAAAGGATCAAATGCCATAAATACCTGGCAGCAGGATGCACAGCTTCCCTGATCGACACGATCTATTGCCGCAGTATGATTTCCGCCGGAAAGAATACTGGCCATTAAGTCTATCAATATTGCCATACCCGAACCCTTCCAAAATCCGGTAGGCAGTATTCTTCTGCTTTCTTCAATTGAACCCGGATCACAGGTTAAATCACCTAAAGAGGTAAATCCACCCGCATAAGGAAGTTGTTGCTTGGCTAATCTTTTTACCTGCAGTTTTCCATAAGAATATTGCGACATTGCGATGTCCAGCACAATATGTTCCCCCGAAGCTCGTGGAACAGCCATTATGAAAGGATTATTCCCTATAGCACCTGTTTTACCACCCCAAGGCGGCATGCAGGTTTCGGTATTGGTAAAACAAAGGGCTAATACTCCATTATCTGCTGCTTGCCAGCCATAACTTCCTCCTCTCATCCAGTGTGTGGTGTTGCGAAGGCTTACCATTCCCATTCCATGTTGTTTGGCAATTTCAGTCGCCCTATCCATGGCAAATTTTGCATTGGTAATGCCGGGCCCCATTTCTCCATCATATATTTCCCAGTTTCCCATTGCTGAAACTAGATGAGCTTTACCTGTAGGGTTTATCCATCCTTTATGCAGATAATCAACAAACCGTTCAACCCGATTGAGGCCATGAGAAAATACGCCGTCGCAACTTGAAGCTGTATGAGTGTGCGCGCAAATGGAAGCAGTATTTTCGGGAAGTCCGGCTTTTGTGAAAGCGCGGAAAATGGTTTCTTCCATTTCGTTGAAAGGTATACGCAACATAATTAGAGGTTAGCGGTTAATGAAGAAAAATATGCAACAAAATACGGTAAAGCATTTCATAAGCAAAATTGATGTTCACTTATGTAAAACGGCAGTCGAGGATTAGCGTGATAGGCTATCAGGCAGACTTATTTTCTATGATAGCGGTTATGGAGTTGAGCACCTGAAATGCTGTTTCAGCCATTTGGTTGCCTTTATTATCGAGTAAGGGATTGATTTCCGCCAGTTCAATGCAAACAACGGGAAGCTGCTCACAGCAGGCAGACAAAAGGTCGGTAATTTCCTCGGGCATGAAACCTACCGGAACCGGGGTACCGGTTCCATAAGAAACTTGTTCGCAATCCATACTATCTACATCAAAAGAAATATAAACATGTTCGCAGTCTTGCAAATGATGAAGGGCACTTTGCATGCAAGCTTGTATACCATTTTGTCTTAATTCTGCTACAGTAATAACCGGAATATTTTTTTGTTGAATTAAAAATGATTCAGCAGATTCATAATCGCGTAGTCCGAAATATATCAGGTGTTTGGGTAATATTTTGGCACCGGCTATTCCGGTATTTTTCATCCTTTCCCAATGTTCAATCGTTTCTGCTCCGGGTTGGTTAATGGCACAGGATGTGTTGTCATCAGCTATGGCAGCAGCTAAAGGCATTCCATGAATATTTCCTGAGGGCGAAGTGAAAGGAGAATGTAAATCGGCATGTGCGTCTATCCAAATTACACCTAACTTTTTCTCGGGATATGCCGATTTGATTCCGCTAATCGTTCCTAATGCGGAAGAATGATCACCCGATAACACAATAGGGAAATAGCCTTTTTGTATGGATACTTTTACTGAAGCACAAACCCTTTCGCACTGTTCTGCAACATGTTCAATTCTTTTAGCAAATGTGTTGGTATTTTTATTGTAAATCGTTTCATTGCGTGTAAGAACATCTACATATTTATAGCGATTGAAGTAATCGTTGCCCGAATTAATAGCCGCAATTTCCAATGCGTCAATACCCATATCAGAACCACGGGTGCCTGCGCCAATGTCGGAACGGTTTTTTATTAACTGGATAATCATACCCAAAGGTACAATTGGAGTAGCAGCTTAAAAAAATCGAGCCATTAAATTCATCTATCGTTAATATAAACTCGTGCGATGGATAACTTTAGGAACCCAATTGCTGGTGCAGTAAACAATTAAATAGAAAGACGTGACTTTTGCTCAACCTATTTTATAGTGTAATGAGCAAGAGACAATTACATCCATTTAAGCAGGTACTTTTTATAAGCTGTGCGAAGCTCAGCAATAATTTTTTCCAGCTGATGAACTTCCTCCCCAATCTCCTGATTATCGTTGGCAATTCTGCTATCTACTCTTCCGGCATGAATTTTAGCGTCTTCAGCCGCCAGGTGATGATTTTGTGTTATCCGGTTGCGGAGTTCGTCGATTGTTTTCTTTTGTATAAAGAATTGATTCTGAAAGTGTTCCGCTTCTGCCATGGCTTCCCGGGAAGTATTTTTATTTACCACCTCACTTAATAACTTTTCTAAAAACAGGAGTTCCTGTTCATAAAAGTTAAGCAGATGTTGCAATTCACCGGAATGATTGGGTAGATGGGTAGCTGCTGTGTATGACATAAATTGGAATTTAAAAGTGAACAATAAAAAATCTATCACAAAGCTATTTTAGCTAAAACTTCAAAAAAATGATATTTATCATTTATAGAAGGAAAATAGAAACTCATAGTAAAACTGCTAATTTTATGCTTTAAATAAATGATCTATGCGATTGGCAAGCATTCTAACAATAGGCTTATTGGCCGGCATTTTATGGGGCTGTGTTGAAAAAAAACAGGCAGATGATGTACCTGCTCAACTTAAAAAAACCATGAAGCAGTTTTTAGAGCAATCTGCTAATGGTAACACAACCGGAACACAATTTACTGTTGAAAATGTAGCTTATTATGCCGACAAGGAATTTTATGAGTGCGAGTTTACAGTTAGGATGAAAAGATTAACGGGTAAGGATACTACCGGTCAAATGCTGGCCCGCATTAAGAAGGATTTTACTTCGGTACTTCGAAAGTATTAAACGATCTAGCTAATTATTTATGTCCGGAAATTTCTGCAGTAAAATATAAATTTTGTTGCGCATTGGGGGTATTGGTACTCAAATGGAAGCTTTTTCTTTGCCAACCGGTAATGGATAGTCTGCTTATAAACATAACCTGTACGCTATCCTTTTTTCCTGGCAAAACTGGATTGGCGGGGGTAGTAATTTGCATACAGCCACAGGTTTTATCTTTTTCAGCAATGATGAGCGGGTATTTCCCAATGTTTTCAAAAACGAAAAAAAATTGAGCGGTATCACCCATTTTTATTTTTCCCAGTTCGAGGGATGTTTTTTCCCATCGAATTTCAGTGGTGTTGGTCTCATTTTTTAATGGGTTCGGATTGGATTCAGAATGACATCCGCTAATCATTTGAAATACAATGAATAAGCCCCCTGAAATGGATAATTTTAGCATGCAGTATGTTTGAATACAAATTAATTAATTATTAATTAGATTGACTGAAATTTAAATTAATTAACAAGTGTTAGTTTTTATTTACAATTCAAAATCAATATTTTAAACATAAAAATAAAAAATATATTTTTAAAATGTTTCGACATGTTAAGATTTCTTTAATTTAACCTCTTATTCTTCATAAACTAATTGCTATGCCATTTAAAAACCAACTGTTTTTGCGGAGTGCTATGCTCTCGCTTGTTTTCCTGCTCTGCAGTATCGGAGTTTTCGCACAGAAGGCCGTTATTGGAAAAGTAACTAACAAATCAACCGGTCAGCCAATTGCAGGAGCTACCGTATCACTAAAAGGCACAACAACTGCTATCGCCACGGGAAATGATGGAACTTTTTCCATCAATGCACCGGCAAATGGCACTTTAGTAGTAACCTCCATTGGTTTCGAAACCATCGAGCAGGCTGTTGGCGGAAAATCCGATTTTGTTTTTGCACTGAATGAAGCCACTAACCAACTGAACGAAGTGTTGGTTACCGGTTATTCTGCTCAGCGTAAAAAAGACATTACCGGTTCGGTATCTGTAGTTAATGTAAAGGACCTGAAAGCGGTTCCGGCGGGTAGTCCTGAACAAATGTTACAAGGACGTGCTTCCGGATTAAACGTTATTACTTCCGGTCAGCCCGGCTCTGGTAGTAACATCCGTATTCGTGGTATCACCAACTTCGGAAATGTAGATCCACTGGTTATCGTGGATGGAGTTCAGGGAAGCTTATCTAACTTGAATGCCGCTGAAATTGAGTCCATTCAGGTATTGAAAGATGCTGGTGCCGCTTCAATCTATGGAGTTCGGGGATCTAATGGTGTAATTGTGGTTACAACTAAAAGAGGTCGTTCTGGCCGGGCAGTAGTAAACTACGAAGCCTATATCGGAAAGCAATATCCTGCCTCTGGGAATCCTTTTAACTTGTTAGATACCAAAGGGATGGCTGATTTAACATGGTTGGCTTTGAAAAATTCCGGACAAGCAACTACCCATCCTCAATATGGAAGCGGAGCTACTCCTGTTATTCCAGATTATATTTTAAACGGGGGTGCAGCAGGTATTGTAGGTTCTATTTCTGCGGCTGATTTAGCAAAATATAATGTTTCTGATTTCAGCAAACCAATCTATCAGATAGTTGCTGCCAATAAGTTAGGAACCAATTGGTTTCAAGAAATATTTGCACCGGCTGGTATTCAGAGCCATACCGTAACGGCTAGTGGTGGAAATGATAAAAATACCTATCTGCTGTCTATGAACTATTTCAATCAGCAGGGTACTTTGTTGGGTACTTACTTAAAGCGGTATTCAATTCGTGCCAATACAACTTATAATATTTCCAAGAATATCCGTGTAGGAGAAAACCTTTACTTATTTAATCGCGATAATCCACAAATTGGAAACCAGAGTGAGGGTAATGCGATTTCAATGGCATATCGCGAGCAACCCATTATTCCTGTTTATGATGTGTATGGTGGATTTGCAGGAACTGCAGCTAAAGGATTGGGTAATGCTCAAAATCCGGTTGCTAACCAGATGCGTACACTGGGTAATAAAGGAAATTCCTGGGATATTCAGGGTAATGTATTTGCCGAAGTTGATTTCTTAAAGCATTTCACAGCCAGAACAGCATTTGGTGGAACACTCAGCAATTTCTATTATTATTATTATGGTTATAGAACATATGAAAATGCTGAAAATAACGGTTCCAATTCATTTAGTGAAAATGCAGGTTACAATCGTCAATGGACATGGACTAACACCATCCGTTATAGCAACGTGTTTAAAGAAAAACATGCAGTTACTGCTTTAGCTGGTATTGAAGCAGTTGAAGCTTATGGAAGAGGCGTTGGTGGAGGTGCTTTAGGTTATTTTACTGATAATCCTTCATTCAGAGTATTAAGTACCGGTTCTTCTGGATTTACTAATTATAGCTATGCTTATCAGAATGCCTTATATTCTCAGTTTGCTAAAGTAGATTATGCCTATGATGATAAATATCTCTTTAGTGCAACTATCAGAAGGGATGGATCATCCCGCTTTGGTTCTGAAAAGCGCTATGGTATTTTCCCTTCATTTGCTTTAGGATGGAGAATCTCTCGTGAGAAATTCATGAGCAATATCAAGTGGATTGATGATATGAAAATCCGTGGTAGCTGGGGTAAACTTGGTAACCAGGCTAACGTAGATCCTTCCAATGCCTTCAGTCAGTTCGGTGGAAGTCCGGGAGGTTCTTATTATGATATCAACGGAACCAGCACTTCAGCTGTTCAAGGGTTTAATGCAACCAGAATTGGTAACCCTAAAACCGGATGGGAAGAAAACATCTTAACCAACTTTGGTGTTGACGCCTTGTTGTTTAAGAATAAATTAGATGTTAGCATCGAATATTATAAAAAGAAAATCAACGGTCTGTTGTTTGCTGATCAGGCACCAGCAACTGTGGGTGGAGCAGCATTACCAGCAGTTAACATCGGTGACATTCAGAATACCGGATGGGATGCCTCTGTTACTTACCGTGGTGTTGCTAACAAGGACTTAAAATATGATGTGGGAGTAATTTTCACTACTTACAAGAGCCAGATTGTTAATATCCCAGGTAATTACTTCACAGCCGGTGGATCCAGAATTGGCGACTTCGTAAGAAATCAGGTGGGTAATCCTATTGGTGCTTTCTTCGGATATGAAGTTGTTGGAATTTTCCAGGATGCTTCTGATGTTTCAAAATCTGCAACACAGGATGGAGCTAAGCCCGGAAGATTTAAATATCGTGATGCGAATGGCGATAAAGTTATCACTGATGCAGACCGCGTTTTCTTTGGTAATCCAAACCCCAAATTTACTTTGGGTCTGAACCTGGGCGCTACCTATAAGAATTTTGATTTCTCTACATTCTTATATGGTTCTTTCGGCAATGATGTAATCAACTATGTTAGATACTGGACTGATTTCTATCCTTCTTTCCAGGGAGTTAAGAGTTTAGATGCATTGAACAAGTCTTGGTTACCTACCAGAACTGCAACCAATGTTCCTATTGCTGAAAATGATGCTAGCTTTAGTACTAACCAGGTACCTAACTCTTATTACAAAGAAGATGGTAGCTATCTAAGATGTAAATCAATGATTTTGGGTTATACCATGCCAACAGCAACTTTAAAGAAATACGGAATTGAAAAGTTGCGTGTGTATGTACAAGCTGCGAACTTGTTTACTATTACTAAGTATACCGGTTTAGATCCTGAATTATCGGGTTCTAATGCAGCTTTTGGAATTGATTATGGTAACTACCCTAACAATCAACGAAATATCAATATTGGTGTAAACGTAACTTTCTAATCAGAGCTATCTCATCAAGTAAAAAATTTAAGACATGAAACAATCAAAATTGAGAATCATTCTGGCAGGAGTTACAGCAGTTATCGTGCTGGCAGTTTCCTGTTCCAAGAGTTTTTTGGATAAAGCCCCTATTGGTTCTTTGGACCAAAACACCCTCGCTAATAAAGCAGGGGTAGAGGGTTTATTAATTGGAGCCTATTCTTTGTTAGACGGCTATGGTGGTGCTGGCGGTGGCTGGCAAAGTGCCGGATCTAACTGGGTTTATGGTGGAGTTGCATCAGATGATGCTTACAAAGGTTCCGACCCAGGTGACCAAGCCGATATCGTGCCAATTGAAACCTATGCACCTACCGCTTCTAACGGATATTTTAATCAAAAGTGGCAGGCATTGTATGATGGAATTCAGCGTTGTAATGATGTTATTCGTATCATGGCAAATGCATCAGACATTTCTGCAGCTGATAAATTAACGATTGAAGCACAAGCTCGTTTTCTGCGTGCCCATTATCATATGGATGCAAAGAAAATGTGGAACAATGTTCCATTCGTAGATGAAAAAATAACATATGCTGCCGGTAATTTCAATGTGTCTAACACAACTGATATCTGGCCAAATATTGTGGCTGACTTAGATTTTGCAATCACGAATCTGCCAGCTACTCAAAGTCAGGTTGGACGGGTAAACTCTTGGGCTGCAAAAAGCTTAAAAGCAAAAGCACTCATGTTCCAGCGTAATTATACTGCAGCTTTGCCAATCTTAAAAGATGTTATCGCAAACGGAGTTACTTCCGGCGGTAAAAAATACGATTTGCAAGCGAATTTCTTTGATAATTTCAATGCAGAAACTAAGAACTCAGCCGAATGTGTTTATTCAGTTCAGCAATCTGTAAACGACAACTCACAAGGTGGTAATGGTGGATGGGGAGATGTTTTGAACTTTCCATACAATGGCGGTCCAGGTGGTTGCTGTGGATTCTACCAGCCCTCTGTTAGCCTTGCTAACTCTTACAAGGTAGATGCCAGTGGGTTGCCATTATTAGATACTTGGAATAATTCCGATCTGAAAAACGATCAGGGCATTAACTCAACTGCTGCATATACTCCGGATGTAACTACACCTGTTGATCCACGTATTGATTACACAATGGGTAGAAGAGGAATTCCTTATTTGGATTGGGGTCTGCATCCTGGAAACGACTGGATTCGTGATCAAAACAATGGCGGACCATACTCTCCTATTAAGAATGTATATTTCAAGCGTCAGGCCGGAGCTTTAACCGATAATTCTTTCTGGACTTCCGGTGTTACTGCTAACAACTACACATTTATTCGCTTTGCCGATGTTTTATTATGGGCTGCTGAGTGTGAAGTTGAAGTGGGATCTTTATCTAATGCTGTTGCTCTTGTAAATCGTGTTAGAAGCCGCATGAAGGATAATCCTTCAAAGTGGGTTAAAAACTCAACAGGGGGCAACGCAGCAAATTATCAAATTGGATTATACGCTTCATTTGCCGATCAGGCAACCGGTCGTAAAGCCGTTCGTTTTGAAAGAAAAATTGAATTGGCAATGGAAGGACATCGTTTCTTCGACCTGGTTCGTTATGGAACTGCTGATGTAGAATTGAATGCCTACATAGCACGGGAAAAATCAAAAAGAACCTATTTGACCAATGCTGTATTTACAAAAGATAAAAATGAATACTTCCCTATACCACAGTCACAAATTGATTTGAGTAAGGGTGCATTAAAGCAAAATAAAGGATTCTAATCGATTTCACTAAGTTTTATGGAAAGAGGTCATGTATTCCATGACCTCTTTCTTATTTTTATGGATATTGTGAAGTTATGTTACGAAGCTATTTTACCCCATCCAGTATAAAGCTGCCCATTGTTGTTCCTGTTTTTTTTGCATGTGTATTGCTAATTAGTTGCAGCAAGCCAACTTTATTTGAGCAAGTTCCTTCCTCAAAGTCGGGCATTCATTTTTCTAATGTAATTACTGAAACAGATTCCATTAATGTATTGGATTTTGAAAACGTGTATAATGGAGGAGGAGTTGGAATTGGTGATTTTAATAATGATGGCTTGCAAGACATCTATTTTTCAGGCAACCTGGTTAGTAATCGCTTATACTTAAATAAAGGAAATTTTTCATTTGCTGATGTTACGTCATCCGCCGGAGTTGGTGGAGATGGCAAATGGTGCAGAGGCGTATCCGTTGTCGATATCAATAATGATGGATGGCAAGATATTTATGTATGTGCCACTTTATTAAAAGATCCTGCAAAGCGGGAACATTTATTATATATCAATCAGGGTTTAGATAAATCCGGAAATCCTTTTTTTGTCAATGAGGCAAAAGCATATGGATTGGCTTTAACCACTCACGGCACCATGGCTGCTTTTTTTGATTACGATAATGATGGCGATTTGGATGTGTATCTTGCCAACAATGAGATTGTAAAAAATGATTATCCTAATCGTTTTCGTCCGGTATTACAAGATGGTAGTCATCCCAATACAGATCAGCTGTTACGAAATGATTACAATGCTGAACTTCATCATCCTGTATTTACCAATGTTTCTAAAGAGGCAGGAATATTAATTGAGGGCTATGCACATGCCGTAACCATTGCCGATTTTAACAGGGATGGCTGGAAAGATATTTATGTGAGCAATGATTATTTATCCAGCGATTTGCTTTGGATTAATAATAAAAATGGAACTTTTACTGATCAACTTTCTGTGTACTTTAAGCACACATCTGCAAATGCAATGGGAAATGATGTGATAGACATTAATAACGACGGACTAAGTGATGTAATTGCGCTCGATATGAATCCGGAAGATAATTACCGGAAGAAGATGATGTTAAATCCCAATAGTTATCAGACCTATCAAAATCTCGAATATTTTAATTATCATTTTCAATATGTTAGAAATACTTTGCAATTAAATCAGGGGCCACGTGTTTTGGAAAATGATACAATTGGCGCACCTGTATTTAGCGATATTTCATTTTATGCAGGAGTTGCAGAAACAGACTGGAGCTGGACTCCCCTGGTTGCAGATTATGATAATGATGGTAATCGTGATATAATTATTACGAATGGTTTTCCAAAAGATGTAACCGATCATGATTTTGTAGCATTTAGAAATACTTCTTATGCGGTTGCCACAAAAAAACAATTGCTTTCACAGATACCAGAAGTGAAGATTCATAACTATGCGTATAAAAATAATGGAAATCTTCAGTTTACAAACGTTACTGAAAACTGGGGATTAACCCGGCCTAGTTTTTCCAATGGGGCGGTTTATGCCGACTTAGATAATGATGGTGATTTAGATATGGTGGTTAATAATATTAATGATGAAGCAGGATTGTATAAGAATACTTTAATTGATAAAAAGAAAGAAGGGAATAATTATTTGCAAATTAAACTTCAAGGTGATTCTTTGAATGTGCAAGGATTAGGAACCTGGATTGATGCTTATCTGCCGGGAGGTAAAAGAATTAGTTTAGAATACACTCCCTATCGTGGCTATCTTTCTTCTGTTGATCCCATTGCACATATTGGATTAGGAAATATTAATCAAATTGATTCTCTGTTAATTACTTGGCAAAATGGGACTCAGCAAAAATTGATGAACGTTCAATCTAATCAACGCTTACGAATTAGTAAATTAGATGCAAAACAACTTGCTCAGGCTCCTAAAACCGGATTGGCTTCAGATGCTATTTTTCGAAATGTTACAAAACAGGCGGGACTGGCATATGTGCAGCAGGAAAAAGATTTTATTGACTTTAATATACAAAAGCTCATTCCACATAAATTTTCAGAATATGGTCCGGCATTGGCAGTAGGTGATGTAAATGGCGATCAATTGGAGGATATGGTTTTAGGAGGATCTTTCTCGAATAGTGCTCAAATTTTTCTTCAGCAGAAAGATGGTAGATTTATTCAAAAGCCATTAATTACAAATGCTGATATAAATACGAAACGATGGGAAGATGAGGGAATGATTTTATTTGATGCAGATGGTGATGGAGATTTAGATTTATATATAGCAAGTGGTGGGTATGAAAATGAGCGAAATACGCCTATATATCAAGATAAGTTGTATGTAAATGATGGAAAAGGAAATTATACGATCAATACAAAAGCGATTCCTCAGGAGTTTACCAGCAAAATGTGTGTTCGTTCTTTTGATTATGATAAAGATGGAGATCTGGATTTACTGGTTACGGGAAGAGTAGATCCCTGGAACTATCCAAAGCCTGTTTCAAGCTTTTTATTTAGAAACGATTCAAAAGATACTACCATACGATTTACGGATGTAACTGCCTCTGTGGCTCCGGCATTACAAACGATTGGATTGGTTTGTGATGCATTATGCAGTGATTTTGATGGAGATGGTTTTATAGACTTGATATTAGCAGGGGAATGGATGGCACCTACTTTACTACAAAATAAGCAAGGTAAATTTACTCCAGTTAATACTCCAAAAACAATAGCAGATCAAAAAGGCTGGTGGAACTCGATTGTATCAGGTGATTTTGATAAAGATGGAGATATAGATTATGTATTGGGGAACATGGGTAAGAATAGTTTTTATAGGGCTGATGCAGAACATCCGGTAAGTATATTAGGAGGAGATTTTGATAAGAATGGTAGTTATGATGCGATACCATCTTTGTATTTACCTGATTTGAGAGGCAATAAAAAAGATTTTCCTGCTCAAAGCAGAGATGATCTGGTAAAGCAAATGATTAGTATGCGTAATCGTTTCCAAAATTACAAGGGATATGCAGTTGCAGGGATTGAGGAAGTATTATCCAACGAGCAAAAGAAAATGGCTATTCGGCTAAAAGCAACACAGTTTGCTTCCGTTTGGATGAAGAATAACGGTAATGGCAATTTTGAGGTGATACCACTTCCTAAAGAGGCTCAGTTCTCAACCATTAACGGAATGGTAGTGGATGATTTTAATGAAGACGGGAATTTAGATATTGCTATAAACGGAAATGATTATGGTACCGAAGTTTCTGTAGGCAGATATGATGCTATGAATGGCCTAATTCTGGTGGGAGATGGAAAAGGAGGGTTTAGTCCGATGACAATTTTACAGAGTGGAATTTATATTCCGGGTAATGGGAAGGCTTTGGTGCAGATTGCACTGGCAAATCATAGATCTTGTATTGCAGCAAGTGAAAATCGGGGCCCACTCAGATTATTTGAATTAAAAGAAAAACGAACTAACATTCCCTTATTATCCAATGAAACCAGTGCCACTATTTATTGGAAAGATGGTTCCAGTAGTAAAACAGAGTTTTATTATGGAAGCTCTTTTCAGTCACAATCAGGCAGGCATATTTCATTAAATGGTAAAGTAAATAAAATAATCATTAAGCAAGCCAATGGCGCTTCCCGAACTGTATCGAACTTTTAAATTTCAGGAACATGAATACAATATTTACTAGATGTTGCTGCATTCTTTTAATATTAATAGCATTATCCGGCTGTAGTAATTCAGCCAAAAAGATATCGGACCCCGTTGAAATATTGTTGCAAAATGAAGATCAGCTTACCCAGGTAATAATATATGACGTTTTCACGCCGCCGGTTAGCAGTCGAATTTATGTATATGCATCATTGGCTTCTTATGAAGCAATACGACATATGCAACCAGATGCAAAGTCCATTACTGAAAAGTTAAACGGATTTTCCCCAATGCCATTACCTGAGGCAGGAAAAAAATATGATTTTACATTGGCAGCAACTAAGGCTTTTTTTACTTCTGTTCGTAAAATGGTTTTTTCTGTTGACTCTCTGAATGATCACGAACTTTCGGTTTATGCAAGATTTAAAAATACATTGGATAAGGAAACCTATGATAGGTCAATAGCTTTTGGAGAAGCAATTGGTAAGCAAGTATTGGCAAGGGCTATGAATGATGGGTATATTAAGTCGAGAGGTAAACCTAAGTATTTAGGTTCAAACGATCCGGGCAAGTGGAGACCAACTCCTCCGGATTATTTGGATGGAGTTGAGTGGTGTTGGAATACCATGAAGCCATTGGTATTAGATTCAGCAGCTCAATGTAAGCCAGCACCTCCGCCAGCTTATAGTATAGATACGTCTAGTATTTTTTTTAGAGAGGCAAGGGAAG
Organism: Chitinophagia bacterium; assembly: GCA_037142775.1. Classification (GTDB taxonomy): domain Bacteria; phylum Bacteroidota; class Bacteroidia; order Chitinophagales; family Chitinophagaceae; genus Sediminibacterium. The sequence goes on along the minus strand of JBAWZY010000007.1, from coordinate 45,153 downwards.
TGTATACAATTGGGAAGCAATTGTCTGACGAGCAACGAATCATCGCGAAGTATTGGGATGATAACCCCTTTGTTATTGAGCATGCTGGACATCTGATGTTTGGCAACAAAAAAATAACACCCGGAGGGCATTGGATGGGGATTGCCGCAATTGCTGCCAAACAAAGTAAAGTAAATCCAGTTGTTGCGGCACGCGGATTTGCATTAACGGCAGTTGCTTTATTTGATGCTTTTATTGCATGTTGGGACGAAAAGTACAGAAGTTCAGTAGTACGTCCGGTTACGGTTATCAATGAATTAATTGATAAGAACTGGATGCCATTTTTGCAAACACCCCCTTTTCCCGAGTATACCAGTGGGCACAGTACAATAACTGCATCTGCCGCTACTGTTTTAGCAGCATTATATGGAAAAAATTATGCCTTTCTTGATACAAGTGATTTGGCATACATAGGAATGCAACGTCAATTTAATTCATTTGAAGAAGCAGCGGCGGAAGCTTCCATTAGCAGAGTGTATGGAGGAATTCATTATAGGAATAGTGTAGATCAGGGGGCAGAAGCTGGTAAAAAAGTTGGTAAGCTGATAATTGAGCGCGTTATTAGATAGTTCAATAAAGGTATCTGGCCAATCGTTTAATTAGTTTTTGGAATCAGGTAATATAGTACAGATTCATTAGGCAGGCACACAGTTTTTTTAAATTGGTTTTTAATAATACCAGTTCATATGACTAAAATACTTACTGGTATTATTGTTCTTTTATGTTGCATACAATCAACAGTTGCACAAGTTTGTTCAGGTAGTTTAGGAGATCCTATTATTTGGGTAACTTTTGGTTCAGATGCAACGCCCAAGGGTCCATTACGATCGGGTGTAACAAATTTAACTTATACTGGAAGTGGATGTCCTGCCGATGCTCAATATGCAATAACCAACATGTCGTTTGGATGTTTAGGGAATACCTGGCATTTGATGGTAGGCGACCATACCGGAGATGTGGGAGGTAGATTTATGATTGTAAATGCCTCACCGGATCCCAATACATTTTATGTGGATACCATTAAGGGATTGTGCAGTGGAGTAACTTATGAAATGGCCGCATTTGTTGCTAATGTATTGAAGCCTTCTTCTTGTGGGGGAAAGGGGGTATTACCCAACTTAACTTTTACATTAGAAAATAAATCTGGAACAATACTACATAGTTATCAAACAGGCGATATTGTAACAGAAAGCCAGAAAGTTTGGAAGAAGTTGGGAACGATGTTTATAGTGCCTGCGGGGATTGATCAAATGATAATGCGTATCACGAATAATGCCCCAGGAGGAGTTAACTGTGGAAATGATTTTGCTATAGACGATATAACTTTTCGCGCTTGTGGACCAGTAGTAGCAGCACTAGCAAATGGAAGTATAACTCAATATTTTGATGTTTGTGAGCATCTGCAGCAACCTATTCATTTTGAGGTAAAGATTCAGGGTCAGATGAATCGTCCACTCATACAGTGGCAGCTGAGCAGGGATACTGGAAAAACATTTCAGGATATTTCCGGTGAAAGGAATGCTGTTTTTATCCGAAATAATACCAGTGGCGGTGTTTATCAATATAGAGCTATGGTATATGATGCTGTAAATGCGGAATCGCCTAGTTGTCGCTTTTCATCAAATGTAACACAGATAAATATTAACCCTTTGCCTGCACAAAAATCACCGACTCGATTCTTTGGATGCACCGGATCTGATTTTTATTTGCAATCTGTAGAAGGGCCTGCTTATAATTATACTTGGATTGGACCTAATGGATTTAAATCTGCGGTACGGGATCCGATTATCACAAATATTCAATATGCCGACTCTGGGTTATATCAGGTTTCAATTTTAACTGATAAAGCCTGTTCAAGAACCGATAGTTTTTTTATTCGAGTGTATCCCGGAGCTCATGTAAAGGTAGATACGGGAAGAACTATTTGTGAGGGGGAGACTGTTACCTTACAAGCAAGTGGTGAGGGTTCGTTTGTTTGGTTGCCGAATGTAGGTTTATCAAACAACAAGTTGTCTTCGCCTTTAGCAACACCAATGGAAAACACGTATTATCAGGTGATGCTCTCGAATCAATATGGATGTAAAGATTCTGCAATCGTGCTTATAAAAGTTCTTCCGATTGTTCGGGTAGATGCAGGAGAGGATATAATTATGTTTGAAGGAGATACAGTTTCACTTAAAGGGAAAATTTCAGGGGAGCCATTAAATTTTTATTGGTTACCCGACCGATGGATTAATAATGCGCAAATGCTGCATCCGGTGATTAGTCCGCAAGAAAACATACAATATATACTCAATGCCACTTCGCCATATGGATGTCCGATTCAACAGGATGTGGTTCAGATTTTTGTTTATAAAAAACTTCGTATACCCAATTCATTTTCACCTAATGGAGATGGAATAAATGACAGGTGGGTAATAGAAAATGGCAATGTTTATCCAAATGCAACTGTTTCTGTTTTTGGCAGAAATGGAAGACTCGTATATAGTGGAAAAGTTAACGCGGCTAATTGGGATGGATATTTGCAAGGCAAATTAATGCCAGTAGGCACTTATTATTATGTTATCGATTTGGGCATCAATCGCCCACCCGTTACTGGTTGGATATGGCTAATTTGGTAAATATACAATGGCTATCTATATACCCTCACATAATCAATTTCATATTGAGCAGTTGAAAATTGTGGATCAACAGATCCTCCAAATGTGCCTCCCATTGCCAGATTTAGTAACACAAAAAACGGTTGATTAAACGGCATTGTTGAGGTATTGTTACCGGTACTAAATAATACAGCCCCATCATATAGAAACTGAATGGTATCGGGAGACCACAAACAGCCATAGGTATGAAATTCAGAAGTAACATTGGATTTTAGAAAGGAAGCACTCACAGCATTACCACCCGATCTGCCGGGATAATGCAGCGCTACATATATTTTATTTAAATCGTTGCCCTTATGTTCCAGGATATCAATTTCACCACAGGCAGGCCATCCGGCACTTGTTATGCTATTACCCAGCATCCAAAAAGCTGGCCATGTACCGGCATCTGCAGGAAGTTTAGCCCGGCATTCAATTTTTCCATACTGAAACGAAAACTTTCCTTTTGATAGCAGTCTTGCAGATGTATAAGCACTTCCACTAAAGGATTCTTTTTTAGCAATAATTTTAAGGGTACCATTATTTACAATTGCATTTTCGGTTCGGTTGGTATAATATTGTAATTCATTATTTCCCCATCCCCCTGCTCCCAGATCGTATCCCCACTTATTGGCGTCGGGAGCTCCGGTACCATCAAATTCATCCGACCATATTAGAACAAGTTTTAAAAAAACCACTACATCAGCACCGGTTGCAATCGTTTGGTTTCCTGAACCTTTAGCAGTTACACTAACCTGATAGACTCCGGTTTTACTATATTGATACGTTAGGGTGCCCGAAGTAGAACTCTGCGAAACCCCGTTTCCAAAATCGAATTGATAGCTAATGGCATTTTTTGCAGAAGCTACAAATGTTACATTTCCGCTACTATCTGTAGCAACGTTGGCAGACAAGGCGAGATTTTCTGGGGCAATACCCACATCATTATTGCTGCTTTTTGAGCAGGCACTAAAGCATACAATCAAAAAAATTGAACTAAAGATTCTAATACGGCAAGATAGCATTATATAAAAAATTGAATGCTGATGAAGATACTGAAAAAAATATAATCAAAATACTTTACAAGGTTATATGTAAGCAAATTGATACAGTTTTAGCAGTAAATTGTATATTCAATATAATAAATTATTTATGCGATTTTTAAAGCAAGTCATATTTCGGTTTACGGGTGTTATCCTGTTCGTTTGTATAATTCAATTTTCAGTGGCTCAAAAAATTAGCCTGCAAATTCAGTTGAACCAACTGGGGTTTTATGCTATGGGGAAAAAGATAGCAGTGGTTGTTGATGCAAATGCAGCAAGCCCCTTTTTTATTACAACATCTAATTTGAGAGACACTGTATGGCGAGGAATTTTATCAGCAGAAAAAAATTCTACTTATTCGTCGCTTCGCAGTTGCATAGCCGATTTTAGTTCATTTCAAAAACCGGGCAGTTATGTATTACTGGTTCCTGGAATTGGGCATTCAACGGTTTTCGAAGTAGGAAATCAAATATTGCAGGATGTAGGTAAAGCAGCATTGAAAGGGTTTTATTATCAGCGATCGGCCATGCCAATAGAAGTAAAATTTGGTGGCAAATGGCATCGTTCAGCTGGCAATATTGATACTGTAGTTTTCATTCATCCTTCTGCCGCAGATAAGAATCGTTTACCTAATACAAAACTATCTTCATCGGGGGGATGGTATGATGCAGGAGATTACAATAAGTATGTAGTTAACTCGGGGATTAGCATGGGTACTTTATTATCGGCTTATGAAGATGATCCAATTTATTATCAACAATTGCTTGTCTCTATTCCGGAATCAGGGAATGGAGTGCCGGATATTTTAAATGAAGTATTATATAATCTTCGTTGGATGCTAACTATGCAAGATCCATTTGATGGAGGTGTTTATCATAAATGTACACATGCGGCATTTGATGAAATGGTGATGCCGGGTATTACCCGTGCCCCAAGATGGTTAGTAATGAAGTCAACAGCGGCAGCACTCAATTTTGCAGCAGTGATGGCTCAATCTGCACGAGTGTATAAAAGATTTTCAAAACAATTACCTGGGTTATCGGATAGTTGTTTACGAGCCGCAAAGGCTGCTAATCGGTGGGCAGAGGCACATCCGAATGTTATATATGATCAGGATGCCATGAATACTACTTTTAGTCCCGCTATTACTACAGGTGCATATGGAGACGGAAAATTTGAAGACGAATTTTTCTGGGCAGCAACCGAATTATATGCAACCACTCAGGATCAGCAATATTTTACTGCCATACAAAAGTATTTACCTGCACAGCCTTTACTACCCAGCTGGAATCAAGTTGGTATGATGGGGTATTATACAGTGCTTCGATTGTTCAAAAAAAATCAGCAACCTCAAATAAAAAATTTATATCATCAGTTGCAAATTCAACTACTGAAATTAGCCGATGCCTATTTGCTATATAAAAGTATCAGCCCGCTTCATACTCCTATGGGTCATGTTGAAAAAGATTTTGTTTGGGGAAGTAATTCAACGGCAGCTAATCAGGGAATTTTATTATTAATGGCGTATCGAATTTCAGGAAAAAGAGCGTATGCAGAAGCCGCTATCGACAATGCCGACTATTTGTTAGGGAGAAATGCCACCGGTTATTGTTTTGTTACCGGATTCGGAGCTCATTCACCTATGCATCCACATCACCGGATATCTGTATCAGATGGAGTAACAGAGCCTGTTCCCGGATTATTAGTTGGAGGACCTAATCCTGGTCGGCAGGATGGTTGTAGTTATAGTAATATCGAGACAGAAATGGCATATACCGATGATGACTGTTCATATGCAAGCAATGAAATTGCAATCAATTGGAATGCTCCGGCAGTATATCTTTTTAATGCAATTGAATCATTTTATAAAATGAATTTGAAAAAATAGCTTTCCTAATTCTTTATTTTAACCTTTAGTTGTTTACAATATGCATCAAACTTTAGCATTAGAAAATTGGCATTGGTTGTTGGCAGCTATTGGAGTATTTATGATTGGTATGGGAAAAGCAGGTTTGAAAGGCATGGATATGTTAAGTGTTACGATTATGGCTATTGTTTTCACCAGTAAGGGATCAACCGGAGTTGTATTGCCTCTGTTATGCCTTGCTGATATTGCAGCTGTATGGTATTATAAGCGACATGTTCGATGGGAGTATTTTTTTAGATTGATACCCTGGATGGCAATAGGAATATTAATAGGAGTATGGGCCGGGAATCAAATGGCAGAGCTGCTTTTTAGGAAAATAATGGTAGCGATTATTATGATCACCATTTTTTTAGTGATTATTGTTGAATTCAGATTGAAACAGGGAGTGCCGCATCATCCGGTTTTTGCTGGAACCGTGGGACTTTTAGCCGGATTCACTACTATGATGGGTAATCTTGCCGGTGCATTTGCCAATATTTATTTTTTAGCAATGCGTACCCCAAAAAATGATTTTATCGGAACAACTGCTTGGATTTTTTTATGTGTTAATTTGTTTAAGCTCCCCTTCCAGGTTTTTGTATGGAAAAATATTCATATTTCAACACTTACTACCGACCTGATGTTAGTCCCAATATTGGCAATTGGATTTTGGACCGGACTAAAATGTGTTGGGATTTTGAATGAGCAGGTTTTTCGAAAAGTGGTAATTGGATTAACTATTGTAGGAGGGGTTATTATGTTAATGAGGAATTAGGGGAAAGTATCTCAAGATTATTGAAAATTTAACCGAAATTGTCTGAAATCCAACCTACGGGTTTCCGGCAGGGTGGATGCCCCAGCTTTTGGAAAGTTCTAAACTTTCCAAAAGTCCAGAACTTTCGGTAACTTAAGTCCGTTTTTTTTCAAGTAAAAATACCCCCCAATAATGAAAAAACTTCTGAAATTTTTAGGTCTATTCCTCGCCAGTTTAATTTTGATTTTATTAATAACAATAACTGTTGTTTATATCCAATCTGCCCGCATCGCATCAAATAATCAAAAGCTATTAGGCAAAGAAGCAACTCAACTATTGAAGGATGGTTTTGCTTTTCGGGATTTAAATAAAAATGGTCAACTCGATGTATATGAAGACCGCCGCGCTTCTATCGATGCACGAGTAGAGGATCTGCTAAAGCAAATGACGCTGGAAGAAAAAGCTGGCTGTATGTTTATAACTATGGCAGGTATGAATTCAGATGGCTCACTTCAGGAAACAAAGTCTCCGTTTAATCCGATATCCTATATTCTTGAATCGAACTCTACTATTGTACTGGCAAAGAAAATGAATCATGTAAATACATTACAGTCACCTAGTCCGGAAGCTATGGTGGCTTGGCATAATGCTATTCAAAAATTGGCCGAGCAAACACGATTAGGCATCCCGGTTACTTTAGCAACAGATCCCCGACACGGAGTGCCCAATGCCCCTGGAGCCAGTATATATTCCCCCTTCTTTTCAAAATGGTGTTCGACACTTGGATTAGCTGCAACCGGTGATACCAATCTGGTAAGAGCATTTGGCGACATTGCCCGACAAGAATATCTGGCATTGGGCTTTAGACTTTCATTATCACCTATGGCTGATTTGGCAACAGAGCCCAGATGGGGAAGAATCAACGGAACTTTTGGCGAAGATGCAGAATTGGCGGCGCGCATGACGAAAGCCTATATTCTAGGTTTTCAGGGCGACTCTATTACATCCAATTCAGTTGAATGTATGGTGAAACATTTTTCCGGCGGAGGTCCGCAGCAAGATGGTAATGATGCGCATTTTCCTCCTGGTAAACAGCGCTATGCAGGGCAAAATTTTCAATACCATTTAATTCCATTCGAAAAAGGAGCATTTGAAGCACATGCTGCACAGGTAATGCCCTATTATGGAATTCCAGTAGCACAAACATCCGAAGATGTTGGCTTCGGATATAATAAAGATATCATAACCGGACTTCTTAGAAATAAATATCATTTTGATGGGATTGTTTGTACCGACTGGGGATTGGTTTCCGACATGAAGTTTATGGGTATTACTATTAAGCCCGCTTCAGCCCATGGCGTTGAAAAACTTACAGTACCTCAGCGAGTTGCCAAAATAATTCAGGCAGGTTGTGATATGCTGGGTGGCGAGGCATTACCAGATGTTGTTGTAAAACTAGTAAAGGACGGAATCATCACTGAAGCAAGAATCGATACTTCGGTTAGAAGAATATTGCGTGAAAAGTTTAAACTGGGTTTATTTGATAATCCCTATATCAATACATCTCAAATAGCTGTTTTAAATTCAAAACCATTTATTGAAAAAGGAATTCAGGCACAACAGCAATCGTTAGTATTATTAAAAAATGATCAGGGAATTCTTCCGCTATCTGTTAATAAAAAAATATATGTAGAAGGTTTCAATGAAAATGAAATCAAGGCATATCAATCTCAAATAACCGATTTGAAAAGTGCTGATGTTTGTTTGCTGAAAATTAATACCCCTAAGCATACAGTTGAAGGAAAATATTTTTTACAAAGAATATTTAATCAGGGGTCATTAGCATTTACAGATAAAGAAGAAGCGAAACTATTAGATATTATCCGTTCAAAGCCTACAATCGTGGTTGTTAATTTACAGCGGCCTGCCGTTATTCCAAATATTAATGCTGCATGTAAGGCGCTAATTGCCGATTTTTCCAGTGAGGATAATATAATTCTCGATCTGATTTTTGGAAAATTCTCGCCCAAAGGTCATCTGCCCTTTGAGTTGCCTTCTTCGATGGAAGCGGTTTTACAGCAAAAAGAAGATTTGCCTTATGATTCAAAAAATCCACTGTATCCATTTGGGTTTGGTTTAGATTATGGGAAAAGATAAATGCATATGCTAATCATATGATTTTGATGCTATCTGTATTCTTTATAATTGGACATAACAAATTTTGTTTATTGTTATAATAATCAGATTAAGCATAATAAATCAATCTTACAACACTATTTATGCCTCTTACATAAGAGTTTGGTTTCGGCAAATTTCGATTAACAGATTTTGTTTATCTAGGGAAATTTCTTGCACAAAATGGGTTAAGTAGTATTCCAAAATTTGATTTCCCATTTTCGAAAATGCCTTTTCCTGAATTCATAAATCTTTCTGATTTACTCAGTAGAATTTTGCGCCATGAAAATTCGAGGAAGAGAAAAAGGACTCTTGTGGATTGCATTGCTTACAATAGCTCCTACCGTAAGTGCACAAACAGATAGGCCTGATAAATTGATCCCCAATGACACACTTCATGCTTTACCAGCTGTGAGTGTTCAATCAGGTTTACGTATAAATCCTTTTCAATTTATGCCTGAAATAGCCGGAACGGCTATTCATGCTGGGAAAAAGCATGCGCAGATATTGGTTCAACAGGTACCTGCTAATTTATCGGCAAATTCAATGCGGCAAGTGCTGGCTAAAATTCCGGGTCTTCATATTTGGGAGAGTGACCCCAGTGGAATTCAAACCGGTATAGCAACCCGGGGCCTTAGCCCTAACAGAAGTTGGGAAATGAATATGCGGCAAAACGGATATGATATAGCGGCAGACCCGTATGGTTATCCGGAAGCCTATTATACTCCTCCATTAACAGGGGTTCAGCGGATCGAGGTAATACGCGGACAAGCCGCGTTGCAGTATGGACCGCAGATGGGAGGTATGGTGAATTATGTGTTGGCTAATGGAAGCGATTATTCATCTCCATTTAGCGGTAGTTTTCAACAAGCAGTTGGCAGCTTTGGAAGAAATCATAGTTTCTTACAAATAGGAGGAAAATCGAATCATCGCTATGGAACTGCCTGGTTAGATTATCAAACTGGCTTTGGCGGCAGACAAAATAGTGGGTTTACTACCCTTACAGCCTTTGGTAGTTATACAACTATTATTAAGCAACATTTACATGTTACTGCTGAATGGCTGGCACATCAACAAGTGAGTCAGCAACCAGGCGGTTTAACCGACGCTCAATTTGCGAAAGATCCCAACCAAAGCTTTCGAAATAGAAATTGGATGGGAATTGAATGGATGATACCCGCACTCAGTTTTTCTTATCAACCCTCCGATCAATTACGTTTGGACACCAAAATATCAGCCATCATTGGTAACCGGAATAGTGTGGGAATGCTACAATCCATTGATGTTGCAGATACCATTCAAAGTAGTACGGGGAATTTTTTACCCCGAACAGTAGCAATCGATCAATACCGCAATCTGAGTTTGGAATCCAAGTTATTGTTGAAATATCAATTAGCCGGATATCCTCAGGCTTTGCTAACAGGGATAAGAATATTTAGCGGACAAACTTTGCGATTGGGAAATGGAAAAGGAAGTACCGGATCGGATTATCAACTGAGTATTTCAGGAATCTTTCCCCAAAATTTGTTATTCAAATCAATCAATGCAGCAGCATTTGTTGAAAATGTTTTTCAGCTTAATTCTAAATTAAAAATCATTCCCGGTATTCGAGCAGAGTGGATTCAAACCAACGGGATGGGCGCTCTGTCGGTTTCAAATACAGGCCATGCATTACAAATAGATGAAACCAGTCGGAATCGTTTTTTCATGTTAGCAGGCATCGGTGCCGAGTATCATTTTTCTTCTGCAGTTGAATTGTATATGGGATGGGCTCAAGCATATCGGCCGATACAATTTTCAAATCTGCAGGCTTCTCCAATTGCAGACAGTATTGATCCTGCAATTCAGGATGCAGGTGGGTATAATTTTGATCTAGGTTGTAGAGGAAAACTCTTTCCCTGGTTGCAAGTAGATCTCGGTATTTTTTATATGCAGTATGCCAATCGAATAGGAACTATATTGGTTCCGGGCATCCAGAAAAGATTGATCACAAATGTTGGGAGTAGCATTAGTAAGGGGGTTGAACTGTATGCTGATTGGAATATTTCTCAGTTTATGCAATCAGCTGCTCAGGATCAATGGTCGGTATTTGCATCTTATAGTTATACTGATGCACGGTATGCAAGCCAGCATCGGGATAATAAAATTGCAGGAAACCGTGTAGAGAATGCTCCACAACATATAGTAAGATCGGGTTTACAGTATAGTATAAAACCGATTTCATTTACTGTACAGTTTAGTTATGTAGACGAATCTTTTAGCGATGCAACTAATAGTATTCAACCTGCCGCATCTGGTATCGCTGGAATGATTCCTTCCTATTGTTTATGGGATATTACAACAAGATGGTCTATAAAAAAGAATTGCATCATAAGTGCCGGAATCAATAATTTTTTTAACGAATCATATTTCACCAGAAGAGCATCTGGCTATCCCGGCCCCGGTATATTGCCTGCAATTGGCAGAAATGCCTTTTTATCTGTCAAGCTTTCTTTATAGCATATTTTGCTATCATAAATAAAAAGGCTTAATCAACATAAACCACAGCTAAATATTTTGCATAATAAGGCTGCGCTTACTTAAAGAAAGGAAGAAGGGTTATCATGATTAGTTTGAAAGATGTGGATTATTTCTCTTGTATAAGTTGCTGATAAAAATATATCATACGGTTTAAATCACTGATACCGATTCTTTCATCAATACCATGAAACCCTTTTACATCCTGAACTGCAGAGAAATTAAGCACTGCATCACTAAACCCACGGAAGTATCTCGAATCAGTAGCTCCAATCATCAAAAAAGGAGATACAACTACCCGTGGAACGGATTTTCGTATGATATTTTCAATTTTTACAAATGCGGGATGAGTATGTGGAGTAAAGGTAGAAGGCTCCATGAGAGAGATGGATTGCTTCTTTATGGTAACCCGCTTGTCTTGCACGGCTGCTTCGATAAAACGTATTACATCATCACTAGTTTCACCCGGTAAAATCCGACTATTAAAAGTTGCTTTCGCTACGGTTGGAATTACATTGTCTTTGATTCCCGCTTGTACGATTGTGGGAACCAGCGTTGTATGCACCATTGCATTCGATTCTTTTGTTTTTTCAAGCTGACTAATAATAATTGATTTTGTTAACCAAAGATTATGTGTAATTACACGTGGGATAAACGATTGATATGATCCGGTTCTTTGAATAAGTTCCTGCACGGGCTCAACCATAGCACCTGGCATTTTTTTCGCTCTTATTTTTAAGATAGCCTTGTTTAAAACATCAATCGCAGTTTCCGGTAATGGCATCGAAGAGTGACCGCCAGGAATTTCTACGGTAAGGTCGATGTTCATGTATCCCTTCTCTCCGGTTGCAACTACGGCTACCGGTCGTTTTATGTCTTTGAAATGTTGCAGATCTATTTGGCCGCCTTCGTCCAACACCAGTGCCGGTCGAATACTCTTTTCTTTAAACCAGTCACTTATTTTTTTTGCTCCGCGTTTGCCGGCTACTTCCTCATCATGCCCCAGACTGATATAAATATTTCTATCGGGCACATAATTTTTTTCTAAAAGTTTTTCAATTGATTCCATTATAGCAATCACAGCCACTTTATCATCCACTGCTCCTCTGCCCCAGATGGTATCATTTTTAATCGTACCACTAAAGCTAGGTACTGTCCAATTCTTTTCAGCAACTGCTTCTACCGGCACTACATCCATGTGTGCCATTAAAACATAAGGAGCCAAAGCTGTATCTTTCCCTTTCCAGGTATATACATAGCTGAACTCATTAAAAGTTGCTCGTTGTAATTGTTGATGCACCCGCGGATAGCTTTTTTCCAAAAATGCTCGAAATGCAATAAACTCACTAGTATCAATCGGAAGGGTATCTCCTTTTGAAACGGTTTTAATTTGAATGGCCCTGCTTAAATGAATCGCTGCCGAATCACTGATCATTGGAATAACATCGGTAACCAGGTCGGGTTGTGGTTTTGGGGCCCTTAGGGTTTGTATAACCATTATCCCAACTAACAATAACAATAGGATACCCAGTATCTGCAGCAGCTTCTTCATGTTTTAATTTGCTTTACTTCAAATATACCCAAACCTATTTAATAATGTATACCACTATATTTACTTTTCAATCATTGCGCTTAGTAAAATTGGTATAATACCATTGAGTAGGATTTTGTAATTTCAGGAATGAAAAAATTATTTCCGGCTATACCTGCGCTGATGCTTTGTTGGATAGCTATTCCATTTCAGGTATCATCTCAATATGCAACTGCAGATAGCTTATTGTCAGCTTTAGTTAGCACCTCACCGGCAGTTGGTATTTCCGTGGCGGTAGTAAAAAATAACAAAATTATCTATACACACTCGGCTGGGTTAAAAAATATAGAACTGCGTCAACCTCTAACCTACGATTGCCTTTTTCGAATTGCCTCCATATCGAAATCTTTTTCTGCAACTAGTATTATGCAGTTATACGAGCAGGGAAAATTATCGCTTGATCAGGATGTGAGTGAGTTGATTGGCTTTCCTGTTCGTAATCCTGCTTATCCCGAAAAGGTAGTTACGCTTCGCTTGATGCTATCACACCGCTCTTCCATCAATGATAGTCAGGGATATTTTTCACTCGATTCTATTAATCCCAGTCGTTCGGCACAATGGGCGAAATGCTTTAGTAAGTATGAGCCGGGCACTCATTACGACTATTGTAATTTGAATTATAATATGATTGGTGCAATCATTGAAAGGGTTTCCGGGGAGCGATTTGATCAATATGTAAAGCATCACATACTTGATCCATTAAAAATATATGGGGGCTATAATTTAGATCAACTGGATACTGCCAGGTTGGCTAGTATATATGAATACAAAGCAGATTCCATGAAATTTGTGCGCTCACCCGGAGCGTATGCATCCCGAACAAAGGAAATCGAAAACTATGTTTTGGGTTACACTACTCCCATTTTTTCTCCAACCGGCGGCATGAAAATTTCAGCTAAGGATCTTGCAAAATATATGATTATGCATAATCGAATGGGTAAAACAAGGGGTGCACGAATTCTAAAGCGATCTAGTGCGATTATGATGCAAACTCCAGCCAATGGAGCTTTAGGTTATGGTTTTGCAATTGAAACTTCTGATAATATTATTCCGGGAGAGATTATGAAGGGGCATACCGGCTCTGCGTATGGCTTGTATAGCGCTATGTTTTTCCATCCCACCAAAAAATATGGAATAGTCGTTATCACTAATGGTTGTTCGCCTGGATATACTAATGGTTTAAATACAGTAATCCGAAAAACAATTGAGGGTTTATATCAGATTGTAATTAACTCGGATAATTACAAATAAGTTTCACAGAATTTTTGACAGAATGCTTTTATCTCATTTCTGGTTGCAATAAAAGCAGCTTCAATTATTGCTTCTGTGCCTACAACTTTTGATGGGTCGCTAAAATTATGATGCAGTGTATTTGCACTTCCGGGTAGAATCGGGCATTGTTCTTTCGCGTGATCACAAACGGTAATTACAAAATCAAAAGGGATCGATATATATTCCTGAATGTGATTAGAGGTATTTTTGGAAATATCAATTCCATCGGCTTGCATAGTCGCAATGGCTCTGGGATTTACCCCATGCGTTTCAACACCTGCACTATATATTTCTGCACGATTGCCTGCAAAGTGTTGTAAATAGCCATGTGCTATCTGACTTCTGCAGCTATTTCCTGTGCAAAGAACCAGTATTTTTTTCATCATGATTTATTTACAATAGTAGCCGGTGTTTTTACCAATTTAATTATCCCTATTTTATCAAATATTTTGATAATCGGATATACTGGATCAATCTCCCACCATTTATTGGCAAAATTGGCACGCGCGGCAGCATGGTGGTGATTGTTTTGAAAGAGTTCGCCCAGCATCAGAAAATCAACTAACAGGGTATTTTTTGAATGATCTTTTTCTTGAGGAAAATTACGATAGCCGTATTTATGTCCTGCCCAGTTTACCACAGCGCCCTGCACGGGACCCATTAGAAAATGGATGGGCAATAGTAGATAGAGTGCCCAGTGACCGGCAAAAATGAGGTAAAAGCCAATATAAAATCCGGCAAAAAGAATGCGGGTTATTAAATGGTCGGCTACTTTATCAATTTTTTGATATTCTGGATAGTTTTTGTCGAACTTTGGGTCTACCGGAACTTTACCGGTTGAAATTCCATTATAAATTTTTCGGGTATGCATCATCATACTGAATACCTCTTTAAAAAAATGGGGGGTATGTGGATCTTTTTCGGTATCACTAAATGCATGGTGCATACGATGTAAAATTGCATAGGCACGGGCGTTGAGATACGAACTGCCCTGGGTAAGCCAGGTATAGATATACCAGAATTTTTCCCAAAATTTCGTCATTGTAAACATTTTATGGGCAGAATACCGGTGCAGGTAAAAGGTTTGACCGAAGAGGGATAAATACCAGTGTGACAGAAAGAAAATGGCTACAATCATTATTTCATTTTTGGGTAGGTAAAATTACTTTGAAACCTTCAAATATTATATTCTTGTTGAACGGTTCTTAAAAAATTACTGATTAAGCTGATTTGCATAATAGTTATATAAAAAAGATATAGTAATAATATTTATGTATTAAGAACAAAATTTAAAAGCTTTTTTAAATACTCAACTATTTCCCAAGTAATTTTATACAATGAATACAGTAGTCGATCAATACTTTGCTTCTCGCGTTCAATGGAAAGCTGAACTGCGGTACTTGCGAAAAATAATGCAATCCTTTTCGTCTTTTCAGGAATCTATCAAATGGGGAAAACCTTGTTATAGTATTCTGAATAAAAATGTTGTGATGATTCAGGATTTTAAAAATTATTGTGCACTCGGATTTTTTAATGGTGCATCCATAGAGGATCCATATAATATATTGATAAAGCCGGGAGCTCACACTAATCTCGGACGGCAAATGCGATTTTTAAATATAGAAGAGTTGAACGCTAAGCATCAGTTGATTCATCATTATTTGCAACAAGCAATTGTATTTGAAGAAAGGGGAGTTAAAGTTAAGAAACCCAAAGAGCCGGTAGAATTATATCCAATCGAGTTAGTGAATCGATTGGCCGTAGATAAAAAACTGGAAAAAGCTTTTCTTTCATTAACTCCCGGCAGGCAACAGGCCTATCAAATATTTTTTTCCGGATCTGATCAAACGACTACTCGTGAGAGGCGAATTGATAAAATGATTCCACTTATTCTTTGTGGGAAAGGTATGAATGATTGTACCTGTGGCTTATCTAAGCGAATGCCAAACTGCGACGGTTCTCATAGATTATTAAAGAAATAGGAAAGGAAAAATAATAGATTAAATATATTAACTAATCAGTTGAATACTCACCTTTTTGAAAAAGGAATACTTGCTGAAAGAAATAATAAGCTAATTATTAGTCTTACTTTTTCTTTGGCTTTGGACAAACCAGTTCATACGAATGGGTAATAAGCTCGCGAATCAATTTTGTTGGAATATTTCCAGTAAGCAGAATGGTGTTCCAGTGTTTTTTATTCATATGATAACCCGGAAGAATATCCTCGTATTCTTCACGAAGGGAAATCGCTCTTTCCGGATCACATTTAGCATTGCATTGAAGAGGGATACTATTAAGGGAAATTGCAAGGAACATTTTGCCTTTTACTTTTAATACCAGCACATTTTCTCCGAAGGGAAAAGTTTCTTCCACATTGGGAAGCGATAATGCTATATCGAGTACTTCAGCAATGGTCATAAACGCATCACAAATTTGCCATCCACTGTAAACTGGCCGCATTCTTGCCCCAGCTTTTTGTAGCTTTCGCAACTTCCTTGTTGATGTCGGCCCAAATCACTTTTTTTGATTTTGAAACGGGTTGAGGTATCGTTATAGATATATTTTCAACTTTTGTTGCAAACCAGGTGCTGGCAAGTCTTGGAATAGCCAAACCCAAAATCATTCCCGGTAATCCATTGAAATTTTCCGGTCCACCGGGTGTTGTTATCTGATCGGTATAAAATGCAACTACTACTACCGAATCGCATATTTTGGTTAATGCTTTTTTACATTCAAATCCGGCAATTTCGCGCACTTCTCCGGTTATCTTCCATTCGAATTTTTTAATACTGTCGGATAAATAATAATTACTTTCAAAAATATTTCTAATCATAATAGTGTTTCCAAGACTGTAATCTTGCAAAACATAATTTTTGTCGTTTGGCTTCAGTAAATCTAACCCCCACATATACTTATTGGCTGAGTTTTCCTTTCCCATTTTAAAGTAGGATTTCTCGGGAGTGAATTCCAAAATAAATTCATCTACCACCACTTTACTCATTAATTTTTTCATCTCCTCATCCCAAAAATTTTCTTCTCCATCTTCCGATTTATTTATATTAAACTGACTCACCCTGCGCTCAAAAGTAATTTTTCCTTGTGAAAGAAAATTTGTTTGCCCCGAGGAGTACAACGAAGCAGCAATGCATATCAACAATAATAATTTTTTCATCTTACTCAGTCAATTTTTTACTATTACCAGAAGCTCACCGGCTTTCCGTTTTTTGAAAAATTATATATCAGGCTAAACATGATAAAACGACGAATTCCATTGTTGGTAGTTTCTGATATGAAGTTGCTGGAAATATTTCTGTCAACAAATGCGTTTTGGTTTAACAAATCATAAGCGTATATTTTACACTCGATGGCATCGATTTTACCGAAGGTTTTTCGGATAGACGGACTAAAAATGTATACATTTCTTTGATTGGGGAAGGCTGCAGACTTTTGATAAAGCGTTGCATCCAACTCCATATTAATATACGTTTTTACTTTTTTTAATTTTAGTTCCAGACTCCCACTTGTTTCGTATGTCCAATAATTGGTTTGAACTTCCGGACGAATACTGGAAACAGTTTTTCGGTTAGATGCACCAAAGCGGGTATAAAAATTTAATATTCCCTCGCCGTAGTGATTTATATTAATTGAGTAAGTGTTACTATTATTATCGTTTGTGTTTTTTTCACCATTTAGATAATTGATAAAGCGGTTAAAATTTTTGTCAAGACTAAATCCTACGTTAAGGTTTTTAAAGAGTTCTTTTCCGAACCCTACACCACCGCCAATACTATAATTTCCATTTACGTTTACAAATTGGCTAACTCTTCTTCCTAACGCATCAATGGTGCTACTGGTGGTAATATCATTGATTTTGTTTGAAAAGTTAATCCGAAAGTTCATGTATCTGCTTTTTAATACCTTATAGTCACTGCCATATACGTTCAGCCGATTTTCAAATCCTTGTTGCAGATTCGGATTTCCTATTGTTATATTCAGCGGATCGTTATTATTAATAAGCGGTTGAATTTGCTGTAGGGTTGGGTTTTCTGTAGATCCGGAATAATTGAATCGTAATCTTCTCTGTTGCTTGGGAGAATAAGTTAATTCTGCACTTGGGATGAAATTGATGAAGGAAATATTTCTATTGGCTCCATTTCTCTGATCTTTTAAATTATATTGTGCGGTGCCTATACCGGATCCTATAACATAGCTCAGTTTTTTATCTGCATGTCTAAAATTTAGGGATGCAGCATTATTGATGGTATTATATATAAAATGATTACTGAGTGAATCAACCAATTGTGAAGGATCATATTGTAGAGAGGCATTCAGTTTAGGTTTATATAAATCGTAGGAAAATTGTTTTGCATCATTTTTTGCAAGAATAAGACCATATTTAAAGATTAAATAATTTTTTTCACTTACGGGTTCTGTATAGGTGATATCTGTATTGGAAGAGGCGATATTGTATTTTCCCTCTTTTAGCTGATTGATGGTATCCCTTTTAATTTGACTTCCTGCGTAATTAAAAAAATCGTTTTCTGCCGCAAGTGTACCGTCTTGTATCTTATTGTTCAACTTCCAAGCAGTAGCTATTGAAATGCTACGACCTTTTTTGGCGAATTTTTTTCTATAACTTAGTGATCCTATGAAGGCGTTTTCATTTTCTTTTGAAGTAGTATTTCGGTTGGTTTGGTTGATTTTATTTCCTTTCTCGCTGCTGGTTATTCCCGTATAATCTGTTGTTATGGTTCCGTTTGTATTAGATAGATTCAGATTGAGTTTGATTAACCCGGAGCTATCTGTTCCCCATTGATTTGTTGTATTACCGCTAATTTTTCTTCTGTCTTTAATTTGATTGTTTTGGGTATTATTAATAATTGCGGAATCCGCTAATAGTGTTTTGGTATAATCGGTTCCCAGCGAATTTGTTTGTAATTTTTTATATTGAATATTATTATTAGTAGATCGGTTATTCCATTTATTTGAAAATACAATACCTGCTCTTTGCTGTGAAGGTAACCCGGTATTAGATTCATAATCATCTCCACCCGACACATACATCATTATTCCGCCATCATCATCCATTTCGGTAGTTAAGCCACCTGCATCTGCATAGTTTTGTCTTTCATTCCAATTAATTGGTTCGTAAGTTGAATTGTCCGAAGAGATATACCCCGCCAGTTTTCTTTTCCCTTTAAAGGCATTGGCGAGAAGTTTGCCATTGCTATATTGCTTAAAATCATTGCCAATCTCGGCTTTTCCAAAATACCCATTCTTCTTATCTTCCTTTAATTGGAGATTAATTGTTTTCGTTTTTACACCATCATCAATACCGGTAAATGCAGCCTGATCCGATTTTTTGTCAAATACCTGCACTTTGTCAACTATGTCTGCCCGAAGATTTTTGGTAACTACAGCCGGATCATCGCTAAAAAACTCTTCCCCATCAACTAATACTTTATTAACCTGTTCCCCCTGTGCCTTAATTTCTCCCTTTGAATTTACCTGAATACCGGGTAATCGTTTTAATAATTCTTGTACATCCGCATTAGGCCCAACCCGAAAGCTATCGGCTCTATATTCGGTGGTATCTCCTTTCACGCGAATGGCAGCAACTGTATTCTTAACTACTACTTCTTTTAAAATATGGGTACGGGTATTTAAAAAAACGGGGGCAAGCTCCTGACTTTTTTCAATTACAATTTTATCTATCCAGTCTGCATATTGAGGATAGCTAACTAATACAATATAACTGCCAGACTGAATACCCTTGAATCGGAAGATTCCGTCTTTATCGGTGCGAATAGAATATGTTAAAACGGAGTCTTTACTTCTCAGTAAGCTAACGGTTGCATTCGATAAGGTTAGTTTTTCAACCGAGTCAGTTACTTTTCCGCTAATGTCTAATTTGGTTTGTGACAGGCTCCTCAGTGAGGATAACAGGCAGATTATAACGAAAAGGGATGCTTTACCCGATAAATTTTTCAAAGTTGCGATTTATTTGATAGCAGATAAATTCCAACATTGAATATCGAATAATAAATCAATTTATTATTAAGCCTTTATCGATTTAACTTTATTTTAGTATGTTGGAAATAATTCAAAAACTGCTTTGTTTAGCTGTGGCAATCAATGTTTGATCTAGGAGTTCTAATGATAACACCCAGCCATTTACTATTTGCTTATATTTTTTAAAGTGAGGTGTTTGAATATGGGCTTGATAGGCATCCATATTGGCATATACTTCAATAATGGTAATCTCTGTAGGGTTATTTTTGTTCGCAAGAGCAGTATATGAGAGCACTCCCGACTCTTTTTGTATGGCAGCTTGCATTTGCTCCTGTAATGCCTGATGATATGCTTGCATATGATTACTATCGATCCTGATTTTTGCTATTCTATACATAGTAGATTTTTCTTGTGCCTGAATTGAGATATTATTTATTAATAATATCAAACACACTTGTACGATGATGCATATATTCTTGAACATATTTTTTATAAATTTTGATAAATACAGTGTTTAATTTTCATATTCCGCCTTGTTAATAACATAAATAAGATGCCGATTAAGATGATGGTTAGACGGAATTCTTGGATGATTAAATTCTCCTGATTTTTGCATGCCAATTCTTTTCATTACTGCTTCCGAGCGGGAATTATGGATAGAAGTAAATGAATAAATAACAGAGAGATTTAATTCAGAAAATCCATATCGTAACCAGGCATTTGCTGCTTCGGTCGCATACCCATTCCCCCACCATTTTTTATGAAATTTCCAGCCAATTTCAATGCAAGGGGTAAATGAAGCTTCGAAATTAGCATAGAGACAACCCGTATAACCCATCCATTCGCCGCTGGATTTATGTTCTACCACCGAAAGTGAAAATTGATGATGAAGCAGATGATTTTGCATACGCTCATAAAATATAGTACTCTCCGATGCAGTAAGGGGATGCAAAAAAAATTCCATTACATCCTTATCCTGATTGAGTTCAATTAAATGTTGCAAATCTCTCTCCTCCCAATATCTTAGCCGTAACCTATTGGTGTTTATTTGAAATTTCATTTTGAAATGAATCTTTAATAAGCTACTTATTTAGTACATATTCATTTCGTATTATCCAAGCCTCAGTACCCGCAAATTTTACCTCTTTTCGAATTGATAACTTGTTATTGGTTACGCGATACGTATGTCTAAATTGGGCCATTTTATTGTCATTTCCATCAACCCCCGCTTTTTCGGTGATGAGTAAAAATGCTACTGGATTAGATTTTTTGATGGATGCTATTTTTTCGTCACCTAAAAAATCTTTAGTAAGTAAAATGGTATCCGCACCATTTGCATGGGGTTCGTTCGGATATATATACTGCATAATGATGCCTTTTTTCTCGCTAAACGTTCGAATCGTAATGTTTGCTGGCATGGTAAAGGGTTTGCCACTAGAATAATCTAAGTAGGTTAAGCTTCCTTTCCAATTCCCTTCCAGGGGTTTTAAATCGGCAAGCAGAATTTGTTGACTATATACAAATAATGCCAATAAAGTATAGGGGAAAAGCAGTAATGTTTTTTTCATTTAGTGAATGTACTACAAATTATAATGTTGGCTAGTATTGCAATTATTTCTGAAAATGTTATAACTAATCGTTATGATTGGGTTAATGAATGTATTACTTCCTTTGAAATGAAGCAAAGTGGAACTATTAATTTATTATAATGTGCTTCCGGGTAGTCAAAGAAGTGTGCAAGTAAAATGCTGAATGTTTCAATTACTGCCATAGGTGATTTACCCTTTTAGCTAAGCCAAATTTTACAATTTTAACGAATGATTGAATTTGTGTAAATGGCACAATTTAACATGCGGCTGTTAAAGTGATCAGCGTATAATTTGTTTATCCCTTCAAAGTCATAGTTGTTGAAGCAATCAACCTAGAGTCTGATAATTTCTTTTGGCCTCATTGGAATTATATTATTTGAAAAGAACACTATGTAAATACCTGCCTTCTACAAATATGGCAAATGCGCCTGCGATAATGATTCCACCGAAATATAGTCGGATCATTGACCATTTATGGGTTCTTACATCCCCTCTTTTAATTGCAAAATACGCTCTGGGAACAGACCACAACGTTAAAATACTTAATAGATGAAGTAGGCCAAAATGATTCAGCAAACGTGGACCAACATATGCGGGTATGAATAATGTTAGCACTCCGGTTAAACCCATGAGGGCCATATATATTTTCCCAAGTAGAGAATGTATGTTGGTTCCTTTTTTAGAAAAAATAAGATAGGTACCCAATATAAAACAAGGTATCATTATAAAAAGATGAAAATATACAATAGGAGCTGGGGTATACATATTTAATTTTTTAATAAAAAAGTAATCGGTACCGATAATCTGCTTCGCCACGATTTTTCCGAATGATCTTGTCCGGGCCACAATTTACTAATCCATTGTTTTTCTGTAAATCCTTTTTGCCTCATAATGGTATCAACTGTGGTTTGCAGGTTGGCATACATTGCATCCAGGGTTTCAGTTCCATAATCAAAATAGATGCGGTGGTTTTGGGGATTGGGCAGTTTTTTTCGTAAGTAACTAAAAAAGGCTTCCGGTATCGGATTATTTTTCATTGTGAATAGTCCGGGCCAGTGTGTTGAAAGACAAGCGGCGCCGCCGAAAATATCGGGGTATTCACAGAGGGCGTAGAGTGAGATCAGGGCTCCCATGCTGCTACCTGCTATCATTGTATGGGGTTGATCGGGAAGCGTAGCATAGGTTTGGTCGATAAAAGGTTTGAGCTCTTTGGTAAGAAATAAAAGATATTGATCGGAAATAATGGTTTTTCCACCAAAAACAGACTGCCCTCCGCTTCTGTATGCAGAATATACGCTATCCTGTTGCGCTTTTGCGAGTGTTTCAAATGGTTTCTGCGGAAAATATTCAGCGTGTCGGCCAGTACCGCCATTCCAGATACCTACTACTATGCAATTTTTAATGGCATGATTATTCAGTAATGCAGTGATGGTTTCATCTACACCCCATTCCTGTTTGTTCCAGGTAATGGTACTATCGAAAATCATTTGTCCGTCTTGCATATACAGCACTGCAAATTTCTTTTCAGGCGAATAGTTTTGGGGTAGCCAGACATCGATATTGCGTTCGGGGATATAAGCAGAATGAAAGTTTTCGTGTCGGATTATCTTGCCCGCAGCTGGAACCGGTATTTGTGCGAAAGTGTTTAGGTTGTTTACTTGCAGTATAGCTAACAGCAGTATAACCAAATATGATTTTTTCTTACGAACAAGCATTTAGTCAGTTTTTTGCATTTGAAAAATATATAACCAATATATCTTTTTGAAATCTTCTAGATTAATTGGTTATTTTCTAGTACACCAAGCATTACTATGGTATACTTTAAAAATAAAATTACGCATTTGCTTTTTTAACAGATTCAAATTTAGGTAAGTCTAAATGCATAATCCCCCACATATACCCATCTGGGTCTTCAATGCTTCTTAAGAACATAAAATCTGCTGTAAAAGATGAAACAGGTTCAAAGCCCCCGTTACTGATTCCACTTTCAATCATTTCATTCACTTTTTCAAAACTGTTTACTGGTAAGGTAAATGAGGGCATTTGATGTTTGCTTGCATCAATAGGCATTTTGTTGATGTAAGCATTCGAAAATTGTCTGGACTGTAACATTACATAAATGGCATCAGACCAAACCATACATTTTTGGTCTTCATCGGTAAATAAAGGATTTATTGTAAAACCCAATGCAAGATAGAAGTGAATTGATTTTTCTAAATCACTAACCGGTATATTGATGAAAATTTGTTTCATGGATGGTTTAATTATAGTTGAACTAAAAGTACATAAAAGGGGCAACCAATGTAACGTGCCGTTAAAAAAATAAAATATACTTTGTAAATAAAGCTTGTATTTACTGGATTGGCATTTTCTACGAAAGATGCAGCTAAAAGAAGCTATACCATTTGTTGTAAGAAATGGTCTAAATCAGGAATTTTGGTTATGATAATATCCCAGACGATATCGTAATCAATAACAAAGTATTTATGAATTTATTTATCGCGCGCACCTGCCATTTTCTTCCATTCAATATGCTGATGTATCGCTTTAAACTCATCATCTATTTTCTTTCAAGTGTCTTGTTGTTCTAAATTAGCAATCAGTAAAAGAATAACCACTTACCTACTTTACAATTGTATAAGCCCACATAGTAAAATATAATTGTAGCAATTGGGGAGTAGGTTTAATCATCATAATGAAATCTGCATTTGAAAATTAGGATCTCATCATGTTCTACTTTGTAAATTAATCTATGCTCTTCATCAATTCGTCGAGACCAAAACCCGGCATACTTAAATTTCAGGGCTTCTGGTTTGCCAATGCCTTCAAATGGATTTCTTGTAATGTCTTTTATCAACTCGTTAATTCTATTAAGTTTCTTCTTATCATTCTTTTGCCAGCATACATATTCATTCCATGATATTTCATTGAAGGTTATTGTCATCTATTGTATTAATTTTTTTCGAAAATGTTTGCCCTCCTTAAATTGTTTTATGGATGAATCTAATACTTTCATATTTTTTTTAGAAGACATTTCATGTAAGGTTGCTTTGAGGGAATTGTATTCCTCCAAAGAAATAATTACAACACCTGTGTCTTTTCCTCTATTGATAATTAAGGTTTCACATTCATTCGTAACCTTATCGAGGTAATGTTTGGTTTCTTTACGAAAATCAGAAAGGGTAGTTGATAACATATATACATATTTATGTACAAATATATGTACATAATTTTAAAGGCCTTGCCTTTCTTCAAATATCTGGAGTAAATTTTTATGAAATCAGCGTATTTATACGCAAATAACTCACCAGGAAACAAGGGAAAACTCCCGACTCGATTTTTGTGAGCGCTCTTGATTATATAGGATTTTTATATTGTTAAAAGTTGCAGCTAATTTGAGTATGCTTCAATAAAAAAGTGCTTCCTAAAATGAATTTGCCAGGCATGCTTGTGATTAATGTTTTATAAAACTACAGAAAACAAAATTTTGAACCGAACCGGCTGGCGTAATATGATCTTCTCTTTTACACGCTACATTTTTAAAGTTAAACATTTCAAACTTTTTTTTCATTTCGTTTTCATCATATTGTTTTATCTCCAGTCCGCTGCATTTTTTTGGGCCATCTACCGAGAATGTTCCAATAATTATGATTCCCCTTACTGCTTCCTGTGCAATTGACAGATATTGTTCGATAGCTGCTTCTTCCGTTTGAAAATGAAATGCAGCCCTATCATGCCAGCAATCATATTTTTCAGTGGGACGAAAATCTAACACATCCCCTACAATCCAGTGAACCCAATCTGCCAGATTACCTAAGCGTTTTTTGGCTCGATCAATGGCTGCTGCGGAAATGTCTAAAACAGTCAGGTTACTATAGCCGTCTTGCAATAAATAATCTACCAATTTGCTATCCCCTCCACCTACATCAATAATACGTGCATCTTTCGGCAGTCGGGATTTTCGTATAAATTCGAGTGAGATTCCAGGAAAGTCCTGCGTCCAGCTAACATCATTCGGCTGCTTCGTTTGATAGATATTTTCCCAATGTTCTTTCGTTACTGGAGCCATTCGATAATCAATTTTATAATAGAATTCGCTCAGTTTTTGTCCAGCAAATATTCGGAAAAATATTGTTTTGTTGTGCAGGAGATGGGTTTCTTACTTTGCTGAGCGTTCCTGCTGAAAATAGTTTTTCGGCTGCCTGGTTCCAGTTTGGAATATCATCATTCTCCTGTATCCAATGATGGTAACTCGCTTCATTACACCAAGTTGGAAGATGCTGCATCGCTTTTCTATGCGCTATACTATTTCTAAATTTTTTCATAGACTCCGCGTTATCCCATACAGTAATTGTCCAAAAAGTGAGGCGTTTATCTATCAATTCTTTTCCTTTTATTAAGCCTTCCGATTGCTGTAATTCTTTAACACTTGCCTCATTCGCCCTGATAAAGGGGAGTAAATAGAAAATAGATTTAACACGAAGACGGGTAACTGAAACGAATGGCATAGTAAGTAATTGATTGGAATTTTAAGATACGGAAATATTTTCAAATGATTTATTGGAAAATGCTATTATGCTCGAAAAATATTTTATCTACTGGTATAGGAGGGATTTCAAAACAATAATGTATTTTCAAAAAAAATTGCCGATGGAAGTTCATCACCCACATCATCCATCCCACAAAAAGGCCTGGAAAGAATATCTATTAGAATTTTTTATGTTGTTTTTTGCCGTAAGTCTTGGCTTTTTAGCCGAAAACCTTCGGGAAGTATACATAGAAAAAGAACGCTCACATGAATTGGCAAAAATGTTAGAATCTGATGTGAGGGATGAGTTTTCAGTAAATAAAATCAAGAATATTTTTCGGATGTATTCTGGAATACTTCAATCCAGTAATCGGGCGTATATTGGGGCTTATATTACTCAGTGTGAATCGCTTTTAGCTACGCTGGAAAAAGAAATAAAATAATACAGGTATCTGTTAGCTTAAGCTAACTAATACTATGAAAATGTATAACATATGCCAAGAATTCATCCACATATTCATTTCAATGGAAATACCGAGGAAGCTTTCGCTTTTTATCAATCCGTTTTCGGAGTTGAATTTCGTAAACTGTTACGGTATAAAGAATTAACGGGAATGGGTTATCCTTTTCCGGAACATGAGCTCAATAAAATTATGCATATCTCTTTGCCAATTGGAGGTGATAGTCTGCTAACGGGCAGTGATGTGCCGGGTATACTGGGGCGGGTAAATGAACAGGAAAATAGGAGCAAGATTACTATTACCTGCCAAACCAAGGAGGAAGCCGATCAAATATTTACAGGCCTTTCTGCCGGTGGAACTATTGAAATGCCCATTGCTGAAACTGCCTGGTGCACCTATTTTGGGGCGTTTCGGGATAAGTATGGAATTGAGTGGATGATTGAAGTGCATCCTTAAGGAGTTGCTGCATTTAATTACTTCGCCACTTTAATATGGATGTATTACTTTAAACTTTTTTTCAATTTTCTTTTCGCTGAAAACGTCAGTTTTACTTTTTAAAAGCAAGACTTCCACAGGGTATCAAAGTAGTGTCTGAACCCATACTAATTTTGTAAAACAAATTTTTGTCTTTTACTTCAAATTTGGCTCTTGCAGATCTGCTTAAATTTATGTGAATCAAAACTGCTTGATAAAAATAATAATCTTCTTGGGGGTTTATCTTTTTTTTCAGAAAGCTTATTTGATTAATTTCATCATTTACAAGTGATTGCAAATTGGTGAGTCCATAATCGAATAACTGCACTTTTTCATTTTGCATGCTTTCTTTTGGAAGAACAATGTGTATGTAAGAATCAGGTGATTTGAAATAGTTGATTTTTGGGAATTTGACCTGTAATTCAATAGAGGCGGCAGATTGATTAATAATACGCGTCCAAAAAACCACATAGCCATATTTTTTTCCATTTTTGTATACCACCCCGCCTCCTCTTGGAAGACTATGGATAAACTTTACCAAATTTCCTTTGGAATCTGTGTACTTTACTTCTGAGTCGGTCCAATTGCGGGTAGGACCAACCTGACTTGATGCGTTTTGATATGCCAGCAGTAAAATGAACGATACTAGTATTTTCATATTTATATATGATTATGAAATGCCTGTAAGCTTACAGAAATGACTTTATTACATTTCTGAAAATTAAAAAGAGAAAAACCAGTATGCCCACGATCACTTCCTTTTGGTATTTTTTAAGGAATTGAGCTAGTTTATCCATATAACATAAATTAGGGTACATTTCAAAGTTAAAACATATTTTTCTTCAGTGCTTCCTATAAATTACCAGAGCTGCTGCTAACTTTCAATTGTAGAAAAAAGTGGAGAAAAAATCCCAGCTTAAGTAGCTTGTGCGCCTTTGGAGCATTTGAAGTAAAATCAGTGTAGGAAAATTTCCCACACTCAATCTCCTACGCCCTACGCGCACAGGCGCTCACACTGATTTTTCCTCCCCTTTCAAACTTAAACCTGAACTCCTCAATTTAACTGATCATCGGAAGATTGGGAAATCCATCAAGAGATACCGACAATTATTTGTTTCCAATATAAAATCCGGCATTGATATTATTATATTTCTAACAGATAAAATTAATTGATAATTAGTATCTTTAAGTGTGAAAAAAAATAGAAAAATAGGGTTAGATTTTCAAGTAGATAAGCTGACAAATAGCATTGAAAATGTTATAACAGGTGACAGCTTTCCAACTGATATTACAATCATAACTGCGGCTGACTTGAAAAATGTGACAAAAAAAAACGGCTGGCAGTTTGACTGGAAAATTGAGTTCAAACAACCTGCAAGAGATGTTTACAAGCTAACAATTGTAAATAATCAGTCAATTATTCAAGGTCTGATTAGTTTAGAAGTAAAATCTGACCATGTTTACATGCACTTGGTCGAGAATGCTCCCTTCAACAAGGGAAAGACTAAAATTTACGCGGGTGTACCTGGCAACTTAGTTGCATTTGCTTGTAAACTATCGTTTCAGCGAGGAAATGAAGGAAATGTTTCATTCTTTTCCAAAACACAACTTGTTCAACACTATATAGATACTTTAGGAGCAACTCATTTTGGGGGAAGAATAATGATAATTGACTCTAACGCTGCATTAAAACTCATCAATAAATATTTTCCTAAATGAAAGCTAAATCCAAAGAACTTGATGTTGACTTTATTGGCGGACAAAATTCGATGACAAAGGAAGAAGAGAAACAAATTTCCGAGTTTCTGAAAAGCCAAAAACTTTTACGCAACACGAAGCTGAGACCAACTAAAAAAGAAGTGGCAAAACGAAAAAAAGCGATTGCAGTATAATATCGTTAACTTTCTACTTTGGACAGAATAAAGCTGCTCCAAGAGAGTGACTATACTCTATTTGGGCTTTAGACTTTGGCCATTCAATTTTTTTATCATTCCATTTTCCCCGGTTAATTCCCAGGCACCCAATGATGGAGGAACAGAACCTATTTCATTCATTCGGTCTAAAAAATTCCTGATGGTGAATGTTTGTCCAGACAATTCCATTTTTCTTGCATATTCTGTCATCGCCTCATCCAGGAGGAATTTTCCGGTGATATAGCTGGTGCCATATCCCGGCTGTCGCATATATAGCTGCTGTTCAAATTTCAATAATTTTTTTTCGGTTTTCATCCAACCACGGGGCGTATATTCAGTATGTACTTTGCCGGCTTCCTCCATCGTCATTTCATTTGCGTGGGCATAGAGTGAACCTAATCCACGTGCAGCCCGTTGGGCAATTAAAATATAAACAATCTCCCTTACCCGAGGATCCGTATCGTATATTCCGGCATTCATAAAAATCTCTTCTACTGCCGTTGCCATGCCTTCATTGCGGGAATCAAAAATATTATACAGCAATGGACTGCGACGAATTTCAGAAGCATGTGGCTCAAAATCCATTTGCGCCAATTCAAACCAGTGATAAAAATGAGAAAACAAGGGACGTGGATCGTAATGCATCGTGATGGAAAAAAAATTCCGTTTCTCTTTCGGAATAAAACTTCCTTGATGGGCCCTCAGGGCGGGCTCATAATATCTTTTCATGGTTATCAACTGTTGCTGATCGAGGAATTGAATGAGACTTCTCATCGATCTTTCCTTCAATGAATCGTATTGTACAACAGTATTTGCCTCAAGCAGCAATGGTAAGTTTCTATTTCGGTGTTCCTCCAATTTAAGCGACGACCAGGCTCGTGACAGCTCTCTTTTCAATAATATCACTTGATCTTCCCATGTCAAAGGAACGAGGTGAACATTTTTTGCATACCAGGTATAATTTTCTTTTCCGATACCGGAAGGGCCTGTCTTTTTGGTAGCAGCTGCTTCCAGCCAGTGTACGAGCTTTGCTGTTGAAGCAATTGATTGGTTTATTTCTTTAGATAGAATTTGGTCATCTCTTACGCCGGGCTTTTCCAGCAATTCCTTTAAATCATTTATTTGAGATTGAATATCCCTAATACCTGCTATCCACAATTCTTTTGCATTCCCAGTTAAGTTCAGCTTGGCTTGTTCATTCAGCGGTTCAATCACTTTGAGCTGTTCAATGAGTTTATTTTTATCTGAGGGGGAAAGTGGAAAAGCGTATTTCCAAATATCGATGATGGCATGATGGGTGGGGCCTTCATGTGCAGGAACATCACTGCGTTCTGTCCAGATGGTTTTATAAAAAGCCGGATCTCTTACCCAGGGCTTTAAAATTCGGTGATTAAAATCATACCCATTCATTTCAGCCCACACCAGCATCCAATCTACTTTGTACTCTATACTCCAGGCAGTTGTATCAATACTGAGTAATCTTGACTGCAATTTTTTAAATGCCGGCAATCTTTTATTAAAAGTTTCAACAGTATAATCAGGTGCGCCCTTCTTCAGGGGAGGATTTTCAAAAGCTCTCCATTCCTTGAACAGGGAAACGAGAGAGGTATAATCGCTTGAATGATTCACTTGTGAAAATAACAGGGAACCTGGTAGTAAGGAAAACAGCCATAAATTGACTCTAAGCTTTCTAAACAGTTGGGTCATAATGATGTTGTTGAAGATATATGAAGTTCGGGAAAAAGTGGGGAATGGTAAATAGATTACAGCTGCTTAAAGGCTCAGTTATCACTTGTATTTATTCTACAGAAAGGTTAGCATATAATTCAAATGCCATAGTAATTCAAAAAGAAAAAAAGGATACTTTTGAGTGTGGTAGATTATAGGGGAGATTCCAAGTCAAGAATTCGTATATTGCATTGTTGAAGAAGATATTCGTAATACTACTATTACTGTTATTTACAGCATCCAATTTGTTGATGCCCTATGCTAATTTCGACGATACTCGTTCCCTACATATTGTTTATAACACATGTTTGGCCAGCGATGCAGACATGAATCTGGCAGAATTTGTAGGAGAAAAATTATTGGGTTTTGGTTTTGAAGGTGATGATGAGGCGGAAGAAGGTATTCCATCAAAATCAACACCACCCATTAATACAGGAGTTATTATCCAAATTCAAAGTGGGGCAATGTATCAACAGCCTCAGTTAGTATATACTGTTCTAACTGTTCCGGTTTTAAGAACAATCATACCATTAATCAATGCCGGTGTTCCTTCGGCTGAATATCATCCTGCTATCTTTCATCCTCCCATCATAGCAGTTGCTTAGTTTATGCTAAGCTGCTTACAGTAAGCAGCTATACTCCTATTAATAATATCAAAACAAATTATATGAAACGTATTTTCATCATACTATTCGTTTGCATTGGCCTATTTGCTACCGCAAACGCTCAAAAAACAAAAGTTTCTCCTGCTGCTGAAAAGTCATTCATGCAAAAATTTCCCAATGCCAAAGAAGTAACATGGGAGAAGGAAGGTAAGAATGAATACGAAGCCAGTTTTATGATGGATGGCAAAAAAGGTAGCGCTAATTTTTCAAGTGCAGGAGAGTGGATGGAAACAGAAATGGCTATTCCACAAGCCAATGCTCCTAAAGCAGTAATGGAAGCTTTCAATAAGGCTTTCGCTGGTGCAAGCATCAAGGAAATTTACAAAATTGAATCTAAAGATGGCAAAAACTATTTCGAAATTGAATATAGTGTAAAAGGAAAGGTTAAGGAAGCCAAAATAGATTCTGCAGGAAAAATGATGTAAATCATTCCTCAACCACTTATTATAGGGCTATGGTCTATTATTTTAGGCCAAGCCTTATAATGAGTGGTATTGATTATACCATCTAAAATTTTAATAGTGTAGGTGTATTGGAAAATTGTTTTACAAATCGACTAAACAGATACGAATTATGTGTATCTGTTTTCTTTGAAACGAAAATGCAGTTGCTGCATACTGGAAAAGAAGTATCCATACATTTGGCAGCAGCTACACCTAAATTTGATAATGCTTTATAAAAAATTATATGAAACTATTATTATTCAATTTCCTCATTTTAACAGGAATTATTGCGAATGCACAAACCATAAAAGGCACCATTAAGGATGCAAATACCGGTAAAGGAATTGGCGGAGCTACTGTTATGAATGTAGGAACCAAAAAAGGCATTCAGGCCGATTCATTGGGCAATTTTATTATAAATGCGACAGGAAATTTGAAATTGTCGTTTTCTGCAACCGGTTATGCCAATTTAGATACAACCATTGTGCCCGGAACGAATAGTACAATTCAAATTGCATTAATGGCAGCAGCAGAAGAATTAGAAGAAGTGGTAATTGTATCATCTTCCAGAACCAATTCGCGTATCGAAGATTTGCCTACAAAAGTAGAAGTGTTGGGTTCGGAAGAAGTGCATGAAGAAAATGGCATCAAGCCAGGAAATATTGCCAGCTTATTGGGTGATATTGCTGGCATTCAAATTCAACAAACCAATGCTGCCACTGGCAATGCCGATATGCGTATTCAAGGATTGCAAGGAAAGTACACACAGATTTTAAGAGACGGAATGCCCTTATTTGGTGGCTATTCGGGAAGTTTTAGTATTCTGCAGATACCTCCATTAGACTTACAACAAATTGAACTGGTAAAAGGCGCAGCTTCTACATTGTATGGGGGAGGGGCTATCGCAGGAATGTTGAACTTGATTTCTAAAAAACCCAAACTTGGAAAACCCGAAGCGAGTTTTACTTTAAATAGATCAACGCTGTTGGAGAATAATGCCAATTTATTTTTCTCAGGGAGAAATAAAAAAACAGGCTATACTTTTTTTGCAGGTGGAACTTTGCAAGACCCGGTTGATGTAAATAAAGATGGTTTCTCCGATGTGCCATCTGTAAAATCGGTTTTTATTCATCCACGATTCTTTTTGTATGGCTCTGAAACGTCCACCGTTATTTTGGGATACACTTTGAATTACGAAGGCCGAAATGGGGGAGATATGCAAGCTTTGAATAAATCGGCCAGCCCAGCCAATGCATTCTTTATACAAAATAAGAGTTGGCGCAATACAGCTGATATTGTTTGGGAGAAAAAACTTGCCGGCAATGCACAACTCACTACAAAAGCAAGTACCAGCTTTTTTAACAGGGATGTATTAACCAATAGTTTTGGAATGAGTGGAAAACAATTGATCTGGTATACCGAAATAGCTTATTCCAATAAAACCGAACACCATAATTATGTGATGGGCATCAACTTCAATGGGGATGAGTTTACCAAAAAATTACCGGATAGTACGTTGTTACAAAATGAAAAAAATAACACAATTGGTTTTTTCGCACAGGATGATTGGAAATTTTTTACCAAATTCACTTTGCAAACGGGGTTGCGTGTAGATGTGCACAATAATTATGGTACTTATTTCTTACCCCGTTTATCGCTCATGTATAAAGCGAATCAACAAGTAACCATGCGCATAGGTGGCGGACTGGGTTATAAAACCCCCTCCCTATTCAACACAGAGGTAGATGAAAGACAGTATAGGTATATTGTTGGATATAAAACAGGTACAACGGCAGAAAGATCTTATGGAGCCAATTTTGATATCAATTATAAAACAGCTATTGATGGATGGAACCTCACATTCAATCAAACCTTTTTCTATAATCGAATCGATAAACCAATCATATTAGAATCGTTGCCAACTATTTTGTTTACACCTGTTTATAGGTATGAAAACCAACAGGAGCCTTTAGAAACTGCCGGATTTGAAACCTATATAGCTGCGCATAAAAATGCATTGGAATTGTATTTAGGTTATGTATATACCAATGCCAAAAGAAAATACAATCCTGCACAACCGAATCTGCCATTAATTGCCAGGAATAAGTTGGCTACCGTTATCGCCTACGAGTTTAGCAATCATTTCAGGGCAGGGGTAGAAGCATCTTATACAGGCAAACAGTTTTTAGACAATGGCCAGTCTACTACGCCCTATGTTTTTGCAGCATTGATGATGCGCTATAATATTGGAAAAACATCCCTTGTATTGAATTGCGAAAACTTATTCGATTATCGGCAGAATAAAAATAATCAGGTAGTATTTCCACCGGTTAATAATCCCTACTTCCCCGAAATATGGGCACCATTGGATGGCAGAGTAGTGAACTTGTCATTATTTTTTAAATTATATTAAACCACCTTTATCATTGTAAATTTTACTTTATGAATAAAATCACTTTTTTTATTTGTATGTTGCTGGTAGCAGCATCCAATTATGTATCAGCACAGTCTGGCTATCAATTGGTAAATACCTTCCGCATTGCCAGCATGGGAGGATGGGATTATCCGGCGGTAGATGTTAATTCTAATAAATTGTATCTGTCTCATGGAGGTCAGGTTAATATTATAGATAAAAATACAGGCGATTCGATTGGTGTAATTGCAAACACTACCGGTGTGCATGGTATAGCATTTGTGCCATCGTTGGGGAAAGGCTATACCAGTAATGGAAGAACCAATAATGTTACTGTGTTTGATTTAATAACAGGTTCTTCGCTTGCGCAAGTTGCGGTTGGTAAAAACCCCGACTGGATTATGTATGATGCATTCTCCAATAAAATGATAACCAGTAATCATAGTGGGGGAGATATTTCTTTAATTGATGTAAATACCGACCAAGTGGTGGCAACCATTGCTGTAGGAGGTACTAAATTAGAAACAATTGTGAGTGATGGAGCCGGTAAATTATTTGTGAACCTGGAAGATAAAAATCAAATTGCAGAAGTGGATATTGCCAAATCGGCTGTTACCAATGTTTGGGAATTAGCCCCATCAGAAGGCCCCACCGGTTTAGCCATGGATACCAAAACCAAAAGATTGTTTGCTACCTGCGATAAAAATCTGGTTGTAATGGATGCAACCAATGGCAAAATTGTTGCCACTGTGCCTATTGGAGAGGGCTGTGATGGTGCTGCTTTCGATCCGGAATCGAAATTGATTTTCACTTCCAATGGTTCGGGTACAGTTTCAATTGTGAAAGAACTATCTGCCAACGAATATAAATTAGTAGAAACGGTAACTACTAAAAGAGGTGCGCGCACCATTACTTTAGATACAAAAACGCACAAGGTTTATCTGCCTACTGCCGATTACGAGCCAGTTCCAGCAGATGCACCCAAAGGAACGAGGGCAAAAATGATTCCAGGATCATTCCAGGTATTGGTATTGGCGCCGAGTAAAAAATAGAGTGGAATGGGTGGCTGTATTGGGTTGAAGGGGTTGATTGATAAACCCAATACGGCTAACC
The DNA here is from genome assembly GCA_037142775.1 of Chitinophagia bacterium. GTDB lineage: Bacteria > Bacteroidota > Bacteroidia > Chitinophagales > Chitinophagaceae > Sediminibacterium. Next base: position 9,878 of record JBAWZY010000007.1, on the reverse strand, counting down.
TTTCCCAGTTCAAACGTATGGTGTTTTTGTATATTTGAGTTGTGCGCTATTTTATAGCCTACATGTCAATTAAAAATAGATAAGGTGAGGTAGACGCGGGTATATAGGTATAGGCAAGCGGTTGACGCTGTTCTGTTTAAATTTGTGATATGACAAATACAACATTAAAATTGGAGATTAATTCACTTCCGAAAAATTTGTGAGCTCAGGTTGCGGATTTTGTTGAATTCTTAAAAAATAAATCTAAAACAAAATCAAATCTGAAAGGTAGAGAATTTGGATTTGCCAAAGGCAAGATTGTGCTTAGTTCCGATTTTGACATGCCTTTAGAAGAAATTTTTGTCTTTTACTTCAAATCTTACTCTTGCAGATCCGCTTACATTTACATGAATTAAAACTGCTTCATAAAAATAATAATCTTCTTGAGGGTTTATCTTTTTTTTCAGAACGCTTATTTGATTGGTTTCATCATTTATGATTGATTGCAAATTGGTGAGTCCATAGTCGAATAACTGCAAATTTTCAGTATTCATGGTTTCTCTCGGAAGTACAATGTGTATGTAAGATTCAGGCGATTTGAAATAGGTGACTTCTGGAAATTTTACCTGTAATTCTATTGGTGTGGCTGATTGATTAATTACATGCGTCCAAAAAACTACATAGCCATATTTTTTCCCTTTAAGGAACACTTGTCCACCACCTCTGGGCAAACTATGTATAAATTTTACCAAATTTCCATTGGAATCTGTGAACTTCACTTCTGAGTCAATCCAATTACGAGTAGGACCAACTTGGCCTGTAGCGTTGAGGTATGCCAGCAACAGAATGAACGAGGCTAGTAATTTCATATTAACAAATGGGCATGAACTGCTTGTACCTTTACAAGAAGGACTTTATCACATCTCTGAAAACTAAAAAGAGAAAAACCAGTACGCCAACGATTACTTCCTTTTGGTACTTTTTTAGGAATTGAAGGAGCTTATTCATAAAACATATAAATGATTACACTATAAAAGTATTACTTTTTTATCTCTAGGCCTCCTATAATTGAGTATAGATGCAGTTAGCATGTGATGACTCAGGATATCACTATCAGGAAATTGAAGGGTTTAACTATTCCAATTTTCTATTCAGAATAGTTGGTGAAATTTTTGCCATCAAATTTATATAAACCCGTGTTTCTTGTTCCGAACCAAATGTTTCCTTTTTTGTCGTGAAGCATACTAAAAACTGCATATTTACTTATCCCGTCATTAATCGTGTAGTTTTTAAAACTTTTGCCATCGAAGCGCCAAATGCCTCCTTCGTTTTCAACTGTTGATTGCCTTTCTTCACCTCCAAACCAAATGTTGCCAGCGTTATCTACCAATAATGGATTTCCAATTCCAATCTTCTCGGTAAACTTCGTGAAATTTTTCCCATCGTAAATAAAATTTCCTTTTGCTCTCCCACTAAACCATAAGTTTCCTTTTTTATCTTTCACTATTAAACGAATCCAACTATCTCCATTAGGTTTTGAACTGCTGATTGATTTTCCATCGTAACTACAAACCCCTTCCATTCCTGGAGGCATACCCGAAGCAAACCATATGATACCTTTGTTATCTTCAAGTATACAGTCAATCATTTTAAGATGTAAGTCTTCCTTATTTACTACTCCATCATTCTGTAAAAAACGACAAAAGCTATTACCATTATAAATGTATACTCCATCTCCTGTGCCAAACCAAATTTTTCCTCTTTTGTCTTGCAGCATACTCCATACGGTATTTTTTGTGGACGAAGATGTGTAGTAATCGTAACTAACAAAAGGTCTTATGGAAGATGGAATTGAAATCGGCTTAATATTTTTCCCATCATAACGGCAAATTCCATCAATTGTTCCGAACCAAATATTGCCAGCTTTGTCTTCCAAAATTGACATCACATGGTTGTTAAGTAAGCCATCTTTTACGGTATAATTATAAAAGGCTTTTCCATCATATCGATAAACTCCTTCTCCGGTTGTTCCAAACCAAAGATTACCATACCTATCCTCTATACCGCAACGAATATTGCCACTTGTACCCGAATTTTGTGTTTTAACAATTTTTGGTTGTCCTAAAGAAATTGGTTTTGATATAGGCCGGGTATTGTTTTTTTCTTTCGATTTGGCTTGTCCATTACAGGTATTGAAACAGGTCAAAATGAAAAGTAGCAGTAAATTTTTCATAGGTAAATATACAAAGATGCAGCCTCCCTAACGCACTGATAGACTAAGAAAAAGCCCCGATTATAGCGGGACTTTTCCAGTGCGGCTCCATTTTTTCGTGAAAGAAACCGCTATTATTTAATTAATGAATTCATAGCCCTAAGAAAATTACATTTAAATAAATAACTTTTTATTCTGGCTTTGCCCAGAACAATCCTGGATTATGAGTGGAATTCAACCGGTACGATTTTTTTATTGGAGTATCAACCGATGAAATAAGTTGTACATAATTAATTACTTTTCCCTTTTCAGGCGTTTCAGTATTGTGTCTCGTCCTAAAATCACTTTGCTCTTAAAACAATACCCCGTTTTTTACAATTCAACTAGGTATTTCTACAACTCAAAGGTTTAGTAATCCATGAAACGAAAGGCAACTATTAGTTTCACACCCTAACTAATCCCTATAGAATGAAATATTACTTTTTTGTCATTTCACTTCTATTCTCTAATTTATCTTTTGCTCAGAATAACAAGCAAAATATTAGAGGTGTAATTACCGATAAACTTTCTCAAAGTCATATTGTTGGCGCTAATGTGCAGATTGTATCCGAAAAATTAGGCACACAAACAGATGTAAATGGGCAATACGTGCTTTCAAATATTTCCCCAAATCGCTATGAAATCAAAATCTCTTTTCTAGGGTATAAAGATGTTGTAATTCCAAATGTACAAGTTACATCTGGAAAGGAAGTGATATTGGATATTACTATGGAAGAAGATTTGCGCCTACTGAAGGAAGTAGTTATAAAATCTTCAAACAAAGCCAATACCATTAATAAACTAGCAAGTATCAGTGCCAGAACCTTCTCGATGGAAGAGGTAAACCGCTATGCTGGCGGACGAAGTGATCCCGCTCGTTTGGCAGCTAATTTTGCAGGGGTAAGTGCTCCCGATGATAGTAGAAACGACATTGTAATCAGAGGCAACTCACCCGTTGGGGTTTTGTGGCGAATTGATGGCATGAATGTAACCAATCCCAATCACTTTGCTTCGGTTGGTACTACAGGTGGGGCAGTAAGCGCTTTGAATACCAATCTGTTGAAAAATTCAGACTTTTTCACTTCGGCCTGGCCTGCAGAGTATGGCAATGCTATTTCCGGGGTTTTTGACTTGGGTTTTAGAAATGGAAATTCAAAAATAAGAGAAACAACCCTGCAAGCAGGCGTAATTACAGGATTGGAAGCTACCACAGAAGGGCCTATCAGTAAAGAAAAGGGGTCATCATATTTGGTAGGGTATCGTTATGCTTTGGCAGGTGTTGCACAAGCTGTGGGAGTGGATATTGGCACAACTGCAACGCCAAGTTATTCTGATTTATCCTTTAAACTAAACAGTGGAAACACCAAATGGGGAAAACTTTCTGTGTTTGGTATTTTGGCATCGAGTAGCATTAGTATAAGTGGTGGAAATGACGGTTCTTTATATGGTGGAAAAGATGGAAATGATTTGAGTAGTAAAATAAACATTGTGGGCGTAAATCATTTTAAACAATTGAATAAAAATACCTATTTGAGTTCAACAATTGGCGTAAGCCATTCGAGTACAGATCAAGTTAATTATGGTAGTGACCGTGGTACAAACGAATATTATTCCAAAGAAGAAAATAGTGTATCAAAAACCAGTTTCAATTTTTCTACAAGTTATAATGCAAAAATCAACTCAAAACTATTTGTAAAAGTTGGCTTTCAAGATGAATTGATTGGCCTCAATCTTTTTTACCGAACAAAGCAAAATATCAACGACGATTGGAAACAAATTTGGGAGTATGATAACTACACAAATATTGCACAAGCGTATGCTCATGCCAAATATAATTTCAGCGACAAACTGACCTTAAATGCAGGGGTACATGCTCAGTATTTTTTCTTGAATAAATCGTCTTCGCTCGAACCTCGCTTTGGTTTAAAATATGATTTAACACCAAACAGTACCTTAAGTTTTGGCTATGGGCTTCATGCCCAAATGCAACCCATCAATGTATATTTCTTGCAAACGCAAAACGTTAACGCTACTTATTCTTATAACAACAAAAACTTAGATTTTACCCAAAGTAATCATTTTGTATTTGGATATGATTTGAAACTTTTTAACGATTGGCGTTTGAAAGCAGAAGCATATTATCAATACCTTTATAACGTGCCTATAAATACTTTTTCAAGCACGTATTCGATGCTTAATACCGGAGCGAGTTTCAAAGCAGATTTGGAAGATAATTTAATTAATGCTGGAACTGGAAAAAATTATGGGGTGGAGCTTACCATCGAAAAATTTTTCAGTAAAGGCTATTATGCGTTGTTTACTTCTTCTTTGTACGATTCAAAATACAAGGGTAGCGATGGGGTGGAACATAATACGGCTTTCAATGGCAAGTATGTTATTAATTTTTTGGCAGGAAAAGAATGGGCAGTTGGTAAAAGGAAAAAATTAAGTTTAGATTTCAAATATACAAATGCAGGCGGGCGAGCTTTTACGCCCATAAATTTAACCGCATCTAATGCCGCAGGGCGGGAAGTGCTATCAACCAATGCGTATTCTGATTTTTATGACAATTATTTTAGAATGGATGTAAAGGTAGGGTATACCATAAACAGTGCTAAAAGAAAATTATCGCAAACCATTTCATTAGACATTCAGAATATTACTAATCACAAAAATATATTTTCACAGTCATACAATGCTGGTAGCAACTCAATAAAAACAAATTATCAACTTGGCTTATTTCCGAATGTGGTGTATAAAATACAATTATAACAATCAAATTTATAAAATGACGAATCGACAATCCATCATCAGTCTTTGGGCTTTATTGGCATTTGCTATGCTAATTACAACGAGTTGCGAAAAAAGCGCAACAGTTACAATGAGTGAATATAAAGGCACTGGTTCTGTGACGCAAGGGGTAGGGAATACCACTACTGCCAATTTATTTCCTTCGGGGGTTCGAGTAGCGGCTTTGGGAACAATTACATCAACAGATAACAAAACGTGGTTATTGCCATCCGAAGTTAATTTTACCAATACAGTATTTCCATTTGCTTCTGATTTGTATAATTCTTACGTTTCGGGGCATAACTATGCAAATACCGCTGCTGCAACCGTTGCACTTTCGAATAGTAATATCATAACTGTGGATTCTGATGGAGAGGTTTTTACTGCATATATTTTTGGAGATAATTATTTTGAAATGTATGTCAATGGCATTGCCGTTGGCAAAGACCCCGTTCCTTATACCGATTTCAACTCTTGTATTGTACGTTTTAAGGCCAAAAAACCTTTTACAATTGCAGTTAAATGTGTTGACTGGGAAGAAAATCTTGGACTCGGAACTGAGAAGCAAGGTAGTTCGGTAAATTATATTGGCGATGGAGGTTTTGTAATGCTCATTAAAAATGCTTCAGGAAGTATAGTTGGAATTACAGATACTACCTGGAAGGCCCAAACGTATTATATTTCGCCAATTTCGGATTTAGCTTGCCTTTCTGAAAATGGTAATGCACGTTTATCAACCAACTGTAATACATCTGTTGGAGCATCCAATAGTTATGGCATACATTGGGAAGTACCTGCTAATTGGTTCAATACTTCTTTTGACGATGCAAACTGGCCTGCGGCAACTACTTTTTCAAATAGCACTGTTGGTGTTAATAACAAATTATCTTACACTAACTTTGCTGATGTTTTTGATAATACTTCAAAAGATGCCAGTTTTATTTGGTCTTCAAATCTAAAACTTGATAATCTGGTATTATTGAGAAAGAAAATTGAGTAGTTTCAATATGCGATTTCAAAATGAAAGACAAAAGGAACAGAGTATTGTATATAATCGGAATAGGTTTGTTTATTTCAAGCCTATTTAAGCCTTTATTTTTTAAAAGAGACCCATTTTTCGATGATGTTTTCATCACCATTATCCTTGCTACTGTTATCATTTTTGAGGGAAATCTGAGAATAGATGCCTGGTTAAGTAAAAAATATTCTTGGACGACATTTCCTAAAAAACGAATAATTGCTCAGTTTTTATCATCGTTGATATACACACTATTTTCATTGTATATTTTAATGTTTATTATTCACATTTTGAAATCTGGAAAATATGAAGTAGTAAATCCTAAAATGCGTCAAGTACTTATTCCTGCTACTTTTCTTGCCATTGCAGTTTTGGCATTAGACATTAGTTATCAATTTTTTAAAGCGTGGAAACATAGTTTGATTGAAATCGAAAAATACAAAATTGAAACTGCCAATGCACAATTGCAAAATTTAAAGAACCAACTCAATCCGCACTTTTTATTTAATAATTTAAGTGTTTTGAGTTCGTTGGTATATCAAAATCAAGACAAGGCCATTGAATTTATCAATGAGTTATCGAAAGTTTATCGATATGTTTTAGACAATAAAAATACCGAACTCACTAGTTTGCAAGAAGAGTTAGATTTTTTAGAAAATTATATTTATTTGTTGAAAATTCGATTTGGCAATAACATTTCATTTGACATTTCTATTGATGTGGCGGATAAAAAAAAATATCTGCCGCCCATGTGTTTACAAACAATTGTGGAAAACACCATTCAACATAATGAAGCTTCACAGGCAAATCCCTTGAACGTTAGTATATTTATAGAAAACAATCGATTGGTCATTCAAAACCCTATTCAGCCAAGAAGTGATAAGGCCGAAAGTTCGCAAACAGGTTTAAAAAACATTCAAATTCGTTATCAATATTTTACAGATGAAAAGGTACAGGTCGTTCATACTGAGCATATTTTCAAGGTAAGTTTACCATTAATTTCTGGTCTATGAACGTAGTAATTATCGAAGATGAAAAACTATCGGCTGATCATCTAACAGTGATGTTGAAACAGACTGATAGCCACATTGAGGTTGTAAAATATTTAGATTCGGTAAAGGAAACCGTAAAGGCTTTTGAAGAAGGCTTGCAAGCAGACTTGCTCTTTTTGGATATTCATTTGGCGGATGGTAACAGCTTTGAAATTTTTAATTATATAAAAACAGAGATCCCAATTATTTTTACAACTGCTTATGATCACTACGCTATTCAAGCCTTTAAACAAAATAGTGTTGATTATTTACTAAAACCCATTTCGCTGAAAGACTTATCATTTTCCATTGAAAAATTTAAAAAACAACAAATAAGTCCTCAAAAACAACTCATTGAAAATATTACAATGGCTTATCAGCAACTAAATACCAAATATAAAACTCGGTTTTTGGTTAAATTGGGGCAAAGTATAGATAGTATTCCAACTGATGAAATTCACCATTTTGAAACCCAAGAGAGCATATCGTTTTTGATAACAAACCAAGGAAGTCGTTTCGCTATTGAATATAGCCTAGACCAACTCGAAGATAAAGTTTCACCCAAAGAATTTTTCCGTATCAACAGGAAAATAATTCTTCACATAAAAGCTATAGAAAAAGCGATTACCTATTTTAACGGCAGAATTTTGATAACCACAAAATTTCTGCAAGGAGATGCCAAGGTAGTAAGTCGTGAGCGGGTAAATGATTTTAAGGCGTGGTTGGATAGTTAGATAACTTACTTAGAACCAAGGAGAAAATTAGATTCTCCACAATAAGTAACTTAGTCGGTAACTAACTCGACAGGCCTTTCAATCTGGCGAATTAAGTTAGATATTTTTGTCTTTTATTATCCCGAACAGTATAATGCCATGATTGAGTAGTTTACTATCATGAAATTAGAGGGATGAACTATTCCAATTTTTTTAAAATCGTTAATCCCTCTTCCCAATTCGTATGACCTGAAGCTGCATTTATATGCCCCGCATCTCCAATGTTTATAAATTCACTACCCCAATTAAGGGCGAAAAATTTTGCTCTCTCTAAAGAAACCCAAATATCATTTGAACTTGCTACAACAATAGAGTTAAATATTAATTTATCAAGTGGAATAGGTGCAAAACCTTTTGTTGGGAAAGTGTAATTTGGTGCTTCAACGTCACTCGGTGCTACTAGCATTGCCCCCTTAATGTTTCTTTTATACCTGGCTGTCCAATGTGCAATAGTTGAACATCCCAGGCTATGGCCAATTAAAACTACAGATGATAAGTCATATGATGTTACCATTGCATCGATATTTTTAATCCAATCATCACAAGTGGGCGTATCCCAATCAGCCTGTTCAATTCGGAAAAAATTAGGAGCGGAGTTTTGGAAATAAGTTTGCCAATGTTCTGGGCCAGAATTCCCCATACCAGGTACAATTAAATAGTTTGTCATATTTTGGGAGATGAGTTAATTTATTGGAAATCCCACTATAAAAACAAAGATATTGAGTTGCAGATTTTCGAAAAATATAAACCTCAAAAAACAAAAAGATGCAACTACCCAAACTCACTGATAGACAAAGAAAAAGCCATTCGCCGCGGCGAATGGCTTGTCCGGTGTGGTTCCCCTTTGCAACGATAGATGCAGCTATCTTCCAATTTAGAAATAAAAAAGCCGAGATCAATTCCCGGCTTTAAGTAGAGTGATACGCTTGCAGCGCACAAGGTTTGAGATTGAGAGTGAGGAGATTCACACACTCACTCTCCCTCTCGCTCTGATTTTGCTCCCCTTTTCGACGAAAGATGCAACTATAATAGGATGATTGAGTATGTTACTATTAGAAAATTGAAAGGTTGAATATCTTTATTTTTTCTCTCCCTTCAGTTTCTGAGCGACATCATCATAATAGGCTTGAGTTAGTTTATCTGTCCAAATAGTTGGTTTTGAACCATCATATAAAGCTAGATAAGTAACTAAACTTTCTTTACTTGCTGTATGCCAATGCTCTATATCTTTTGGACATCTAACAACGTCACCCTTTTTAATGATAATTGGTTCTTTACCCTTTTCTTGATAATAGCCTTCTCCTTCCAAAATAATAAGTACTTGAGGTGTGGAGTGTTTATGCCAATCGAGTGTGGAGTTTTTTCTAAATGTTGCTTTGGTAATATTATAATTCAATTCACTATCCCCTTGAAGTATACTACTTAACCAAGCCTCCCCAATATAATGTGTATTAGGAGCCAATGGCCCATCAGGTAAAAAAGAGGTAACCGTATATTGGGTGTTTTGTGCAAAACCAAGAAATGGTAGAAGTAAAAGCGATAGTAGGGCAATTCTTTTCATTTTTATATAAGTTTGATTATTTAAGTACTGAAGTTAATCAAAGAAAAACAAAAAGATGCAACTACCCTAACTCACTGACGGACAACAAAAAAGGCGACATTTCTGTCGCCTTGTGCACTCTTGCTCCCCTTTTCTACGAAAGATGCAACTATAATACGATGATTGAGTATGTGACTATTAGAAAATTGAAAGGTTGAACTTCGTGTAAGTTTGCAGGAAGTCTATTTGTCATTCAACCCAATACCAAATCCAAACATTGCTGCGACCAAGGCAAGGTGAATAATCAAAACTGCCTTTTGCCAAGTAGGTCTATCATTCCATTTTTGTTCTGGATTGAATGGGTCAAATGCTAATCCTATACCTAGAGATGCTGCTGCTTGAACATAGTCTTTAGAGAAAATGGCTTGGTATAAGCCTAATTGTATATTCCGGTCAATATGACCCCTCATTCCGGGATATTGACCCCCCTTACAAT
>JBAWZY010000006.1:0-214715 GCA_037142775.1 Chitinophagia bacterium | reverse complement strand
TTCCCTAGGTCCAGCGAACCTTCACCTCACTCACTCTCACTCCCACGCTGATTCTTGCGGTTCCTCACTCTCGCTCGGAAACTACACGGGGAACTTTCCCTAGGTCCAGCGAACCTTCACCTCACTCACTCTCACTCCCACGCTGATTCTAACAGTTTCTCTCTGTCGCTCGGAAACTACACGGGGAACTTTCCCTAGGTCCAGCGGACCTACACGTCACTCACTCTCACTCCCACGCTGATTCTTGCAGTTCCTCACTCTCGCTCGGAAACTACACGGGGAACTTTCCCTAGGTCCAGCGGACCTTCACCTCACTCACTCTCACTCCCACGCTGATTCTTGCAGTTTCTCACTCTCGCTCGGAAACTACACGGGGAACTTTCCCTAGGTCCAGCGGACCGCCACCTTACTCAGGTCCAGCGGACCGAAACCCTACTCAAACTCACTCTCACTCTGGCCCTAGTATCCTGCCACCGAATCATCGCCTCTTTTATCTGCGGCGGTTTCTCTTTTTCCGTTTTTAGTTACGAGGATAGCTTCTGTTCTACCAATAGCACCTCTTTCTGTAATCTTATAGCCCATCTGTTGCAACTGCTTTTTGGTGTTAATATCAAAATCTTTTTCAACAGCCACTTCATCGGGCAACCATTGGTGATGGAATTTAGGCTTATTAATAGCATCATCTGCAGACATGCCAAAATCAACAATATTTACGATTGCCTGAAAAACAGATGTAGGAATGGTTGTGCCACCGGGAGTACCCACAACCAGCAAGGGTTTATTATTTTTCAATAATAAAGTGGGTGTCATTGAACTCAACATTCTCTTGCCGGGAGCAATCGCATTTGCTTCACCACCAACTGCACCATACATATTGGGTACTCCAGGTTTGGCACTAAAATCGTCCATTTCATTGTTCATCAAAAATCCGGCACCACCTACAACCGTTCTGCTGCCATATCCGCCATTTAGTGTAGTTGTAACTGCAACCATATTACCCTCAGCATCCATCACACTGAGATGGGTAGTTTGTTCACTTTCTTTAATGGAACCTGCTTTTATGGTTGAACTGCTGCCCGCTTTATCGGCAACATAATCACTCATCCGCTGCGTTACGTATGAATTGCTAAGTAATGTTTTTACAGGAACTGGAAAATAATCCGGATCTCCCATATATTCAGCACGATCTGCATAGGCCCTTCTTTCTGCTTCAATCATAAGTTGGACTGATTTGGCAGATTGGAATCCCATTTCTTTAACAGGAAATTTCTCAATCATTTTAAGCATTTGTCCAATTAATAACCCACCACTGCTGGGAGGCGCAAAACTGATTACCTGATGATCGCGATAAGTAAATTCCAATGGCTTGCGCAATTTTGCGGTATAATTGCTTAAATCTTCCATGGTTATAATTCCATTTCCTCTCTTCATTTCATCCACAATCAATCGGGCGGTTTCTCCTTGATAAAATCCGGCAGCACCGTCTTTTTGAATTCTGCGTAAAGTACCGGCAAGTTCTTTCTGAATAAGGGTATCTCCGGCTTTCCATTTTTCTGCTTTAACAAAAGCAGTAGAACGGGTACTATTTTTCAGAAAGGATTCACGGGTGCTATTCAATCCGGAGGCTTCACGCTCGGTAATTACAAATCCATTTTCTGCCAGCTCAATAGCGGGTTGGATAAGTACTTTGAAGGGGAGTTTTGCATGTTCCATAGCTGCAAATAATCCGGCTACCGTTCCGGGTATACCCGATGCCAGATGCCCTTGTTGTGAAAGCATCATTTGTACATTGCCATTTTTATCGAGATACATATCCCGGTTGGCCCGTGAAGGAGCAGCTTCGCGATAATCTATTCCAATCAGTTCTTTATTTGCTTTGCGGGCAAGTAAGAAACCTCCGCCTCCTAAATTTCCTGCACCGGGATAAACTACTGCTAATGTAAGTTGTATGGCAATGGCAGCATCAAAAGCATTTCCCCCTCTTTTCAAAATTCCTGCCCCCACTAAACTTGCCAGTGGATGGGCTGTACCCACAGCACCCTTATTAAATACTGCATTTTTTACAACGGTATAATGATAGGGATCTACTTCTTTACCTGCACCAATCCATGTCCCTTTCGATTGTGCATTCAAATGAATCAGCACCAATAGCTGAAATGATAATAAAATAAGCTTTTTCATGACCGAAAATTACTTGTTTTTCAATAATAATACTTCATAATTAGCAGAGTGTGATTAACTTGGTAAAAATTGACTTTTCAGCCCCAAAATTCTTGCTTATTTTCACCCTCCATTGGAAGCATTTCAACAATTAATATTAATTATATGAGGTTTGTGTTGTTTTCTTTTTTTTCTTTTTTTTCGGGTTTTTTATTCGCACAATCAGTAACATCCCCTGAAACTTTTTTGGGATATCCTATTGGAACTCATTTTACGCGACATCATCAGGTAGTCGACTATTATAAATTAGTTGCTTCGCAGCAACCCAAGCGGGTAAAATTGTTGAATTATGGAACTACAAATGAGGGCAGACCCTTACTGCTTGCATTTATTGGTTCGGAAGAAAATTTGCAAAAACTGGATCAAATCCGACAGAATAATATGGCAATGGTTTCTGGAAAGATGAATGCAAAACCTGCTGAAATGCCGGTAATTGTTTGGCTCAGTTACAATGTGCATGGAAATGAATCATCCTCAACGGAAGCCTCACTGCTTACCTTATATCAATTGGCTAATCCCGAAAATCAGTCAGTAAATAACTGGTTAAAAAATACCCTCATCATTATGGATCCCTGCATCAATCCGGATGGGAGAGACCGATATGTTAACTGGTATAATTCGGTTGCAGGCGACCAATACAATCCCGATCCTTTTGTGCGTGAACATGCAGAACCCTGGCCGGGGGGAAGGGTAAATCATTATTATTTTGATTTAAACCGCGACTGGGCTTGGCAAACACAGGCGGAAACGCGTCAGCGAATGAAAATGTATAATCAGTGGATGCCACAGGTGCATGTAGACTTTCATGAGCAGGGAATTAACGGACCTTATTATTTTGCCCCTGCTGCCGCACCATATCATGAAGTGATAACTCAATGGCAGCGTGATTTCCAATTGATGATTGGAAAAAATAATGCCGGCTATTTTGATAAAAATGGCTGGTTGTTTTATACCAAAGAGCGATACGATTTGTTATATCCCTCCTATGGAGATACCTATCCAATTTATAACGGAGCAATTGGAATGACGTATGAGCAGGCAGGTGGAGGAAGAGCCGGTTTGGGAATACTAAAAGCAGATATGGATACCCTAACATTGGTAGATCGTGCCAAACATCATTATACAACCGGCTTGTCTACAGTGGAAGTATCAGCTGCCAATCAGGGAAAATTATTGAAGGAGTTTCAACAATTTTTTGAGGACGCACGATCTGGAAAAGGCGCAACCTATAAAACCTATGTTCTTACCTGTTCGGATGAAAATAAAATGAATGCAATGAAGGAATTACTTCAGTTAAATCAGATTAATTATGGAACCCTATCCAATACGAACTGGAAAGGTTATCAGTATTTCAGCGGGAAAGAGGAAAATTTTGTGAATGAAGGATATCATATCGCAATCAGTGGAACACAAACCCGATCTGTACTGGCAAGGGTATTGCTCGAACCTACAACAGTAGTAACTGATTCCAATACCTATGATATCACCGCCTGGTCGATACCCTTTGTGTATGGAATTAAAGCTTATGGGGTAAAGGAAAAATTGGATATTAAAGAAGTATCCAATGAGGTTGCGAAGGCAATTACTCCGGTTAATGCACAATATGGTTTGCTTATACCTTATACTTCATTTCAATCTTCCCGTGTTTTAGCGGCGTTGCTAAAGCAAAATATAAAAGTACGATTTGCTGAAAGGCCTTTTACTTATCAGAATAAACAATACGATAGGGGTACATTAATCATAATTAAAACAGGTAATCCAGAAAACTGGAATCAAATAACGCAGCAGGTTTGTAGCGAACTAAAGGTGCAGCCCGAAGGCGTTGAAACCGGATTCATGGATAAGGGTATCGATTTTGGATCTCCTGATGTGAAAGTAGTTTTGCCTAAAATGCAGGTAGCCATGTTAACAGGCGATCAGACTACCTCCCTAAGCACCGGAGAAATTTGGCATTATTTTGAACGTCAATTACATTACCCCATCTCTTTAATCAATGCTACCGATTTAGCTAGAGTTCCGTTAAAAAATTATCAGGTGCTTATCTTACCCGATGGTAACTATCGTGCCATCAGCGATAAAGCAAGCGTAGAGAAATTGAAAGATTTTGTAAGAAACGGAGGAAAAATCATAGCCTTTAAAAATGCATTGGCTTATATGGCTTCAAATGACTGGGGCCTTCAACTGAAAAATGATAAGTCAGCAGATAAAAGTGAATATGCAGCCCTCAAAAAATATGCAGATGCTGAACCTGAATCACTTTCTGCTTCAGTTCCAGGGGCAATCTTTCGGATAGAATTGGATAATACTCATCCTCTTGCATTCGGCTACCCCACTTATTATTATACTTTGAAGCAGGATGGTGCTCAATACGATTTTTTAAAAGATGGATGGAATGTAGGCGTACTGAAAAAAGATGGCTATCAGGCAGGCTTTGTAGGTGTACAGGCAAAAAACAAATTGAAGGATGTATTGTCGATAGGAGTGCAGGATATTGGAGCCGGTCAGGTAATTTATTTTGCTGAAGATCCGCTGTTTCGAAATTTTTGGGAGAATGGCAAAATGTTGGTAGCGAATGCGCTGTTTTTATGTGGAAAGTAACTATTTGAATTAATTTAATTAAGTGGTAGCAATATGATGATGAAAAAAATAATGAGTAGATTAGTAGCAATAGTTTGCCTGTTGAGTACTCAACTTATCGGAACTATTCAGGCACAAACCTATGCAACCTATACCAGTGCTGATATTTTTCAACAAATGAAAAAATTGAATGTACTGGGAAGTGTATTGTATATAGCAGCACACCCCGATGATGAGAATAATACTTTTTTGCCTTATCTAGCAAAAGAAAAATTATACCGTACCGCCTATTTAAGTTTAACCAGGGGTGATGGTGGACAAAATCTGATTGGGCCTGAACAGGGAATCGAGTTAGGGTTGATACGTACACAGGAATTATTGGCAGCACGCAGACAAGATGGGGCTGAACAATATTTTTCCCGGGCCTATGAATTTGGATATAGTAAGAGCCAAACGGAAGCATTGCGAATTTGGGACAAGGAAAAAATACTCAGTGATGCAGTTTGGATTATTCGCCAATATCAGCCAGATATTATTATTAATCGGTTTCCGCCGGATGCACGGGCAGGGCATGGACATCATGCAGCTTCAGCCGTAATTGGGGCAGAAGCTTTTGTTGCAGCTGCAGACCCTAAACGGTTTCCAGAACAGTTTGCCTATGGTGTAAAGCCCTGGCAGGCAAAACGCATTGTATGGAATTCATACAATTTTGGCGGCAATATGAATACAACATCAGCCGATCAATTTTCATTTGATATCAGTGGTTTTAATCCCATGTTGGGTAAAAGTTATGGTGAAATTGGTGCTGAGGCCAGGAGTATGCATAAAAGTCAGGGAGAAGGAAGGCCAAGGAGAAGAGGAACATCGCTTGAATTTTTTTCGCCCGTAGCCGGAGATCCTCCCAAAACGGATTTGATGGATGGAGTGGATATCACCTGGTCTAGAATTCCCGGAGGAACTGCAATCCAGGAACAAGTGAATCAACTGATCCGGCAATTTAATTTCGAACAACCCGAAGCATCTGTTCCTGCATTGGTAAAACTCTATACTGCCATGCAAAGCTTACCTGAATCAAATTGGAAAAATAAAAAAATGCAGGAAGTTCAACAACTGGTGGAAGCTTGCAGTGCGATTTTTGCTGAAGTAACTACGCAGCAAGAATATGCAGTGCAGGGAGAATCGGTAACTGCCAGTTTCTTTTTTAATAAACGCAAACAGGTGCAAGCAACGCTGAAGTACATTCAGTTACCTACTATGGATTCAAGTTTTTCACTTGCACTTCCTTACAATCAGAATATTCAGTTTGTAAAAACGATATCGGTTCCTGCCAATCAAAAAATTTCTCAACCTTATTGGCTGGAGTATCCCAAACTTGAAGGAAGTTTTGATGTGCGCGATCAGCGGATGATTGGAAAGGCAGAAAATGATCCTGCATTCCCTGCTAAATGGGTGATTAATATTGAAGGAGTAGACTTTACTTTTCAGCGCGCTATTCAATATAAATATGTAGATCCGGTAAAAGGAGAATTGTATCAGCCACTAGTGGTATTGCCAGCTGCAGAAGTCAACTTCACCAAAGAAAATCTGGTTAGCATCAATGGTAAAAAAATTACTGCAGGGGTTCAATTATTACAACGTGGTAAAAACAAATTGAATCCAACTATACAATTTTCTGGCTTAAAACAATTCTCTTTGAATGGTTCAACCTCGTTATCGGGGTGGGATGAAAATGCCCGCATCAATGCCTCACTCAATTCACCCAATCCGGCAACCAACAAAACTGTAGAAATTTCTTTACATCCCTCCACTCCCGAAGTGTATGCCGGTAGTACACGCATCATAGCTTACGATCATATTCCAACCATCACGTATTTTGCTCCGGCAAAAACCAATTTGATTTCTCTGCAGGTAAAAACAACAGGAAAGAAAATAGGTTATATTCCGGGTGCAGGAGATAAAATACCCGCAGCATTGGAGCAATTGGGTTATGAAGTAGTAGTTCTTTCAGAGGCTGAAATTCAAATGCCAAATCTGAGTCAGTATGATGCTATTATCACCGGCATTCGTGCATATAATATTTATGAGTATCTCACCAATAAGAATGATATATTGAACCGCTACATTGAAGCGGGCGGACACCTCATTATTCAGTATATGAAAAGTAATTTGGTGGGTTTGAAGCGTATCACTGCCGGACCATATCCCTTTCAGGTTAACTCCGGAAGCAGAGTTACTGAAGAAAATGCTGCCGTAACTTTTTTGCAACCCAATCATCCATTATTGAACTATCCAAATGTGATAACCCAATCCGATTTTGAAGGATGGGTGCAGGAGCGGAGTACTTACCATGCCGAGCAGGTAGATGCTCATTTTGTTTCCATTTTGCAAATGGCTGATACAGGTGAAAAGCCGGCTGCTGCTGGTGGAAGTTTAATCACAGCACCATACGGAAAGGGAAATATCACGTATGTTAGTTTAGTTCTGTTCCGACAATTGCCTGCCGGAAACCCCGGCGCTTATAGAATTTTAGCCAACTTGTTGGCATTACCCAATAATAAACCCTGATATGAGGTCTAGAAGGAGGATGGGAATTTTTACCATAATTATTATCGGTCTGGTAATTGGTCTTTTTTTGAAGAATGTAAAAATTGGATTAATTATAGGACTGATGTTGGGATTATTGGCGGGGGGGTTAGCCCGTGGAAAATAAAAATGCTTAAATGGAATCACAAAAAAGTTATGATAAACTAATTGAGGATAGTACTGCAACTCCTCCTATGGGTTCATTCAAAGCATGGTATATTTTACTGCTTGCCGTACTGATTGCCGAAATCATTTTCTTCATTTGGGTTACTCAATATTTCTCATGAGCCGTATTGATTGGATAGTACTTTGCATAACGCTGCTGCTGATTGTTAGCTATGGGCTATACAAAAGTCGCACCAGTAAAAACCTGGAGGGTTATTTTTTGAGTAACCGAAATATGCCCTGGTATCTTGTGTTATTAAGCATCATGGGTACACAGGCAAGTGCTATCACATTTTTATCCGCACCGGGGCAGGCTTTTACCGATGGGATGCGCTTTGTACAATATTATTTCGGGCTTCCGCTGGCAATGATAGTCATCTCAATCAGTTTCGTGCCTTTGTTTAGTAAGATGAAAGTGTTTACTGCCTATGAGTTTTTAGAGCAGCGGTTCGATTTAAAAACAAGGGTGCTTACCTCCACATTATTTTTACTTTCGAGAGGTTTATCAACCGGTATTAGTATTTATGCTCCATCCATTATTCTATCTTCCCTGATGGGTTGGGATATTTTCTGGACCAATATTTTTATGGGTGGGTTGTTGATTGTGTATACCGTTAGTGGTGGGGCAAGGGCGGTTGCTTATACGCAACAACTGCAACTGATGATCATTTTCGCAGGAATGTTTATTGCAGGTTATTATGTGGTGCATTATTTGCCGGAAGGAGTGGGGTTTACAGAGGCACTAAAAATCAGCGGAGCATCCGGAAAATTGAATGTGATCACTACAGGCATCACTGAAAAAGGATTTGATTGGAAAGATCGTTACAATATCATCAGTGGTATAATTGGTGGATTTTTTCTTTCACTATCCTATTTTGGTACCGATCAGTCTCAGGTAGGCAGGTACCTTACAGCAAAAAATAATACCCAAAGCAGATTGGGTTTACTAATGAATGGTTTGGTAAAAGTACCAATGCAGTTTTTTATTTTGTTATTGGGAACCCTTTTATTTAGTTATTATCAATTTAATCCAGCTCCCGTTTTCTTCAACCAGGCTGTTGCAGAAAAAGCTGCCAAAACATCCTATGATCCTGCTTTACGAAGTATCGAAGCTGAATATCAGCAGTTGCAGGTTATTCAGCAAGCAAACAGCCGGTCATTTGCATCAACGCATAGCGATATAGATAAAAAAGTATTTCAGGAGAACCGAAAAAAAATGGATAGTCTACAGAAGGCCTATCGTAATGTATTGAAGCAGGCAGTACCCGGGGCAGATACCAATGATACCAATTATATATTTCTGCGGTTTGTAGTTGATCATTTGCCTAAGGGTTTGGTTGGACTGTTAATTGCCATTATATTCCTGGCTGCATGGGGGTCAATCGCTGCCGCACTCAATTCGCAGGCGGCTTGCACAGTAATCGATTTTCATATTCGCCTGCGTGGCAAGCAGCACGATATAACTAACGAGCAAGATTGTTTGAAGGAATATAGGGTTTCAAAAATTTATACGCTTGGATGGGGTATATTTTCTATCATAACTGCCGAACTGGCAACCGGAATGGGTAGTTTAATTGAGGCAGTAAATGTATTGGGATCCTTATTCTATGGAGTGATTTTGGGTATCTTTTTGGTGGCGCTATATGTAAAAAGGGTGGGCGGACAAGCAGTTTTTCTTGCCGCAATTATTGGAGAATGTGTAGTTGTAGCCAGTTTTTTGCTGGATAAATGGGGATATATTGGTTTAGGTTTTCTGTGGTTAAACGTGATTGGTGCAGTTGCAGTGGTAATTACCGCAATGCTTTTACAAAGTTTGCTTCCTTCTAAAAAATCTATCTAGCAGATAATTGAGATTGTAAAGCTGTATTCCGATTTGGCATTGCCTATTTCGTTATCTTGTATTGTTTTCTAATTGCTAACAACTTTATGCAAAATCCCTGTGTTACTTGGGCTGCGGGCTCTACCATTTATGAAGTAAATATCAGACAATATACCCCAGAAGGAACATTTCGGGCATTTGCTAAGCATTTACCTCGATTGCAAGCTATGGGTGTGGGCATTATTTGGCTGATGCCCATTACCCCTATTAGTAAACTCAATCGGTTAGGTACATTGGGTAGTTATTATGCCTGTAGTAGTTATACTGCAATCAATGAGGAATATGGAACCTTGCATGATTTTATAGCATTGGTGGAAAATGTTCATGCACTTGGAATGAAATTGATAATCGATTGGGTTGCCAATCATACCGGTTGGGATCATGAGTGGACTATCCCTCATGCAGATTGGTATATACAAGATGCATCTGGCAATTTTACTGAAAAAAATGGATGGAAAGATGTGATCGATTTAGACTACACGAAAGTAGATATGCGTGATGCTATGAAAGCGGCAATGAAATATTGGGTAGATATAGCCGGTATAGATGGTTTTCGGTGTGATATGGCACACTTGGTTCCGCTTGATTTTTGGCAAACCGCCAAGGCATATTGTGAAAAAGATAAGCCACTCTATTGGTTGGCAGAATGTGATCAGTCTGATTATCATTCGGTATTCAATACCAGTTATGCCTGGAGTTGGATGCATGCCACTGAAAAATACCATAAGGGTGAGGGTAGTTTACACGATTTGCGACAGGTACTACACAGTTACTCACAATATCCTGCAGGGGCTACTAAATTGTTTTTTACCAGCAATCATGATGAGAATAGCTGGAATGGAACGGAATATGAGAAATATGGAATAGCAGCCATGGCATGGACTGTTTTTTGTTTTACGTTCAACGGAATTCCGCTCATTTACAGTGGGCAGGAGATTCCGCTCAAACGCAGACTGGCTTTTTTTCAGCGGGATACGATTGATTGGAAATTTCCACCAGCCTTATCGCAGTTTTATTTTTTATTAAGCGATTTGAGAAAGCGGAATCTTGCTATTTCAAATGGGGAAACCTATTGGCTTCCCTCTCCACATGATCATCAGGTATTACTATACTTCAGAAAAAATCAGGAACAGGTTGTGCTGGTGATGCTCAATGTTTCTAACGATAGCAGGTTAACTATTCATATAGAACATCCCTGGCTACCCGGCAACTATCGGCAGCTATTCTCACAACTTGAGTATTCATTTACTGAAAAAGCATCTTTTGAATTACAGGCAGGAGAATACCTAGTATATGAGAAGATATAAAAAAGGGATACCATTTTGGGGTATCCCTTTTTTTATTGTATTAGCTGAATTAATTATCTAAGTCGGTCAGATCTATCGGATAAGCATAAGTACCTTCATAGCCCGGATAGATTCCTTCTACGCGTATTTTTCTTCCCTTATTTGCAGTAAGTATTTTCTCTAAATCACCAATACTTTTTACCGAATCATCCCCAATACTTATAATGATGAATCCTTCCTGCATACGACTTTTCCTTAGTAATCCTTCATTAATTTTTTTAACAACAACACCACCGGGTATTTGATTTGCAGTAGCAGTCTTCGAATCAATCGTAGCCAGTTCAGCTCCCAATTTTTCCATGATACCATCATTTTTTACAATGTTGGTATTACCAACTTTATTCTTTAGAACCAGATAAACTGTATTCTCTTTTCCTCCTCTTGTATAAGTTAATGAAATTTTATCACCGGGTTTGTAGCGGGTTACCTGCTCCTGTAATTCCGGACCAGTAGTAACTACAACACCATTTATTTTATTAACGATATCGCCTTTCTTAATTCCAGCATTGGCAGCTGCTCCATCAGCAGGAACATCCAGCACATATACACCTTCCCCTTCTTTATATCCCGGATTGTTTTTCTTATCTTCTTCACTCATTTCAACCCCTTCTTTGGCATATTGAATACCGATGAATGCTCTTTGAACGGTGCCGTATTTCACAATATCGGTTACTACTTTCTTCACAATATTTACGGGAATTGCATAAGAATATCCTGCATAAGATCCGGTAGGAGAGGCAATGGCTGAATTAATTCCCACCAATTCACCATTGGTGTTGATGAGTGCACCCCCACTATTTCCCGGGTTAACAGCAGCATCAGTTTGAATAAAAGATTCTATAGCGGCTGAACTTTGACGGTCATTGAGCCCAAGCGATCTTGCTTTTGCACTCACAATACCTGCCGTAACTGTTACATCAAGAGAAAGGGGATAACCAATAGCTAATACCCACTGTCCCAATTTGGTTTCATCACTATTTCCATACACCAGATAAGGAAGCGATTTACCTTCAATTTTAATAACAGCCAAATCTGTACTTGGATCAGATCCTATCACCGTTGCTTTATATGATTTTTTATTGGCCAATGTAACATTGATTTCATCGGCGCCATTAATCACGTGATTATTGGTAACGATATAGCCATCCTGCGTAATAATAACACCGCTTCCACTAGCTCTTTGTTCTGGAGTTACACGGGGGCCTCCACCAAAAAAGTCTCCAAAATCATCTCCAAAAAAATCGGAAAATGGGCTCCTTTGTCTTTGTTGAGCAGTTACCTGCTTGGCTTTGGTGCGGGTTTTAATGTGCACAACTGCCGGAGTAGCCGTGGTGGCAGCTGGGGTAAAGTCTACACTTGCAGCATCTCCCGCCTTATTAAAAAATCCGGCATAATTAACGGGTAACTTTCCGGATTCCTGGATACCGGCATTCTGTTGTTGCATCCATTTACCGAAACCCCAGATGCTGGCAATGGAAGTTACTCCACTTATTAAAACGATGGTTAATACATTTTTCCAATTCAGTTTCATATTGTTTCTGTTTACGAATTTATTATTACAAATTGCGTGCCTTTCTGTCTGCAAATAAATAAATCCTACACTTTGTCAGATTACCTTCCTCACCATTTAACAAATGTTTTACGATGTTGTTCGTAGATGTGTGTATAAAGGTATTGTTAATATACTGTTTAATCATACAATCCGGTAAGAAAATCCATTGTGTCAACCCCATCAGCATAATCGTGCAATCCGGGATGCTGTGCCGCCCCGGGTTCTATCCCATACCTACCCACAATACATTGGATTTCGGGATTGTTTTTCAGTTCATTTTCCGGAAAGTTTCCGGGTTGATAGAACTGGTAATGAATCTGACTAACTGGTGAAAAGGGAGAGGGATTCTCAGTTAGTACTACCGACCCATTGGTCATATAGTACCGATTACTCATAATCAGTAAGGTGAGGTGATAATCGTAGTTATGTTTATATGCAGGAAGATCCATTAGAAAATCATAGGATTTCAAAGCTTCCAGCAGCGGCTCGAATGAATACCCTTCCGGAACCCAAATTTGAGTAATATTCCTGCATCCCAGGCCAAAATATTGAAGCATGTCCCTCGTGAGTAAACGCAATGTTTCCGGGCCTTCCTGTCCGTTTAGCACGGCAACCGATGTTCGGTTTTTCCTAATGATGTGGGGATATTTTCCAAAATAATAATCGAAATACCTACCCGATTGGTTACTACCGGTAGCAATATAGGCATCACAACCCTGCAATCTTTCCGCCAGTTGAAAATATTGGCCAATTCGGCTATCCCTGTTCAAAAGCCACTCAATCAGGTGCTTAATCAGGCGGGAATCGGAAGAAGAAGGTTTGATGATTGCGTTATGACCGCTTATGAAAATGCAAAGGCAGTCGAAAAAACCCACTAGAGGTATATTTCCTGCCATAACTAAACCAACTTTTTTAGGATTGCGGGTATTTTCGGGTATGGAATACGAGGAAACCCAGTCTTTTAGCTTGGATGAAGTGAGCATTTGATCGGTTATTGCCCGGATCGCATCCCTTATAAAAGGCTTAATAAACCAGGTGTTTTCACGAGATGCCTGCTCCTGAACAGCCTCCCATTCGGGGTGGGTAGACTGCATATAATCACCTAATTCACACATTATTTGAATTCGTTCTTGTAAAATCATTGTTCCATCGTATTTTTGGAGTACAAATGTAGATTCACTCACTCAACAAAACCATTTTATATGGCAATTAAAATTACTGACGAATGTATTAACTGCGGAGCCTGCGAGCCCGAATGTCCGAATAACGCTATCTATGAAGGTGGTGTTGAATGGTCTATTTCCGATGGAACTACTGTTAAAGGTGATTTTACTTTAATGGATGGTTCCGTAGTGAGTGCCGAACAACGGCATGCACCCATTAGTGTAGATACCTATTACATTACTCCAAACAAATGCACCGAATGCCAAGGCTTCCACGAAGAGCCACAGTGTGCCGCAGTTTGTCCGGTTGATTGTTGTGTACCTGATGAGCAATATCAGGAAACAGTGGATGAGTTGTTGGGTAAGAAAGCTAAAATGCATATTTAATTATTGCAGTCTGTTTATCAACAGTACTCGGTATATCCCGCCGATTTTTTTCTGCTGAATGCCGAAGAAGTCGACGGGATTTTTTTATTGATTAAGCAAAAACATGAAAAAAAATATCGCCCTAGTTACCGGTGGATTGAGTTCCGAAGCACAGATTAGTTATAAAAGTGCCGAAACCGTGAAGGCACATCTTAATCGCTCAAAGTACAATGTATATTATATAGATATACATGCAACCGGATGGTGGTTTGTATCAGAATCGGACGAGCGAATCCCGGTAAATAAGGAAAATTTTACGGTAACTTGGGAGGGCACTACCATTGTTTTTGATGTAGCGCTCATGTGTATACACGGTACACCCGGAGAAGATGGTAAAATGCAGGGATATTTCGACTTATTAAAAATTCCTTATACAAGTTGTGATGCGGCAACTTCAGCCCTAACATTTAATAAACGCTTTACGGTTGCAGTGGTTGCATTCTCCGGAGTGCAGGTAGCAAAATCTTTACATTTATTTGCTCATACACCCATATCTCCTGAACAAATTTTACATCAGCTAAGGTTGCCCGTTTTCGTTAAGCCTAATAATGGAGGTAGTAGTTTGGGTATTAGTAAAGTGAATACCTCGTCAGACCTTGCACCGGCGCTTCATAAAGCTTGGGCGGAGGATAGTCAGATTTTAGTAGAAGAGTTTATCGCAGGAAGAGAATTTACCATCGGCGTTTGTAAGTTGAAAGGTGTTGTTACTGTTTTACCAATTACTGAAATAGAAACTCAAAATGAATTTTTCGATTTTGAAGCAAAATATCAGGGAAAAAGTAAAGAAATCACTCCCGCCAATCTTTCTCCTGAAATGCAGCACCAGTTAGAATCCTCAGCCATGAAGGCTTATGAAGTATTAAATTGCAGAGGGGTTGTTCGAATTGATTTTATTTACAGTGAGCAACATCAGCAACCTTTTTTGTTGGAGGTGAATACAGTGCCCGGACAAAGTGCTGCCAGTGTTATTCCTCAGCAAGTAGCTGCAAAGGGCTGGAATTTATCTGATTTTTATGGAGCACTCATAGAGGAGGCATTAGGTGAATAGGATTATGAAACTTAGCTTCCTATTTTAATTTTTTAGCATTAATATTGCTTAGTATTTTTTGTATGAAAAAATTTTTCGAACAACTCACTCATAAGCCACTTTGGGTAAATATGCTGGCTGCTATTGGAACTGTGTTGTTGTTTCTGATTCTTTTTTTCGCTTCTCTTGCTTGGCTAACCGGTCATGGAAAAATTCAAAGAGTTCCCTCAATTACTGGTCAAAATATACTCGCTGCAACCAAAACTTTGGAATCCGCTGGGTTTGATGTTGTAATTCAAGATTCTGTATTCATAGATAGTTTAGCAAAGCAGGCAGTCGTTCGGCAAATTCCCGAAGCTGAGTCTATAGTTAAGCGGGGGAGAACCATTTATTTAACCATCAATAGAACAATAGCTCCTCAGGTGGAAATGCCAAATCTGGCTGGTTTTTCAGTTAAAAGTGCCGAGATGTACCTGATTAGTTTGGGTCTTCGCATGGGAGAGATTTCATTTAAACCGGATATTGCCAGAAATGCCGTTTTAGAGCAATTACTGGGCGACAGACCTATTGCTCCCGGAACCCGCATACCAATAGGAACCGTCATTAATTTCGTTCTAGGAAGTGGTGAAGGAATGGGTGATGTTGAAGTCCCACAATTAGTGGGGTTAACATTTGAAGCAGCCAAGCTGATGTTGCAGAGTATGAATATTAATATGGGAGCAATTGTTGCAGTTACTCCCATTACCGATTCCGCCTCATCTTTTGTGGTTCGTCAGTCGCCCGGTGCACTTTCCGATTCTTTGGATATGAGTGGGTTCAAGCTACCCAATAAAATGAAGCCTGGCCAATTAATGGATCTCTTCCTCAGCAATACAGCCCCTGCGGCAGCTGATACAACACAGTCTCCCTATCATCCCTAACCAATACTTTCAATAATTATCCATATTTAATAACCTTGAATAGTAAATTATGCAAACAATTACCGTAGAAGAAATGAAAGCCCTAATCGATCAGGGTACTCCCATTCATTTAGTGGATGTGCGCGAACCTCACGAACATGCTGAATTTAATATTGGTGGATTGTTGCTTCCACTCGGACAAGTGCAAACATTGCAGATAGAACCTATTGAAGATTGGAAAAATGAGCCTGTTTACTTCTATTGTCGTAGCGGCAACCGCAGCGGTCAGGCCTGCATGATGCTGGAAACAATGGGGTTTACCAATGTAATTAATGTATCCGGCGGTATGTTGGCATGGAAAGAAAGAATAGGCGGTTAAATTTTACTATCTTTCTATAAACTAATATTCAGCGCAATCAGTATATTTCTTCCTGCCATTGGATAAAAGGCATTGTCGGCAGTCAGTTGATTGTTGAAAATATACGGATAGGTATAACCATTGGGTTCATATTGCTTATTCATCAAATTGATTATCTGAACTATCAATTTGCATTCTTTTAATGCTTTCACCGGAATTTTCCAACTGGCGCGAATATCCTGAACATAAAATGGTTGTATTTTTCTTAGCTCACTTTGTGAGTTATCTAAGTATTGTTTGCTTACATATTTATGAATCCATTCCAGCTCAATACCCGCAAAAGGTTTCCAGCTTATGATTCCTGCACCCGTAACAGCGGGTGAAAAAGAAATGTCTGTATTTCTGTGTAAAACCGCCTGCTGATCTCCGGTATCGAAATTGTCGATATACTCTGTAAACTCCTTTATTTTATTTCTGCTGATGCTCACATTACCACTCAATTGTAACTGTTGATTGAATTGCCACCCACCTTCCCATTCTAAACCCATTCGGTAACTGTTGGGTACATTGGTTCGGGTATATGCTCCTACATCATTGATCTGACCAGTTAATACCAACTGTTGTTGATATAGCATGTAGAATGCAGTTACTCCATAATAACCTTTGGCCGATTTGTGCATCCAGCCTGCTTCCCAATCATGCAAGGTTTCTGCATTGGGTTGAGAGGAAATACCTGCCTGAAAGTCATCCCGATTCGGCTCTTTATTGG
Organism: Chitinophagia bacterium; assembly: GCA_037142775.1. Taxonomy (GTDB): domain Bacteria; phylum Bacteroidota; class Bacteroidia; order Chitinophagales; family Chitinophagaceae; genus Sediminibacterium. The sequence continues at coordinate 197,751 of JBAWZY010000006.1, read as the reverse complement.
CAACTGCATAACTGAAAAATGCATTCGTTCCATTGTGCTGATAATTCAATCCCATTTTTGGATTCAGAAATGAAAAAGGTCGATTTACATTTAGATTGGGTAACCCTTGAAATCCATTCATCACATGCCGAACAAATCGATATTGCAAATCTGCAAATAGCTTCCATCTGTTGGTAATATTTTCCTGCCATTTGGCATACATATGTGCATCATTTTTATAAGCAGAAAAATGATAGTAACGATAACCTGCAGGTACTGTTCCATATTGAAGCCAGGGGATTTGTCCAAAATGCTTACCATCATATCTCGTAATACCTCCACCAATGGTAATTTCTCTTTTATCTGTTTTTTGTTGCAGCGTGAATAACTGACCAAAATAAATATTATCCAGCCACTTTTGGCGAATTAAGTCCGTAGCAGTATAGGTAGTTCCCCCTAGTGTTACTGAAGGTAATCCATATTTTGAAAAGCTTTGATCGGCTTTGTATTCTTCATAATATCCTTTTCCGGTACTAACGAAACTGGTAGTATTGATACTCCAGTTATTTTTCATAGTCTGATTAAAAAATAGCTGATAATGGGTTTGCCAGTAATTATCTGTTTGGTTATTATAGGGAGTTCCAGGTTTCTCGGTTCCTGCGGGGTTATAAGTTCGGTTGGTACCCAATAAATTTTCCGGCACACCGTACCATGCCTGATAGGTTTTTTCTTTACCTGAAAACACATTCAATCTTATGCTTGACTTATTTTTTTTGTATAGCGTACTTACATAAAAAGATTGCAGATTGCTGGAGGCCCTTTCGATATAACCATTACTTACAATTCGACTCAATCTTCCGTCGATAGTAAAATGCTTTCCCAGTAAGCCGGTTCCGCCCAGTATTGTATTTTTCAATGTTCCAAATGATCCTACTGTATTATTTAATTCTGTATAAGGCTTTTCATGCAAGTCGTTTGTGGAGAGGTGGATGGAGGCTCCAAATGCAGCCGGACCATTGGTGGAAGTGCCAACCCCTCTTTGCACCTGAATACTGGTTACCGAAGAGCTAAAGTCGGGCAGATTTACAAAAAAAGTGCCCATACTTTCCGCATCATTATAGGGTACTCCATTCAAGGTTACATTGATGCGGGTGGCATCCGATCCGCGAATACGAATACCGGTATATCCTACTCCATTGCCAGCATCTGCGTTCACTACAACTGAAGGAACCTGGTTTAATAACATGGGTATATCCATTCCCAGATTCATTTTTTTGATTTGTTCTTTGTTAATATTGGTTTTTGCAAAGGGAGCTGTTGCAGCTGCACGAACAGCAGTTACTTCAAGGGGCTGCAGTAAATTCGATTCGGGAACCAGCAAAAAGTGAAGTGAGTTTGATAAAGATGAGTTTAGCAATTTTACTTGAAGGGTTGTATATCCTGTAGCTGCGATTGAAAATTCACTTGTCGGAATACCACTGGCATCCATTGAAAAAAAACCGGTAGCATCTGTTAGTGCTGCCCTTTTTCCTAACCAGATTACTGCACCCTCAACAGGCTTGCCCGTTAAACTGTCTTGTACTTTTCCAGAAATTTGAGGAGTAGATTTTTTTTGTGCCTGGATACTAAAGGCAACTAATAATACAAACATTGTTCCCAACAACTTTTTCATACGTAGGGTTTAAAAGTTACAAATGGGAACAGGGAATAGCGGACGGAGAAGTGGAGCGAGCACCTTCCCTTCGCAGGCATTACCCTGTTCAGGTTCTACGGGTATTTTCTCAGCTGGAAGATGGAAATCATCATTCCGGCACCCCGAGGATTTTTTGCAAAGATAGGATAATTGCGGTTTTTCAAAATTTTGATTGTAACTTTTCAGCAATCACATCGTTTTATAAAAAAAAGCTATGAAAAAAGTTATTGTTTGGTTGTTGACTTTTATTGGAAGTATTACGCTGAATGCCCAGGAAACGGTTCATGTTCTAAAAGATGCAAGAGCTCAAGAAAGAAGAGTGAGTGAATTTACTGCCATTCAGGTTTCTGGAGCTATGGATGTATATGTAACCCAGGGAAAGCAAGCCGCAGTAGCTGTTAGTGCCTCAAGCGATGAGGCAAGGGATGCAATTATTGCTGAAGTACGAGGGAATACTCTTTATATCAGTTTCAAAAATAAAATGGTAAATGGTTGGAAGAATCAGCAAGCTCGAGCTTATGTAACTTTTTCTAACCTCGAAATGATGGATATAAGTGGTGCTTCTGACATCAACATCATTGGAGTTTTGAAGAGTAATGATTTGTTGATGAAAATATCCGGAGCCAGTGATGTAAAAGGAGAATTGGATTTAAATAATTTTCGTATCAACTTAAATGGTGCCTCCGATTGTAAACTTACTGGCAAGGCAAGTCGGATGAAAGTGCAGGTAAGTGGGGCCTCCGATTTTAAAGGGTATGATTTAAAATCCGATATCGCAGAAGTATCTGCTTCCGGAGCTTCAGACGTACAGATATCAGTTGAACAGGAAATTAGTGTGGAAGCTAGTGGAGCCAGTTCTGTTTATTATAAAGGAACCCCCAAAATCAGAAATGCATCTGTAGCCGGGGCATCCAGTTTTTCAAAGAAACAGTAGCTAATTTTTCATTCGCAAAATACTTTTATAACTGACGCTAGTACAAACAGTTAGCTAAAAAATTGTTTAGGAAGAAAAAAGATCGTACCTTTGCAATCCAAATCGCGAGGTAGAGCAGCGGTAGCTCGTCGGGCTCATAAGGTTGATTAAAGGAAAAAATAATTTAGTATAACTTATTGATATTAAACCACTTGAAACATAATCAAGTGGTTTTTTTGTGTCTGTGCTAGAATTCTGTGCTAGATAATTAACCAAATATTTTAACACTTAAAGCAGCAGTTTCTACAGTACTTAATACTTGTGGGTCAAGGTAGTGGTCGCGTAGGACTTTGATGCCCGAATGAGAAGTAATCCTTCCTGTATTCTCACCCATTGCCTGGTAAGTCCATGTAAGGTAAGTTTTGCGAAGGTGTTTGAGGGTAATGTCTTTGGTTATACCAGCACATTTTCTGTAATGGGTAAATGCATCACTAACCTTCTCCATTAAAGTTCCAAGTGTGAAGTAGTCAGCTTCCTCAATGATTTTACAATCGGTATCTTTCTTTTGATCCCAACCCATTTGGTAGAGCAAGTCCTCAAGATCACTATTGATGGGAACTAATTTAGCGCTAACATCAACCTCGTTGGTAATCCTCTCTACTTTTAGGTTCCTAATCATAAAGAACTTGGTGCCGTAATCACTTACGAATATATCGTTCCATTTCAAACTCAAAACCTCTTCTCTTCTTCCGCCGATGAATAGGAACAGCTTAAAGATATTCTTTAGACCCGACATGTTCATCTTATCAAACCTTCCCGCTTTGGTAGTTTGGTAGAGTGGGGTGCAAGTGTCTATTGCGTCCAAAATACTATCAAATTCATTTTTGGTAATGATGTTAATTTGGGACTTTGGGACACTCATCTTGATACACTCTTTAAAGTAGTTTTTCATGACTATGTCTTCTATATCAATTAAAAAATTAAAGAAAGTAGTAAGGGTTTGAATGATTTTATTGATGGTCTTGGGTTTGTATCTGTTGGTAATTAGGCCATAGAAATAGGAAACATCTGCGCGTCCAATCATATTAGGTTTAATCCACTTTACCTTCCTATTCTTTTTGACGCTGTCGTGAAATTGGGTTAGGTAGTTAAGTACCTCTGTTTTGTGCTTGCTGCTCACCTTTTTCTTAAGGTGGTTGTATATGCTTTCCCCCTGTAAGTAGTCATCATATTTAAGGATTGCTTCGGCCAGGGTATAATCATTGCCAACTTCAACCAGAGGTTCTACTTTTTTGATGGCATTGTTTTTTACAGCTTTTTTAAAAGTCAGCGCTTCTGCGATGGCGTCATCATAATTTTTTGATTTGAGAATTTTACTGCTGTGTTTGAAAGTTATAGGGTCTATCAAGTTCATCCGGTAGGAGTGGTTCTCATAATTCTTACAGCCGCAATTATTTTTTCTACACTTCCTGCACCAGACTTTTAGTCCGTTGCGCTGATTCTTTGGTAATTTAAGTTTCATCACGAGTTTAATCGTTTTAATAGTTCTTCTTGTTTTTTGTTTTTGGGTTTAATTCTTGTGGTTGGCGCAGAAATTGAATGCTCGTTATCCATTTCAATTAGGAATAGCTCGCGTAGTTGGGTATTGCCGTCGCAAAGGATTTTAAGCTTCTCTTTCCATAAGTGTGGATACCTTTTTTTACAGTCTAGTACCAATGGTTTGAGGTACTGCATTTGAACCTCTAATTGAAATACATAATGGTACTTTTCTGTGTGGATTTTTACATCATTCTCTTTTAACCAAGAAACAATTGCGTCTCGGTCTTTTTTTCTAATAATTTTACCAGCCTCTAATATTGATATTCTTGAAAAATCTTTCATTTTATTTCTAATAAAAGTGAATTTGTGAATTTTGATACCCCGCTCCACTAACTATTTCTTAGCTGATTTAATGTCCTTGACATTTTTTTTTCAGATACTTGTGGTAGGGTTAGGGTATCTAAACTCATTGAAATATTGTTATAGCCTTCTGACAATTGCTTTAATTTAAGATGATTTTATACTAGGCGTTGCTAGTATTGACTTTATTCTTATAATTCTTTTGATTTTAATTAAATTTTTATTTCTCTAACGTGTATGATGATTTTATCATACACGTCTTGAATGCAATCGTCGCAAACATATATTATTTCATCGCAGTCGTCATCGTACTTATGCATATAATAGGAATAGACATAACTATTAACAGTATAATCAAGCAGATTTTCTTCAGGGGCAATTTTATTACATTGAATACATTTCATACTATTTATTTTTTATTTACCAAATTTTAAATCCACCGCATTCACGCAAAAAGGTTATGAATTGATTTATTTCCTCAACGCTTGTAGTACACATGGCATCATATCTGACATCATTAATCACTATACTTTTACCCATAAATTGTCCGTAATTAAACTTTTTACTGAGCATTTTCTCTTCATCCTCAGTCATTTTATTGCCATCTTCTCTGCTCCAACTATCAAGATTGAAAGTGAACTGATCATCGTCTTCTTTAATCCAGTGCGGACTTCTTAAAACTTCTTCAATAAAAGCAACCAATTTGTTCATACTTTCAGCAAGTCTATTACACTGTTTTTGAGTGCGCAATCCACGTCCATCATTGCTATCCCAAAAGTCAGTATCGAACTTTAGGTTATCGTGTTCAATAGCAACTAAAGCTAAATGAAGAATAGGAAGCCAGCCTGAAGAACTGTACTGTATATACCTACCAGGATGTTGATCTTCCCATTTTGACATTGCTTGCCAATACTTCTTTTTCTCATCATCAGTTGCTGTTTTGTAATTGATAGTAGCAGGTTTTTCTGTTGTAATTTTTTTTCTTCCGTAAATATCAAAGCCCATAATTTTTATTTTTTAATTTAAATTAAATTAAATAAAGGGGCACCTTATTAGGTTTTTTATTTACCCCTTTATTTCGTGTTAGTTAATCCTCAATTCCGCTTTCTGATTTTGATGAGGTAATTTCACCATTAGAGATTTCATAAAAATCTGCGCAGTGGTTACAGACATCTTCACATACAAGTGAAAATCTTAAGTCGTCAAATAACATCGATGCCTGCTTTACAAAAGACACTGGCCCTTTACTAGATACAGCGCCTCTCCAGTAATTAGTAAAATTGTAGAGATCGGTATTATCTGATACTTTTGAGTAAGGGATGTAATTTGCATCTGCGTCAACAAAGAAACTTATTGAGTTCTCCCAAATCATTTCTTGCCTTTTTTTTGCAATCTCCTTTATCCTATCAGTAGCAGTAGCTGATTGGAGTTTCTCAGTTACAGGAAAGAGTAGGTTCAAGTCAACGTCTTCTACTTCGCCATTGCTGTTAATTACTGCAAAAGAGTTTCTGAACACTTCAAGGGTTTCTCTTGGCCCTTCAACCTTAAGTTGATTGTCGATAATGTTTGCCATTTTCTATTATGTTTTTTTAAATTTATATGATGAAATACTCACCACTTGTATAATAAGACATAAAAAAAATCGTAAAAAAAAATTTGAGCAAAGAAATTTTAAATTTATTTTTTACATATTATATAAAATCAAATTCTTTATATTATAGATTAATTAATATAAAATAAACACCCCTGCCTGCAGGGGGTGGTTGCAGGAAGGGGTGCGGTGCCCCACCTTATATATAGGGATATATTGATTCTAATTAAGGGGGTCGATACCTTAAAAAAAATATTTCCAGAAAATTTTAAAAGCTGTTAAATTATGGATGCTAACAAAGTATCAATGTTGCTAGTATGTTCCATGCGGAGCATTCGTTAGCTCAAACACTCAGGGTATTTTAATTTGTATAACTCAAAGAGAGATTCACGAACAATATCGGATTTTTGACGGCGAGTGATTGTGCATAGTAATTCTAATCTATTTTTTTCAACTGAATCAAGGCGCAATCTTAGAAATTCATTTTTGGTAACTGTTTTTTTGTTGTTCATAGTGGGTCTTTTAATATAAATACTTGCATATTGGTGAATATTGTGATACTTGCCATATTTTTTGTACCCACAAAGGATTTCGATCTAGCATGATATATTTATTATTAAATGGAATACAATGGGAAGCAAAAATGGTAAATCAACAGGGCTATGGATACCTGAGAACTTAAAAAATGATAAGAAGTTAGATTGGACTAATAAGGCGTTGTTATCTGAAATCTACTCTTTGTGCAAACTTGCTGATGGTTGTTTTGCATCAGACAATCATTTTGGTAAGTTATTAGGTCTTGGTAGATCCTCGGTAAATAAAAGAGTAAATTGGTTAAAGGATCAAGGGTATATTAATGCAGTTAACCACTACAAGGAAAACTTGATCATTGGAAGAACTATCACCAAAGGGAGTTCTCAGGAGAAACATACCCTAGTTCCCAAGAGAGGCAGGGGTAGTTCTCAAAGTATACAGGGGGTAGTTCCCAAGAGAGACAGGGGTAGTTCTGTTGAGAACACAACTAATACAACTACTAATACAGATATATTAATACAAGAAACAATACATGATACTGGAGCAACAATAAAATCTGATATGTCAATGAATCAATTATTAACTAATAGATTTGAAGAACTAGTGTTCGACTTGGTCAATAAGTCTAGTTTAGGAGAAGAAATATTTAATTATACTCAACCAAGTAATCTAGATATGTTTAGGGATGCAGTTGATGAAGAGGAATATAAACTCGTATACCCACTGCTAGTTAATATAATCGATGTTGAGAAGAAGTTGTATGGTATATAAACCCCTCAACGAAGGGGTGAGTGGAACGAACCAAGACGAAGTCTTACGACTTCCATCCCCATCACCCCAATTCCGCTCAACCCCTCTTCCCCAAAATATTCATTATGAAATGGTATATAAATGCTGCACTTTTTGTCGTAAGATTTTAATTACACATAAAACTAGCATCAGGAATACTTTCAATATTCTTCGTATTTCACGACTATCGATGGTTGTATCGAAAACGAAAAGATGATCGAAATTTGGGGACATAAAACGAGTTTGTGGGGATTGTGTTATGACTATCCCTTTCGTGAATATCAATCAATAAAAATTATTTTCAAATAAGTGTATTAATGTATCACAACTTAGTATTTATTATAAACTACAATTATGAAATTTTATAACCTTATGAAAGAGCAAAAACCTTCAAGAAAGACGAAGATGCTTGTAACTGAAAGTCAATTCCGTCGATTGGCTTTTCAAATTTTGTCAGAGCAGGAACAAGGAAACATAAAGAGCACCTACTTAATTAAACAAAATTCCAATGTCAAGAAGAATTAGAAAAAGAGTTGAAATCAAGTATCCTGAAATTGCAGTGTTTGCATTATCCAAAGGGTCTCAAATGAATGAACACATAATAAACAGCGAAAGTTATAGTCATGTGTTGAGGTTTATTGAAAATACCATGAGAATGAATAATGTTGTAAGTGATAAAGTTGGGATTTCGGGGTATAAAGAGGATGTAGTAGCCTATATTGCAATGATGGTAAATTTGTGTATGTATAAGGATATGGAAATTGAACTTTTGGGAGATACAAGTGAATACGACCCTGACTATTTGCCAAAGAACATTAGGATCAGATCAAAGTTTTAATATTGATCGGCAACTACAAGCAATTCAATTACTTACAAATTGCTAATCAACTTTGGTAATAAATTTATTTATATTTTTTATTTTTTAATAAATTAAAAATTGACTTCCTTTTAATTTACAGGATGTTATTTCTTGGTAGTTCCCTTTTATACAAAGAAGGAGCTAACAAAACGCTAAAAATCAATTCATTTCAACTTTCTTTATTGCCAGTAGTGCCAAAAGCCGTAGCATAGCACAAAAAAGGAACTATGACTACAAAAATCAAATCCGCAGAACATTTAGAAGAAATTGAACTAAACAAACTCTTAAAGTACCTTTATCAAAACCAATTATGGGTCTATTACCTCTTTGTAAGGTTGGGAGTATCAGTTGCACTAAGATACTCTGATTTATCCCAAATCACTTGGAACATGGTATTAGGAAAGTCCAACCTTATATTGAAGGAGAAAAAGACGGGTAAGGTTAGAGAAATTCCTTTACATATTGAACTGACTGATACGATTGCAAAGGTATATTCTCAAATGGGGTGTCCTGAAAGGAGCAGTTGTATTATTCCATTACACATCCGTACAATCAATAAACAAATCAAGTTATATGCCGCAAAAGCTGGTATTCGTGGTAAGAGGATAAGTAGCCACACAATGAGAAAGACATTTGGGAGGTTGTGCTGGGACAGAAATAACCAAAGTGAGGCATGTTTAGTCCGTTTATCTTCATTATTCAATCACTCATCTGTACAGACAACAAGGATATACCTTTCGCTGCGTCAGGAGGAGATACAGAATCTATATATGTTGCAGGATATGTTTGTTTATTAGACCGAAATTATAGATAGTTTTATCTTGATTTATTATACCTTTGCCTACGTCATGTACAATAAAATAATCATATTATTACTATTAGTAATTGGGGTGAATCTATACTCCAACAATGTATATGCGTGTAACAAGCCACACAATTCTACTAAGGCAACGTCTTTTTTAAACATGACCAAGGCTAAAGCTAAGTCTGATTGTTGCAAGTCGCATAGTAAGGATATGGGTCACGATTGTAATCAAAAATGTACCCATCACAACTGCGCTTGTACTTCTGTTTGTATAAATAGTTATGTCTATGAAAAAGAAGTTATTGTAGAAACTATATTCTTTTCTACTATCCAAAGGAAGTATAATACATATAAACCTTCCTTCTACAACGATGTAAATATTTCAATTTGGCATCCTCCTAAAATAGCATAAGCTATATTTCTCTTTAGTCAAGTTGAACAACTTGAAAATTTACATTTACTAAAAATTGAAAAAATGAAATCAATAAAACTATTGATGGCTACTGCCATTATATTATTTGCTACTACTGCAAACGCGCAAACAAACACAGGTATAAACAAGGTTTTGAGTGCATATATCCAATTAAAAGATGCGCTTGTGAAAAGCGATGGTACAAGTTCGTCCAATGCCTCAAAAACACTTTTAATTGCAATACAAGAAGTTAACATGAGTGAACTTAACACTGATACTCATGCCCAATGGATGAAAGTAGTTAATGATTTAAAGGAAGACGCTGAACATATAAGTGAAACAAAAGAAATCACACACCAAAGAGACCATTTTATGAGTTTGTCTAAAAACCTTTATGCTGTAATAAAAGTCTCTAAATCTGAAATGCCTATTTACTATCAATTTTGTCCTATGGCGAATAAAGGTAAAGGTGCTAATTGGTTAAGTTTAGAAAACAAGATTAAGAATCCATATTATGGCAATCAAATGTTAACCTGTGGTAAAGTAGTTGAAACTATACAATAACAAAGAAAAAAATGAAATTAAATAAATTATCAATTTACCTTGTTGTAATTGGTTTCTTTTGTGCGTCTGTTAATCTTTATGCACAAAAGGTTGTGAGGTATGATTTACATGTAAGAGATACTTTGGTGAATTTTACAGGTAAAACTAAAAGAGCAATTGCTGTTAATGGACAAATACCAATGCCTACATTAACCTTTACACAGGGTGATACAGCAGAAATTCATGTATACAACGAGTTGAAAGAAGCTACTTCTCTCCATTGGCATGGACTTATTCTTCCTAATAAAGAAGATGGAGTTCCTTATTTAACTCAAATGCCAATTGAGCCAAATACAACTCATGTATATAGGTTCCCCATTGTTCAAAATGGCACCCATTGGTATCATAGTCATTCTGGTTTGCAAGAGCAAATTGGGATGTATGGTTCAATGATTTTAAATAAAAGACAGGATGACCCAACATTTAGAAAAGGTATTGATGATTTACCTACTATACCAGTAGTTATTAGTGAGTGGACGGACTACAATCCAAATAATATCCACCGAATGTTGCATAATGCAACTGATTGGTTCGCGATTAAAAAGGGAACTACTCAAAGTTATGCAGAAGCGATAAAAGAAGGTCACTTCACTACCAAAGTCAAAAATGAATTTAAGAGAATGTTGGCAATGGATGTAAGTGATGTGTATTATGACAAGTTCTTATTGAATGGAAGCCAAGAAAGTCAATTATCACAATTCAAAGCTGGAGATAAAGTAAGATTAAGAATATCTAACGGTGGAGCATCCACCTATTTTTGGTTAAACTATGGTGGTGGTAAGTTTCAAGTTGTTGCTAACGATGGAAATGATATTGAGCCAGTTGAAGTAGATAGGTTAATCATTGCTGTTTCTGAGACCTATGATATTGTTTTGACTGTTCCTGAAAAGCATAAATCATTTGCATTTCAGGCTACTTCAGAAGATAGAATTAATCGAACACTAATGTATTTGGGCGAAGGTGAAAAACAAAGTATGACACCTCTTCCAAGGTTAAAGTATTTTGAAGGAATGAAAATGATGAACTCAATGATGAAAATGAATGGTGATTTAGATGATATGGGAATGAATATGAGTTTAAATCAAATGGACATGAATGTTGTTATGTATCCAGAAATCACCGGCCCAAGTCATGCTCAAAAAAAGGAGGATAAAGAAAATCAATACAATAGTAACGCACTTTCTGATATTGTTACTTTGAATTACTCCATGCTCAAGTCTCTTCATAACACTTCACTACCAAAAGAAGCTCCAACTAAGGTCATTAAGTTTGAATTGTCAGGCAATATGAACAGATATGTCTGGAGTATGGATAATAAAGTTGTTTCTGAATCTGATAAAATCTTGATTAAAAAAGGTGAAAATGTCAAAATGATTATCTACAATGGTTCTATGATGAGACACCCCATGCATTTACATGGACACGATTTTAGAGTTCTAAATGGACAGGGGGATAATGCACCGTTAAAGAATATTATTGACATTATGCCAATGGAAACAGATACGCTTGAGTTTAATGCTAATATGGAAGGTGATTGGTTTTTCCATTGCCACATTTTATATCACATGATGAGTGGTATGGGTAGAGTATTTACATATCAAAACCAAGCGACCAATCCTTTAATTCCAAATCCAAAATTAGCCCAAAGGAAGTTATTTGGAGAAGACAGGAAATTCCATGCGATGGCTGAAAACGACTTTGCAAGTAATGGGAATGATGGGATGGCAATGATGCAGAATACAAGATGGAGTATTGGTTCTGAATGGAGATTAGGATATAATAATATGCATGGTTATGAATCTGAAACTCACATTGGAAGGTATATAGGTAAAATGCAATGGTTAATGCCTTTTATTGGATTTGACTGGCGTTATAGGAAAATGGAAATGGGAGAATCTGAGAAAAACCTATTTGGTCAAATTAATACCAAAGATGAAAGAAGACAAATAAGTATTGGTGTTGCATATGTTTTACCAATGTTGATTACTTTTCAAACTGAAGTATATCAAGATGGAAATCTTAGACTGCAGCTTATGAGAGAAGACATCCCATTATCTAAGAGATTAAGAGGTGAATTCATGGTCAATACTGATAAAGAGTTTATGTTTGGTGCACGATACATCTTCAATAAAAATATGGGATTAAGAACACACTACGATAGTGATATGGGATATGGTATAGGTTTATATTTAAATTATTAAAAAATCAATTTTATGAAAAAATGTTTATTGTTACTTGTTATGATGGTTTCTTTTTCGTTGACTTATGCACAAGACACTACTAAGAAAAAATTAGTATACAATCCAAAGAATCCTATTTATGAAGTGGAAGCTACTTGTGGAACTTGTATGTTTAAAATGGAGGGAAAGGGTTGTCTTTTAGCAATTAAATTTAAAGGCAAGAATTACTTCGTAGATGGAACTGATTTAGACGACCATGGTGATGCTCATGATACAGAGGGTTTCTGTAATGCAATCAAGAAAGCAAAGGTGCAGGGAACCATTGTAAAGGATAGATTTGAGGTTACCTATTTTGAGTTAATCAAAAAGTAAGTTTGAAATAACCTCTTGTGTGAGGAATTCACCTCTTAAAACGGGAGGCTACTGGTTTATCTAAACTCTACTTAATTCAAATCAAGGACTTACGTTAAATCGTAAGTCCTTTTTATTTTTGCGTGATTTTTTGTCAAATTTCTTATTAAGAGAACAGCTTAGTAAAAAACCCTTTTTTATTTTCTGGAAAACCCAATGCAGTAAGTTCCTCTATGATATTTGAGTTAACTAAACCTTCCCCCTTAATTGTAACGGCACCAGTTTCTTTTACCACATTCACCTCTTGTATATTAGTATGCTTTTCCAACGCTGTTTTGATTGATTTTACACACCCTTCGCATCTAATATTTTTTAAACTCAATCTAATTGTACTCATGATTATTTCTCTTTATTAATAGGATACAAATTTACTACTTAAACAATGAATCCACTAATGAGCTAAAATTCAAGTAATTTTTGAAACATCCCTTTGCGTGAGGAAAACACCCCGTGAAATCTGGCATTCATAAATTAACTGTGTTAAATCTTGCGCTAGATAATCCTTCAAATACCCCATATTTTCCGTTCCTGCGCTAATTTCAATTTCTTACCTATAAAGTTGTTCAAGAACTAATAAACGCCTATCTTTGCCGTCCAAACATCGCGAGGTAGAGCAGCGGTAGCTCGTCGGGCTCATAACCCGAAGGTCGGAGGTTCGATCCCTTCCCTCGCAACCAAACTAAGGCCCTCTGGGCCTTTTTTTTACTGTATGAAGTCTGGATTTGTTAATATTTTTGGTAAGCCCAATGCCGGTAAAAGTACCCTCCTGAATGCGTTGATTGGGGAGAAGTTAGCCATTGTGTCACCCAAAGTACAAACTACCCGGCATCGGATTAAGGCTTTTTTAAATAAACCCGGTGCATACCAATTGGTACTGTCGGATACCCCCGGCATCATACAGCCCAAATATTTGCTGCAAAACAAAATGATGGAAGCGGTTACGGCCGCTTTGGAAGATGCCGACCTGGCTGTATTATTGGTTGATGTAAATGATAATCTGGAGGAGTTGGATCAGTTATTTTCCGGACTCAAACTGAGGGTTCCCTCAATTGTTGTGCTTAATAAAATAGATATTGCAGCCAACGGAAAAATTAAGGAAGCCGTTGCATTTTTTACTGGGAAATTGTATAGTAAGGAATTGGTAAAAATATCTGCATTACAGCAGCATCATTTGCTAAGCCTGATAGACGTAATGTTGAAATACATACCGGAAGGTCAGCCTTTTTTTAGTGAAGAAGATTTGAGCGATTTGCCAACCCGTTTTTTTGTGAGTGAATTGATTCGGGAAAAAATTTATGAATTGTTTGGAGATGAAATTCCCTACCAAACAGCAGTTGTGGTAAATGAATATGCTGAAAAGGCTCAACTAATTAAAATACAGGCCGACATTATTGTAAACCGTGAATCGCAGAAAGCAATTGTGCTGGGTGATAAGGGTAGCATGATTAAGCAACTGGGTATGATGGCAAGAAAAGATATTGAAGCATTTATTGGATCGAAGGTTTTTTTGGAATTGTTTATCAAGGTTCGTCCTAAATGGCGAGATAATGATTTGCATTTGAAGGAATATGGATACCGGTAATCGCTAAAAGTTTTAAATGGATTTTTTATGAGTTATACAATTGCAATTGTGGGACGTCCCAATGTTGGGAAGAGCACATTATTTAATCGTTTATTAGAACAAAGGAAAGCGATTGTAGATGATGTGAGTGGAGTTACCCGCGACCGGCAATATGGCGTTGCAGATTGGTCGGGAAGAGTTTTTAATTTGATAGATACAGGAGGTTTTGTACCTAATGGAACTGAGTTGTTCGAGGCTGAAATCCGGCAACAGGTAAATATTGCAGTTGAAGAAGCAGATGCACTGATTTTTTTAGTAGATGTAACAACCGGAATAACAGACTTAGATTCAGCAATGGCGCATATTCTAAGAAAAACAAGTAAACCTGTTTTTTTAGTGGTGAATAAAGTTGATAATGGCACAAGGGAACTGGAAGCAACAGAATTTTATGGATTAGGTTTTGAAAATACTTTTTTTATCAGCAGTGTTTCGGGAAGCGGAACCGGTGAATTACTGGATGCCATAACAGCTCCTATCCCGATGGAAAATATCGACCATGAATTACCAGCATCTACATTGCCTAAAATTGCCATCGTTGGTCAGCCCAATGTTGGAAAATCTTCTCTTCTCAATGCACTCATTGGAAAGGAAAGAAGTATTGTGAGTGATATCTCTGGAACAACCCGTGATAGTATTCATACCCACTATAAACTATATCAAAAAGAATTTGTGTTGATTGATACAGCGGGTATCCGAAAAAAAAGTAAAGAAAAAGATGATCTGGAATTTTATTCCATCATTCGTGCTATCCGCGCGATGGATGAAGCAGACGTTTGTCTGATAGTTCTAGATGCAGTGAAAGGAATAACCGCACAGGATATTACTATATTTAGTTTGGCAGTGAGAAAAGGAAAGGGTGTTGTGGTATTAGTAAATAAATGGGATTTACTTGAAAAATCTACCAACACTTCCCGAGATTATGAAAAAGCTTTGAAACAAAAATTAGCACCTTTTACCGATGTGCCTGTTCTGTTTATCTCTGCAAAAGAGAAAACCCGCATATTTAAAGCCATAGAAATTGCATTGGAGGTTTATGGAAATCGAAGCCAGAAAATTCCAACAGCAAAATTGAATGATGCGATGCTAAAGGCAGTAGAATCCTATCATGCCCCCGTTGTAAGGGGTAATGTGGTAAAAATAAAATATGTAACGCAACTACCTACTCCTGTACCTTCTTTTGCTTTTTTTACCAACTATCCCGATGACATTAAAACTCCGTATAAGAATTATCTCGAAAATAAGCTTAGGGAAAGTTTTTCGCTTACAGGGGTTCCTGTAAGAATTTTTTTCCGAAAAAAATAGCTTGCCACCTTCGGATTGCTGTCGAAACATCCTAAAATCTGGTAATAATGTGTCAGTTTGTACTTTTATTAGTACCAATCCAATAATGGCACTAAAATTGCCTATATGTACCAAATAATTGAAATTGAACTAAATGTTTTCAGGTGACATTTTGTCGTAATTTATTAATCTATGCCCCAAAATAAATTTTTCAATACCAACGAGGAAGAGTCCGATTTTATGCCAATAATCCCCTTCAATGAGGAGGATTTTGAATTGGATAATACGCTCTCTGTTCCCGATGTGTTGCCTATTTTGCCTTTGAGGAATACGGTTTTATTTCCCGGAGTAGTGCTTCCTATCACTGTAGGAAGGGATAAAAGTATTCAGGCAGTAAATGAAGCCTATGCCGGTGAGAAACTCATTGGTGTGTTGGCTCAAAAAGATGCTTCTATTGAAGAACCGGCAGCCTCTGATTTATGTACAATTGGAACAGTTGCCAAAATTGTTAAGCTGATTAAAATGCCTGATGGGGGAACTACGATCATTATTCAGGGAAAAAAACGATTTGCTTTGGGTGCTTTGGTTCCTGGGGTAGAATATTTTAAAGGGGCAGTAACCCTCTTACCCGATCAGCCCATTCCAGATACTGACGAATTTAAAGCTCAGGTAAGTACCATTAAAGATCTGGCAACCCAAATCATTCAGCTATCCCCCAATATTCCTACAGAGGCTTCCATCGTTTTAAAAAACATAGAGAACCCTACTTTCCTGGTTAATTTTGTTAGCAGCAACCTGAACAGCGATTTGAAAGAAAAGCAACAACTGCTCGAAATGAATCAGGTGCAGGAGAGAACTGTTCAACTGATTACTATTTTACAAAAGGAATTACAGTTTGCCGAGTTAAAAGATAAAGTAACCAGCAAAACCAGAACTGAAATTGATAAGCAGCAAAGAGATTATTTTTTGCAGCAGCAATTGAAAAGTATTAAAGATGAATTAGGTGGTGATACGAATGATAGGGAATTGGCTGACATGAAGAAAAAGGCGGAAGAAAAGAAATGGCCAGATTCAGCAAAGCAGGCTTTCAAAAATGGTATTGCCAAGTTAGAAAGGATGCACCCTTCAACGCCCGATTATTCGGTTGTTTATAACCATCTCGATTTGATGTTAGACCTTCCCTGGGAAGAATATACACTAGATAATTATGATCTGAATCATGCTGCAGAGGTGTTGGATAATGATCATTATGGAATGGGTAAAATAAAAACACGGATTCTCGAATACCTGGCGGTACTGAAGTTGAAAGGAGATATGAAGAGTCCTATTCTTTGTTTTCTTGGACCTCCCGGAATTGGAAAAACTTCACTTGGTCGTTCCATTGCTCATGCTATTGGAAGAAAATATGTACGGGTTAGTTTAGGTGGACTGCATGATGAGAGCGAAATCCGTGGTCATAGAAAAACCTATATCGGTGCAATGCCGGGTAGAGTAATTCAGAATATCCGTAAATGCAAATCATCCAACCCGGTTATGATTCTGGATGAGATTGATAAAATTGGAAATGATTTTCGGGGCGATCCTTCCTCTGCTTTGCTGGAAGTGCTGGATCCCGAGCAGAATCACTCCTTCTATGATAATTATTTGGAATTAGAATATGATTTGAGCAAAGTTTTGTTCATTGCTACTGCAAATAACCTTCAACAAATACAGCCGGCACTAAGGGATCGACTGGAAATCATTGATTTGAGCGGGTATGCAACTGAAGAAAAAATTCAAATAGCACAGCGACACCTGGTTCCAAAACAAAAAGAGGCACATGGTTTAAAAGATGTCGCTTTTCAGATAGGAGCTCCGGTATTAGAAAAAATTATTGAACAATACACGCGCGAAAGTGGTGTTCGTGAATTAGATAGACAGTTAGCCTCCATTATGCGTTATCAGGCGAAAGAACTGGCAACCCGCGGAAAATTGAAGTCAACCGTTACCCTGGCTGATGTTGAAAAAATCTTAGGTTCCTCACGCTATAATAATGAAATGTATAAAATTGCCCTAATGCCTGGAGTGGCCGTGGGGTTAGCTTGGACGTATGTTGGTGGTGATATATTGTTTATTGAAACTTTATTAAGCGATGGAAAGGGAGAGTTAAAACTTACAGGTAATTTGGGTAATGTGATGAAAGAGAGTGCCACTACTGCACTCAGCTATGTTCAGGCCAATGCCCGAAAATTTGGAATTGATTCGGCTCAATTCGAAAAGAAGAATATTCATATCCACGTTCCCGAAGGGGCAACACCTAAGGATGGGCCTAGTGCGGGTATTACTATGTTAACTTCGCTGGTGTCTGCTTTCACCGGTAAAAAAGTAAAACCATTTTTAGCTATGACGGGAGAGATTACGCTTAGAGGACAGGTATTGCCGGTGGGTGGCATTAAGGAAAAAATATTGGCTGCCAAGCGTGCTGGGTTAAAGGAAATCATACTATGCGCACAAAATGAAAAGGATATTAAAGAGATAGACCCTGAATTTATCAATGGACTTACTTTTCATTATGTGAAAACCATGCAACAGGTTATTGATTTAGCCCTGGTGTAAAGGCTAAATTGGTTAAATCTTTATTAGATTTGACCTGTAATGAACCGATTCCCTACTTGGATTTGTTTTTTGTTGGCAGTTTGTTGGCATGTCGACGTACTTTCCCAAACTTTAGGAGGCAATGCAGTATTTAATTTTTTAGATCATCCTGCGGGAGCCAGAACGACTGCATTAGGTGGAGTTAATGTTTCTGCTATTCAGCAAGATGTTTCAATGGCTTTTCAAAATCCTGCATTGCTAAGAAGCACTCAGCATGCTCAAATCAGCAGTTCTTTTCATTCCTGGATTGCGGGAATCCAAAATTATTCAATTTCATTTGCCAACCGCGTATCTTCATCCGGTTGGATGCAGGGTTGGGGATTGAATTATTTTTCTTACGGAAATCTTACACAAACTGATGCTGCAGGAAATATACTGGGTCAGTTTAAGCCGGTAGATTATGTAGTGCAAACTCAGATAAGCAAATTGTATCATGAGAAATTTAATTGGGGTCTTACAGCCAAATTCATCCACTCTTCCTATGGGATGTATAGAAGCTCGGGATTGGCTTTCGATGTAGGGGTGAATTATTTCGACTCTGCTGCAGGATGGCAGGCTGCAGTAGTTGTAAAGAATATGGGATTTCAGCTTGCATCCTACGTTGCTGGCGGTATGCGGGAAGAACTCCCTTTTGATGTTCAGGCGGGCATTTCAAAAAAATTAGCGAATGCACCTTTTCAGTTTTCAATAACTGCCCGTCAATTGCATCGTTTCAATACGGTTTATAATGATACAAGTTTTAGGGCTTCAGAAGGGGAACTCAATTACACACAAGTTGATTTCATTCAAAAGATTTTTTCTCATATAACCATAGGGATGCAGGTTTATCCACATGAAAAATTAGAGTTGATGGCTGGATATTCTTTTCGAAGAAGATCCGAGCTAAATGTATTCAACCAAGTGGTTGGTTTGAACGGATTTACTGCGGGAGCAGCACTATTACTAAAAAAGATGCATATAACTTATTCAACGGGCTTTTTTCAGCGCAATATGTTTCATTCAGTATCCATACTGGTAAACTGGAATGGAAAAATGTAAATTATCTGAGATAACTGTCAACTTTGAAATTGACCTGATAATTCCTGTAAAAAGGATATGGATGAAGTGGGGAAGAAAAATCAGATGAATAGCGTATTTTCCTTTTTTATATGCAGATGCTACTTGTGAATGGTTGGTATGTATGATTGATTGATTAAGATTAACGGGTTCCGTTTTTTTTAATTGGTGCAGGAGGTTGTGTTTTTTGGGGTGGCGGCACAGTAGCAGGTTGTTTGTTATCGGGTGCTTTAGGTAAATTACCGGAGGGCACATTTTTAGGTTTATTGATTAGTAAATTTGTATCGGACTCAGCACCAATTTTTTCTAAAGTTCCCGACACATCATATCCGTTTTCAACCTTATTAAAACCAACTTCACTTTCCCCACTTTGTATGGGAACATTCCCATTGGAATAATCAATCTGGATATCGTTATTTATTTCTTCGGGTTTAGAGAAAGTTATTTTCGTATCTATTCCACAAGTGGGGTCATTGGCTGCCTTATTCATAAAATAAGCCCAAATAGGCATAGCAGCTCGTCCACCCTCCCCATTCTTGCTTTCTTTATTAAAGCGAATAAAACGATCGTCGGCACCAACCCATCCTCCTGCCAGCAGTTGTGGGGTATAGCCCATAAACCAGGCATCACTATTGTCGTTGGTAGTTCCGGTTTTACCGGCAATTTCTAATCCTGCAGGCATATCATACCCCCAGATTCCAGCACCCGTTCCATTAGTCATTACTCCCTGCATCATCTTTATAACTGAGTAAGCAGTAACATCACTTATTACTTCTTTCCGCTTAGGAACAAAATTTGCCAGTACATTTCCATTTCTGTCTTCAATACGGGTGATATACATAGGTTTTGCACTAAAGCCTCTGCCGGGGAAAATGCTATAACCTTGCATCATCTCAAATAACGACAATTCTACAGCTCCAATTCCAATGGAAGGATAGGCGGGAATATTGGATTGAAAATCGCATTTACGTAAAAAATCAATCAATCTTTTTGCACCATTGTTTCCATTGTTGTCGAGCTGTTTGAGAATATAAGCTGTTGCACAGTTTCTTGATTTTGCTAACGCGAGCGCCATGGGCATGGCAGCACCCGTGCAGGTTTTACTGGTGGCAGGAACCAATCCAAAACTTCCAAAACTTTGTTGATTATCGTATACGGTAGTATTCGGGGTGAACCCCGCTTCTTCAATAGCCAGACTATACAATAGGGGTTTCATGGTTGATCCTACCTGTCGTTTGGTATTGATATTGGCATGATCGAATTTGAAAGTTTTATAATCAATTCCTCCTACCCAAGCTTTAATTTGACCATCCATCGGGTTCATCACAATAAAGCCTGCCTGTAACATTTGGCGATGGTATTTGATGGAATCGTAAGGCGTCATCAATGTATCTTTTCCCCGCGCATTATTCCAGGCGAAAATGTGCATGTTTACAGGCTCTAAGAAGGATTTTTTTATTTCTTCATCGTCCATGCCCTCTTTTTTCATGTTTTTCCAGCGGTCACTCTGCTTCATAAACGACTCCAACATATAATCATATCCCTTCCATACTGAACCTGTTTTAATATTCTCCTGATTATTCAATAATTTCTGGAGATAACTTAAATGCCTTGCAACTGCTTCTTCAGCATAAATCTGCATACTGGGATTAATAGTGGTATAAATCTTAAGTCCATCCCGATACAAATCATAATTATCACCATTATTTTTTTTGTGCTCTTTACACCATTTTTTCATTTCTTCACCCAAAATCATGCGGAAGTAGGGGCCCAATCCATTATTTTCATCCAGCTTTTTATAGTTCAGCAAAATGGGCTGTTTTTTTAAAATAGCCGCTTCAGGAGCTGTAAGATAATTTTTAGCAACCATCCGGTTGATTACCAAATTTCGCCTATCCATAGCCCGTTTCGGATTTGTTCTTGGATTGTAAATGCCGGGTCCATTCACCATTCCAATTAATACGGCCGCCTCTTCAATATTAATCCGATCGGGTTCTTTTTGGAAAAATGTTTTAGAAGCATTCCTAATTCCATACACATTATCTCCAAAAGCCACTGTATTCAAATAGAGTGTAATAATTTCTTCTTTGGTAAAATTTCTTTCTAACTTAATTGCAATAATGGCTTCCTTTAATTTTTGTAGGCCTCTTAGCAATACATTTTTGGTACTCCAGTTTTCTGTAAATAAGTTTTTTGCGGTTTGCATAGTTATAGTACTTGCACCTCCCTCACTTCCCAGAAAAAAGAGTGCTCTGCCTACAGATAAAGCATCAATGCCGCTATGGTCGTAAAATCTTTTATCTTCTGTAGCAACCAAGGCTTGGACTGCGAACGGACTAATATCTTTATAGTCGGTCATTACCCGGTCTTCAATATAATATTTACCAATTGGAGTTCCGTCATCAGCAAAAACCTGGCTGGCAAGAGAGGCAGTGGGGTTTTCAATGTCTTCCAATTGAGGCATAGCACCCAGCCATCCCAGATTGATAATGATAACCAGTAAGATAAATAAACCGATACATCCGAAAAAAAACCGCCAAAAATAGCGCACTGCTTTTGTCATAAATTGTTGGGTTCCTTGATTACCAGTTATCAAATATCCATATTTTTCTCTAAAACGGGTTTACCGATTTAAGTTACATTAATTAGAATTTGTCGGGATACAATTCGTGTAAAAAGCTGTTGTATCCGTCTATGTCCTGACTAGCGATTAGTAAGGAAAGATTTGAAGGACTAATTAAACTAAATGTAAACTTTTCGGCACCCAGCCAGGGAATAATTCGAGTTGCAGCCGAAGGCCTCACTTTATCCATATAAACCAGTGCTTGTTCTACGTTTACAAACGGACCAAAAAGTAAATATTGATATTGGGCATTTATTTTTTGTATGTTAATTGGAACGGCTTTGTTCAATGATAATAGTTGATTAAATCGGTTAAATGCATTCTTACTTTCATTAACAAAAATTGGATCTACTTTATTTAACATCAAAACAAGATAAACTGTATCAGTAATTGAGAAACTATAACTGTTTCCCTTAACGCCTCCGAAATTCTGTCCGGAACTTACCGCAATGGGTCGGGTGCGGGCAATTGGCATAACAGGTTCTTTAGTAGGGGAGGTGTTCAATTCTTTTCCGGTTTTTACTAGTTCGGTATAATTTTGCCTCAGCGTTACGATATTGGCTGAAACAGGCCCTGTAGGAGCTTTACCGGATCCTGCTGATGGGGTAATGGTTCTTATTGGGGTAGTATAATCAACATCTGCCCCTCTTCTGATATCTTCCTCTCCACGGTCTATTTGTAAATTGCTTAGGTATGCCTCTATCTGATTCCTTCTTTTCAATACATCTACCATGGTAAGGGCTTTCTCTGCCAGAGGTGAATTTGGAAATATACGGGATAAGTTTTCTAGTCGGTTTATTGCAACGCTATCCTGCTTATTTTTTATATAGTAGATCGATTCAATATATAAAAGTTGAGGCTTCCAGTAGACATTTCCTAATTCTTTATCAGCCTTTATTTTTTCTGCTTTTGCTTCTTCAAAAGATCCCTCGATAAAGAGGTTATATATTTTTTCATAACTCAGGGTTGCGGGATCTTTTTCTCTTTCCTTTCCCGACTTATTGAGTTGTTGCGTTAGTTTTCCATCCGGATACCCCATTTTTAAACGGTTGGCCATTGATGCTTCCCGAACCGGATCTCCCATTTTTCTATAACAATAAGTCGCATTAAAAAGTGAGGGCTCTGCTTCACTGCTTTCGGGAAAGCGCTTTAAAATTTGCTCATAAATTTCCACAGCTGTAGGATAATCTTCTAGCATGTTTTGGAATGATAATGCATTTTCAAGCATGGCTTTTAAAACAATGGCATTTGATTGTCCCATTTTTAAATCATCGAGTGGTATATCTTTATACAAAGATTCAATTGTAATATCTTTTTCATCAGGTTTGGCGTTAGCTACTGATGTTAAACCAGCTTGCGTGTCTGGAGCATTTGAAATTTTACTAAGCGATCTGTTAACCATACTTTGCCTTCGCCAATTATCAACATTAGGCCTACTTCCCCATTTTGTTTTGAATTCATTTATGCCTTTCGATCGCAGATTGGCATTAAAAAAATAAAATTCACCTGAACCTGCATTTGAAAATAAGGATTGATTGCCAAGTGGATTTGCAATACCAACAGGGTCTGTAACCGGCAAGTCTTTCAAGCCTTTTTCTTTTCTAATTTGGCGCAATACTTTTTTTACAACCAGATTTCTTTCTTCAGCGGTAAGTGCAGCCAAAGACTGCAGACTATCTTCCCGTTGTATTTTCAATACATTATTAGAAATGATTGAGAGGGCAGGTTTTCTTTCTGCAACTCTCTTGGCATCTAAAGGATCCGATAAAGATCCTTTAATACTATCGTAATAATAATGGGCATCAGTATATTTTTTTAAGAGATAGCTGATATCTGCAAGCTGAAGATAACTTTGATTTCTTTGCTTTTCATTATTAAAATTGGATTCAATGCTTTTCTTTAGCAATTCTCGGGCATACTCGGGTTGCTTTTGTTGCAGTGCCAATTGGGCGGCTGCATAGTAAATTATATCGCGGTTGCTTTCGTACTTGTCTTTTTTTGCCATTTTTAATAACTCCTCCAAGTGCTGCTGTATGGCATTTGCCTGTGTTCCAACAGCCAGACTGGCAATATTCAGGCGTGCATATATTTCTAATAATGGGTCGTGGGTTGTTCGTATTGCCTGATTAAACCATCGTATGGCTTCTTCATTCATTTTAGCTAAAGCAAAAAGTTGCGCCGATAAGTAATAAGTTCTATCCTTCGAAGCAGTAGCAGATTCCTGAGGTAGCGATTGAATTAATTCTTTTGCAGCTTGTTCCCATGCCTGTTGTTTGTAAAAAACGTATGCGTTAATTTCATGTAAAAATGGTTGAAGGCGAACTGGAAACTGAGGATCTTTTCTAACTAATTCAATCAGAGTGGATGCTTCTACAAAATTTTCCTGCTCAACCTGATTACGTGCTTGCCAGAGGAAGCTTTCATTTCTGCTGGGAGGAATACTAGTAAATCGTTTCCAAAGGTTTTTGCTTTCCCGAGTGGCAATGGTAAATACTCCATTGGTATTACTGGCATTACTTCCAATAGGAATATCATATCCATCGTCTTTTGGCGCAAAAGCATAATTTATGTATTGGAAAACAACTCCTGCTGAATCAAAATGCTTTTGAAACAAATATGCCCTTCCCATAAGTAAGTATAACTTGTCTACCCAATCGCTTCTCAAATCGTGAAGTAGAATTCCGGCGGTGCATTTGTATATCACACTATCCAGTAATGGATCTTTCGCAGTTTCTGACAGTTGATATGGATAAAAGGGGAGAAGATGTGTATAGTCATCGGGTTGAATTGCTGCAGCTCTTTCTTCAATATCATTCATTAATGCCTGTGCATTAAAATGATAATTGAATCTGCTAACTGTATTATTATATAATCTGCGAGGATAGGTAAATTTCTTCTCTCCGGAACGTTCGGATGATAACGTCCTGTTTTCGTATTTTGTGGGCTTGGGTATTTCTATTGAGGTATTGGGTTGCCCCCAAACAAAGCAGGGTAAAAACAATAGCAAGACAATCTTCCAATTTCCCTGGAAATGAAACTTGTATATATTGAGCTTGTTATAAGGCGACCTGTACATAAAATGTGTTTAAAATTACAGGTATTTCTCTTGCCTTTTAGCGGAAAAAGCAGTCAAGTTTGTACCTTTAACCTGTTTTTATCAAATGGCATCCAACGAATTCAATAATACCCTCAGCCGACTCAGGAATAATTATCGTTTGGTAGTGATGAATGAGGATACCTATGAGGAAGTAGTTACATTTCGGTTATCCCGATTAAGTGTATATATTGGATTTAGCACCTTATTTGTTTTGCTGGTTGGATTAACCATTACTTTAATAGCATTTACACCTCTGAAATATTATATCCCTGGATATGGAACCCGAGAAAGCAGGACTGCCCTGCAGGTATTAAAATTGAGGACGGATTCTTTAGAAAGGGCAGTTAGATATAAGGATCAGTACTTGGAAGGGGTAAAAAAGGCATTATCGGGCAACGCATCGATGGTGTTAGATACTATTCCTGCGCCAGTGCCTGGAAAGGAAACTTCCAGTGATTAATTTTATCATTATGAAACTTATTGTAAATAAAAAAACTTCCACTATTTGGGTTGCATTTATTGTATTTAGTGTGCTGACTATATTAGGATGGAATTCTTTAGCTATCCGTAAAATAAATCCATGGGTAGTTCTTATTTCAAATGGGATACTTTGTTTGGTTACTTTGTTAAACATTGCATACCATTCTGCCAGTCTGCAACAATCAAATCCACAGGCAGTTCTCAGAAGCGTTATGGCATCCACAATGATTAAGTTATTTGTGCTGGCAGCAAGTGTGCTTATTTATTTATTGGCTGCCGGATCCTCGCGAAGTGTTTATGCAATTATTTTATCTATGGGACTGTATATCATATACTCATGGATGGAAACTAAAATTTTACTTCAATTGAAAAAGGCAAAATAATGGCTGCTACTGAGCATCCATTACAGGCTTTGGCCGGTTTTTTACCTGAGGGTAGTTTCCAGCAGGTAGCGGACTATTTACATCAGTATCGGGTGCATCTTACTATCACCCGTCAGCGAAAATCGGTTTTAGGCGACTATCGACATGCGAATGCTTATGGAGGAGGTAATCATCGGATTACTGTAAACGGAAATCTAAATGCCTATGAATTTCTGATTACACTTCTGCACGAACTTGCCCATTTACTAACTTTTGAATTGTATCAGCATAGGGTAGAGCCTCATGGAAAAGAATGGAAACAACAATATAGTCAGTTGCTGAGTGCTTTTGTAGCTCAAAAAATTTTTCCACCCGATATTACGCGGGCTTTACAAAAGTCCATCAGAAATCCTGCTGCCACTGCAAATGGCGAAACGGATTTATTACTTGTTTTACGTAAATACAATCGGCAAACGAAAGATGGAGTGGTAACACTCAATGAAATTGAGGATGGAGCCTGGTTTGAAACAGAAAACGGCAGAACTTTCCAAAAAATTAGTAAAAGGCGTAAGCGCTTTACTTGTATAGAAAAAGGTTCAGGTTTACACTACAGCTTCAGTGCGGTAACAGAAGTTAGAAAAATTTCTCAATAAAAAATACTAGTAAAGTAAGCTAGGCGACGGCTTTCTTTACCAAGTCGGCAGCTTCGCTTAATTCTATGGCTGATTGCACTTTCAGTCCACTTTCATCAATTAATTTTTTCGCTTCTACTGCATTGGTTCCTTGCAGGCGCACAATGATGGGTATATTTATATTTCCCATTTTTTTATATGCTTCAATTACCCCGGAAGCAACCCGATCGCAACGAACAATACCTCCGAAAATATTAATCAATATTGCCTTAACATTGGGGTCTTTTAAAATAATCCTGAATCCGGCTTCAACAGTTTGAGCGTTGGCCGATCCGCCTACGTCGAGGAAATTAGCAGGGTCACCACCACTTAATTTAATCATATCCATAGTGGCCATTGCCAATCCGGCACCATTTACCATACACCCTACATTTCCATCTAATTTTACAAAATTTAGGTTGTATTGTCCTGCCTCTACCTCAGTAGGATCTTCTTCTGTAATATCTCTTAGCGCGGCAATATCTGGATGACGCATCAACGCATTGTCATCAATATTCATTTTACAATCCACTGCAATAATTTTTTCATCACTTGTTTTAAAAAGTGGATTGATTTCCAGCATACCACAATCAATATGGGTATATGCTTTATAAAGATTGGTTACAAACTTTACACAATTTTTAAATGCCTCACCCGATAACCCTAAGTTGAAGGCAATTTTACGTGCCTGGAAACCTTGTAATCCTCCACCTGGATGAACCCATTCTTTAAATATTTTTTCTGGGGTATTGTGTGCAACTTCTTCGATGTCCATCCCACCTTCTGTACTATACATGATTACGTTCATTCCCTTACTTCGGTCTAGAAGAATAGAGAGATAAAATTCTTTCACTGGATTAGCACCGGGATAATATACATCCTGCGCAACCAGTATTTTATTAACTTTTTTTCCAGAGGCCCCCGTTTGAATAGTGACTAGGGTTCCTCCTAAAATATTTTTGGATATTTGAGTTACATCTTCCAAACTTTTTGCAACAGCAACCCCACGTTGTTCTGTACCTTCTATTTTACCTTTGCCTCTTCCTCCCGCATGAATTTGTGCTTTGATTACTGCAAAATTGTTACCGGTTTGTGTTTTCAGCTGGCGATATGCCTCTTCGGCTGCCATTACCGTATCAACTGCCATACCCTCCTGAACTGGTACCTGATATTTTTTCAATAATTCTTTGGCTTGGTATTCGTGGAGATTCATTTGAAATTTTTTGCGAAGATAATACAAAGACTGACAGAATGGAGTAGGATTTAATGAAGTGATAACAATTATTTTTATTAATTTTGGGGTAACTAGCAAAAAATCGTTCATTCAAAAAAAAACGCATGAAAAAAACTTTCCTTTCCTTAGCTACTGTAGCTTTAGTTGCCGGATTACTCTCCTTTGCACCTGCAACTCAGAAAAATTATGCCGATTTAACCGTTAACTTGGAAAAAAGCCGTGTGGATTGGGTAGGTTCCAAGAAATCAGATTTTCATACAGGTATTGTGCCCCTGAAAAGTGGATCAGTGTCTGTTTCCGGGGGTAAATTAACCGGTGGAAAATTTGTAATGGATATCGCCAATTTAAAAGTAACTGACGCTGCCGGAGATCGTTTGGCGGGTCATTTAAAGTCTGCCGAAATTTTGGATGCCGCCAAAAATCCGGAAGCAACATTTGAAATTACCGGTGTTAATTATACTTCGGAGAGTACGGCTACTGTATCAGGTAAACTTACCTTCAACGGAGTAACCCTTCCACTTTCTTTTTCAGCTAATATTCGTAATTCCGATGATAAGGGATTTTTTGCTCAGGCATTTTTTGGCTTCGACAGAACCTTATTCGGAGTAAAATATGGCGTTGGTGCAGTTTCAAATGATGTGCAACTTGCCATTCACCTTTTTGCAAAATAAGCAAACCGCAAATTTTTCGAAACACCCGCCCTTTGGCGGGTGTTTTTTTTTATTATCTTGTTCTAAAATAAAATAGTTATCATGAATCCATATTTGCTTTCCGATATATCCGAAATTGAAATGATACCAGGTTACCTGGCTCGCTTTGTGCACACCGAAAATCTTACGTTGTCTTTTCTAACTGTTGAAGCTGGTTCTGCCTTACCGGAGCACCAACACCCTCATGAACAGGTATCCATGGTTATGGAAGGTGAATTTGAACTTACTTTGGCAGGAAAACCCATACGATTATTTCCCGGTCAGGTTTTGGTAATTCCTTCCGGAACTTTGCATTCAGGTAAAGCCATTACAAACTGTAAGTTGCTGGATGTGTTTAATCCTGTGCGGGAAGATTATCGGAAGTTATCAGATAAAGCCGCTGGTAAAAATTAATTAGCGTAAGCGCTTTATCCGGCAGCATGCAGTTCCTGAATGGCAGCGGTTAACTTGGGAACAACTTCAAACAAATCACCTACTATTCCGTAATCGGCTGCCTTAAAAAACGGGGCCTCAGGATCTTTATTGATTACTACAATTACTTTACTCCTGTTAACGCCTGCCAAGTGTTGAATGGCTCCTGATATGCCAAGGGCAATATACAGGTTGGGTGCAATCTGAACCCCTGTTTGGCCTACATGCTCATGATGTGGTCTCCAGTGTGCATCACCCACCGGTCTGCTGCAGGCAGTTCCTGCTTTAAGTACCTTTGCCAGATCTAACAATACACCCCAGTTTTCTGGTCCTTTCAATCCTCTTCCACCACTTACCACTACCTCTGCTTCGGTAAGTGGAATCTCTCCTTCAATTTTATTTACTGCGGTTACTTTTCGGGAACTACTTGCTGGAAGAGATACTGTAATTGTACTTATTTTAGATTCAACAGCAGTGTAGGGTATGTTTACACTATTCGGATTGAGTATGATTATTTTTTTTGCAGTAAGAATATTTACATCAGCAAATGCTTTTCCTGAAAAAACGGTTTTTTTAACCGTAAATCCATTCACTAACTCCGGCAATGCACATGCGCCTGAAACCAATCCGGCTTCTAAGCGAGCAGATAGTCCGGGTGCAACAGCCTTCGATGTTGGGTTATTGGAAAAAATGATAATGGAGGCATCTATCTGGTTTATTACAGATTCGATTGCCGAAATATAAAGAGAAGGATTTACTTCCGATAGAGCAGCATCTGCCACTTGATAAACATTAGTAGCTCCCCAGGCACCAAGATTCGCTAAATTATCGGAACAGTTTCCCAGCACCAAAACTGAAGCTGAACCATTTACTTGTTTAGCAATCGCAGCACCATAGCTGATTATTTCTGCATTGGATTTTTTCAGTTGACCGTTTTGCAAATCTGCAATAATGAGAACAGACATGGGATAAATTTTGAAATGAGATTAAATAACTTTTGCTTCTTCATGTAATAACCGAACCAGTTCTGCAACATTGTCGGCACTTACCAGTTTCACGCCTGCCTTTGGTGCAGGTAATTGGTAGTTGGTGATGGCAGTTAGTTCTTTTACTTGCTCAGGTTCAATTACATGTAGGGGTTTGGTTCTTGCTCCCATAATGCCCCGCATGTTAGGGATTCTTTGTTCTGCCATGCCCTTTTGGCAACTAATAACGGCAGGTATCGAACAACTTATGGTTTCTTCCCCTCCATCCATTTCCCGGGTTACTGAGCAACCCTCGGCAGTTAATTCGAAACGAGTTGCCAAAGGAATATACTCTGCCTGGTATAAAGCAGCCAGCATTCCACCTAGCGCACCATTATTGGAATCTATGGCTTCTTTACCGGTAAATATGAGGTTATACTGCTCTTTTTTACAAAGCGCTTCAATTTGCTTGGCAACGGCAAAACTATCATTCGATTGTAAGTTAATGCGGAAAGCTTCATCGCCCCCCAAAGCCAGGGCCTTTCTAAGAATAGGATCACAATCTGCTCCACCTACGCTTACCAGATGCAAAACAGTAGCCGGATCTTTTTCTTTTAATTCAATAGCACGCACCAGCGCATACCATTCATCATACGGATTGATAATCCACTGAACACCCGATTCATCAAAGCGAGTATTATTATCAATAAAAGCAATACGGGAAGTAGTATCCGGCGTTTTACTGATGCAAACTAAAATTTTCATAGTATAAAAATGACTGGTACTCGATATAAATTTTAAATAGTTGTTTATGCAACTAATGCAAATATAGGGAGGAAAATAATAGCCTTTTCAATCGATTCGTTAAATTTTTTTCATGTTAATGCCTAAACTCGCTTAGCTGTTTCTGCGGTATATTTGGGATATGGAAAGGATTGAAAAAATCAAGCAAATGCTGGAAACACTGCCCAACGATGCATTTTTGCTTCATGCTTTTGCGTTGGAGAGCAAGAAGATTGGTAATCTGATAGCTGCTCGGGATACCTTCATGAGATTATTGGAGAATCAACCCGATTATGTGGGTTCTTATTATCATCTGGCTGCGACTCTACAGGAACTGAACCAAACTTCTGAAGCCATTGAATGGTACGAAAAGGGCATGAATGCGGCTAAAAAAGCGGGTGATACCCACACTTTTAATGAATTACGGGCTGCTTATGATGAATGTATTGGTTTATAAGAGGCAATCCTAATCAGCTGCCCCGTGAACCACCCGTTTTGATAGGTTTTTTTCCACCACCACTGCCTTTACTTCCCCCAGGCTTTACTATGAACTTAGAATTTTGAGCTCCCGGCTTTGCCATTTTATTACCGGCTTTGCCGGCATTTTTATTATTTACGGGTAACGACATACTGAATCTATTTTAGGAAAGGTACAACTTTTATTGAAAAACAATGTGGGTTTACCTGCTATTGAATACGGTTGCTGAGTTCTTTATCAATTTTAGTAAATAAGTGATAGGGTTTATAAGATCTCCATTCCGGAATTTCCATTAATTCCATATAATACTGAAGCTTCTTTTTAATAAAATCCTGTTGGGTAGCAGGGGGCATATTCAAGACGATCATCCAGCCTTCTTCCTCACTGATTTCATCATACCATTCTCTGTAATATTCATTATCACTGCTATGGAAATTGAGTACATTTTCGGCAATCAGAATAAACTTGGTTATACCATTTTTCATCAGTTCATCTCCAATTTCCCTTTTGAGGGTCATGATATCATTTTCAATAGCATCATTCCATTCACCAATTAATTCGATAATACAAAAATGTAATTCGTAATCGGAATAGATTATTTTTAAGTAAAGAGTCTTGCTTCCGAACTCATCCCATTGTGGATGGATATAATAATTATAAATTGTTTGAGCGTATTCGAATTCGCTGTATTTCCTGCCGTAGAAAGGTGATAAAGTATCTTCTTCAGCTATGTAAATATGTCTCCAGTTATAAAAGGGTTCTATGTTGTGCATAAACCTATTAATTCCCGTTTCCGGCTACCTCAATTGCTTTTTTTACACTCCCATGTTTCAGCAAAAGGTCTTTTGCCTGTTCATAATCTTTCAATGACAATGCCTCCATAACCATTTTTACTCCTCTGTCAACCAGTTTTACATTACTGAGTTGCATGTTCACCATTTTATTGTCTTCCACTCTTCCTAATTGTATCATTACCGAGGTGGAAATCATATTCAATACCAGTTTTTGTGCCGTTCCACTTTTCATTCGGGTACTTCCTGTAACAAATTCAGAACCCACCACAATTTCTACCGGAAAATCTGCCTCCCTAGATACGGGCGTATGGGGATTGCAACTGATACTTCCCGTAATAATTCCCTTTCTTCTGCATTGTTTTAATGCACCTATTACATAGGGAGTGCTGCCACTGGCTGCTAAACCAACTACCACATCTTTATCACTTACAAAATGCTTATTAAGATCGTTCCAGCCTTCATCAGGATTATCTTCCGCAAATTCAACTGCTGTTGTAATGGCTCTTTCACCTCCTGCAATAATGCCTATAACCAAACCATAGGGTACTCCAAATGTAGGTGGACATTCACTTGCATCTACAATTCCCAAACGACCACTTGTACCTGCACCTATATAGAATAGTCTCCCACCAGCAAGCATTTTATCGCTAATAGCTGCTACCAGTTTTTCAATTTGTGGAATTGCTTTTGCAACGGCATCGGGAACAGTTTGATCTTCCTTATTAATATTTTGTAATAATTCGGCGATCGTCATCTTTTCCAGATGACGATATTGCGATGGGAGTTCGGTATAACGGATAAAATCTTTCATAAATTTAAGAATGATATTGAATAAGTCCTTTCAGGGGTGTTTTCATAACCTGCCCCAATGTTAGATTATAGTGGTTACAAAGTTCCTGTAAAACATCTTTGAAACCAAAAGCAATACTTCCGGTAAAATGAATGGGAAACAAATGACTTTCTTTATAGGTAAGTAAATGATGGAAAAAGAACGCATGTAGGCCATCCTCCAAAATATTTTCAATCATGTAATGTCCCCTGTTTTCAGCTAAAAAAACTGCAAAAGAGGCCAGATAGCGGTTTGCCAATGGCTTTTTATATACATTTTCAAGTAAAACAGCTCTATTGGTATTGAACCGGGTTTCAAAGGCCTTTTTGAGGGGCTTATCTAGTGTGTCGTATAAATAATACTGAACCAGTTTTTTACCTAAATAGGCTCCACTTCCTTCATCTCCCAATATATAGCCTATACCAGGACTATTTTTTACAATTTTTTTGCCATTATAATAACAAGAATTCGAACCGGTACCTAAAATGCTGGCTATTCCTTTTTTTCTTCCACATAAGGCCCTTGCAGCAGCCAGCAAATCGGTTTCAACTGATCTGGTAGCACCCGGAAAAAGTTGTTTTAAAACATTTCGAATAATTTTGCGATTATTAACATTGCTTAATCCGGTGCCATAAAAATGTACCTCCTTTATGATTACTTTACCAAGTTTTGGTAATAATTCTTTTGTTAATAACTGAATTATTTGATCTTTTGATAAAAAGTACGGACTGATACCCTGTGTAGTAATTTTTCGGGTTTTCCCTTTGCTGATAAGGCACCAGTCACACTTTGTGGCTCCACTTTCTGCGATTAATTTGATCGACATATTCGTTATTTATTTCCCACATCGCTAAACTAGGAGCGGGGATTCTCAAGCAAATATCAGCCTTTCAGTAATTATTTAGATATTTGCCATGCAATCTTCTTTTGCAAAGAACCCATATTTATGGCAAGAAAAAAAATAGAGATCTGGTTACCCTTCTTACTCTCAGTTATTATGGTGGTTGGTATGTGGATTGGTTATCAACTGCGAGATAAAACCGGCAATAACGGTGGCTTTACTACCCAATCCCGCTCAACCATCCCCGAATTGATGCGGCTGATTCGTGAAAGATATGTCGATCCTGTTTCGATAGATAGTATAGAACAATTAGTGAGTTCCGAAATGTTAAGTCATCTAGACCCTCATTCTGTTTGGCTAAACCCTGCCGACCTGCGAGAGGCTGAAGAAGAGATGAATGAAACTTTTAAAGGGATTGGGGTGGAATATATTTTGATTAGGGATACAGTAAACATTGTAGCAGTTATTCCGGATGCGCCTGCTTCAAAAGCGGGTTTGCAGGTGGGCGATCAGCTAATTCGGTTAGGAGAT
The DNA here is from genome assembly GCA_037142775.1 of Chitinophagia bacterium. GTDB lineage: Bacteria > Bacteroidota > Bacteroidia > Chitinophagales > Chitinophagaceae > Sediminibacterium. Next base: position 163,682 of record JBAWZY010000006.1, on the reverse strand, counting down.
ACTATCTTGCTTTCAGGAAAAAATCGCACTGCTACAGAGATTCGAAAATTACTTAGAGAACAGGTCACTTCTTCATTAGAATTGTATGTACTAAGAAATCAACAGCTACTAAAAGTAAAGCTGGAAAAGGGAAATGTTCCTTTGCCTTCCATAGACGCAGCTTTTATGCTGCAAAATCAGATTGGATATTTACGACTTAATAAATTCGCCAACAGAACCTATGAGGAGTTTATGCAGCAAATGGAGGCATTGCAAAAAAAAGGCATGCAGAAATTAGTGCTGGATTTACGTGGTAATGGCGGGGGATTAATGAAAGAAGCAATCGATATTGCCGATGAATTTTTATCTGGCGATAAGTTGATAGTTTATACAGAGGGCGAACATGTTGGTAGAACCAATTTCAATGCTAAACGGGAGGGAATTTTTGAGAAGGGTAAGCTGGTTGTATTGATTGATGAGTCTTCTGCATCTGCTAGTGAGGTGCTTGCTGGCGCACTGCAAGATTGGGATCGGGCTAAAATTATGGGTAGAAGAAGCTTCGGGAAAGGTTTGGTACAACAGCAATTTGGTTTAACCGGAGGTTCCGCTGTCCGGTTAACAACCGCGCGTTATTTTACCCCTTTGGGTAGAAATATTCAACGTCCTTACGCTGCAAATATCCGGGCCTATAAGGATGAATGGATGGAAAGATTGGTTCCACATGCCGGGAATCGTGCAGATACCGCTTTCAAAAGGGGCAAAGTTTATATTACCCCCGCAGGAGATACTTTATACGATGGAGGGGGGATACAACCTAATTGGGTGTATCCTATGGATACTGCGCTATTACTGCCGGCATTCGCTGAGCTTTTATATAAAAACACACTGAATACCTGGGTATATCAGTATTACTTACAGCATAAATCCAATATCGATACCGTTGCAACCCCAGCCGGATTGGTTCAGGTTATGCAACCTTCCGATATAATTTGGCAGCAAATTGTTGCTGCTTGTGCTTTGGAGGGGATTGATGCGAAGCAGTTCAATCCCTCACAAAAAAAGTTTATCCTGCAAAGGGTCGACATGCTGATTGCTCGTATGCGCTTTCGAAATAATGGATACTATTCGGTAAATGCCATTTACGACGAGCTCATTCTAAAGGCGGTGGATATCTTACGCTAATGCTAATTAATTAGAAGGCGATTAATCCTTACTTTAGTGTAAAATTTACCATATGAAATTTCAACGCCCCGGTTGGGTGTTGTTAGCGGTTCTGTTATGTACCCAATTACAAGCTGCTGATACAACCCTTTCAATTATTCCCGAACCTGTTTCTATAGTAAAACAAAAAGGTAGTTTCACTTTACCCGTTACTGTTACAATCAGTGCACCATCAACAATTGAAGCAGGATATGCCGTGCAAGCGTTTGCTGAAAGATGGGAAAAATGTTCCGGTAAAAAAATTCAAAAAGTTTCTGGATCTGGAGCAACCATTGTTTTGCAAAAATCGGTATCAAACGAAGGATCACAAGGAACCGAAGGGTATTCCCTGAAAGTTTCGGCTACAGGAATTGTAATTTCCGCTGCGGCCCCTGCTGGATGGTTTTATGGAATTCAAACCCTTTTTCAATTGCTTCCCAAAGAAATCGAGAGCCCGATTCCCGTATCAAATGTGAACTGGAAACTACCCCTAGTATCCATTATTGATAAACCCAGATTCGGTTGGCGTGGACTGATGTTTGATGTTTCCAGACATTTTTTTACTAAGCAGGAAGTAAAGCAGTTTATTGACGATATGGTGCGTTATAAATACAATCTTTTACACCTGCACCTTACAGATGATGAAGGATGGAGAATTGCAATTGATGGATTACCTAAGTTAACTGAAGTAGGTGCCTGGAACGTTAAAAAAGAAGGTTATTTTGGAACATTTCCAAAGCCGGGAGCAAATGAACCTAAAAATTATGGCGGTTTTTATACTCAGAGTGATATTCGTGAATTGGTTCAATACGCAAAAGAGCGGTTCGTGAATATAATGCCGGAAGTAGATGTGCCCGGTCATAGTCTTGCCGCAGTTGTTTCTTATCCAGAATTATCTGGAAATCCTGAATTGGCAAAGACTTACCAGGTTCGCTCCGGAGAGGAAATTATGGACTGGTCGCATGGACAACCCCCCATAGCAATGGTTAACAACACACTTTCTCCGGCAAAAGAAAATGTTTATCAATTTTTAGATAAAGTAATAGCTCAACTGGCTAATCTATTCCCTTTTCCTTACATACACCTGGGAGGTGATGAATGTCCAAAGAATTTTTGGGAAAAGGACCCCGAAGTTCAGGCACTTATGAAAAAAGAGGGATTAAAAAACATGGATGAAGTACAGAGTTATTTTGAAAAAAGAGTAGAAAAACTGGTAAGCGCTCACGGAAAAAAAATGATTGGATGGGATGAAATTTTACATGGGGGATTAGCTCCAGGCGCTGCTGTAATGAGTTGGCAGGGAATGAAAGGAGGAATTGAAGCCGCCAAGCAAAATCATGAAGTGGTAATGACTCCTACTACTTTTGCTTACTTAGATTACATGCAGGGAGATGCCGCAACGGAAAATCACGTATATGCTACTTTGCGTTTAAAGAAATCGTATGAGTTTGAGCCTGTGCCTGCGGGTGTATCTGCAGCACTCATAAAGGGCGGACAGGGAAATTTATGGACAGAGCAGGTTTACAACTACCGTTATTTGCAGTATATGATTTGGCCCAGAGCATTTTCTTTGGCAGAAACTTTTTGGTCGAGTGCCGATAAGAAAAACTGGAATTGGTTTGTCCGCAAAACAGCATCTCATTTAGAGAGATTTGATGTTGCCGAAAAAAAATATAGTATTTGCATGTACGATCCGATTATACGGGCTTCCGAAGCAGCAGATGGCAGATTGCAGATTCAATTGGAATCTGAAGTAGAAGACCTACAATTGTATTACTCATTCGACAATACATTTCCTGATTATTTTTATCCTATGTACAAAGGCGGCCCTATCTATCCTCCCGCCGAGTGCACACAAATGCGGGTAGTTGCTTACAGGGGAAAAAGGCAGATGGGAAACATGATCACTATTTCCCGTGAAGATCTTGTGAAAAGATCAAAGCAAAAAGGGGATGATTAATTAAGGACGATAAATATTGAAACAAAAGTTATTGACATTTGGGGAAGATATGATTTTACCAACTTGCAGATATTTGGTAACTTCCCACTATAACTATTAATTAAAGGATTGTATGGGTTCGGTTTCATTGATTGCTTTGTTGGCTGCAGCCGTTGTTTTTTCAGCGGGGGGCATTTTAATTGGATGGCTTTTGGTGAAGGCTACTAAAAATCCACAAAAAGGTGAGGCATATGAATGTGGAATTCCTACTGATACATCTCCTTGGCAACAATTTTCCATTGGTTATTATTTGTTTGCATTACTATTTTTAATTTTTGATGTTGAGCTGGTATTTCTCTATCCATGGGCTGTGGTTGTTAAAGAATTGGGTATGGCTGCCCTGATAGAAATTTCTATATTTATTTTTATACTTTTCGTTGGATTTTTATATGCCCATAAAAAAGGAGCTTTGAAATGGAAGTGAATCTCTCTGCAGACAATAATTCAAATGTATTTCCCGGGCAGGTATTCAACATACCCGGAGGTGATGTAGTTACGGGGAATTTTCAGGATCTTATTAACTGGTCTCGTTCAAACTCTTTATGGCCGTTAACATTTGCAACCAGTTGCTGCGGAATTGAAATGATGTCCACCGCATCTGCTAAATACGATTTTTCCCGTTTCGGTTTTGAGGTGGCCAGGGCAACACCACGTCAGGCAGATGTAATTATAATAGCTGGAACAATTGTAAATAAAATGGCTCCGGTATTAAAAAGATTATACGATCAAATGGCCGATCCAAAATATGTTATAGCTATGGGTGCGTGTGCCATAAGTGGGGGTCCATTTTTCTATAATACTTACTCGGTAGTTAAAGGTGCCGACCATATTATTCCGGTTGATGTGTATATACCGGGATGTCCCCCCCGTCCGGAAGCATTGCTTCATGCACTGATTACACTTCAGGACAAGATTAAAAGGGGACTTACCAGGGAACAAATTAAAGCCGAATCTACTCAATCACCTGCCTGATATGAACACTGAACAGCTTTCAACTTATTTACAGGGTATAGAGCCTTCGATAGTAATTGAGGAGGGAGGAGAGTGGCCAACTGTTCAAGTGCCGGTAAGTTCATGGAAAAAGGTTGCCCAACAATTATTCAACGAACAACAACTGAACTTTTTGTTTTGTGTTACCTGTGTAGATTGGAAAACACATTTAACTATGGTTTACCATCTGCGCAGCACGATTGCTGATACTACACTTGTAGTTAAGGTTCAATTGAATAATGACAGGCCGGAGATTGATACTGTTTCTGATATCTGGAGAACAGCAGAATTTCATGAGCGTGAGGCTTTTGAAATGTTTGGAGTAATATTCATTGGCCATCCAGATTTAAGAAAACTGATTCTCCCTGATGATTTTGAAGGCTTCCCAATGCGAAAAAGTTTTGAGGATCCGGTGAATATGATTAAACTGTAAACCTACATGTATTCTGAAACTACCATAGTAAATCCAACTACATCAACTCCTCAAAAAGAGGGCCAGTTGGTAATAAATGTAGGACCCCAGCATCCTGCAACTCACGGGGTTTTGCATTTGGTTATTACTTTGGAAGGAGAGACCATTTTAAAAATAGAACCTCATCTTGGATACATTCATCGTTCCATAGAAAAAATGTCGGAAAGCCTAAGCTATCGACAATTTATTTATGTAACCAGTAGAATGGATTATTTATCTGCTCATATAAATAATCTGGCATGTGCACTCTGTGTTGAAAAAGGGATGCAATTGGAGATTCCCGAAAGAGCCCAAGTGATTCGGATCATTATGAGTGAATTAACTCGTATTGCCTCTCATGAACTTTGGGTTGGTGCAATGGCTATGGATCTGGGGGCATTTACCCCTTTCTTTTACACTTTCCGTGAAAGGGAAACCATCAATGATATCATGGAACAAACCTGCGGGGCAAGATTGACCATGAATTATATGGTGCCGGGGGGAGTGATGTATGATTTGCATCCCGAATTTGTACCTAGGGTTAAATCTTTCATTCAACAGTTTAAAAGCAAAATAACAGAGCTGGAAGATTTGGTAACTGATAATATTATATTCAGAAATCGTACAGTTGGAATTGGAGTGCTATCTAAAGCAGATGCTATTTCATTCGGTTGTTCTGGTCCGGTAGCAAGGGCAAGTGGTGTTGATGGAGATATTAGGAAGCGATATCCATATAGTGGTTATGAGAAATTACATTTTGATCAATGCGTAGATTCCGCAGGCGATTCATTTGCCAGATATATCGTTCGAATTAAGGAAATGTATCAATCTATCTTCATAATAGAACAATTAATTGATTCAATTCCGGAGGGTGAATTTCAGGCAAAAACAAAAGCAGTAATTAAATTGCCAAAAGGAGAATTCTATAGCCGGGTAGAAACCGCTAGAGGGGAGTTAGGTGTATATATAATTAGTGAAGGAGGAACTACCCCTTATCGAATTAAATATCGTTCACCCGGGTTTTCTAATTTATCTGCTCTCGATCATATGGCTAGAGGGAGTAAAATAGGAGACCTGATGGCAACCATGGGAACACTGGATCTGGTAATCCCTGATATAGACAGATAATAAAAAGAAATTGATTGAGTATGTTTAGTTTTCAGCAATGGGCAGCAGGAATTCATGAGTGGCTGCAAATGCATACAGGGAATTGGGTTGTTTTCTGGGAATGCATAATCATTGCTTTATTAGCTATTACCCTTTTTGCGGTATTAGGTTTGGTTTTAGTTCTTTTGGAAAGAAAGGTAGCTGCTCATATTCAAATCCGGTTAGGCCCTAATCGTGTAGGACCCGGAGGAATGTTACAAACCGTTGCGGACACACTGAAACTATTAATGAAAGAGGGATTGGTGCCCGATTTAGCAGATAAATTTCTTTTTAACCTTGCCCCTTTTATAGTAATGATAGCGGCAATGTTGTTATTGGCGCCGATTACATTTGCAAAGGGTATTCAAATATGGGATATCAATATTGGTGTTTTATATGTTTCGGCTGTTTCTTCTATTTCAGTAATAGGAATTTTAATGGCAGGCTGGTCGAGTAATAATAAATATGCTATGTTGGGAGCCATGAGAAGTGGGGCTCAAATAGTAAGCTACGAATTGTCAGCCGGTTTTTCTGTACTTTGTATTGTGGTTTTAAGTGGCAGCTTACAAATTTCAGATATCATTGCTGCTCAGGAAAATGGCTGGTGGATATTTAAAGGGCATATTCCCGTGATTATTTCTTTTGTAATTTTCATTATCGCGGTAACAGCTGAAACCAATCGTGCCCCATTTGACCTGGCAGAAGCTGAATCTGAACTTACTGCAGGATTTCATACAGAGTATTCCGGCATGCGATTCGCACTTTTCTTTTTGGCTGAATACATTAACATCTTTATTGTTTGTGCAATTGGGGCCACACTATATTTGGGAGGATGGATGCCATTACATATTGCTAATTGGACAGCATTCAACTCTATAATGGATTATATTCCATCTTCGGTTTGGTTTATGGGAAAAACATTTGCACTCATTTTACTGATTATGTGGTTTCGATGGACTTTCCCTCGGTTACGGGTTGACCAATTACTTACCCTGGAATGGAAATATTTATTACCAATAGGATTATTTAATTTATTACTGGTTACCTTGATGGCTATTCAGGGTTGGCATTTTTAATCAACTTACCCATTCAGTATGTTTATAAAAGAATATTTAAGTGATGTTTACCGGGGAGTTCGTTCTCTGTTAAAGGGTATGAAGAAAACAGGTTATTATTTTGTACATCCTTCCGAGATCATTACACAACAATACCCCGATAATAAAGACCAATTGATTTTGCCTGAACGTTTTAGAGGGGAAGTGGTAATGACGCATGATGAAAACAATGAACATGCATGTACTGGTTGCACGGCTTGTGAGTTAGCCTGTCCTAATGGAACTATAAAGATTATCACCAAGTTTGACATTACACCCGAAGGCAAAAAGAAAAAGGCGCTGGATACTTTTATTTATCACTTAGAACTTTGCACCATGTGCAATTTATGTATTGAAGCTTGTCCAACCTCAGCAATTAAAATGGCTCAAACATTTGAACACAGTGTTTTTAACAGAAATGAATTAACAAAAAAATTAAATCAACCGAATTCTAAAATTAGGGAGGGAGTAGAATGATGCCTGCATCTGCCATATTATTTTATATTATTGCTGCTCTGATTCTTGTTAGTGCAATTCTTTCTGTTACTTCCCGAAAGATATTCAGGGCGGCTATCTGGTTGTTATTTTCGCTTATTGGAATTGCCGGTATATATTTTTGGCTGGATATGAATTTTTTAGCAGCAGTTCAAATCGTTGTGTATGTGGGGGGAATTGTTGTCTTAATTATTTTTTCCGTATTTCTCACACAGGGATCCGGACAATCTTTACCCTACCCATCAATAGGAAGATTGTTTTTTGCGGCATTGGTATGCCTATTCGGTTTGGGAATCTCTATTTGGAGTATAAATCAATATGGGTACCGCGATGCGGCAAACGAAGTCGGTTTCCCGGGAATGAAAGAATTGGGTAAGCAAATGTTATCTGTTGATCAAGGTGGATATGCATTACCATTTGAAGCTGTAAGCATTTTATTGTTGGCAGCCATGATTGCTAGTATTGTGATAGCTCTTAAAAAATCGATATAGAAACTAAAATAATAATTGAATGAATGTATGAGTCATATTCCATTACAACATATTTTATTTTTTAGTTCTGCCTTGTTTTTTATAGGGATGTTTGGCATGTTTACCCGTAAAAACCTTATTACGCTTTTAATGTCGCTTGAGCTGATGCTGAATAGCGTAAATATTAATCTTGTGGCATTTAATAAGTATCTTTTTCCTCAGCAAACCGCGGGTGTTTTCTTGGCTTTATTTACAATTATCATCGCTGCAGCTGAGGCTGCTATCGCCATTGCTATATTTATTTATTTATATCGAACACATCAATCAATTCATGTGGACGATGCATCTGATATGAAAAATTGAGTATGCTGAACCTAACCATTTTATGCATCATATTGATATTGCCCTTTACAAATTTTTTAGTATTGGGTTTGGGAAGTAGATCAATTCGTCAGCCAATTTCGGGGTATTGGGCGAGTTTCACTATGTTAGTTTCTGCAGTCTTGTCTATGAATGTAGCTTATTTGTATTTCATTCAAAAAGGTACTATAAATGGAATATATCCATCTGTTGAATTGTTACGCTATCCCTGGTTGGTTTTTGGTAAAAATTTATCTATAGATATCAGTATTGTGCTGGATCCCCTTACAGTAATGATGTTAGTGGTAGTAACTTTTGTTGCTGCAATGGTACATGTGTTTAGTTTGGGCTATATGAAAGATGATAAAAGGTACACTACTTATTATGCTTTTTTAGGGTTGTTTACCTTTTCTATGCTAGGACTCATCTTGGCTGGAAATCTTTTTCAAGTGTATATTTTTTGGGAATTGGTTGGTGTTTCATCATTCCTGTTGATTGGGTATTATTTCACGCAGCCTTCAGCAGTAGCTGCAGCAAAAAAGGCTTTCATTGTTACCCGATTTGCCGATTTTGGTTTTTTAGTAGGCATTTTAATAATATCTTATTATGGTGAATCTCTTGATATTGCAACCCTGATAGAACGCTTATCTAATACTTCAAGTAGTCAATCCATATTAATTCAATCTGCGGGATGGCTTGGAATTACAGCTTTATCCTGGGGCCTTGCCATGATTTTTATTGGGGGTGCCGGTAAGTCGGCTATGTTCCCACTTCATATTTGGCTTCCTGATGCAATGGAAGGTCCTACACCTGTTTCAGCGCTAATTCATGCTGCAACAATGGTTGTAGCGGGTGTTTATTTGGTAGCCAGACTATTTCCGGTTTTTGAGCTTTCTCACAGTATCATGTGTTTGATAACGTATACCGGTTTGTTTTCTGCTTTTTTTGCAGCCATAATTGCCTGTACCCAAACAGATATTAAGCGGGTACTAGCATATTCAACGATGTCGCAGATTGGTTATATGATGTTTTCTCTAGGTATTGCTTCACACGAGGATCATTATTTGGGGTATATAGGATCATTATTTCATTTATTTACCCATGCATTTTTTAAATCGCTGCTATTCCTCTGTGCCGGGGCTGTAATTCATTTGATTCATAGTAATGAATTAGGCAAAATGGGTGGTTTGCGAAAATTGATGCCCATAACTCATCTTGCTTTTTTAATTGCCTGTCTCGCTATTGCAGGTATTCCGCCATTTGCAGGTTTCTTTAGTAAGGAGGAAATATTGCTTGCAAGTTTTCATTCCAGTAAATTCATTTTTGGTATTGCTTTACTTACTTCTGGTATTACTGCCTTTTATATGTTTCGTTTATATTTTTCAGTTTTCTGGAATAAAGATCAACAAATCAATTCCCATCATGGAGAAGGAACGGGTACCATGTTATTCCCATTAATTGTTTTAGGACTATTGAGTATTGGCGCCGGTTGGGTACCTTTTTCGAACTGGTTGTATAAAGGCAATGAACCTGTACAAACGCATCTTGATTTATTATTTTCAATTGCACCGGTTACATTATCATTGATAGGTATAATTATTGCGAATAATTTATATAGAAAGCCAAGCGATTCGCCACAAAACCTTTCACAGGTTTGGGGTAAGCTCTACACTGCTGCTTATAACAAGTTTTATGTAGACGAAATATATCAATGGATAACTAAGAATGTTGTTTTTAAGTTATTCGGTAAAATTTTTTCTTGGATAGATAAAAATATAATTGATGGATTAGTGAATGGAATAGGGAGTTTTGTTTCCAACGTATACTTTTTTATCCGTGGTATTCAATCAGGTAAGCTACAGGATTATTTGCTGTATTTTTTTGGAGGAATTGCATTGGGAATGATTTACTTTTTTTATATCTGGAAATAAATAAATGATATGAACCTTTTACTCTTGTTAATCCTTCCTTTACTCTCAGCGGTTGCCATACTGTTGGTAGGAAAAGGTACTGCTAGTAGGCTTATTTCGCTGGCAGGTGCATTTGGGCAACTGGTTTTGGTAGGCTGGCTACTTTTCATGTTTCTCCAGTTTAGAAGCAACACTCCCACATCTATTTATTTTGAACAGATATATCAGTGGTTTCCAACATGGGCTATACAGTTTCATATTGGGGTAGATGGAATAGCCATCTCTATGATGTTGTTAACCTCTCTGGTAGTATTGTCTGGTATATTGGTTTCTTGGAAAGAAGATAAATACCCTCAGGAATTCTTCTTTTTATTAATGTTACTCAGTTTAGGAGCATATGGCTTTTTTATGTCGAGAGATATTTTTACGCTGTTTTTTTTCCTAGAGTTAGCGGTAATACCAAAATTCCTATTAATAGGAATATGGGGTAGTGGAAACAAAGAATACAGCGCCATGAAATTGGCATTGATGCTAATGGCGGGATCCGCGCTTGTATTTGTTGGACTAACGGCAATTTATCAGGAAACACATACTTTCGATTTAACACAGTTGGCTGCTATCCATTTTTCCCAATCTTTTCAATATTTGTTTTTCCCACTTTTATTTGCCGGATTTGGCATTTTTGCTGCTCTTTTTCCATTTCATACATGGGTTCCAGATGGACATGCATCTGCTCCAACTGCAGCCTCTATGTTTTTAGCCGGAATTTCAATGAAATTGGGAGGTTACGGATGTTTGCGAGTTGCTTCTTTTTTAATGCCCGATGCTGCTCATTATTATGCACCTATTATCATCGGATTATCAGCTTGTGCCATATTGTATGGAGCATTTGTTACCTTGATGCAAACCGATCTCAAATATATGAATGCCTATTCCTCCATTAGTCATTGCGGTTTTGTTATGCTAGGAATTGGCGTGTTTAATACTACTTCTGTTTATGGAGCCATTTTACAAATGATTTCTCATGGATTAATGACTGCTCTGTTTTTTGCTGCTATTGGCATGGTTTATTATAGAACTCACACTCGTCAGGTAAATGAAATGGGAGGTCTTTTGGAAAAAATCCCATTTATTAGTACTGTATTTATGCTTGCAGGCCTTTGCTCTCTGGGACTTCCCGGATTAAGTGGTTTTGTGGCAGAAATGACTGTATTTATTGGATCCTGGGAAAATGCTGATGTATGGGTAAGAGTTGCTACAGTTTTATCTTGTGCTTCTATTGTTGTTACTGCCGTTTATATTTTGAGAGCAACTGGGAAAGTTATCATGGGACCACTGCGGTCTTCCTTTAGCAGTTTGAGAGATGCCAACTGGTATGAGAAATGCGCAGCATTTTTTTTACTGGCTGGTATTTTAATAATGGGAGTAGCTCCTTTTCTTTTACATTATATTACAGGAAATGAAGCTGCCTCCATCGTTTCTGCAACCTCAACCGTTATGTTTAATAAATAATTGATATGCTGTTGAATAATTGGCTTATTTTAAAACAAGAACTTTTTCTAACAGGTATAATTGTTGGGATCCTTGTACTTTGGCTTGCTTCTGATCTTAAAAAAGAGACTTGGATTTCAATTCTAAACATAGTTTTATTTATCAATGTATGTATACCCTTTATCCGGTTTGATTACGGCAATATTTTTGGAGATATGTTTCAAACCAGTCCTTTAATTGTATTTGAAAAAGTATTATTAAGTTTTGCAGTTTGGATTATTTCACTTTTCTCTTACGACTGGCTCAAGAAACTGGATCATTTACCCGAATTTTTTGTTTTGATATTGACTTCCCTCTTAGGGATGTATTTCATGCTGTCTTCGGGAAATCTTTTATTATTTTATTTAGGTTTAGAAATGTCTACCCTGCCTTTGGCAGGGGCTGCTAATTTTGAGTTTGGTAGTAAAAAATCTGCTGAGTCTGCAATGAAACTTATTTTGTCTTCCGCATTCTCATCTGCAATTTTATTGATGGGTATTTCATGGTTATATGGGATGATGGGTTCACTTGATTATTCGGTAATCAGTACTCAGGTTGGTCATTCTCCTTTATCCATTTTAGCGTTTTTATTGATTCTGTCAGGGTTTGCCTTCAAAATATCCGCAGTACCTTTTCATTTATGGACAGCTGATGTTTATGAAGGTGCACCTGTTGCGGTTACTGCATTTCTGTCTGTCGTGTCCAAGTCTGCTGTTATTATGGTGATGATACCTTTCTTTTATCAAATATTTGAAGAGAAAATAGATGTTTGGTATCCGGCTTTTATTTTTCTGGCATTGGCTTCTTTGCTGATTGCGAATTTATTTGCTATTCGTCAACAAAATATTAAGCGTTTACTTGCTTTTTCTTCTATTGCTCAGGTTGGTTTTTTATTGATAGGGTTAAGTGCACATTCTCAAACTGGTGCAACCAGTGTATTATTTTTTTTATTGATTTACCTATTTTCCAATTTGGCAGCTTTCGGAGTAGTGTCTATACTTTCTTCTGTTTACGGAAAGGAAGATATTATCCAACTTTCCGGACTCTATAAGTCACATCCTTTTTTGTCTTGGGTATTGGCTTTAGCTTTGTTTTCATTGGCAGGTATTCCGCCAACTGCGGGTTTTTTTGGTAAATTCTTTTTATTATTATCAGGTGCAGGTGTTTCCAATACAAGTAAGTATTGGATCATTGGTTTTGCTGCGATGAATATGGTGATTTCATTATACTATTATTTAATTGTAGTAAAAACAATCTTCATGAATCAAAATCCGGAACAAAGTGAAGCGTATTTTCCTTCAACAGATCCTATTCCAATGCCAGTTAGAATGGCCTTAATAATTTGTTTGGCAGGATTATTGGTGGTAGGTTTTCTGGGAGGATTTTATCAACATATTTTTCAATTACTCAATGGAATTAATTAAGGAATATGGCTATTAATAAAAATCACGAATTTGATGAATTGAATGGTAAGAAATGTGCCATTGTTGAAAAGAATGTTTCCGAAGAAAGAGGGGATTTTCTAAAAAAATTACTGGAGTTTAATGGATTTGAAGTTCAATTAGTGCCAACACCTGCCACAAAAGCTCAAAATACTGAAAATGAAACAGCAGATGGGCAAACCAATCCTACATATACAATAGGGGTTACCCATGTTGGATTTAATGCAATCAACGCAGTGTTTGGTAGATTATTAAAAAGGGAAGATGGACAGATTGTTACATTGGCCTATTGGCAACAAAAGAACGTGAATACAGATGAGTCCATTCCTTATTATCAAAAAAATTAATTTAAGTAAGTTTCTGTAATTTCCGCACATGAAGCGTTTTGTTTTCTATTTTCTTTTATCTTATCTCGGGATTAATTCTGTTGTTGCTCAAGAGCTGGATTCAATGATGGTAGTGTATGAACTTTCCTCTCCAGCTGAAAAAATCCATTTGCATTTCGATAAAAATATTTACAATAAAAATGAGACTATTTTTTATAAGGCCTATCTGCGTTTAGCTAATGAAATGACTATTGTAAGTAAAAATGTTTATGTTGAATGGTACGATACTTCCGGCAATATCATTAAACAAACAGTAGCACCTGTGTTTCAGTCATCAGCTAAAGGTTCTTTTGAAATACCGGCTGGCTATTCCGGAAATTTTATACATGTTAAAGCCTATACTAGCTGGATGCTCAATCATGATTCGGACTTTCTATTTAAAAAAGATATTCTTCTCAGTGCTGATATTCCTTCAACTGTTTCAAAACTATCGGTATATCCCGATAAAAAAACCTTTATTCAGGTATTTCCTGAAGGTGGAATAGCCGTTAATGGATTGAAAAATAATTTTGCATTTCGGGCAAGTAATCAATACGGGGAACCGGTAAAAATTAAAGGTGTAGTTACTGATTCAAGAGGTAAAAAAATTGATACAATTATTGTTCGACATGATGGTATGGGTATCTTTTCCTTTACTCCAATTAGTGGTGAGCAATATCAGATCAAATGGATTGATGAATTAGGAAAAGGAGGTAGTCTTCCAATTGAAAAACCCAGTCAGGAAGGTGTCATTATTTCAGTGAAAGGTGGTAATGAGCAAGCAACGGTTCAAATTCAGCGAACTGATAATCCTCCTGCAAATTGGAAGAAACTAAATTTGTGGGTTCATCAAAATCAAAGCTTGTTTTATAAAGTAGCGATTAATGTTTCTGAGAAAAAATCAGTTACGGCTCAAATTCCAATTGATCAATTGCCAACGGGATTACTTCAATTCACTTTATTTTCAGAGGATTTTCAACCCATAGCAGAGCGGGTTTTATTTGTAAATAATCGGGATCATGAATTTAATGTGAAGGTTTCTTTTCCCTTAGTGAATCTGGATAAGCGAGGTAAGAATGTTGTTGAAATATTTGTTCCTGATACAGCGGCTGCAAATTTGTCTGTTGCTATAACGGATTTTGCACTAAATACGCCTGAAACACAAACTATTTTTTCAGATTTGTTATTGAGTGGAGATGTAAAAGGCAAAATTTACAATCCCGCATATTATCTAATGTCGGACTCTGATACGGTTACAGCCCATTTAGATTTAGTAATGTTAACGCATGGTTGGAGAAGATTCGACTGGAATCGTTTGAAGGCTGGCTTGCCACCCGTTATTGCTTATCCTGCTGAAAAGAGTTTTCTTCGTATGAATGGTAAAGTATTTGGCTTGAAGCCTAATATGACTTCCGCTGCGCCTCAATTGAATTTAATTATGCTGGGTAAAGATAGTAGTAAGCAGTTCTTTTTTGCTCCTATTGCACGGGATGGTAGCTTTGAAGTACCTAATATGTTTTTTTATGATACTGCAAAAGTATATTACAGCTTTAACGGAAATAGTAAATTGACAGAAGTAACTCAGGTAAAGATTGATAATGGGTTATTGCGTTTTCAACCGGGTTCAATTACAACCATTAATCGAAATCCTTCCAATTCTTTAAATGATAGTTTAATTCGAACTAGGTTGGCAGCAATATATAAAGAACAAGAGCAATTAAGAAAATTGATGGCAGCTGCTACTTTACAAGAGGTAGTAGTAAAAACAAAGGCTAAGTCATCGGTTCAGGTATTGGAAGAAAAATATGCCAGTGGATTGTTTAGTGGGGGTGATGGTTATTCATTTGATTTAGGGGAGGATGGTAAGTTGGTAGGGGGTATTGATATACTAACTTTTTTGCAAGGTCGTGTACCAGGATTAATGATATCGGGGTCAGGTTCTGGGGCTTCACTTAACTGGAGGGGGGCCGTACCGGATTTATATCTAAATGAAATGCGGTCTCAGGTTGATATGATTCAATCTATTAGTATTCAGGACATTGCTTTTGTGAAAGTTTTTCGACCACCATTTTTTGGATCATCTGGTGGCGGTGCTGGAGGTGCTATTGCTATTTATACCAAAAAAGGTTCTGATGGACGAAAGGCAGACCCTAATGCTAAAGGGTTGGAATATACAATTTTGGGAGGGTATTCTCGATTTAAGGAGTATATATCTCCTGCCTATGATCGGCCAGAGCCTAGTTTTGATCCCGATAATAGAACCACTTTAATGTGGAGCCCCTTTGTATTAACCAACAAAAAAAGTCCCCGTATAAAATTGAACTTTTTCAATAATGATTTTAGTAAGAAACTGCTATTGGTGTTGGAAGGTATGAATAGCGAAGGTAAATTGGTTAGGGTAGTGAAGCCCATTGATTCGAACAGTCAGGATTAACTTTTCTGCAATTGTTGATATAAAACTTTATCAAAAAATTAATTACTGTTTTATCTTTTGAAATACAGTTTTGGTTATCGGAATGTAATTTTTCTAAACTATTTCTTTAGCTATTGATTATTTTTTTACTTTGAAAAGAATGTTATTTACAAAGTGGAAAAAGAAAGCATGGATGGTTTTTGGTGTAGCTGTTCATTGGTATATTCTTCTAGATTCGCGATGAACTATTTCTTACTATCAAGTTGCTTTTTAGTTCTAGTTTATCGATTCGATTTCCAAAAGATTTTTTTTCAATCATTCTGAATAATAAAGTGGCTGATTCAACACCAATTTCAAATGCGGGTTGGGTAATTGTAGACAATGAAGGGTTAAGCAATGACGCAGTTCTTAAGTTAGAAAAACTAATTATTTTTAATTGCTTTGGAATTTGAATACCCAATTCTTGCGATACATAATATACAGAAATTGCCAGCTTTTCTACTGTAGAAAAAATTCCGTCAGGTTTTTTTTTGCTTTTTAATAATGTCTTTATTAGAGATAGATTTTCTTCATTGTCGTTGGTGCATTGAATAATTAAATCTGGATCAATTGGAATGCCATGTTTTTTTAATGCATCTTGATATCCATACATTCTTTTATTGCTAATAGATAAGTAGTGAGATAGCGATAAGCAAGCAATACGTTTACATCCTGATTGTATTAAATGTTCCGTTGCCTTGAATCCACTTTCGTAATCATCGGTTGTAACTGTTGGACAAGACATTTGTTCCGGAACCCTGTCGAAAAAAACAAGGGGTATGCCGCTTTCGTGTAGAGCCATCAAATGTTCTGTTGTTTCCGTGTCTCTGCAAAGCGACATTAATACTCCATCAACCCGACCCCCCAATAAATGTCGGATTGTGGATACTTCATTTGCATTATTCTCATGAGTAAGATATGTTAACACGTGATAGCCCTTTTGCTGTGCAATTTTTTGGATTCCGTCTATGGCAAGTGCAAAGAAATTATTTGCTATCTCCGGAATGATTACCCCAATAGTTGCGCTTTTTTTTCGTCGTAGGCTACTGGCAAATGGATTGGGTTGATAGTTCATTCGGTTTGCCATCTCCAATACCCGCTGCTTTGTTTCGGAGCTAATTTCGTAACTATCCCGCAATGCCTTGGAAACAGAAGAAATTGACAAACCTAATGCTGCCGCCAATTGTTTGAGGTTTGTATTACTCATTTTTCTGATATTTTGTGGACCAGAGACATAGTTTGCATATACAAACTACACTTTTTTTACGAAAATTACGAAAACCTTTTCTGTATCTGAATACAAAAAAAGCCGACCAAAGTCAGCTTTTTTACAACCAATTTCGTTATTCAATTATTTATTATTCACCATAGCTCTTAATCGGATGAGTGCTTCAACATAATAATAATCTGCATAAGTAAGGGGAACATCTACTTCGGAGTTACCCGGTAAATGGCCGGTAGAATGTTTTAAAATGAATCCTCCATTTTCACCTATATTGGCAGTATAGGTGGGGGAAGCAAGCGAACGAATAATTTTTTCAGCCATTTGGCGATATTCCTTTTTTAGTGGTTCAGCATTGTATTGAGTAAGTTCTAATAGGGCTGAAGCTAAAATTGCCCCAGCAGATGCATCCCGATAAGTCGCAGGAATATCCGGTGAATCATAATCCCACCAAGGAATACCATCTTCAGGAAGTCGGGGATGATGAATCATAAATTTTGCAATCTGATTTGCCTGATTCAGATACACTTTATTTTTAGTATATCTATAGGCACTCACATAACCATACAATCCCCATGCCTGACCTCTTGCCCAAGCAGATGCATCCGAATATCCTTGATGGGTATTTTTAGCTCGAACTGCCCCGGTTAAGGTATCATAGTCAATCACATGATAGGAACTAAAATCCTTGCGATAGTGGTTAGCCATTGTGGTATTTGCATGAGTAACTGCAATTTTATAAAAACTGGAATCATTTGAATACCGGGTTGCCCAAAAAAGCAATTCCAAATTCATCATATTGTCGATAATAACGGGAAACTGCCATTTACCATGGTCCCAGGATTTTATTGTTCCCGTAGATTTTCTAAATCTCGATGACAATGATTTCGCACTATTCATTAAAATCTCCTCATATTCCTTACTTTTTTGTTGCTGTAATGCATGTCCAAAACTGTTATACATCATAAAACCCAAATCATGGGTTCCTTTATTATATTGCTCTTTTTGTAAAAACTTTTCTACCCTTAGTGCTTCATTTTGTAATGATTGATTTTTACTATAATCAAATAGATAATGAAGTGTGCCCGGATAAAATCCACTAGTCCACCAATTGGTTTTACTGGTTTCAAATTTTTTGGTTCCCCAATAGTAGGTTTTAGGTAATACTCCATCCGGCAATTGAGTGCCTAAAAATTGATATTGCCTCACAGCTCTTTGCAAGGCACTATCAATTAGGGTAGTCAGGTCAATAGGTTTCGCTTGCTTGATTTGTGCTTGAGTAACGATAGCAACACAAACTCCAAAAGCAGTAAAAATCGTATACCATTTGGTTTTCATAAAACTTTTTGTTTTGTAAGTATCTGTAAAAAAGAATGCCACAGTTGATTTGTGGCATTCTTTATGTGTATAAACTAGACTAATTATTCAGGAATCTTATCCAATGGAGGTACATTACTAGCAGCACCTGAATATCCTATATTCTGGTTGATGCGGGCATCTGTATTTGCCAAAATAGCTTCTTGTGGGATAGGCCACAATACGTGATACTGGCTGATACGCATTACATCACCGCGGATCGTTACGAAATTCTTACGATAGAACTCATTTTTCTCCAATATCCTGTCTATCATAAAGTTGGAAGTAGAGAAGTTTGCCTGGTTATATGTTTTGCCATTGTAAGGTAAACCTGTTTTTGCAAAGATGTAAGCAATTCTGGTTAACTCGGTTTTACGAGGCTCCTCCCAATACAATTCTCTTGCACGTTCATCTAAAATGGTTCCAATACTCATGTCAGCAGCTGTATAAGGTGAACATTTAGCCCTGGTTCTAACGGCATTCACATCTGCAGCAGCATTTGTTGCATCTCCCTTCCACATATACGCTTCTGCACGAAGCAGGAATGTTTCTGCTAAACGAAATACGTACCAATCGGAGTGACCTCCTTGCATGGGGTTATTTTCGGTATCCGGAATAAACACTTTATAATGCGGCCAAGGAAACCATCTTCTTAATGTGTCTTCACACAATAATGTTCCGGTAGGGCCTCTTAAGCGTAATCTTAAGCCATAAGCTGTATCTTTTCCTTTAATTGCAGGGTTGTTATACCGCATATTTTCTGGGTACAACCAGTTTCCTGAAGTGGAATCATGACGCAGATCTTTTGCATCATCCCAAATCATATTGTAGTGATAGGATGTGCTGCGGCAACGACCGATTCCTCTTCCATATAAATTCATAATATCAATTTCAACACCACCCGTTGCAACCATACCGGCGTTTCCCATTGGAGTAAAAATAGTAGTACCAATTGAAAGCCCAGGTAAAGTCTGACGCATGATTCGCATACCGGGTGTTCCGTCAGTCCAGGCACTTGGTGTACCCAAACGACTTGTTACATAAAATAAACCTTCTGTATTGGCAGCAGATGATTTATTATCGGGGCGGTGTAAATCCCAAATAACATTCTTATCAGTTTTACTGGCATCTACCCCAAAGCGATTCACCATCAATTTATATGTACCGTTGTTGATAAGGGTGGAAGCAGAAGTTATTGCATCATCAAATAACCCTAAGGCTAAATTGATTTTGGTAAGCAGGTGATAACATGCTGCACGATTCACATCTCCCTTTTCTGTAACCCAAGGAACATATTGAACAGCAAATTCCAAATCCTGCTTCATACGAGTTAGAATAACTTCCCGCTTTACAGATTGAAAATCGGTTTTGGCAGAAGTTACTTCTTTTATAGGACAGGGGACATCTCCAAACTGATGAGTTAATCGGTAATATGCAAAGGCGCGATAGAAATATGCCTGACCCATTAAAATGTTCTTATTATCCTGAGAAACCGCAGATGCACCGGGTAAACGAGTGATAATTGTGTTAGCCATTCGAATGCCACTATACATTTGTAACCAAAACCAACCAATCCGGTTAAAGTCTACGTTGTTTAATTGTGCATCGGGGCGAATTTGTAAATCCATGTTTTGTGCAGGACCTGTTTTATCGTCGGTACCTTCAACAGATACTTCAGAAAAAATCAGCTCCGTAATGATGGGTGCACCATCTCCATACCATTCACCACGAAAGTTATTGGCACATCCAGCTAATCCCGCTTTAAAACCTGTTACATCCACATAAGTGTTTTCCGGCGAGTAAATGGATAGGGGCTTTGGATCTAGCCATTCTTTTTTGCACCCTTGAAATGCTATCGATATCAACAGGATAACCGACAGCAGAAAAGTATTTTTTACATTCTTATTCATGTTTTCTGGTTTTGAGGTTATCTTATAATGTAAGATTTAATCCGAAATTAAAGTTAATAGGAGTTAAGCCTTTGTTTTCCGGATCAAAATATTTCCAATCTGAGAAAACAGCTGCATTCACTACATTGAAGTATACTTTCAGTGCGTCTAGTTTCCATTTCTTTACCATAGTAGCAGGTAAGGTATATGCTAAACTTACGTTCGATATTCTAACAAATGAACTCTTTCTCCAAACGTTCCAGGTTACCGGACCACCCGCATTTGACATCATCGCAGCATAATCATTGATAGGATTATCGGGAGTCCAATAAGGTCGTTGATAAAATTGAGAACGATCATAGAATAAATCCACATTTTTTGCCTCATTGAATTGTGTTAACTGACCCATTTTGGCATACAACGTAAAAGCAAAATCAAGATTACGGAAAAGTTTGAATTCGTTTCTTAAGTTCCAAGAAAACTGTGGTGTTGTGATCCCTAAGAATTGCTTGTCTGCAATGGTGTACTGACCGTCTCCATTTGTATCTTCTAAACGGAAGTCACCAGGTTTATACCCGTATTTTTTTGCATCCGCAACATCAGCAATTTGCCATACTCCCGTTACGCGATAGTCAAATACAGTTCCTATATTTCTGCCAATAAACCATCCATTAGCAATATCATCCTTTTCAGATGAACCAATTTGTTTCCCTGTTGCATCATAATCAGGTGTAGGACCATACAAATGAACAATTTTATTGCGGTTGCTCCACAAGGCTAATGTAGTTCTCCATTCAATATTCTTCCGCTTCAGATTATTGGTATTTACTGAAATCTCAAAACCGGTATTTTTAACTTCACCTAAGTTTACCAGAATGCTATTAAATCCTGTTACGCTGGGAAGTGTTCTATTAACCAACAAATCTTTGGTTGTTCTGTCATATAAATCTATCGAACCTGAAACAACCCCTTTTAAAATTGAATAGTCTATTCCAAAGTTGATAGCACTATTTCTTTCCCATTTCAATGCAGGATTTGCCAGATTACTTCCGGCAACTCTACCCACATTAATCGGGGTACCGCCTGCTGTTATATACACATAGGTTCCTGAAGCCAGGTTAGATAACGCAGCATATCTACCAATTTCACGGTTTCCATTTTCACCATAAGAAATACGGGCTTTCGCAAAATCTAACCAGCTGGAGGCATTCTTCATAAATTTCTCATCACTGAATGCCCACGCCAATGCTACCGATGGAAAGTTGGCTCTGGGATTTTGCTGACCAAAAGCTGAATAACCATCTCTTCTTTCAGTAATAGTAAAGAAGTATTTCTGATCATAGTTATAATTCAATCTTCCCATTAAGGCATCTCCAGTTGCATATTGGTCGTCTGTTGCAACAACAGGAGCGAGTGTTGCGGATTGTAGTGAACTAAATCCCAAATTATCATTTGGCGCAAAGTTCGAGGCCTGAATAGTTGTATTCCAAGATTGGAATTTCTCGGCATTGAATAAGAATGTTGCATCAAAACTATGCTTACCATATTTCTTATTCCAATTAATTATATTATCTAATTGCCATGAATATACTGTTTGATTTCTTCTGTTTGAAATCCCCTTTTGTGTTGCTAACAAAGGATTAAGAGATGATTGGTGGCGATACTCCCTCAATAAATCCAAGCGAGGGGTAAAGTTTACTTGATAAGAAAATCCCCAAGGTAATTTCCCTTTTGCATAAACAGAGCCAAAGAAATTATCATATTTATATAGTCTGTTTTCATAAGCTTGGGCTAAGAACGGATGAGAATTATTACCGGGGTCATCATTCGGACTTGGCCTTAAGGTTACTCCGTCTGCCCCATAATAAGAACCCCAGGGGGTTGTACGAATTAAATCACTCAAACTAACTGGAATTGAACTTTCATCTCTTTCAGCAAACTGGAAATTCAAACCTACAGTAAGATATTTCGCAATATTACTTTCCAAATTGAATCGGGTTCTGAAAGTTTTATATCTATCTCCTACAGTCAATCCATTATTTTCTAAATAACCTAAAGAAAAATAATAATTATAATCGTCTCTTCTTTGGGCAATACTGATTGTGTGATCTTGCTGCATTGCACTGTAATTCAACATTAATTTTTCCCAGTCTAAATTAGTTCCTGCTTTGTAGTTTGCAATTTCTACTGCTTTTAGCCCCAAACGAGTTAGCCAAACCGATTCTGGGTCACCTCCCGATCCATCGAATGCTAACCATTGTGAAAGAGTAACACTGGAAGGCAATTTGTTGGGATTGATAAATCTGTATTTGATACCTGGCTTAGAGGTTGAATCAAAGCCCAACATGGCCCATCTTACATCCTGCCTCCAATCCAAGAATTCATAGGCATTTAAAATGTGTGGACGATTCGCGGGTTGATTTAATCCAATATTATGATTAAATGTTATGATTGGCTTACCTACTTTTCCCTTTTTAGTAGTGATTAATATTACGCCGTTCGCAGAACGTGCACCAAATACAGCTGCTGAACTAGCATCTTTTAAGATATCGATAGTAGCTATATCATTCGGATTTACATCCTCTAAACCACCCGGATAAATAACTCCATCTAATACGATCAGCGGACTAGAACTGGCTGTAAGAGTACCTTTACCACGGATTTGTAAGCTAGAGTTAGATCCCTTTGTACTGGCATCGAAACCTACATCCAAACCGGGCGCATTACCCCGTAACATATCCTGAACCGAACGGGGATTCTCATTTTCAAATTGAGTAGCTTTTACTTGCGCAACCGCACCGGTTAGGTCTTTTTTACGAGTAGTACCATATCCTACCACCACCACATCTCCTAATCCGGAAACCTGCTCCGACATAGAAATGTTGATAGGGCCTTGTCCGGCTCTCAATGCTACTTCCTTGGTTCCAAAGCCCGTATAACTGAATACTAACGTGGCATTGTCTGGAACATTTGGGAATGAGAATGAACCGGATGCATTGGTAGTAACACCTTTGTTAGTTCCTTTGATAACAACAGAAACTCCTTCTAAAGGAGCATTCTTTGCATCTGTTACTCTTCCGGAAATTGTGGAAGGGGGGGCGGCATTATAGCTGTTAGCAGAATAATCTGCTGCGCTAGCCGGACTGGCATTGATTACCCAGACCAGCAATGCCAGCATGATAGTTCCAAAGCGCAGTGCTTTAGAAAAACATGCTTGCGCAAAAACTTTTGCATTTTTCTTCATAATGGCAAGAATTGTTTTGGTTTAAAAACTTAACCGAATGAATAAGCAATTTGACCTATTCATCCTTAAAATCAATTGTTAAATTATGGCAGAATCGGAATGTAGAATCATTTTCGAGTAATTTTTATCCAAAATTCCACGAAAAGGATTTCGTAAATTTCGAAACTTGCTGATGTAGTGGATAATAAATTTGAATATCATATTAAGTTATCTATTTCAATATCTTTTTACTAATAATTTGAAAATGAAGCATTTGAATCCATTATCCCCAATCCGCCTTTTTTTGGTATCCCTTGTTTTCCTTTTTAGTAGCAGTAAAACAATTGCTGCCGACTTAAAAAAGCATTCAATTTTTACGAATAAATTAAAGGGAAGTAACATTTTGTTATATACAAAAAATGGGAAGGGGTACGTACATGATAACATTCCTGCTGCGGTAGAGTGCCTGAAGTCGCTGGCTGCTTCAGAGAAATTTACACTGGATGTGAGCGACGACCCGTCGATTTTTACAGAGGGCAACCTTAAAAAGTATCAATTAATTGTTTTTACCAGTACCAATAACGATGTATTTGACACGGATAATCAACGATTAGCCTTTCGGCACTATATTGAAGCAGGTGGCGGATTTGTAGGGGTTCACTCTGTTACAGGTACTGAAAGAAATTGGACTTGGTTTAAGATGATGCTCGGAGAAACCTTTTCCTGGCATGCCAGGTTTCAGGCTTTCTCTTTGAAAAAGATAGATAAGACTCATCCTTCAATGACAGACGTTCCAGATGAGTGGGTACGGGAAGATGAGTGTTATTTTGGTAAAGAACTCTATCCAGGTATGAAAGTATTAATGGTGCATGAGGTAAATTCTCTTAATCCCGCCGACTCCACTCAGATCAAAAAAAATATGGGAAGTTTTGTCACCTATTATCCCGCTGTTTGGTACCAGCATTTCGAGGGGGGTAATATCTGGATTACTACCTTGGGTCATAGTAAACAGAGTTACCAGGATCCTGTTTATGTGAATCATTTGCTTCAGGGATTACGTTATGTGGCGGGTGCATTTAAAGGACTAGATTATTCAAAAGCAACTGCGAAAACAAAGGATGATGAGTTAAAAAAATAATTAAATTATAATAAGTTTAAATTCATCATTTTATATGATAAGAAATATTTTTATGTTAACTTTTATTCCTGCTTTTTTGCAGGCACAACAATCAGTTCGCCTTATAACACTTGATCCCGGTCATTTTCATGCTGCATTGGTTCAGAAGTCGATGTACCCGGGAGTAGATTCAACTGTTCAGGTTTATGCACCCGGAGGCCCTGATTTGCAAATGCACTTAAGCAAAATAAATGGCTATAATGCTGCAAAAAATTCGCCCACCCATTGGAAAGAGCAGGTGTATACTGGAAAAGATTTTTTTAATAAAATGATCAATGAACGAAAGGGAAATGTGGTAGTACTTGCGGGAAACAATCAATTAAAAACTGATTATATTCTTCAATCAGTGCAAGCTGGTTTTCATGTATTTTCAGATAAACCGATGGCAATAACGAGCGAAGGTTTTCAGAAACTACAAAAAGCCTTTCAGGTTGCTGCCGAGAAGAAAGTTTTATTGTATGATATCATGACAGAGCGATATGAAATTTCCACACAATTGCAACGTGCACTTTCGATGCAACCACAGTTGTTCGGACAATTGGAAAAAGGAACTCCGGATAATCCAGCAGTTACGAAAGAAAGTGTCCATCACTTTTTTAAATATGTTTCTGGTGCTGCACTCACCAGACCGGCTTGGTTTTTTGATGTGGAGCAGGAAGGAGAGGGGATTGTTGATGTAACTACACATTTGGTAGATTTAGTTCAATGGGAATGTTTCCCCGAAAAAATCATACAATTTGATAAAGACATCAAAATGTTGTCTGCCAAAAGTTGGAATACTATTTTGAGTCCGGCTCAATTAAAAGAAGTTACCCAATTATCTGAGGTACCAGCATATCTGAATAAATACAAAGACGCTACCGGAAACATTCAGGTTAAGTGTAATGGGGAAATCAATTATCAAATCAATGGGGTTCATGCACGTGTTTCGGTTATCTGGAATTACAAAGCTCCGGAAGGTACAGGTGATACCCACTATTCTATATTGAGAGGAACGAAATGTAATTTAGTTATCCGGCAAGGGGCTGAACAAAAATTCCAGCCTACATTGTATATAGAACCATCAAATAAAAATATTGCTATTTCTGCAGAAGTGGCTGCTGCTATTGCAGCTATTCAGGGTCAATATCCTGGTATTTCAGTTGCTCCTACTGCAGCAGGATGGGAAGTTATTATTCCTGCTTCCTATAAGGAAGGACACGAAGCACATTTTGCAAGGGTAACCGAAAAATACTTAGACTATTTAAAGAACAAACAGTTGCCGGCTTGGGAAGTGCCCAATATGCTTGCTAAATATTATGTTACAACCCAGGCACGTAAACTAGCCAATAAAAAACAATGATGCCAACAATCAAATCTGTATATGTATGCTTACTATTACTGATTTCTGCTCAATCAGTATATGCTCAAGCAAAACCTAACACTATTCTGCCGGGCAGTTATAATAATATTTTTGAATTGCTTCGGGAAATTCCGGGGCTTGAAGTAAAAACCAATACCGGTAGGAGCGGGGGTTCTGTAATTGTTCGAGGAGTTGGCAGTTTTAATAATCAACAGAATCCTTTAATTGTAATAGATGGAGTAATTTATAATGGCGATTTATCTACAATTAATCCGAAAGACGTGGATGGTATTGATATTTTAAAGGATGCTTCTACATCAGGTGCATATGGATCAAGGGGTGCT
This sequence comes from Chitinophagia bacterium, assembly GCA_037142775.1. Lineage (GTDB taxonomy): Bacteria > Bacteroidota > Bacteroidia > Chitinophagales > Chitinophagaceae > Sediminibacterium. The sequence goes on along the minus strand of JBAWZY010000006.1, from coordinate 137,246 downwards.
TTTGGTGTTATTGTAATCACGCTTAAAAAAGGTGCTTCATTAAATTCGGTACCCAAAGTGAATCAATATTCAGCAACCGCATTTACTTATTTCATAGAACACGCATCCAATATTCGGATATTTGGTTTGAAGGATCAGGTTTTAATCGAGGGAGTTATTAAAGAACAACGTAAAGAGCAGCTGGTATTTATCAAGAAAAGAAAAGAAGTACTTATTAACTTATCTGATATAAGCAGAGTAGAGATCATTCCGGAATAAAGTGCTGTTTGAGTTTTTAGCCTACATCGTTTTCGTAAATTAATTCACCTTCATTTTTCATTTACTTTATAAAAAAACTCACTTTCACTTTATAAAATTCATCAATAAGGAATGTCTAATCAATTTTCATTACAGGATAAGGTGATTGTTGTTACCGGCGGAACCGGCATATTAGGAGCATCTTTTGTAAAGGCAATTGCTGCTGCAGGAGGTATCCCGGTAATCTTGGGAAGAAATACCGCAGTTGCTGAACAACGAGCAGATGAAATTATTCGCACCGGAGGAAGAGCTTTGGCTGTTACGGCAGATGTGTTAAATGAGTCGCAATTAATTGCTGCCAAAAATTTGATTATAGATAAGCTTGGAACCATCAATGGATTAGTTAACGGAGCAGGTGGTAATGTGCCGGAAGGTATTCTTCCTCCCGAAGGAGATATTTTCCAGTTGAATATCGATGGCATGAAAAAAGCAATGGATTTGAATTTATGGGGTACCTTACTTCCTACACAAATTTTCGGATCTGTTATGGCTTCCCATGAAGGTGGAAGCATTGTAAATATTTCTTCTGTTACTGCTCATCAGGTAGTAACCCGTGTTTTAGGATATAGTATGGGTAAAGCTGCTGTTGATTGCTATACACGTTGGTTTGCCGTAGAAGTAGCAAACCGACTGGGTGATAAAATTCGAGTGAATTGTATTATGCCAGGATTCTTTTTGACAGAACAAAATCGTGCATTACTAACACAACCCGATGGTTCGTATACCGATCGAGGAAATAAAGTAATTATTCATACACCCTATAAACGTTTTGGTAATCCGGAAGAATTAAATGGCGCACTTATCTATTTACTAAGTGATGCTTCTTCTTTTGTGAATGGAACTGAAATTCGGGTAGATGGAGCATTTACTGCATTTAGTGGGGTATGATGCAACAAAACAATATAATGGTGTATGACTGATTATATTTTTCATGATGATTTTTTATTGGATTCTTCCATTGCACAAAATTTGTATCATGGCTATGTAAAACATCAGCCAATCATAGATTACCATTGTCACCTGAATCCTCATCAGATTGCTACCAATCATCGTTTTCCTAACTTAACCGAAATTTGGCTAAGTGGAGATCATTATAAATGGCGGGCTCTGAGAACTTTGGGAGTACCCGAATATTTAATTACAGGAAATGCAAGCGACGAGGAAAAATTCCTGGCATGGGCTGAAATTGTTCCTGCCACTATCAGAAATCCCCTTTTTCATTGGACTCATCTTGAATTGAAAAATGTATTTGGCATACAGCAATATTTAAATGCAGATTCGGCTAAATCAATTTATGAGGAGGCGGGTGAACAATTGAAAGATCCTTTGCATACCACTCAGGCTATCTTACAATCTTTTCGGGTAGAATATGTTGGAACTACCGATGAACCCTGGGATAGTTTAGCCCATCACCAGGCTTTTGCAAAAACTGCTGCACCCTTTACCTTATCTCCCTCATTTCGTCCTGATAAAGCTATTCAAATTCATAATCCGGTTGCATTTAGGCAGAGTTTGGAATTGTTGGAGCAAACCTCCGGGGTTCAAATTAATTCTGTTGCTACTCTTCTGGAAGCTTTTCATAATCGCATTCGATTTTTTCATGAAAATGGATGCAGGGTTTCAGATCATGGATTGAATTATATGCCTCCGGTAAATGGCTTTTCTGCAGAACTGGAAAATGAATTTGAAAGATTCTTGCAAAATAGAGAAGTTGTATATTCCAATCCGGATGCTTTCATGGGTTATGTGCTATTGGAATTATGTCGTTTATATCATGAATATGGTTGGGTGCAACAATTTCACTTAGGGCCTATCCGAAATAATAATACCCGTTTGAATAAATTATTGGGTGCTGATGCTGGGCTGGATTCAATAGGAGATTTTCCTCAGGCTTTGTCCATATCTCGCTTTTTAGATCAATTGGATCAAAGCAACCAATTAGCGAAAACCATTTTATATAATATTAATCCAGCCGATAATGAAGTTTTTGCCAGTATGCTAGGAAATTTCAATGATGGATCGGTAAAAGGAAAAATTCAATTTGGTTCTGGTTGGTGGTTTTTAGATCAAAAAGATGGAATGGAAAAGCAAATCAATGCCTTGTCTAATCTCGGCATCATCAGTACATTCGTGGGAATGATTACTGATAGCAGAAGCTTTCTTTCTTTTCCTCGTCACGAATATTTTAGAAGAATTATTTGTAATCTTTTTGCTGAAGAGATGAAAAAAGGGGTACTCCCTAATGATGAAAAGTGGATTGGGAAAATACTAAGTGATATTGCCTATTTCAATGCAAAGGAATATTTCAATTGTTAATGGTTAAATCGATTGTATGTCAAATTCAAGAAGGAAATTTATTCGTCAATCTGCTCAGGCTGTAGCGGGAACTTATATGGGGTCACTTGCTTTTAGTGCCTCAAGTTATGCTCGTATTCTGGGTGCTAACGACCGGGTTAGGGTTGGAGTGGTAGGGTTTTCCGACAGGCATAAATCTTCTCATATTCCTCCCTTTATGCAGTTTTACAAAGAGATGAATTTTGATATTGTGGCAGTTTCCGACATCTGGAAAAAACGAAGAGAAGAAGGAGCCGGTTTTTTGAAGGATAAAATGGGGCACGATATTACTGCTTACCGCAATAATGAAGAACTATATGCATCAAAAATGGTGGATGCCGTATTTATCAGTACAGCTGATTTTCAGCATGCTTTGCATACCATTGAAGCCGTAAAGGCAGGAGTTGATGTGTATTGTGAAAAACCTTTTGCCGAAACAATGGCGGATAACCGGGCTGCATTAAAGGCGGTAAAGGCTTCTAAAAGCATTGTTACTATTGGTTCTCAAAGAAGAAGCGGACAAAATTATATGGCTGCTGCTGAATTTATTCAGTCAGGAAAGTTTGGTCCTATCACCATGGTTGAATTAAACTGGAATGTAAATCAACCGGGAAGATGGAGAAGGCCGGCTTTGGTTGCTCAGTGCAGAGAAGAAGATCTCGACTGGAAGCGGTATTTACTCAATCGGCCATTTGAAAAATTTGATCCCAGAAAGTACCTCGAATATCGTTTGTTCTGGCCTTATTCATCCGGATTACCCGGTCAGTGGATGAGCCATCAGATTGATACCGTGCATTGGTTTAGCGGACTCAAACATCCGCGTAGCGTAACGGCCAATGGTGGAATTTATATGTGGAAAGATGGTCGCAGAAACTGGGATACCATAACAGCTGTTTTTGATTATGGTCCTGCCAATGATCCCAGTTCCGGTTTTCAGGTTGTATTTGGTTCACGTATGCACAATGGAGAAGATAAGCCCGGTGAAATATATTATTCGAATGGAGGTGAATTGAACCTGATTACCAATAAAGTTTCTCCTAAAGGTGGATTACGTGCCAATTATGCGGAAGCTATGAATATGAAACCGAATTTGCTGCCCGAACTTTATCTTACAGAGAAATTTATCAAAGTTGAAAGTGGTGCCAATACAGGTGGGGATGAACTTACTACAGCACATATTAAAAATTGGATGGAATGTATTCGTAGCCGAAAGCAAACCAATGCGCCGGTTGAAGCAGGGTATAATCATTCGATTGCAACTATAATGACAAATGCCGCAGCACGAACCGGAGAAAAAGTAACTTTTGATGAAAAGACACAGGAAGTGATGGCGGGTGGAAAAGTTTTTACCTATTGAAATTAGGTTGTAGTATATGCTTTTTAAATTCAGGTTCTTGTAATGCAGTCAAGTTCCCATCGTGCAAAAGCGATTGCCGCAGTTTTATCTGCTAACTTTTTTTTTGGTACAAGTGTGGTTGCTGTTAAACACGTAAGCCCCGCATTGATTCATCCAATGGCATTAACCGGCATTCGAATTTTTTTTGCTGGCTCACTTTTCTGGTTATTATATCTAACCAATCCGGTCGCTACTGGTATTCAGAGGAAAGATTATGTAAGACTCTTTTTTTGCGCCATGGCCGGAATTGCCATCAATCAAAGCTTTTCCATTACAGGCATGTCACTAACTAGTCCTATACATGCATCCCTACTCATATTAACAACTCCCATCACCATAACAATATTGGCAGCAATTTTTTTAAGGGAAAGTTTAACAGCAATTAAAATAGCAGGTTTGTTATTAGGAATGCTGGGTGGAAGTATCCTGGTTTTCTCCCGAAATACACAATCCACCTTCGGATCCGACGAAATGCTGGGAGATTTATTTGTTATAGGTGGCGCATTGGGTTATTCAAGTTATGTTATTTTGATAAAGCCCTTAATGTCAAAATATCAACCCTTGCACATTTTACAATGGGTATTTTTTATGGGTGGATTGGTTATCATTCCTCTTTCCCTGCCTCATTTGCAAAAGGTATCCTGGACAGCATTTACTCCGATTCATTGGTTTTGTATCGCTTACGTAGTTCTGGGTGGTACTTTTTTTGCATATCTTTTTATGAATTATGCTATTCGCATACTCGGTGCTGCAACAACGGGTGCTTTTATTTTTTCACAACCCTTTTTTGGAACTGCCGCTGCTATATTGATATTACATGAACCACTAACTACTCCAAAAATTCTTGCTGCCGTTTGTATTATTGGAGGGGTGTTATTAGCTAATTATAAAAGAAATTAATGATTTTTATATAATACATAAATAAAAATGTATTATTTAGCAACGGATCTTCTAGTTTGTATAGCGCCTGCTAAAAAATATCCCAGTGCTTTATTTGAAATATTACTCACAGGATTAGCGGGACTCACCGATTGTAAGGCACCATTTCCGGTAGCCTGAGAAAAACTACTGTAATATTGAAATCCCTCTTTTCCCATATGGTTCATGGTTACCATAACCGTGTCTCCCGGCTGAATATAGGTGCTATCTGTTCGTAGTGTTCTGGATACATATCTGCCATCTGTAAGCCGGTCGTCATAAGCAAATGTGTTATTGATTTTTCTGCCATTTACCCACAGAGTAAATAGATAATAATTATTTACCCTTGGTGGATCCTGATAATTAATAACTGCATACCAATCCACTTTTCCTCCAGGTCGAGCAATTTTCTCAAAACTTACAGAGTCGAAAGGCACCGGTGCAGGGAGTGTAGTGTTTGCTATATAGGTTTGTCCACTGGTTCCGATTTCAAGCTGATAACTATGTCCTGGCAAACCCTGAATTTTTTTTGTTATGTATTTCCCTGCATTTGATTCTTGCAGCGTATCGGTTATTCCATCTGTAAGGTCTTTCACAAACAAGGAAGCTCCACTTACCGCCGGAAATTGATTGGGTGCACTATAGTTGATGGTTTTGCTTACTTGAATAGAGTAAGGACCGGGCGTATTGTAAATATTTCCTTCTACAACAAGTTGTGGGGAAGCATCATTTAAGTTAACATCAATCACTTTTTTACATCCCCATAAAAACATAGACAAGAGCATGAACTTCAAATAAATTGGAATTCGGAATCGGAGTCGCTGAATATTGATATAATAGGGTAGAAGTTTCATACACTAAAATTTAAAATTATAGGTAATAGAAGGTACCCATTTAAATAAAGCAGTTTGTTCTGCAATGGTTTTTTCGGGACTATTGGGATCATCTTTGAACTCTATGCTATAGGTGTTTTCTCTTCCGTATACATTGTATAAAGAAAAAGTCCAGCTTCCTTCCCTTCCATGTTTGGGTTTATTTTTCAAAGTAGCTGCAAGGTCTAACCGATGATAATCAGGAAAACGATATCCATTTCTCTCGGTATAATAGTAAACATTCTGACCATTTAGCCTGTATTTCCCACTTGGAAAAGTAACCGCATTTCCAGTATTGTACACCCAATTTGCTGAGATTGTCCAGCGACTATTGGTTTGATATATACCAACGATTGCAATATTATGTGTTTGATCTTGCCTGGCCGGATACCAGTTCCCATTATTGATTCCGGCAACACTTCTCTCGGTGCGGGCTAAAGTATAACTAATCCAACCAGTAAGCTTACCAGTTTTTTTCTTTAAAAACCACTCTAACCCATATGCTCTGCCGGTTCCGAATAAAAGCTGCGATTCAACATTTTCATTGGCTCGTAATTGTGCGCCATTTTTATAGTCAACCTGATTTTGCATCCATTTATAATAAGCTTCAACAAAGAAATCAAAAGCTAACTGCTTATCATTTGCATAATATCCAAGTGAAATCTGGTCAGCTATTTCTGGTTTTACCTGTAAACTGCTGGGGATCCAAATATCAGTAGGATTAATTGCTGCAGAATTGCTGAGCAGGTGTAGATTCTGCACATTTCGGGTATAGGATGCTTTTATAGAACTAAGTGGATTGAGCAACCAGCTGGCAGAAAATCTAGGTTCAGGATTAAAATAGGTTTTTGCAGAACTATTGTCGGTTTTGATTATGCTTTGTAAGATATTTCCTGCACTATCATACGTATTAAAAGTACCAGGACCTAATAGGGAAAAGCTGGTAAATCGGATTCCATAGTTAATGCGTAAATTTGCATTGGGAGCATACTCATGGTTAAAATAAGCTGCCGCTTCTAATGCTTTCTTTACTGGTAATTTCAAAGAGTTAAAGCTAGAATTGGCAGCAGCATCTACTATTCCAGGTGATAATAAGTGTTGCGTAATTTGCGTTCCAAAATTGATTTTATTATCATTGTTAATAAAATATTGAAAATCGGTTTTTAAGGCAATGTCCTCAATTTTCGATTTGATAACTATATTATTAACCCCTGACTTAATTTCTATGTTGTAATTGTAATTGGAATAAATTAAGGAGTTGTTTAGAAATAAGCGTCCGTTAAAAATATGGTTCCATCTTAAAGTTGCAGTACTATTTCCGTAATCAATTCCAAATGTTCTTCCGAAACCCAATTTATCTCTTCCGAAATAGCCCGATAAGAATAACCGATTTTTTTTATTGATGATATAATTGGCTTTTGCATTGAAGTCATAAAAATAAAGCGAATTATCGCGAATACTGGAGTCTCTGGACAATCCCAAAAATACATCAGCATAGGTTCTTCTGCCACTTAACATGAAGGAACTTTTATCTTTCACCAGTGGGCCTTCCAAATTCAGTCTTGATGAAATTAATCCTATACCTCCGCTGGCATGAAAAGATTGATTGTTACCATCTATCATCTTAACATCTACTACTGAAGCGAGTCTGCCTCCATATTCTGCTGGCATTGCGCCTTTGTAGAGAGTGAGATCCTTAATAGCATCTGAATTAAAAGAAGAAAAGAAACCCAACAAATGGGAAGCATTATAAACGGTTGCTTCATCCAGTAAAATTAGATTTTGATCGGCAGCTCCCCCCCGAACATAAAATCCACTATTACCTTCTCCTGCCGATTTTACGCCTGGTAATAATTGAATGGTTTTCAGAACATCTTTTTCACCAAAAATCACCGGTACGTTATTCATTTCTTTAACAGACAATTTCTGAACACCCATCAGCGGACGACTTACCAGTTCATTTTTCTTACGTGTACTAACTACCACCTCAGCCAATTCTCTTCCAATGGGTTGAAGTTTAATTGTCAGCGTTTGATTCCCATTTAAATTGATAGAAAGGGTGTCGCTTTTAAATCCAGCAAATTGTGCGATTAGTCGATATTTACCTGGTATGGCTGTTATTGAAAAGAACCCATAAGAATTGGTAAGCGTAATTTTTTGAGCATTTTCTAATAAAAACATCGATGCCCCAATTAACACTTCACCCGAACTGGCATCTTTAACGGTTCCATTGATAGATAAAAGTGGTTGACTTAATCCGGACTTACCTGAAAATATCAATCCAACACTCAATAACAAGGGTAAACAATACATTCGTAACATAAAAGAACAGGTAAATCTAAAATTGTTGCAAGAATTGGCTGCAAAGGTAACAAATGATTAGCCAGTTGGTTCTATTAAATCGTTAATTCCATGGAAAACATCTATGGAATAATGCAAAAACTTGAGTATTTTGTTAACAAATTAATTGCTATGAGAATCAGCATTTTGGGAGTCTTTTACCTCTTAATGGTTAGTTTACATTCGAATGCGCAACTTACCGTTCATCATTTATTAACCAATAATCGGATAAATCCTATTGGAATAGAGGATTCACTCACGCGGTTTAGTTGGCAATTATCGGGTAATTATAAAAACATCCGACAGCAAGCCTATCAGATAACCGTGTATGATGCTCAAGAAAAAAATACAACGATTTGGTTTTCCGGAAAAGTTAATTCCTCACAATCTGTAATGATATCAGTTCGCTTACCAAAAATGATTGCGAATAAGCGTTATTCCTGGAAAGTTCAGGTATGGGATGAGGCAGGAAATACATCAATTTCAACTGAGGCGGCTTTTTTTCAAATCGGTCTATTTCATGCTTCAAACTGGAAGGCACAATGGATAGAGGCTTCTCCTTTTGCAGATAGTATCGGAAGACCGAGTCCTTTATTCAGAAAAACCTTCCCGGTGAATAAAAAAGTTACACTGGCTACCGCATATATTACTGCTCACGGATTATACGAGGCTTATATTAATGGAAAACGAGTGGGAGATGGAAAATTAACACCGGGCTGGACTGTTTATGCTGCTCGTCTTCCTTATCAGGCTTATGATGTTACACAACATTTACAAAAAGGACTAAATGCTTGTGGGGTAATGGTAGGTAGCGGATGGTACCGAGGTTATATTGGTTTTTCAAATCAAAAAAACTTTTACGGCTCCTCTGTTGGTTTGTTAATGCAAATTCACATTCAATATGAAGATGGTAGTTCCGAGATATTGGGAACAGATAATTCATGGACCTGCTCCACAGGAGAAGTTCGGTATGCAGAACTTTACAATGGTGAAACCATCGATCATACAAAGACCAAGGCTGGATTTAGCATGGCAAATTATGATGCAGGCAATTGGCAAAAAGTTATTCCTGCGCAGTATTCATTACAAAATCTGGTGGCAACCGAAAATGAATTGATTACACAACAGGAGGTAATCAAACCGATTAAATTAATGAAAACTCCGGCAGGCGAGACTGTTATAGACTTTGGACAAAACCTAGTGGGATGGGTAGCTATGTCTATAAAAGGTAAGACCGGCGACTCTATAAAAATTTCACATGCTGAAGTGCTGGATAAGCAAGGAAATTTTTATACAGATAATTTAAGGGCAGCAAGGGCGGTAGATGTATTTGTTTTGAAAGGCGGAGAACAAGAGTTTTTTGAGCCTCATTTCACTTTTCATGGTTTTAGGTACATTAAAATTGAAGGAAATACCAGTGAACTGAAGCCAGAACAATTTGTGGCAAAAGTTTTACATTCCAATATGCCGGTTACCGGAACATTTAGTACTTCTAATGAATTAATCAATCGGTTGCAGCATAATATTTTATGGGGACAAAAAGGAAATTTTCTGGATGTTCCAACAGATTGTCCACAGAGAGATGAGCGGTTGGGTTGGACAGGCGACGCTCAGGTGTTTAGTCGAACGGCAGCCTATAATATGAATGTGCATAATTTCTTCAGTAAGTGGTTAAAAGATTTGGCAGCTGATCAGTTAGCAGATGGGGCGGTTCCATTTGTAATACCCAATGTTTTGGGGAATACCGCAGTTGCTTCTGCAGGTTGGGCTGATGCAGCTACTATCATACCTTGGAATATGTTTCTTGCCTATGGAGATACACAGTTATTGCGAACTCAGTTTCCTTCGATGAAGAAATGGGTGAATTATATGAAGGGTAAAAGCAAAGATGATTTATGGAATACAGGATTTCATTTCGGTGACTGGCTATTTTATCGTCCTGAGGATGATAATGATGGAAGAGCAGCTGTTACTGATAAATACCTGATTGCTCAATGCTTTTATGCCCATTCCATACAATTATTGATTCAGTCTGCCAATGTTTTAGGTTTGACTCAGGAGGTTACTGAATATACCCAATTATTAGAAAGGGTTGTAAATGCTTTTCAGCAGGAATATGTAACTCCTTCCGGTAGATTGGTTTCTTCCACTCAAACCGCTTACGTGTTAAGCTTACAGTTTAACATGCTCCCAGTGCATTTGAGAAAATCTACTGCAGAAAGATTAGCAGAAAATATTCGGAGTTATGGTATTCATTTAACCACTGGATTTTTAGGTACACCCTATTTATGCGAAGTACTAACCCGATTTGGTTATACTTCATTGGCATATCAATTATTACTACAAGAAACATATCCAAGTTGGCTGTATCCGGTTAAGATGGGGGCAACTACCATTTGGGAACGTTGGGATGGAATTAAGCCAAATGGAACATTTCAAACCCCTGGAATGAATTCATTCAATCATTACGCATATGGTGCAATTGGCGACTGGATGTATCGAACCATGGCAGGTATTAAGGAAGATGAGACAGGACCAGGATATAAAAAAATTATCATTCAGCCACAAACCGGAGGTAATTTCAGCAAAGTATCCGCAACATTGCAAACTTATTATGGTTTGGTTAGTAGTAGTTGGCAAATTCAGCAATCGATTTTTCAATTAGATGTTGAAATACCAGCCAATACAACTGCTGTAATCTGTTTGCCAACACCCAAAAAAGGTGACATTACAGAAAGTGGGAGTCGGATAAATATTTCCTTCTTATCAACAGATGAATTTGGCAACGTGAAAATACCGGTAGGCTCGGGAAAATATCATTTTGAAATTGCACGATAATTTGCCTAAATCGGTCAATATAATAATAAAGAAACTGCTAAGATTGAAAATGAATCAAATGAAAAGAATAGCATTTACTATGCAGTTGCGAAAAGGATTTGAAGCTGAATACGAAAAAAGGCATCAAGAAATTTGGCCTGAATTATCTAATCTATTACTTGCTTCTGGAATTCAACGTTATTCGATTTTTTTGGAATCCGAAACAGGAACTTTGTTTGGTTATATGGAGGTTGATGCATCAAACGGGGTAGATGATTTGCCTAAACATCCGGTTATGCAAAAATGGTGGCTATATATGAGAGACATTATGGATACCCATCCCGATAATGCGCCGATTAGTGTTTCACTGAAAGAAGTTTTTCATCTAAGCTGAATCTATTTTTAAAGTAAATTCGAAACCAGTTTGAGAAGTATTTAATACGTAGCATCGATTGAATGAGTAAAATGAAAAGAGGAATCCAATTCATTCTTCAACAAATTTTGGGTATTCGGGTGTATTTATATTTGCTCGTTCGTTGGCAATTATTTATACAACATCATTTACTTAAGGATAAAGAGTTTTTACATTTCATTTCATTGATACCTGAAAAAGGAATTATAGGTGATATTGGAGCAAATCTGGGAGTAACTGCGGTTATTATTGCCAAAAATAAACCATTATGTAAGGTGGTGGCATTTGAACCCGTTCCAGTAAATTATCACTGTTGCAGGCAATTGTTTTCATCCATTCCGGATGATCGGTTGGTTTTATATGAATTGGCTTTATCCAATTGTAAGAGCCAATTGATGATGACGATACCTCAGGAAAGCGGGGTGCACATGCATGGTTTGAGTAAAGTGGTTGAAACAAATGAAAATAATGCTCAACTTATTGAAGTACAGTCTAAATCGTTAGATGAAATACCTGAATTTACATTACCCAATCAGGTGGTTGCATTAAAAATTGATGTTGAAAATTTTGAATGGTATGTATTGCAGGGAGCTATTAATGTAATCTCAAATCAAAAACCCATTATTTTTTGTGAGGTATGGAATAACTATCGAAAAGAGTTAACATTTGAATTAGTAAAAAAGTTAGGATATGACATTTGGATATTCAATGGTGAAAAATTAGTTCCCTATGAAAATCAGCAAATGCTTAATTTCTTCTTTTTACCAAATTCGTCATTTAATACTGCTGGTTAGTTTTCAGATTTTTTTGTTTTTCTATGAATCCATTTGGGAATTTCCATCCATAATACACTTATTGAAGCAATCAATAAACAAATACTTAGCTGGAAAGGTGAAATAGCTTCCAATGTAAAAAAGTTACTGATTATTGGAACATAAAGAATAATTGCTGTTATTGAAATCGTTGCACCTATAATATATATTAAAAGTCGGTTTGTATAAAAGAGCGTATGAAAAATGGAATAAGTAAATGAGCGATTTTCAAGTGTTAATAAAACATTGCTGGAGATTAATGTGTTAAAAACCAGGGTTCGGGTCACTTGTTCTGTCCATTCCTGGTAAATACTCCATTGATAAATACCCAGGCAACCAATAGTAATGATTACACCTTGTAATACACTTACACCCACTTCAGAAAAAGTAAAAATATGGGAAGTTTTTTTACGAGGTGGATGCAACAGAATATTTGGCTCTGCTGGTTCATTTTCATAAATGATAGAGCAGGTGGGTCCCATGATTAGTTCGAAAAATATTACATGAATAGGAGAGAATATATTTGGATATACCCAGCCGAATGCTAAAGGAATAAAGACCAATAGAATAATGGGAATATGAATTGAAATGATATACCGTATTGCTTTTTTTAGATTCGTATAAATTCTTCTACCCATAGCAACTGCATCTAACATTAAGCTTAAATCGTCGGATGGTAATATAAGTGAGGCTGCCTGTTGAGCAATTTCAGTTCCTTTTTTACCCATTGCGATTCCTATATGGGCAGCCTTAAGTGCAGGACCATCATTTACTCCATCACCCGTCATGGCTACAACATGACCTGATTTTTGAAGTGCCTGAATAACCTTTAATTTAGCTTCAGGAAACATGCGTGTAAACAACGAAGTACTTCGGATCGTGTTGTTTAAATCTTTTTCCTGCATTTGCATGATATCGACCCCGGAAATTGTAGTGCTAACATTTGACATATTTACCTGTCGTGCAATTTCTTGTGTAGTTATTGGGTTATCTCCTGTGAGAATCTTAACATCAATACCAGCTTTATAGAATTGAGTAATCACAGATTCAATATTTACTTTAGGGGGATCATAAAAAGCAAGGAACCCCAAAAAAGTGAATGGCAATTTTTGTTGTTCATTTGGAAAATCAGTGCCATTAAAATCTGATTGTGCTACCCCCAAAATGCGATACCCTTTAGAAGCGAGGTGCATAACTTTTTCCAATAATTTTACTATCTCATTATCAGGAAGTGCACACGCTTGCAATATGGCTTCCGGAGCCCCTTTGGCTGCAATGATTCTATTATTTTTGTTGTTTTCAAAAATATGTGTCATCATTGGCGGTTTTCCAGACAATGGGTATTCAAATATCATTTCGTATTCTGTTCTTTCATCGATTGAAAAAATTTGTGAATATTCCTCATGCAATGCCTGCTCCATCGGGTCAAATGGGATAGGTTCACTGGCCCACATACCCATTCTGATTACCGCTTTGCTTTCCGTTGTTCCTGCTTGATTTTTTTTATAATCTACGGTTATGTCACCCGGCCATGAGTATATAGCTGCCAAACTCATTTCATTTTTTGTAAGTGTACCGGTTTTGTCTGTACAAATGATATCGGCACTTCCCAGCGTTTCAACTGTTTTCATTTGTTTCACAATAATTCCTCTCTGCATTAATCTCCATGCCCCTAATGCCATAAAAGTGGTAAAAGCAACCGGTATCTCCTCGGGTAATATACTCATGGCAAGTGTAAGTGCCTGCAGAAGGCTGGTAATTATTTCATTTGTTTTTACATAATTCATCAGCCAAACCACTAAAAAAATCGCAAATCCAATAAATACCATCCATTTTACAAATCGACCGATTTGTTGTTCCAACGGAGTAGGTTCTTCAGCTATGGTTGATAAACTTTTACCGATTTTTCCCAGCCGAGTTTGCATGCCAATTGCTGTTACCTCAATAAGAGCAATCCCATTGGTTATATGAGTGCCTTGAAATAAAAATGGATCAGGGTGGTTAATATCTTTCATAACCACTAATGATTCTCCTGTTAAAATGGATTCATTAACTCCTAAATCATTTGAGTAAAAAATTTTTCCATCTGCAGCAACCTGACTGCCTTCTTCTGCCAACATATAGTCTCCTAAAACTAAGTCATGCGCCGGAATAGATTCAGTTATGCCATTTCTGATAACTTTACAAAATGGTCGGGTATACTTTTTAAGCTTATCTAAGGCTAATGTACTTCTCCTGTGTTGGTACAGAGAGATTGCGGCAACCAATAAGATGGCAATTGATAGAAATATTGCATCTGCTGTTTTTCCAGAAATAAAATATAAACATGAGGCAGCCAACAACATTAACACCATTGGTTCACCTGCCAATTGCTTTAAAATAACCCAAAATGCATGTTGTTTGGCAAAATCCCATTCATTTGTACCATTTTGTTGGCGGGATAATGAAACCTGATCGGTGGTAAGACCTTTTATGCTGGAGGGTATCAAGTGTAATGGGGTTGTAATTTACAAAACTGAATATTTTTATCAATCTTAATTCGAATAATAAAGATAACTCATAACCAATAATTTTTTTCTTACGGTTAGAATAAAATTCATGATTAAAATTGAGTTCTGCCACCTAATTTCACTTAACTTTAGTTTCCGGGGTTTTTATTAAATCCAATCATCATTGCCTAATTAAAATTTGTCATTTACCATGAAAAAAAACAAAGTTGCTATCGCTTCACGAAGGGAATTCGTTAAAACATCTGCACAATTACTAGGAGGATTTTTCATAGTACCCCGTTATGTTTTGGGAGGATATCAAACCAATGGAATTAAATACATTTCTCCAAGTGACAAAATTCAAGTGGGCATCATTGGATCCGGAAAACAAGGCCGTTTTTTAGCAAATCAGTTTGTGCAAACAGGAGAATCGAATATTGTTGCTATCAGTGAAGTGTATAGAGCCAAGGCGGAACTTACTCTTGACTCACTTAAAAAATTGTATGCAAAAAAAACCGAATTAGGTTCTTTGGGTGAGATTGCAATGTATACCGATTTCAGAGAAATGCTGCAAAGAAAAGATGTAGATGCGGTAATTATTGCAACGCCCGACCATTGGCATGCAGCCGCCGCTGTGAGAGCTGCGGAGGCTGGTAAGGATATTTATTGCGAGAAGCCTATGGCATTAACAGTGAAAGAGGGAAGGGCCATGGTTAAAGCAACGCGGAAATATAATCGCGTTTTTCAAACCGGTAATATGCAGCGATCATGGAACGAGTTTCGCCAGGCGGTTGAATTAGTAAGAAATGGAAAAATCGGAGACATACAAAAAATTCGGGTAAATATCGGAGCTCCACCTGTTGCCTATAATCTACCTGCCCAAAATATTCCTGAAGGTCTGGACTGGAATTTGTGGTTGGGACCTAATGATATTGCCAATTTTAATGAGGAACTGGCACCACCTATTTCAAAAGATGTGTACCCGAACTGGAGGTTATATAAGGGTTTTGGAGGTGGTATGGTAACCGATTGGGGTGCACATATGTTTGATATTGCTCAATGGGCATTGAACATGGATGAAAGCGGTCCAGTATCTTTTAAAGTTCCGGATGGTAAGGAAATCACACACCTTACTATGGAATATAGTAATGGTACCCAAATGACACATGAGAGTTGGGAATGGGGTAATGCAGTTCATTTTATTGGATCAGCGGGAGAAATAAAAGTTGGTAGAGGGAAACTGGAAACTTCTCCGGTGCAGTTAAAAGAATATAAAATGACTGATAAGGATCAACGTGTTTATTATAGTAATGATCACTATAAGGATTTCTTTCAAGCAATGAGAAATAGAAGCAGACCCATTAGTGATGTAGAAACCGGGCATAGAACGGCTTCTGTTTGTAATATTGCTAATATCGCATATGAGTTAAATCGTAACCTTACTTGGGATCCGGAAAAAGAGAAATTTATTAATGATTCAGAAGCCAATCAATTGCTCGGTCGATCAATGAATAATGAATGGAAAATTAAATTGTAAACTCCTGCAAATACTATGTTCAAGTGTAAATATATAACTCAATACATAGTTTTCTTGTTATTATTTACAATGATTGCATGTGCCGGTATCGAGTCAGATAATCCAGAGAAAATCATACAAAAGCTATATGCAGCTCCCAACCCATTTCGAGATGAGCATTTGGATTCATCACTTTTTTCTGAGCGACTATATCAGCTGATTACAGCCGCCAAAGAAACTGAAAAAGCAAGTAAGGAGCGAATAAGGAAATCTAAATCGCCAACAGATAAACCAATTTTAATTGAGGGCGAAATATTTGCTGCTATGTATGAGGGCTATACCGGATGGAAGATACTCAGTAAGAAGCAGATTGAAGATACGGTTTGGCTGAATGTTCAGTTTACAAATAGCAATTATCAGCAAACCTGGCAAGATCAGTTGGTTTGTATTTTTGAGAAAAATAAATGGAAATTTGATAATGTGCTGTATGGGAAACCCTCTCATTTACCTAATATGCAAGAAGTGTTAAGGGAGTGTATTGTAGTCGGACAAAAGGAAAAATTTATTTATTAAATAATTGATTTTCAATAATATATAATTTTTAATTCAAATTAAAGTTTTAATATGAAGCATTTCTTTTACGGAATAATTTTTTTCTTTTCGGTGTCGTTTTCTGTAGCTCAAAAGGTTCCTGAGCCAAAGCTACATTTTGGTTTTTCGATTGGGGATGATTATCAGTTGGCCAATTACACGCAAACGGATGCATATTTCCAAAAGTTGGCAGCATCTTCCAACCGAGCAAAATATCTTTCAATTGGAAAAACAGAAGAGGGAAGAGATCAGTTTATGTTAATTGTTTCCTCACCCGAAAATCTGAAAAAACTGGATGAGTACAAACAAATTTCCCGGAAGTTGGCTTTAGCAGAAGGGTTATCGGATTTGGAAGCGAAGGCTTTAGCAAAAACTGGAAAGGCAGTTATTTGGATTGACGGAGGTTTACATGCTACAGAAGTTGTAGGGGCTCATCAATTAATAGAAACGGCCTATCAGTTAGTTAGCAGAGAAGATGAAGAAACAAAAGCTATACTGGATAATGTAATTATTTTGATGGCGCATGCCAATCCTGATGGACAAGAGTTAGTGAGTAACTGGTATATGCGGAAAGAAGAAAAAGAAAAAAGAAGTACAGAGAATTTACCCCGCTTGTACGAAAAGTATGCAGGACATGATAATAACCGTGATTTTTACATGCTCAATTTGAAGGAAACACAAAATATGTGTAAACAACTGTATATAGAATGGTTACCTCAAATTATGTATAATCATCATCAGTCTGGCCCTCCTGGTTCTGTTGTTGCCGGACCACCATTCCGAGACCCATTCAATTATGCTTTTGATCCGATTGTAATGACTAGTCTGGAAGCAGTTGGTGCAGCCATGATTAACCGGCTCAATGGTGAAAATAAGCCGGGTTATACAAATAAAAATGGTTCAGTTTATTCAACTTGGTATAATGGTGGATTAAGAACTACAACTTACTTTCATAATATGGTTGGGTTGCTTACTGAAATCATCGGAAGTCCAACCCCTTCTACTGTTCCCTTGGTACCTGATCGGTTGATTCCTAATAGTTCAACTCCATTTCCTGTAAAACCGGGTCCCTGGCATTTTCGTCAATCAATTGATTATTCCGTTTCTCTCAATTATGCAGTATTGAATTATGCAATGCGTTATCGGGATGAACTGTTATATAATATTTACCGAATGGGTAGAAATTCTATCGAGAAGGGTTCAAAAGATACTTGGGGATTATCTCCTTCAAAATCGGCTTTCATCAAAAGTCTATATCAGGAATCTCTTCGGCAGCCTGCAAATGGAAGAAGAGCTTCAGATTCTACTGTGATCGGAGCAAGAACAGAAGTTCCGGTTATGCCTATTAAATGGTACGATACGGTGATGAAAGACCCCTCAAAACGAGATCCAAGAGCCTATTTCATTCGTACTAACACAGATGCTGCTACTTCCATTCGCTTCCTAAATGCTTTAATTGGAACTGGCGTTATCGTACATCAAACCACTGCGGAAGCAGTTGTGAATGGAACAACCTATCCTGAGGGTACCTGGGTAGTGAGAACGGATCAGGCATTTCGTCCTCATATTTTAGATTTATTCGAACCGCAAGATCACCCAAATGACTTTGCATATCCCGGTGGTCCGCCAATCCCACCTTATGATGCTGCGGGGTGGACATTAGCTTATACAATGGGCATACAATTCGATAGAGTATTGGATGCATTTGAAGTGTCATTAAAAAAATTACCTTTCGGAGAGCCAATTCAATTACCATCAATTCCAATAGCAAATAAAGAGAAGGGTTGGTTGCTTGATGCGGCAGGAAATTACTCTTATCTGGCAGTAAATAAGTTATTGAAATCCGGGATAGAAGTATACAGAGTTCAGGATACACTACTAAAGGCAAGTGAAGGATCATTTTATATCCCACTTACTACCAAAAATAAATCTAATGTTCAGCAATTATTAAAGGAGACCGGAGTGGTACCTATAATTTGTGATACAAAGCCATCACAACTAAATAAAATATCTCCAGCACGAATTGCTATTTGGGACCAATATGGAGGAACCATGCCATCTGGATGGATGCGGTATTTGATGGAAAAATTTGATTATACAGCAAAAGTTGTTTTCGTAAAGGATATTGATTCCACTAATCTGAAAGATAATTTTGACGTTCTCATATTGGTTGGGGGTGCTATCCCAGCATATAACGCTTCGGGAAATGTGGCTAGAGCCGGTAGGGATCTAAATAAATCAGAGATTCCAGCAGAATTTCATGCTCAGTTAGGAAGAATTACAACTACTACATCTATTCCTCAATTAAAAAAGTTTGCAGAACAGGGTGGTACCATAGTAGCCATTGGGTCATCTACACAATTGGCTTACCATTTTCAACTTCCGGTTTCGGATGCATTAATAGAGAGAGTGAATGGTATAGAAAGAAAATTGCCCAATGAAAAGTATTATATCCCCGGAAGTGTTTTACAGGTTCGAACCAATAATCAAACACCTGCAGGTTGGGGAATGTCCACCAAAACGGATATTTATTTTGATGCAAGTCCTGTATTTATTATCCAACCTATTGCTCAAGTGAGTGGACAGATTAAACCATTGGCCTGGTTTGCAGATGCTACTCCATTAAGAAGTGGATGGGCATGGGGACAGGGATATCTTTCGAATGGAATCGCAGCTTTTGAAGCTGGGATTGGTAAGGGAAAATTAATGGCATTTGGACCTGAAATAAATTTTAGGGCTCAAACTTATGGAACATTTAAATGGTTATTCAATCAGTTGTATATTCAATAGCTTTTCATTTTTCATTTTGATTTTCATTAAATGAAACAACCAGCGAATGATATTATTTGGTTTCTGTTGAGTTGGTTAGTCATAAGTATAGTAAGTATATCATGTGTTACCAATGGCATGCCTGAGAAAGTAACTATATCACCAGAAATTACCATTGCAAAGGGATATTTTGTAAAAAATACAATAATCATTAATGAGCCTTTTGGAATAGTATTTCAGAATCAGCAGCAGTTAGATAGTATAATGGGTATGGCTGCAACAATGGGAGTCAATGGCAGGCCAGCCAGCTTTGATTTCAGTAAAGAATATGGAGTGGCCTGTATATTCCCGGAAACGGATAGTAGTAAGGTTATAGAGTTGAAAAACTATTCAGTTACTGAGGGTAAAGCTCGAATTACTATTAAGGTAATAACTGGAGAAAAACAAACTTTTCGAATTGTTCCAAATATACTTTTTAAAGTTTCCGGAACCCCTCCAGCAAGTCTGGTAGTTGAGAAAACTTTTGAAAGTAAGTGAAAAATAGTATCCTATGGATAAGAATATTTCCAGTTATGGCAGAGCACTGCATTATCGAAATTTTCGAATCGAGCTTAGGAGAAATATTCGGGATGGGATATTGATATTGGTAGGCGTTTTTTCTGCTGCTTTTGGATTAAAAGGATTTTTAATTACCAATCAATTTATTGATGGAGGGGTAACAGGAATTTCTCTTCTTTTATCCACTTTAACTGGCTGGCCGTTATCCCTGCTTATTGTAATAATCAATGCCCCATTTGTTTTTATGGGGCTAAAAAATATTGGGAAAACCTTTGCCATAAAAACTGTTTTTGCCATATCTACTTTAGCACTGGTTTTATTGATATTTGATTTTCCTATTGTAACACAAGATAAATTGCTGGTAGCCGTTTTTGGTGGATTTTTTCTGGGTGTTGGGGTTGGATTAAGTGTTAGGGGGGGAGCCGTTATTGATGGTACAGAAGTTTTAGCCATCTTTTTAAGTAGAAAATTAGGTGCTACCATTGGAGATATAGTAATTATAATAAATGCATTGATTTTTTCTGCAGCTGCTTATCTGTTAAGTGTTGAAACAGCATTGTATTCTATGATTACTTACCTAGCTGTTTCAAAAACGCTTGATTTTATTATCGAAGGAATTGAAGAATATATGGGAATCACTATAATTTCTTCTCATCACGAAGATATTAGGCAGATGATTATCCGTGAGTTGGGTAGAGGTGTTACCATTTATAGTGGTAAAGGTGGATATGGAAAAAGAGGTGAGCGGAAAAAGGACTTGGAGATAATTTATACTGTGATAACCCGTTTGGAGATAAATAAACTTTCTACTGAAATAGAAAAAATAGATCCGCATGCTTTTGTAGTTACGCATAGTGTAAAAGATACCAAGGGGGGTATGATAAAAAAACGCCCTCTTCAGCATAATTAAGTCTTAACTACTTCACTTAATTACAATCGAAAAATTGTACCCTCGATTAAGCTTCTATAATATTTTAATTTTTTTATAGATGCACCTCCTCACTCAGCCCGCCTTGCGGGCGATATCTTACTCAGCCCGCCTTGCGGGCGACACCTCCCTCAGCCCGACTTGCGGGCGATATCCTACTCAGCCCGACTTGCGGTCGATATCTTACTCAGCCCGACTTGCGGGCGATATCTTACTCAGCCCACCCTGCGGGCGACACCTCACTCTACCTATTCAAATAAATAGGCCTCCTTAAATTCTATCTGATATTCATTCAGTAGTTTCATGTATTCTTGTCTAAATTTCTTTTTCTTATGATGCTCCTCCTGATTTAAAATATATTCAATTACATTTTTTACTCCTGAATTACTAACTGAAAACCCTGCAAATCCTTCCTGCCATTGAAATTTTTCTTTCGTAAATCTATTGTCATTTATCCATTTGCTGGAATTTGCCTTAACATCTCTAATTAAATCTGATAAACAACAATCTGGTTTCATACCGATTAAAATATGCAAATGATCTGCCACTCCATTTATGATCATTAGCTTTTGCTTTTTTGCTGTAATAATCCCAGTAATGTATTTGAGTAATAATTCTTTCCAATCATTTGAAATCATATTTGTTCTTCTTTTTACTACGATAATAACGTGTAAATAAATTTGGGTGTAGGTGTTTGCCATAGTGCTGTTTTGATTGATAAACGTTTAAATTAGAATTATTAAAATTTAAAAAGCACTTACATTCTTTTTTAGGTGTATTATCCCCTTCGCTTTAGGGTGTCACCCTGCTGGGGTTAGTGAGTTTTCACCCCTCCGGGGTTAGGGAGTTTTCACCCCTCCGGGGTTAGGGAGGTGTCACCCCGCTGGGGTTAGTGAGTTTTCACCCCTCTGTGGTTAGTGAGGTATCGCCCGCAAGGCGGGCTGATTGGGTTAGTGAGTCGTAGGCTGCAAGGTGAGTTGAGGGGGTTTAGAACGGTGCATCCCGCAAAGTGGACTGATGGGGTTTAGTAACGTATTTTCCGCAAGGTGGGCTGAGGGTTTTTTCAGATAGAGGGAGGAGAGTTTTTCTCTGGGCATTGTTATTTTACTTTAATTTCAGCTTGATGCCGCACGGGAAACTTTACAGAATTGGCAATAAAACACATTGCATTTGCTTTAACATGTAATTCCATTGCTGCTGTTACCATTGCTTCATTATTAACAGTAACGATAGGATGTAAAACTACTTCAGTAAAATGTCCGCTACCATTTGAAAGTTCTTTCATTGTTCCGGTTGCTCGATCGGTATATGATTCCACTATTACACCATTATCTGCACAAAGGTGTAAATACCATAATAAATGGCACGATGCTATTGATGCTAATAATAATTCCTCAGGATTATACCTACTGCTATCACCACGAAATGAAGGGTCTGACGAACCTTCTACTATCCTTTTATTCTCTACCTTAACTTCATAGTCTCTGCTATAATTCCGGTAATTATCAGTTCCGGTTCCCAGGTTGCCAGTCCACTCGATAGCTGCCTGATATCTATGTAGCTTCATCATGTTTTAGATTATTAAATTATTTATGTAAGTTTAATTATTATTGACTTTTCCTCAATTTACTATAACTATTTGTATAATTATTCTCATTCATTCAGACAATTATTTTCATGAAACTATTAGTACCCTTTCTTTTATTTATCAGTTCATTTACTTTCGATACTTTACGAGCACAGAAAATTCAATTGCTTTTCCATTCCAACCAATTGCTAGAAACTGCTAAGGCATCACTTACAGAGAATTCAATTAAACAGCAACAGTTGTCAGAACTAACAAAAAGAGCAAATCAATGGCTCACGAGACCAATTAAATCTGTTGTTGTAAAGCAACAATCTACCCCTTGTGGAAATCCCCACGAATATATGAGCATGGCCAGTTATTACTGGCCCGATCCTTCAAAGCCGGATGGACTCCCTTATATTAGGAAAGATGGACAACGAAATCCTGCTAATGAGTTGGTACCAGATCACACTTCGATTAATGATTGGATAACTGCAGTAACTTCACTTGGTTGGGCTTATTATTTTACTGGCGAAGAAAAGTATGCCAAAAGGGCTGTAACATTTCTCAAATTTTGGTGTCTTGATACCGCTACCTACATGATTCCTAATTTGAATCATGCTCAAATTATAAAAGGAATAGATACCGGAAGAGGAATTGGAATTATTGATATTCATTTGCTCCCAAATTTGCTGGAAGCAACTCAATTACTCGAAAATTATCCTGGATATGCAACTACAGATAAAAAGTTAGTTAAAGCTTGGTTTGCTGATTTATTGAATTGGCTTCAAACGAGTGAAAACGGTAGACAAGAAATGCAGACAAAAAATAATCATAAAACCTATTACGAATTGTTGATTGCCTCTTTGTCAGTTTATCTGGGCGAAGAAAAACTGGCTCAGAATATTTTTCAAAACGCAAAGAAATTAATGATAGCTCAAATCGACACCAATGGCTTGCAGGCACTCGAAACGGAAAGAACCAATGGGTTGTCTTATTCTATATTTAATTTGTCGGCCTGGTTTCAGTTGGCAACTTTGGCAGAACAGCATGGTGTAGATTTGTGGAATTATCCCGATAACGTAAATAATCGCATTAAATTGGCAATTAATTATGCATTACCTTATGTAATTGGCAAGCAGCAATGGCCTCTTCAGCAAATCAATGCATTACAGCCAGATGATTTTTTTCGATTACTAAATAGGGCATCCCTCCAATATCCTTTCGAACAGTATAATGTAAATACGGAGAAAGTCGTTTTTAAATCAGCAAATCCACTACACGATCTTTTTTACAGGTAATTCGGAAATCAAAATGGAATATGCAATGAATGGTTAACTTTACAGTAGTTAAGCATGCATAACCTTACCGTTTCATGAAATTGTCTACTATTTTTAAAAATGAATATACTATTGCTTTAATAGCAGCCGTATTATTTATACCCTATCTTGGTCAAGTTCATTTATTCGATTGGGACGAAATTAATTTTGCAGAAAATGCTCGGGAAATGCTGGTTACAGGAAAGTTTTTTTCCGTTCAGATGAATTATGAACGATTCACCGAAAAGCCACCCCTTTTTTTTTGGTTACAGGCCTTGAGTATGAAAATCTGGGGAATCAATGAAACAGGTGCTCGGTTCCCAAATGCCGTAGCAGGTATTATCACATTGGTTATGTTATTTCGAATAGGTAAATCACTATTTGATGAAGAGTTTGGAAGAATCTGGGTTATGATTTATCTGGGTACTTTCTTTACTTTTTTATATTTTAAATCAGGTATCATTGATCCTTGGTTTAATTTATTTATTTTTTCTGCTATTTATCAATTTTTCCTTTTACATAAAAGTCAATATTCATTTTCATCCGCTTTGTTATGCGGGCTATTTTTAGGACTAGCTATATTAACCAAGGGACCTGTTGCATTGCTCATTTGTTTACTCTGTTTTTTGGTGATGTTGATAAGATATTGGGGTAGCCAGATTATAAGCGCAAAAACCTTCTTCATAATCAGCATCACCTGTTTTATAACTTGTTTTATATGGTTTGGATTGGATTTGATTCAGCATGGTACAACTTTCATGCAAGAGTTTATACAGCGCCAGATTGCAATTTTCAGCACTTCAGATGCAGATCATGGTGAGCCTTTCTTTTATCATTGGTGGGTATTACTTTTGGGTTGTTTTCCCGCTTCGATTTTCTTTATTGATGGTTTGCGGTTTACCCCTGAAAATTCTGCAGGATTACTTTTTAAAAAATGGATGACCACTTTGTTTTGGGTTACATTAATTTTATTTTCTTTAGTAACAACTAAAATTATTCATTATTCCTCTTTGTGCTGGTATCCACTTACTTTTATTGCGGCATGTAGTATTTATCAATTTTGGTATAAGCAACGAACCGGCCTTCCGGTTTTGTTGAAATCATTGTTAATTCTTATAGGTGCTTTCATTAGTCTTTTTTTAATTGCAATTCCTTTTGTGATGAATGTGAAAGACCAGTGGAAAGGTAAATTGGAAGATACCTTTGCTCAGGCCAATTTAGAGGCAAATGTTAGCTGGCATCCCTGGCAATCCCTTGCAGGTGTTTTGTTACTTATAGCGCTACTCTTTTTTATTTTTCTGAAAAATAAAAATCAATCAATTCCTTTTTTATTTTTTTCTGTAACAATAACAACCTATTTTCTTACATTATTTATTTTCCCATCGGTAGAAGCGATTAGTCAGCGTGCCAATATTGATTTTTTTTCATCCCATGCAAAGGAAGATTGTTTTCTGGAAACACTGGGATACAAAAGCTACGCGCCGTATTTCTACGGTAAAGTTTCACCTCCGGATGAAAAATTGGATTCTCTTTTACACTCAATAAAAGCTGGCGGATCTAATCAGCCGGATACGCTCAGTAGTTATCAAAAAGAAGTTTTCTATAAAAATTGGTTATTGACAGGCGACATTCCTAAACCAGTATATTTTTCAATTAAGATAACCGAACAAGCTATCTATGATACGGTACCTCAACTTGAAAAACTATATGCAAAAAATGGGTTTGTTTTTTATAAACGGATGCCATCCCTGCACAAATAATTATTTTTTATGTTGATAAATATTGGAGGAATATAAACCCATTCTTTTAAAAAAATAACCTATTGAAACTTTCAATACACCCAATCCGTAAGTAATACTTCGAGACAAATTAATACTGGAAGCTTCATCAAAATACTTTGTAGGGCAAGTAACTTCTCCAATTTCAAATCCCGCATCAAATATTTGTGCAACCATTTCATTATCAAAAATGAAATCGTCGTTATTATGCTCGTAGTTTACTGTTTCCAGTACTTTTCTGTGAAATGCCCGGTAGCCAGTATGGTATTCACTTAGTTTTTGATTCAGTAAAACATTCTGAGTGAAAGTGAGTAAGCGATTCGAAATGTATTTATACAAGGGCATCCCACCTTTTAGTGCACCCTTGCCTAAAATTCGGGATCCAAATACAACCGGGTACAAATCATTGGCTATAATACTGCTCATAGCCAAAATAAGTTTCGGAGTATATTGATAATCGGGATGCAGCATAACCACTATATCGGCATTCAATTCCAGTGCCTTGTTATAACATGACTTCTGATTTCCGCCATAGCCTCTGTTTTGGGGATGGGTAATGATATGACGAATCCCTAATCGCTCAGCTTCCTGAACGGTATTATCTTTACTGGCATCATTTACCAAAATGATATCATCCACAATTTCCATTGGAATCTCCTGATAGGTTTGTTCCAAAGTTTTCTCGGCATTATAGGCGGGCATAACTACCACCACTTTTTTTCCGTTGATCATCTGATGAGTTACTGAATTATTGGATAAATGAACTATATTAGGAAAGTAAAAGTACTTCTTTTTCGGAAAGGAAGTTGAATACACTCAAGTAATCTCGCTATTATGAAATTCGCTCGGATATTTATTTTGATGGGTAGCATCCTTTTTTCAAAAGCTGGACTTTCGCAGACTATCAATAAAGATGCGCGTATGCAGTGGTGGCGGGAAGCAAGGTTTGGATTATTCATTCACTGGGGCGTTTATAGTCAATGGGCGGGTGTTTATAATGGACATCCACAACTCAAAGGAGGAGCAGAATGGATCATGAATCGTAGTAAAATTCCGGTTGCTGAATACCGTGAAAAGGCAAAATCTTTCAATCCCATTCACTATAATCCAGATGCTTGGGTGAAAATGGCCAGAGATGCCGGAATGAAATATATTATCATAACTGCTAAACATCACGATGGCTTTGCCTTATTCAATTCTAATGCAAGCGACTGGAATGTTGTAGCGGCAACCCAATATGGAAAAGACCTATTAAAGCCGCTGGCAAAAGCCTGTAAAAAATATGGTATGCCTTTGGGATTTTATTATTCACAAGCTCAGGATTGGACCAATCCCGGTGGGGCTGTTTCCCGAAAAGTAGCTTCTGACGGCTGGTTAAATCCGGATTCTGCGAAAATTGACGAATATACAAAGAACCATAACGGGCATTGGGACCCGATTCAAGAAACGAGATCATTTCAAGATTATATTCATGAAGTTGCAGTTCCTCAAGTTAGAGAATTATTGAGCAATTATGGAAAAGTGGCTGTGCTATGGTGGGATACCCCCACAAACATGACAAAAGAGGCAGCGCTTGAATTGCAGTCGTTATTAAGTATTCAACCACATATCATCACCAATGATAGATTAAAAAAAACTGATTTCCCCGGTGATACGAAAACACCTGAACAAAAAATTCCAGGATTACATGAAATAGATACAACCGATTGGGAAACCTGCATGACCATGAATGGTACCTGGGGATTTAGGGCTGCTGATACCAATTGGAAATCTCCTGCGATGCTTATTCGTAATTTGTGCGATATAGCTTCTAAGGGTGGGAATTATCTTTTAAATGTGGGTCCCATGGCGGATGGGAATATACCGGAGGCCAGTATCCGAATTTTAGAAGAGATTGGGAAATGGATGAAAGTTAATGGAGAATCAATTTATGGGACTCACCAAGCCAGCTTAGCTCAGCCAGAATGGGGTAGGGTTACTGAAAAAGTACAATCTAATGGAACAAAATCCCTTTATTTACAGATATTTCAATGGCCTTTGAATGGTAAAATAGTTTTTCCGTTAAATCCTAAATCAGTGCATGGTATTCACTTACTGGAAGGAAATCAACAGCTGTCTTATCTATTATCTGATAATCAACTCACCATTACTATCCCAAAAATTTTTACTGATAAATTGGTTAGCGTAATTCGGGTGAATTATTCCAATTAAAAAAGTTGTAAATCGGCCCTAAAACTAAAATACCTTTCGAGAACAACCAATAATCTCTGTTTATTGCTCAGTAATTAGTGGATAAAACTCTTCAAAACTTAATTTAGGCTGATGATGAGTTAATATAATTATCTCACAATTTACCTCATTTTTAATCTGAACAGTTTCTTTTAACCATTTTATCAATTTAGAGGCCAAGTGGGCATCCTGTTAGATTGTAAGCTTTATAATGGAATCTTTTATAAAATGATGTCCGGTATCTAGTGCAAAGATTCTGCAGAAATCGTTTTCCACACAAAAAATCCAGATTCCTGTTGTAAATGGATATTATTTTGCATATATCCTATTAAAGAAAGTACTGTGTTATAAAAGACTTTTGCATTTCTAAAGTATTCGTGATTTCCAGGTATGGCCAAACTTCCAATACTACCATGTTTCCAATCTCCATCTACTTTGCAAAAATTTTCTAATACATCTGCTTTATGACCGACATAGTATATTTCACCCTTATGAATAGTTACTGAACATCATTTTGAACCTAACAGATCGGCTGATTTTTGAGAAACATCAGTTGCTGTTGCCCAATCTGAAAGCAATACTACTTTGAAACTGTCTAATCTAATTCTAACAATCCCTTTATGCTCCCCTGTATATGTTTTAAATGCCGTTTTACTTGATAATAGATAGCATATGTAATAGAAAATTCCATAAATCAATTCCAAATTTAACATACACCAAAATTTAGAGGCATTTCGTGAACCCGCTTGTAAAGATTTTTTGATGTTGTTGAATATAATTTTAATAGATTTTACAGGTATTCAGTTGATAGTCTGAAAAGTTTTTCTTTGCCAATGTTTAAAGTATTTATTATATATTATGTAATTTTTTTATGTATCAGAAAAAATAAAATAGTAGTTAAAGATTTAAAATATGTTTGCTTTTATGTTGATTAGAGTATTTATATGTTTGTTCGGTCTCATGATTAGTATTTGCTGCATTGCACAAATTAAAGAGTTAGACTCGGTTGTAGTTAGTGCAACATTTTTTCCGCAAAAGGAATATACTACAGGTAGAAATATCATTATACTAAGGGCTGAAGATTTAGCAAGGCTTCCGGTAAGTAGTTTAGATGAATGGTTACGATATGTGCCCGGCGTTGAAGTGCAACAAAGAGGTCCGCAGGGAGCTCAAAGTGATATCATTATCCGGGGCGGTACGTTTCAACAAGTATTAGTTGTAATAGATGGGATTCGCTTAAATGATCCTTTAACCGGACATTTTAGTACCTATATTCCGCTTCATCCGGAGGAAATCGATAGAATCGAAATCATTAAAGGTGCTGCTGCCGCAGTATATGGGGCTGATGCAATAGGTGGTGTAGTAAATATCATTACAAAATTGGGGCGTCCAAATAATGATTCCACCCCATTATCAATATCAGGAAGAATTCAATTGGGGAATCAATCTTTGTTTAACAGACAAATTCGGGTAGCAGGTAATTTTTTGGGTGGTCGCTTTAGTATTGCTGAAATCAGAAATAAAGCCAATGGATTCCCTTTAAGGGGTACGAATGGTTTTTTTGATAACCAAACAATTTCTGCCGGGTATGCGCATAAAATAGGGGGCAATAGTCATTTTCAAATGCATTATGCAAAGGATAGCAGAGATTTTAATGCGCAAAATTTTTATACTACTTTCTTATCCGATACTGCGCGTGAAAAGGTGGTTTCCGATTTACTTCGAATGAGTTTGATTACCACTAATGAAAAAAATTCATTTTCTATTGATGCCTCATACAAGATTTTACGGGATCAGTATCAGTTTAATTCAATTGGAACTCCTAATCTCAATACTACTGAATTTTACATAACACAAGCAAAGTTGAATCATAGTTACTCTTCGAAAAGTAATTTAATTACTGGGTTTCAATATTTTTATAAAAAGATTATCTCCAACGATCGGGGTAATCATTCTCTTTCACATGCTGGTGCCTTTTTAATACTTACTCAACAGCCATTTAAAAACCTACATCTCAATGAAAGTGTTCGGTTAGATTGGGATGAAAGCTATGGCTACCAGTTACTTCCTCAATTGAATGTGGCATTTTTACAAGGTCCGATTTCATACCGAGCTTCTATTGGAAAAGGGATTCGGGATGCTGATTTTACTGAACGGTATAACAATTATAATAAATCGCTGGTTACTGCAGGTAATATTGGTAATCCCGACCTTATTGCTGAAAAATCTTGGAATTATGAGGCAGGATTCGATTATAGATTTCTACGACAGCTAAAAATGAGTTTTACAGGTTTTATAAGAACACAGCAAAATTTAATCGACTGGACACCCACTGGCTATTCACAAATGCCACGTAAAATGAATCTAATTCCAAATGGAAATTATGCATTGGCTACTAATTTAGGTAAAGTTACTACCAAAGGCCTTGAATTAGATTTTCAATATATGCATACATTTAGTATTAATCACCGGCTTACCTTTCAATCTGGATTACTATGGTTGGAGTCAATAAGTGATTATCAAACTCCCTCATTTTATTTGTCGTCTCATGCCCGATTTTTATGGAATACCCAACTTATTTGGCATGTAGGGGCATTTGATGTAGCTTTTACTTCAGTATATAAAGAGAGAAATGTTCAGCAATCACCTGCAATCCAAGCTTTTATTTCACCAAATTACTTTCTGCTAAATAGCCGGATTTCATTTTTTACTTTTCATCAGAAGCTATCATTTCAGTTTGATTGTATCAATTTAACAAATACTACCTATAGCGATTTGTTGGGATCGCGTATGCCTGAAAGATGGAACTCTTTGGGGCTGTACCTGAAATTATAATTAATCTTTAGTTTGTTTGTTTTTTTACAATTCCTGAAAGGTGATAACACTTATCTTTCATTTATACAGTGCTTCGAATTTTTTTGTATTTTGTAGATAAAATAGTGTGATGAAAAAAGCTTTTCTAAGTATTTGTTTATTGCATATGCTGCTCACCAATTATGCACAATCTTTTCCTGATTCAACTGCCATCAAAAGAGTATTATCAAAGGAAGGATTAGCCTGGCGTTCTGGTAATTGGAAATTGTATACCGAATGTTGGCGGGAGCAACCTAATAATTTTATTTTGGTATCAACAGGAAAGGGAGCAGTGATGGAAGTGAATCCAAAGTTGATATTGCATCCCAACGCTTCATTACCGGGGTCAGGTGGTTTTTCATTTCATACTAACTTTTTATTTGGCATTCACCAAAATTCGGCATGGGTGAAACATGATGAGGTTTCCATTTCAAAAGAGGGAATTAGAACATTTTCAAAAGAGTTACGACAGCTTGAAAAAAAATCCGGTCAGTGGAAATTGGTAGGGCAGTCTATCCACAGCATTCCACCTGAAAATAAAAATAACCTTACCGATACGGTATCCTATTTACATGTTGCCAATATTACTTCCGGAGAAATTGAAGTTGTAGCAAGTTTACAGGGCCATTTCGAGGCGCCCAACTGGCATTCCGATAATTATTTAATCTTTAATAGTTATGGTAGGTTATATACTTTCGATCTGCTAACCCAAAAAATAACCCCGATCAACACAGACTTTGCTATTGCCTGCAATAACGATCATGGCATTTCACCCGATAAAAAAATGCTGGTGATTAGTAATTCAAATCATAAGGATTCGGAAATGCGTTTGAATGGCTCTGCTATTTATACCTTACCCATTAATGGAGGAGTTCCCCGTTTAATAACAAAACAAAGTCCATCTTACTGGCATGGTTGGAGTCCGGATGGAAAAACATTGGTCTATTGTGCTGAGCGAAATGGGAATTACGATGTATATGCAATTCCAGCTTCCGGTGGGGAAGAAATCAGGTTAACTTCATCATCGGGTCTCGATGATGGTCCTGAATATGCTCCCGATGGCAAGTATATTTACTTTAATTCATACCAAACGGGTAGAATGCAAATTTGGCGAATGCTCCCGGATGGAACCCGCCAAGAACAATTAACATTTGATGAATACTCCAATTGGTTTCCCCATCCTTCTCCTGATAATAAATGGCTGGTGTATATTTCTTATCTTTCCGATGAACAGCAAAAACATTTGTTCGGTAGACAAGTCCGTTTAAGATTATTTAATCTTCAAACCAAAGAAATTAAAGATATTACTCCTGTTTTTTTTGGTGGGCAGGGTACCATCAATGTTCCTTCTTGGAGTGCAGATAGCAAAAAGATTGCATTCATTAGTTATTCTATTCAATAAATCCTCAAATTAAAGTACATGAACAAGCACAATAAACAAGCCAGAAGAAAATTTCTACAGCAGATCGGTGCTTCCGGATTAATGGTAGCTGCTTCTCCTTTTACTTCTCTTTCCTTGCAGGCAAATGCCGAGGAACGTATCCTGCATTATGAGAGAAAATTTTCCAGTAACGACACGATACGAATTGGTGTTATTGGATATGGTGTTCAGGGACATTTTGATCTTCGAACAGCTTTGAAGGTTCCGGGTGTTGAATTGGTTGGAATTTGTGATTTATATCTGGGAAGGTTGACGAATGCCAAAGAACAATTTGGGGAGCAACTCTATTGTACCCATAATTATAAAGAATTATTAGATAGAAAGGATATTGATGTAGTATTGATATGTACTACCGATGTTTGGCATGCTCGCATAACCTTGGATGCTTTAGCAAAAGGAAAGCATGTTTATTGTGAAAAGCCCATGGTTTATAAAATTAGTGAAGGATATCCGGTAATGGAGGCTGCAAAGAAGTCGGGTAAAATTTTACAGGTTGGAAGTCAGCGTGTGAGTAGTATCGGATACCTTAAGGCAAAATCATTATTAGCTGCTGGGGAAATTGGAGAGTTAAATATGGTTAATGCAGTATATGATCGGCAAAGTTCTATTGGTGCCTGGCAATACACCATTCCCAGCGATGCAAATGCCGAAACTACCAACTGGGATACCTTTATTGAGGCAACTGAAAAAATGAACTATGATTCAAAAAAATTCTTTTGGTGGCGAGCTTTCAAGGAAGTGGGAACAGGAGTTGCCGGTGATTTATTCATTCATCTTTTAAGCGGGTCGCATTTGATTGCGAATTCAAAAGGGCCTGAAACAATTTTTAGTAACGGACAGTTAAGTTATTGGAAAGATGGCCGAAATATGCCTGATGTAATGTCCGGAATCATGCAGTATCCTAAAACGGCAACGCATCCTGCTTTTTTAATGTCCCTTCAGGTGAATTTTATAAGTGGAACTGGTGGACAAGAAATTATTCGCTTGATTGGTTCGGAAGGGGTTATGGAAGTTAATGGAAACAATGTTGCTGTAAAACATAGTATCATGCCTGAAGCACCCGGATTTGGTGGTTATGACTCTTTATTTACTTTTTCAAAAAATATGCAAGAGCAGCTGCAAAAAGATTATGCTGCTAAATGGAATGCTGATCAAAGGAAGAAAAAAGTTAAAGAAGATGTGGTTTTCAAAGTACCTTCTGATTATGACGATCATCTTGACCACTTTACTCATTTTTTTGATGCAGTAAGAACCGGCAAGCCAGTTGTGGAAGATGCTGAATTTGGTTTTAGGGCCGCAGCTCCTGCTTTGGCTTGCAATGAAAGTTATTTCAGCAAGAAAATTATTCAATGGGATCCTGAAAGTATGCGCTTAAAAAATGCGTAAGTGTGATTTACTGTTAACGGAATTGTTAGCTGCTTTTCATTTATAAAAATTTCGCAAATGAGCAAAGATTGCAGTAAAGTACCAACTACCTAAACATAGTAAAAACAAACAACCCACGAATCTCGTGGGTTGTTTGTTTCTGTGATCCCGCTGGTATTTGAACTAACCCCAACTGGCGTGGGTTTCACAGCACACTTAAAACCAACTTAAAACAAGCTACTTGAAAAGCAGAACCGACGCCGAATTACCGCTGGAATAAAATACCTTAAATATGTTGTTGCTGATAAAACAATAATTCGCCTCAATGGATCCATATTTATTACGAGTAACCGGAGCAACCCAAAAGACCCCTACAAACCCCATTTGCCTATTGGCAACCTTTCCGACCGACTTTTCCTGTATCTTTTTTAACTCTTCAATGGTAGCAATATGCCACGGGCTACCAGCGTTTTTTAGGCTATCAGACAAGTCCGCAAGCTGTTGCTCTAATAACGGCTTACCATGTTTGTAACTGGTAGTGTCCTGGGCGCATAACCCAAACGGAAGGAAAAGCAGTGCAATTATGGTTTTCATATTAGAATTTTACCTTTTTTAAATCTCCAGTTAACTTATTCACGGCTGCCTTCATTATGGCTTTATCTTGCTCGGTGAAGTCAATAGGCTGCTTGTTGCCATCTATTCCACTTAATTTGTGGTAGTATCGCTTAATTTCCGGGCAGTATTGTGTAAAAAATTGCCTTGCCGGAACTATTTTGAAAAATTCATCTCGTGTCATGCGAACAAAAATAGTATAACACATTATACCGAAAAAGATATTTGCAACAAATTTTCAAAAAAAAGGCAGCATGTAAATACATGCCGCCTACACACACACGAGAAAAAAACAGCTATTTAGGATTCATTTTTGGATATTGGAGCACCATTGGGGGAAACGAAACGGGCTATTGCTGATTCAGGTTGACCGGACTGATATACCGGGCGGCGAACGCCTGAAAGCCTCGACTTTAGTATCCGAGTGATGCAGTACCGATTACCTTGGTTGCCTCCCATTACGTGGTAAGTGGTTTCGTCCTCGGCAATGTAAATGCCTACATGACCGCCACCTTGACGGGTGAAAACAAGGGTATCCCCCAGCACTGGGGTAATTACTTCAATCCCAAATTTTAGAAAAGAGGCGGCTCTCAATCTATCCCATCCCGAAAATGGAACTTCTTTACCAGCTCTTAAAGCAATAGCCGTTTGAGCAACTGCGCACCAAGGCGTATCGTCGTTTTTGTAAATGTCTGAAACGCCAGCGTCCTTCGCCAGCTTCAATATTACGGGGTTGCTCTTTGCTCCGCTTATTTCAGTGGTTTCCTGATCGAGCAGCTTTAAGCCCTCGGCTACCATTTTCGGCAGTACGGGGATACTTAAAAGCCATTCATATTGTTTCGGCAGTTTCATTTGATAGAAATTTTAGAGTATAGCCATAAAAGGTTTGAAACGATTAAAGCAACAACGGCCAGCACAAACCACCATATCCACCCGGTTGTTTTTTGTGACTGCTTTTTCAGTGCTTCATTCAGATTGTCTGCCTGACCGGATAGGTACGAGTACTTTACATTCAATGACTGAATGCTGTCGTCTTGCAGCTTCAATTTTTGCCGATCCACGATTACCTTAACAACGGTATCCGGTCGCTTAACGGCAATTTTTTGGCTTGCCAGCTTATTTGTGGCATTTTCATACCCCAGCTCATACGCTCTTTTGCAGTCAAGTAAAATACTATCCATTGCATGGTTATACGCAACGCTGTCAAATACCGGTACTGGGTAGGGGATACTATCCACGCCACCGGAATACCAATATCCCACGGTGTCGTTAGCGCACGGGTTCAGCGCGTTCCATTCCTTGCCTATCTTATTAAACGACGCAGGGGAGAGCCTAACGATTTGCTCGGCTTTTTCAATTTTTCGTGAAGGATTGCAGGCAAAAAATACAAGTAAAACAGGTATAAAATATCTCATATTACTTGGATTCTTTT
Organism: Chitinophagia bacterium; assembly: GCA_037142775.1. Classification (GTDB taxonomy): domain Bacteria; phylum Bacteroidota; class Bacteroidia; order Chitinophagales; family Chitinophagaceae; genus Sediminibacterium. The sequence continues at coordinate 101,601 of JBAWZY010000006.1, read as the reverse complement.
TTTAAGAGTTCGCCGCTGCTATTGGTAAGCACGTTTTTGAGAACGTAACTTAAGCCAGCAGTTAACCCCACGATTCCGTAAGTTTTGATTTCGGCAACGGTAGGCAAGTGTCCGCTGTCAAGTGAGGTAATTAACCCGGTTAGTGCAGCTGCCAAAAAAGCTACCACAAAACCATTTACTAAGTCGCGAAGGTTCAGTGAACCGAACATTGATTGTTTCATAGAGTGTTATTTTTTATCTTGTTTATTTTGTAAGGCAATTTTTACTTCATTGATTCCGTCCTGGAGCTTGTCGAGTTTTGCGTTAATTTGCTCGTCGGTTTTCTCCTTATTATTCATTCTCAATTCGAGTGCGGATAGCCTAACATCAGTAGTTTTCCAAAACATCAGAATTGCACTGATAATTACGATACTTGCGGCAAGCAATTCGCCGTGATTGATTCCAAGTCTTTTGTTAGGTTGTTCCATGGGTGGTGTTTGATAAGGTTATTTTCATTTTTTTATGCTCATTAATTCGGCAACCTGTTTTTTTAGTTCGTCTATTTGTGATTGTTGCTCCTGAATTGCTTTAAGTAAGATTGGCACCATTTCCGCTTTTTGTACTCCCCATTTACCAGTTGAATCGCTGGGCTTTGAAACGTATTCGGGCATAACTTGATACAATTCCTGTGCTATCACCCCGAATGGCTCATATACATTGTTAGATTTCCAATTATACTTTCTAATCTTAGTTTTAAGAATTAAAGGCAGGGCAGAATCAGCGTCCGCAATATTTTTCTTCAAAGTGCTGTCCGAAGTGGCAGTATATGCACCTGTTGAGGCGTTAATTGTTGCGACGATTGTTGCAGATGAATTGCCTATTTCAAGTGCGTTGGTGCTGCTTGCTCCTACATAGCCAACGTTTGTTCCGTTGTTTATGAATTGTAGCTTTAGCGTGTTTGAGTTAGTGGAATTTGCTACCAAGGGCACGCCAGCCGAATTTGATCTAATATTTCCGCTAAATGTCGAACTGCCGTCTGTATTAAAAGTTGCATGGCTTCTTGTAACCCCGTTATTATCCAAAACGAAATTGAAACTTGAAGCATACCCCCCAGTTGTTTGTGTTCCAATACCTCTAATATTTATTTGCGAGTTACCTCCCGAATATGTGCCGTCAATCCCGAACCCACTTGCAAAAGATGAGCTAAGGCTTCCTGTTTTTATAAACAATGAGGAGCCACTGGCATTGCTTATATCTCCCACAAATAGGCCAGCCGTTGAATTTGCAGATAAGGACAAACTTGTCGAATTTACTAAAGTGGTTATTCCAACGTCTTGTATTGTCAATCGCGCATTTCCAGCATTATTATAAACGCTAAAAAGAGAGTTAGCGTCAACGCCAATACCCCACGCATAAGCTCCAGCAGAACGGGCTATTTTTATAATTTGACCATTGCTACCGGACGGAAGATATACGCCCAAAGGAACGCCTGCACCTGTCGTATTTATACCTAACCTTTTATTTGTGTTATCCCAAAACAAATTAACATCAGACGACACGTTATTTGTACTCGTAAAAAATGTAACTTGACCGGCAGCTCCCGTCCCCAGTGTAACTGTTCCATCTGCATTGGGTAGTAGTATGCTTCTGTTTTGAGTGGCAGCGGAGGTAATATCGTGATATTGTGTACTCGGTACTGAATTATATACCCTTATCTTGCTAATAACAAGTTTTCCGTCTGTTCCGTCAAATGCAGTTGGTGAGCCAGTTCCGAAAGTGGTTGTTCCCGGAAACCCTGCACCGTTTGTAAAAGACTTATACCCTGTAATCGTTTGGCTGCTTGTTAAGTCAACCTGTACTGCATTGGTACTATCCACGTAACCCTTGTTCACCAAACTTCGGCTATCGAATAAAGAGCCGTAATTGGTAGCGTATTTCGCAACGCCGGAAAGCAGCGTTGAACCTGTTATCTGGAAACGATACGAGCTGCTATCAATGTTAGAGCCCACGGTTACGTTCCCATTGCTTTCTATTCTTAACCTATCGTTGCTATCGTTTGAGCCCAAGCTAAAATACGAGCCAGCACCGGCACGCATAAACAGGCCTCCTCCCGTCCATGCAATGCTCCCTATGTTTCCGCTTGTTTGGGTAATGAACCTCAAATATGCTGTTCCGGCAGAATTGTCGTGAAAATTGTTAAATGCGGACTTGAAAGTTTTTTCACCGAAAATTGTTTCATTCAGCGTTCGATGTACAACGTTTGAATCCTTTGCATACGGGCTTAACATGCTCGCAGTATCGGTGTATTTTACACGCTGGTTAATTCGGTTGCTTAATGAGGTAGTATCCCCACCTCCAAATATTTTTAGATGCAAACCCCTGTACCTCCAGTATAAAGCAGTGGTGTCGCTTTTGTTTATATAGATTAAAGCAGTGTCGGAGCTGGTTGAAAAGCTGGTGCTATCCTTCACCGGAATGCCCAAACCACTACCGAACCTTTGCTTACCTGCAATTTGCGTCCATGATTGGCTTTTAGCAACGAATGAACAGAGAATTAAAATTGATATTAATAGTTTTTTCATGGGTTAAGAAGTTACCATTTTAGAGTAAAGTATAAACAGCGTCATTCCATTGTCACACGTAACGCCACCGAGAAGGGTAAGAACGCCAGTTGTTTTGTTCCAGCTGTACTCACTTTTCTTTAGCCCCTTTATCTCCAGTTCTATTTGTACAATGTCGCAGCCCACTAACGTGTTATTGTTTATATCCAACGGGGTAATTGTAGTAACTCCGTCTGCGTTACTTGTAAAGGAAGTGCTCAATGTAACCTGATAGGTGCCTGATGAAGCTGGAGGGGTGTATGGTGTTGATGGCTGATTAGGTACTGTGTCGATTGCTCCGCGTTCAACAACAAAATTTACATTTCCTAACGAGGAGGTATCGGTTGAGTATTTTTGTCCGCTGGCTGAAAAACCAGCATTTAGCTGCTGATCCACTATAAGGCTATCATCCCAGGCAAAGCTCATTCCGCTGTACACGGGCTGGTCGATACCTAATATTCCGTTGTCCTGCATTAGCTTATACAGGTAGTCAAGTGAGCCGTATGTTTGCAGGCAAACGTCGTAAATAGACTGTCCGGCAATAGCTTTATACGTTTGCATTCGGTGTGGCGTTAGGGGTTACGGTTAATTGTCCGCTGGCATCCGTGCTTACTTGTGGATTGCTCACTTTGTATCCGTCGCTTGTCAGCTGTATTTGAATTGCCCTTTTTAGGGTTTGTTCCTGGCCGGAGCTGTTTAGGTACGCAAAAACGCCAACGCCGTCGGCAGGGTTTTCCTTCCACCATCCGGGAAAGGAATTAATTGTGTCAGCAATGTGCTGGGTGTCGCTTTCTATAACGGCAAAATCTCCACTGGTTATGTAGAGGTCATTATTTTGTAAAGCAATATCCTGATTCATTACTGTTTAATCTTTGTGTTCTCAATGTCTGCCCTTTGCGTTGGTGTCAGTGTTCCGGTTACGGTTGTCGGCGTTGTTCCTGATGCTCCAGCTCCAGTTGTTACTCCCGTGTGCACATGGCTGTTAAAAACGCTTATCAAAGAATTAACCTTGTTTTCCAAGTTGTTCAACTTTTGAGTTAATTCGATAACCTTTACAAGCCCACCCAAACTGCCATCGTTAAACTGCATTAACCCGTTGCTGATATTCAACTTAGTATCCGCTATTTCAAGCAGCAAGCCGTTTTCGTCAATTTGTATCGAAGCATTATTTTCGCCGGCAACCAACAGCACTTTATCCAGTCCACTAAATAAAGCAATAAACGGCTGGTTGAAGGTGCTGTACGCTACAATCACAGTGCTGCCAATTGAAGGGATAAGCAAAATGCCATCGTCAATACTTGCCATTAATTGAACGTTCTCAAATGTTACGCTTTCGTTTCCGCTAATAGCAGTAACAGCACAAATACGATCAGGAACGTTCACCGATTCAACAACGCCAAGGGCAAACTGAATTTTGCTTTCACCCTTTATTCCGGAAAGCATTTGAATTGCATCTCTTATTTTTGCATCTGCACTCATTAAACCATGTTTTGAATTACGTTACCTTTTCCATCCAGCTTTGCAATTAAGTAATCGAGCTCAATTTCTTGCCTCAACCCTCCAATGCCTCCAGTATAACGAACAGATTTCACTTTGTACCTTCCGTTTCTTTCGGGCAGAATGGCATCAATTAAATCCACATTGTCGCCTACTTTAACAAATGGTATTGCGAAAGCCGTGAACTTTCCTTTAAAGCCCGTGTAATATCTAAGCCGCAAATTTTGCAACCCCAGCTCTTTTAATCTTTCGAGAGAAGTACCACGCGGAAACGTATCAGTAAATCTTTGACCGCCCGTATTAGGGGGTATCGGGTTACCCTTTGTAGCAACATAATAAGTGGGGGTGTTACTTCCATTTGCAAGCGTAATCAGCACCTCATATTTTACCTTTTTAGTTTTGGCAAAACCATCTTTTGTGGTTTCTCCTGTCAGTTCCTCGTCGGTGGTTTTGGCAACGGTTGAAATAGTTAAATCATCTTTTCTTTGATAATCTAAATCGTCACTGATAATATTTTTCTGAAAGTGAAACAGCTTTTTCCCGGAAGCGATTGCATCTGATTCGATATAAACTTGGCTTCCAATTCGAAGTTCGTTTCCCTTAAAATAGCTTTTGAAATTGTAGTCTTTGCGAAGCCGTGCTAATACCTGTGCAATCGTTTCGTTTTGTGTGAAGAAGTCACCAGTGGTGGTTTTAGCAAAGTCGCTAACCGTAAAAGATAATCCTGAATTGATAAACATTTCAGAAATCATGCTTTCAATCGTGTAGGTTTTACCCGAAAAGAAAGTGCGCCCTCCAGCACCAACAGCCCTCTTTTGTTTCAAAATCCACATGTTATCCTCTACCTGAATTATAAATGGCTTTTTACTTGTCACCTGACTTATATACCCAGTAAAAATCTCTTGAAGTGGTGAAATCTCATTGCCGCGTTTGTCATAATAAGCATATCCCCATTCAATTTTTACCTTGTCACCTCTCAAAAAAACGGGATCCTCATTGCTGAAACCGCCCAAATTGATATTAGTTCCCCCTAATGGAAACCTCTTGCCAAACTTATCTTTTATGTACACATTTTTAGGGAGAGTAATACTGCCGTTATCGGTTAGGGTATCCCATGTCGTTATAACTTCAAATGAATTACAGAATTGATAAATGATTGAGCCGTTCCGCGCTGGAAAATCGGAAGTGGGTTGCTGGGTAAAAGTTATTTTAGTCAGTACCCTGTACATGTTTACACTATTTGAAGTTCCAAAGGTTCGTCGCTCACTGCATTGATAGTAAATTCCTGCTTACTTATCCCACCAGCTGTTTGAGGCATGGCATAATCTTCGACAACTATGTTAAATATTCCGATTGCATTTAAAAACCGACTAACCACGGGAATAGCCACCGGAGCCTCCAACATTTCGTGTAATGAAATAACCTCGGATTGTGGGTACTGCCCATTTTGACCGGGTATAATACCGTTTATAGTAATTGCATAATCGTCTTTGCTGATATACTCCTTTACACTGCCTGCTTTGCCTTGTATTTGCGTTTTTACAATACTGGTTGGTCGAGAAATCGTACAAAGTACCGTCTGCAACGTAATGTCGTCAGTTTGAATAATCTTATTGGAGAGAAAATCAGTATAGCTCACCGATTTGAACGAAAGGTCAATAATTACAGGCGTTCCCAGTGCGCTTTTGTACAGACTTGCATCCCGGTCGTCGGCTTGGTTTATTTTGCCATCGAACTGATTATCCCTCACGCTCAAAGTATTAATATTAGACACGTTGAACGTCCTAATAATTGAGCTAACAACGGACGTGGAATTGATTACTATTTCACTCATTGCCCTGCTATTAATTGTGAATCATTTGTTGCACTTAGTAAGGCTTGCGCCACCAGCTCCCGAACCTTCGCCGATCCCTCGGTTATGTTGGTAGTTTTTATCTGAAAATCTTTGATAAGGTTGCCGATACTAACGTTAATAGTTACGGCTTTTTGCCCCACTGCACCCTTTGTTTCATCCTTCACGGCAGTCGCAGCTATTGCACCCTTCTTACTAGCTGTGTTAGTGGCTGAAACGTTTACTGGAGCAGCTACTGTTTTTTTTGCTTGATCGGCGGCAAAATCCTTCATTCCACTATCGTACCCTTCTTTGAAACCCTGGGCAAGTCTTTTACCTGCGTCAATATATGCGTTAGCTGTTTGCTTAAATCCATCCACTACCATAGCAGAATCAAACGTAAACACTCCCTTTATAACCTTCCACACTCCTTGAAATGCGTCGGTTACAAGGGCTGCCCATGCCTTAATCGTTCCCCACACTCCCCACAATACAGCCCGAAAGACGCCGAACTTCTGATAGGCATATACTACGACGCCGGAAAGCACCATTAGGGCAACCGTAATCGGGTTGGCGGCAATAAATGTCATGGCAGCTCCAATGCCAGTAAGTACAAGGGTGAGTGCACCACCAGCGGCAGACAATAACCATGTAACAGCTGTAATGGTAACTATCGGAGCAACGGCAGCGGCCAGCACTGTTGCCCAAAACTTAATTTCATCCTTGTTTCGTACTATCCAATCCCACCCCGAACGCATGGCTCCGACAAAACTAGAAAGCCCACTGATAACAAAATCAATGGCTGGTTTTAAATCATTGAACATTTGTACCGATAATTGAAAAACACTATCCCCCAGGTTGGAAATCTGCACGCTGGTATTGTTTGCCATCTTTTCCAGTCCTCCTGCATAGATACCTCCAGCATCGTGTGCCCTTGCCAGTGCCATTGTCAGCTGATCATAGGTTACCTCCATATCCTTGACCTTTTCAATAGGCTGGTTGGTAGCTTCTGCAAGTACCTTGTAGATATTCACCCCGGCGTATGCAAACTGCTTAATATCGAGTGCCGTTGCCTTACCTGTGTTTTTTATTTGCTGGAGGTTAACAACCATTCGCTGCAACTCATTATCCCCTCCTCCGGTTGCTGCAATAGCATTGGCAAGGTTTAACACGTCAGCACGTGCATCTTTGGCACTTACTCCAGCACTGATAAGGGCTTTATTGGCTGCCAATAACCCCTCGAAGGCAAACGGGGTTTTCGTGGCATCGTCCATGGTGTTATTGATAACTTGCTGGGCTTCGGCTTTATCCCTCAAAAGGGTTTCCAGTCCGGTTAAGGCATTTTCAACCTGCGAACCGGCCTGTATCATTTTACTTCCAAAAGCAACAACGGCAGCAGTACCAAAAGTAATTCCAATAGCAGTGCCAAGCGAAGTTGCCGCACTTTGCGCCTTGCCTAATGTTCCCTCGAACTTATTTACTGCATCATTTGCTTGAGCTAATTTGCCAGTAAAAAGGTCTTTAAGGGATAGTACATATTGAACTTGTTGGTCTGCCATGTTATTGCCATTTTACTTGATTTGCCAGCTGCAAATAATACTTAACCCTGCCCCAGCACTTCCAATATTCCTCCTCCGTTAATGTGTCCGGATCAATATGCAAACAGCAGTGTATGAGTGCCGATATTCGGGTTTCATCACTGCTGTCCTCATTGACCGTATAACGGTCTATCATTTTTTTTTATCCACCTGGTTGCCGGCAAACTGTATCATTTCAGATACGGCATAAACGGCTCCCATGTAGTATAAGTCGTCCTCATTTCTTTCAGAGGTTATTCGTGGATCGCTGTGTTCTTTGAGAATAACTGCGTCCAGGGCTTGGCTGCATGCGCTGTAAAAGCCCGTGGAATACTTATCCATTACGGCTAATTTTACAGCCCTGCTGGGCTCTTTAATGTACCCGATAATTGGCTCCTCTCCATGCTCTTTTACTAAAAAGATTAATGGGTGAACCTTTACCTTTAATTCCTCCGAAAGTTCCTGCGCCTTTTTATTGGCGACTTGCTGTGCTGTTTTTAATTTGTCGCTCATGGTGTGTGTTTATTTTATTGTACGTGCGTAACGCCTGCAATAATCAAAGGAATCTTAATGAGAATCTTTGAATCGCCTTGCTTGGCGTTGAATGGATCCTCCATAAACTCACATGCTTCGAGGTTATCCTGTCTGAAAGTCAGAGAGGTGTCACCGAAAAGCACCTGAATTTGAAAGGGCTTAATTAACAGCGGATCCTTTGAAGGAGCTGCTGCAATAATTCTGCGCCACTCGTCCAAAAACAAGGTAATGTCTGCCTCATATTCTACATTCCCGTAACCACGGCTTACTGGCTCGCTGCCAGCTCCGTATTGGTTTTCTTTTGCTTGCTTACGATTGTAGTTAATCTCGGTAATTCCTACAACGGGAACGCCGAAAAGATTAAACTTTACATTCGACCAGCTATAATTGATTCCATTGATTAATGGGGTTGCCATGCTATTTAATTTTAGATAGTTACGTTATATCCGATATTGATTTGAATGTTTCTGCCAGTGGCAATCTGCACCAGGGTAACATTGATAACCAAAATTCCGGTTGAAAGCACGTTTTGAGTAGTGTTAACACTTACTGCAAAACCACTCAATTCGCCGTCACGAACCATTTGATTCAACGGAGCTTCTGCCAGTCCTCTGAAATATGCGGCAGCTTCGTTTGTCAACGTTCCGTCGCTGTTTAGAGTAATCGGGCTATTCAATGAAGGAAGCACGCCAGCGTAAATGCCACGTGTAGCCTTTTGCATTGTCCGGTTGTCGGTTATATACGCATAGCTGCTTGAAGCTGCAATAGAGGTGCTATTCTCATTGAAATAAGAACCAGCAATACCAACAAACTTGCGAAGGAATATGTAACGCTTGTTTTGCAAAGACGTTAACAGGTTATCGGTAACGCTCGAATTGGAAAACAATACTCCGTTTGCGAAGGCAATAACGTCACACTCCGTTCCGTTGCTGATATTAAACTGCGCTACCCATGCGATTGAATTGCTAACCTTTGAATCGGCTACTGCTCCGAGGGCTGCACCTAAAGTGGTTACTGATTTTCCAGTAGTGAGGTACAAAAATGCTCCGTAAGCACCGCCATCCTGTGAAATTACCGCGCTGCAATAGTTTGCAGTAAGGGTTGACAAGTCGGCAATGGTTGAAATATCGGCTGTACCGGAAAGGTCTGCACCGTATAAAGCAATGATTTCTCTATGTAATGCCACGTTTGCAGCACATACGTTGTGGATAGCCGTAATGTCGGCACTTGCAAAGGCTGCACTATCCTTAAATACTCCAATCTGACGAATCTTACCATTTGCAAATTGTTGCATGGTACTAATTTCAGTAAAGGTGTAAGGGGATGGCACTGCATAGATACCTACATACAACACTCCCTGCGGCTGTAAGCGGAAAAACTCACTGATATGGTAATACCATACTGCAAATTTACCAGCAACGCCTCCGGTGAATTGGGTTAAAGTACCTGCCAGGGTTGCGCCTGAACTTAATGTAGCCGAAATAGGCGTACCGCTGTTCAGGAAAATTCCCAGCCCTGCTTTTGCACTGATTGTAACAGTTGCAGTGTTTACAGTTGCAACGTATCCGTGAGTGAAAGTACCAGCATTGATAACAGCTGCAATTGCAGTAGCAACGTTGGCGGCAGTGGTTTCACTGGCTGACTTTGTATATACTCCGAGGCTTACAACTTTACCCAGTGGCTCGTTAACCTTTAATTCCAGCGTGTCACCATTAGTTCCGGGTGTAGTTACTAAATAAGTTGCAGTAGCTTTTGTTTCGTCGCTGTAAGTATTGGTAATACCAGCTGCAACGGCATCAGCCAAACTGAAAAACTGCTTTATCCGATTAGACGCGCTAAAGCCGGATGGTAAACTACCAGCTGTATAAAACAACAAGCCGGAAATATAATCTTCACCTGGCAAAGGACGACCGAGGCCGCCTTGTCCGAGGTTGAATGAAATGTTATTTAGTGGCATTTATTTTGGTTTTTAACCGTTCAAAATTTGCTCACGTGAATAGGCCGTGAAACCTGGTCTGTCGCAAAAAAGCCAATCCCCGTTTTCGTTTAACCAAACACAGTCGATGTAAGGGAACTTCTCTAATGTTTCTTTTAAGTCCTCTTTTACGTTCAATGCCTGGTGATTGGGGGCTTCGATTACACTCTCCTCTGATTCGATTACCTCTGCCGGGCTTTCAACTATTTCGTTGGGATCAACAAATTGCTCTTCTACTGGTGCTGTTTTTTTCTTTGCCATGGTGCTATTTTTTATAGGTTATTGAACGACACGGCTCATTTCCACCCATCTAACGCCGTCAAAAATGAATTGGATAACTGCTCTTTTGTTCGTACCGGATAGGGTTGCAGTTCCAGTGGTTAGCCAGTTGGCTCCCGTAAATTTGATAAAGGGTGAGCCACTTGCGGCAGAAACCACAAAACGAATTTGATCGCCTGCGAAGGAACGTGTAACAACTGCATTTCTAACAGTCAAACTATCCAATAGAGTTACCCGGTAGGTACTCAAAAAGAAGTTTGGCGTTACCGTAATGCTGTCAGCTCCGGCAGCATCGGCAAAGGTTTGGTAACCATAAGTAACAACACGTCCGGTGTTGTCGTCGTTTTTCTTAGTTCCAAAACGGGGGCTTGTGGATTGTGCATTTACAGCGAAAGCAAATGCCATCAAAAAAAGTAATGAGAATAGCTTTTTCATTGTGGTATAGTTTTAAGAAAGCCCCACGGTTGCAGGGCTTTCCGATTAATTATTAAGAGTTGAAGTATGCTGCATTAAGTGTGGTGTACAGGAACACTTGATCAGAGAATCCGTACTGAACGTCGAACTTCATCAGTCCTTTCAGGAAGAACAATTCAGAGTTATTCTGCAAACGCATCAGCTGGAGGTTGTTGTCCTCGGTTGAGTTCATACCTACATACAAGTTGGAGCTTGTATCGGTCAAACCTTCGCAGAACAATACAGTGTTGTCAGGGAAACCGGCCAAAGGCACTATTTCGTAACCCTTCCACGGCTTAATACCACGATCCATCGTGTTCAAACCTTTGAAGGTTACTCCAGTGGTGAGGGCTGCCTGATAGATTTGCTCCGTATTGATTGACACAAAGAACTTCATGCGCTCGTAACGTGTAGGCTTTGAAATCAACGCCTTTTTATTAGCCGCCACACTCGAAATGAGTGAATCTAAAACGCCTAAAATGTTAGCGGAAGTCAAAGCCACTGGGTTTGCAATCTGCACTACCGCGGAATCATTAACCATCTTTTTCAGGAACCCGTCCATGAACATCAACTGTCCGTTTCCTGAATCCCCAGGAATGGCGTTGTATGTGGTTGAGCCCATCCAAAACTCGGTTTCAATGATCTCCATTGTCCGGTTAAGGGCAATTTGCATCATGTAGTTTTCGGCAGTCACCGGCAATTCTCTGGCAAGCAAGGTGGGTGAAAGCTGCTCGGCTAACCAATGCTCCTCAAAATCGCGAGGGTTGAACTCCGTGTAGAACATGTGGTCTTGCGGCTGTAAGCTGCGTCCGTCAATTACAAACTGTCCGTTTTGAGCATTGCTCACTGGGGTAGCTTGACGGGGCTGTAATGGGTTTGTCAGATCAATACGTCCGATAGTATGCTTCTTTTTGATACCATCTTTTACATACACTGCGCCTTTCTGAATGGTATCCATTCCAAAGGTTGCCGGAAGCCAAAAATAGCTTGCAAATGTACCGGCATAAGTGGTGTCGTTAATTACGAGTGCCATTTTATTAGGGTTTTCAGTTTACGGATTGGGTTACTTTTTTTTATTCTGATTGATAACTTTAGCCATCAATGAAGCAGCAGAAGTACCTACTTCACCAGCCTTTGGTTCAACTTGGATAGTTACAGCCGCTTTATTCAGTGGCAAGCTCTCCAGCATGGTTTTTACTCCTTCCATGTCGGTTTTAGCTTTGTTCACCCATGCAGAAATTGTAACATCGTCGTTTTTGATACGACCTTGTGCGGCATATCCTTTTACCATGTTTTGAGCATTGGCAAGGGCAGTGGCTTCCTCAGCTTTGGCTTTTTCATTCTGCAATTGCTCCAGTTGGTCTTTTGCAGCTTTCAGCTCGTCAGCAACACGCTGGGCTTCTTTTTCTTTTTCCTGTACTTGCTTTTGCAAGTCAGTAATGGTGTTCTCTTTTTCAGAAACCTGATTCATAACGGCTTCCACAGCAGCAAGAATGCTGTTTTCAGCGGCATCGCCGTTAAGTCCGAGTTTATTGGCAACTAATTTCATGGGTTGCGGGTTTTGATTATTAAAATATTGATTTAAAACTTTGTTAGCCTCCAGCCAGTAAGCAGTTACGCCGTTATCAATTGACTTTCGAGGTGCATTTAGTAGGGCAGTTCCTTCAATCTCATCGCACAATCCCATCGTTCTTGCCTCTTCTGCATTGATGAACGTTGTTCTATCCATCATCAACCCCACTGCCTGATTATCCATTCCGCTTTTCTCACAAATAATCTTATTCAGGCTCTCTTTCATTGAATTTAGCACTCCGTTATCCTGGTCGTCACTGTCTGCACTGTATGGGTTATGATACATTAGGATTCCGTAATCAGCCATGATACGCTTGCGGCCACACTGGAAGATTACCCCAGCCATCGAAGCAGCTATCCCGGCACAATAGGTGTCAACCTTAGTTTTTGTTTTCAGGATTGCGTTGCAAATGTTATATCCATCTACCACGCTGCCACCTACTGAATTGATCCAAACCTGAATACGCTTTTTACCCATCCCATCCAGTGCCATCAGCTCGGCTGCAAAACGACTTCCGTCGATTCCGTACCCGTCCTCTTCCTTCCATCCACCACCAATGCGCTTATCGAGCATCATTACTGGTTCGTCACTGTCTATATTGCGTACATAATCCATTCTGACTGTAAATTAAAATTCCATAAATTGGAGGGGCTTGTCGTACACTACAATTTTAATATTGATGTTTTGACTGCTTTAAAATGCGCTCCTGTTCAGGCTTCGGCATACGGTCGAAAAACTCCTTTAGTGCTTGCGTTACTACTTCCGATTTGCGCATTTCGTTGACCGTTGCATAGGCAACCGTTAAATTGTGGTACTTCGGTGGAGGATAAGAATGCACTCTCCTTTTCAGTGCTTCTTTAGTGGATTGGTACGTTTTTGTCATGGTTAGAAGGCTTTAGATATTTGTCTTGAATTGGGTGTGCCTACATATCCCGTTGTTACGCCTGTAATCGTAAATGTTGCCCTTACAATTGTACCAGTGTTTGTTGGGTTACCACTTACTCTCGAAACAAATGAGCCTTGTCCTGATCCATTTAGCGTAACAGTGAAGGTGTTGTTTAAATAAACAAAAGCATTATCTACCTGAACGCCAGCAGAGGGAGGCGTTCCGTTTGTGTTTGTGTATGATGTTACTTGAACAGTAACGACTGCCCCGGCTGCACCGACTATGTTGGTGGTTTCCTGGTAGTATGACGAATTTGAACTGGTATTGGTAGCTGCCCCAAAATTGCAAGCTACCCCACTGAATGATCCTCCATCTAATGTATTAACGTACCGATGTAACATTATACCTGTTTTAAGTTGTATGAAACTTCATTATTTCCTGCGTCATTCTTTCCTAAGTACACTAAGTATAAAATGTTGGTCGCACTTGCCACGGCAGAAAGGTTACCGCTGTCCTTAATGATGGTGCTACCTGATGGCTGGTTAACTGTCAAAGTTCTTCCCGAACCGTAAGCCCATTTCATTCTTATACATGCTCCAGGCACTGCATTTGTGAAGTCAAAGGTTATGGTTGTATCCACGGTTGCGGCAGAAAAAAACAAGGCTTTGTCCTGCTCAAACGTAACGGTATAGCTTGCAGGAAGTGTCGAAACAATTTGTGTATTGAGGTTTATTGAAGTATTACGCAAACTGGTGAAGTCAAAAAGGCCTGAACCGCTGGTGCCGCTGGCAAATGCAATCTTGCGAACGCTGTGCACGTTCCTTTGTGAGCCATCCGTGAAGTCCACGGGATCGGCATAGGTAGTAAAGTACGTTGTTGACAATGAAGCAACGGCTACCTGTCCGGCAGAGGCAGTGAAGGTGAATGCGTCAACCAAAAAAACTTCCCCTTGGTAGTAAATTGCTCCGGCACTGATGATGTAGTTTAAACCTGTTCCCGTGTTTACGCATCCGAAAAGGATATAAGGGGTTGCGGCGTCCGCTTTTGCACCGAGTAGGTTATTTGCAATAGCCGCCAATGCCTCCTGATAGGCTAATTGTAAGTGATCGAGCGTTCCTCTTTTGATTGGCAGCTGCCCGTTGTCGGTAATGTCGGTTGTAATTAGTTTACGCATGATTAGTAAGTTTGAATTTGATATACCATTCCAGCCGCGACGTACTTGTCGGCGAATGACCTGAAAATTTTATCTCTATTTGCAGAATTTGAATCCAGCGCGTTGTACACTGCCACGGGAACGTAAATCGTGAAGTTTATTGCCGCCGCAAATTGGGCTGTTTGCCCTACAAATTCGGAGGAGCTGGTAAGCCCTACCGAGCTGCTGACTGGCGAGGTTAACCCCACGCGAAAGGGTGCAATGGGTACTACATTATTGGTAATGTAAATGTCTGATGTACTGGGAGGCTGTCTGAAAGTTGTACCAAACCATTTGTTAAGGGCATATTCCAGGGTTAGTTTCTGCCCGGTATAAAGCAGCCTCTCTGATAGCCCAATAAAATTAGATTGAACCAGCATCCATTTTGTGGTGTCGGTTGGTATTGAGGTGTTGCCTGAAACAAGGCTTTCATACACTGCTTTTTTATAGATAACACGATCATACTTTGAGTACGGAATGATTACTAAATTATTCCATGCGCTGGCAGTGCTGCCCGTTCTGTACTCTCCAAACCACAAATTTCTTACCCACTGCAAAGGGGATAAAATAACCTGAATCCAGCGCACCATTTTATTGTTGCGCTTATCCGGTGGCAGCATTTGCACCGAAAGTTTAGAATAATCTATGTCGTATATCGTTGGCATTATTCAGCTATAAAGGTTAAACTATCAGCAAGGGTTGCACCTGATGTTGTTTCCGATACTATGTAACCGGCAACGGTGTTCCATAAACGGGCAACTGTTTGCTGATTTTGTACTAAGAATGTTCCGCTTCCGTATGCAGTGCCATTGGCGCGAGCTGAAACGTTGACTAATACAACGTCATTTACTCCGGTTACTGATTTGATTACGTTTTCGAGGTCGCTGATTTTCACCCTACCATTGAAGGGGATTGAAGCCAAATAACCGTCAATCGCTGCAATTACGTTGGCCGATATAACGCCGCTGTACTGGCCGGCATAGTAAATATTCGCTTGTACAAACAGCTTGTCCGATACTCCGCTGGTTGTTACATAGTTCACTCCGGCGATACCGATTGCAGAAACGTAACTCTGCAATGCAGAAAGCTGGGGGGCTGATAGGGCGGCTGGTGTTGTTCCCGTTGCTACTTTGATAAGTACCTGATTGCTCTTAGTAGTGGTTACACTGCACCGGGAAATTATCCTTAACGTTGGATCCACGACGGGGTAAGCTGGAGCGAAATTTATCAGTTGTATAACTTGCGGATTGGTTGCGCTGTACTGAAACTTTAAGATTTGCGCCTGTAACCATGCCGCCGTTGCTGGGCTGGCCGCCGCCGCTGTTGCTTCCACGGAGGCCGTGAATATATCAATAAGCTGTTCCAGTGCATTAACAGCCACGGCAACGATGTAAGCCCATAAACGATAAATGGCACGTTTGCTGGTTGAGGTTAGAAGGCCTGAAAGGACGCTGTCCGCTGCGACGTTATCGAGTATTTGTTGCTGTATTTGTGAAATTTGCCGTGCCACTATTGAGGTATTTTATAGGGTTGTGGAATAGGTGAGAATATTGGGGTGTCCGCATCGGTTACGTTCACCTGTAAGTCGGTCGGAGGCTGTTTGTCAACATACAATCCGCGAGATGGATCATACGGGCTGCCTTTGCTATCAATGAAATTGCAAACGAACGAAATAACGTAATGGTAAATATTATCGTGGTCGTAATCTTGCTGCTCGCCTGTGGACACTAATTGTCCACAACCCGTGGGTTTGTACTGGCTTAGTGCTTCAATTACTTTATCCCTTAAGTCGAATACTTCGAGGTCTTGCTCGAACGTTCCATCCTGATTGTAGTACTCATGCACCAGGTGAATTGATATTCCTATGTCGGCACTTCTAAAATTTTGCCCTATCTCCTCAAAAATGGCTGGGCTCACTACTTCCACAAATGCCGCCGGCTTTGGGTATGCGTATGTTTCGCCTGCCTTCTCTGCCTCTATTTGATTGTTCCAAATACGCGAATAAAGGCTAACGGTATTGCCGTCGCCATTCGTTACCTGAATGGTCGAAAGTTTTGTAAGTATATCCTGTATCGGGGCTTTTATGCCTGCCATACTTTTGTTATTTGATTGTCAATTAACTGCCTTTGTATTTTCCTTAGCGTTGCGCTGTCACCCATGAATTGACGCTTTGGCATTTTCATCATGTGTGCCTTCACCTGCGAATCGCCTGTGCGGATGAATACTGTCGTTCGTCTATGTGCCTCTTTCAGCTGCCCATTTTTGTTTTTTCTAAGCCCTATAAACTCCTTTGTTGTGGTCTTAGAAAACCTTGCACGGCTGTGAGCTGATACCATCCCGTTATAACCTTCATTGTGAACGGCTGCATACGGAAGAGCAACTACCAGCTGTATTTTTTCAAAAGACTTCAACCGGATAGACTGCCCCACTGCCCTCCTTAGCTTTCCCGATTTAACGAGTATCGAGCGACCTTCCGACTTCTTTCCGGTGTCCTGCCTCTTAGCCCATGCCTTCACTCCGTTATCATCCCATCCCTGTTTTTTCCAGCTGTCAACAAAAAAGTTTTGAGCCTGATTAGCCAGTAACACGGGAAGGGTTTTTTTCAACCTCTCCACGTTATTAAGCACCTTCCCGAAACCGAATTTGTTATCTGCCATCTTAATCGTTTTTAGGAATGTCGAGGTCAAAGTTTCTTTTTGCCAGTGCCTTGTCCTTGGGAGCAACGTCGAAATACGGGTGCTCTTTGCTGAACACGTAACCGTCAATGCCGGGGTTCATTTTAAACAGGTCTTGCATCATTCCTTCGGTTTCGTCAACCTTTGATTGCTTAACCTTTGCGCTGGTCTGCTTACCTTCTGCAATGGGAAGTAATAAGCATCGGCAATTAAAATGATTCAGTGGGGCGACCTTTTTCCAAATGGGATCCTTCACGGGGGCAATGATTCCATCCAGTGGCTTGCATATTTCGGAGGTGCGACTATCGAGCACGGCTGAATATTTCAGCAATGGCAACACGTCTGCATTCTTTTCTATTTCAGCCCACTTCCTTGCTGCTTGCGCCTGCCCTATTGCCGTGTCGTACTCGGTTTGCAGCCATACTTTGTTATACAGGTTGTACGTTTGGTCTGCCTTATCCCTGAATTGATTAAATGGCAATATCCTTCCATCGTCACCTATCAGAGCACTGCTCATTTCACGCACTTGCTGGTATGTTTTTGCCGCGCTGAACAAGTAAATGTTTGTCCGCAGCTCGGTTAGCAGCTCCTTATCCTGGGTGGAAAAGCCTGCCGGCATTTTGGTAGCTTTCAAAGAACTAAGGGTAGTTCCGTAACCTTCGTAAACTCCCTTTTTCAGGTAATCAGCAATTGCGTAATACAATGATTCAGGCAAAAAACGGGGTGTTATTTTTTTGGAATAAACCCCTTTGAATAATGCCTGTATAAATTTTTCACTGTATGTAAACACTACTTCTTTTTAAACTCTTCCTTAATTCGGTCGCTGAACTTCATGCACTTTAGTTTAATGGCATTCTCACTCATTCCTTCAATCTTCATAACTGTTTCTATCCCGTACACGCGTACAAGGTTTTGCCACTGTGCCTTAGTCCTGCGAACCTGATCGAGGCCGAAAGCCTTTTCAAATTCCTTCTTAACCTCCGGCATCTGATTTGTTTTGTAAAGTATTTTTTGAGCTGCTATTGCTTGTTCGTGTGGTTTCAGTAACCAGTTAAATAGCTTCTCAATCAACTTCAATCGGAACGTTCTCATGTGTGTATGTTTTAGGTATTAATATGCTTTTACTTGCACGTATCCTGCCGTTACTCCAGTACCAGCGGAGCTTACTAAAGCTCTAAGCAGCTGGGCGTTGACGTTAGTTACAACTTGCTGAACGGTTGAACTTGCCACGGCTGCCAGTGCTGTACCGATGTTGTACCAAGAGGCACCTCCATCATCCGATCCTTGTAATTGAATTGAGGGCGGCGTGGTAGCAGCTCCGATATTGATTGCCAACTGAACGTTTTTGCAGTTTTGAGCATTGATTGAAACCGTGGTACTGTTTAACGTGGTTAAAACGATTGTCCGGTCAACCAGCTGACGGATATAATCTACCCTATCGGATGATTGCAGCCTGTTTACAGCCCTTGTGAATGATGGGGTAGTACCTCCGACGGTTTGCACGTAACGAACCCTGTTACCAGTCAATGGCAACTTAGGTGAACGATACATACCGGTTGCGGTAATACGTGGGAAGTCATAAACTTTGAACCAGTTAGTACCTCCGTCGTCGCTCTCCTCTATTGATACGTCCAAAGTGGGGGTAGTTCCGGTTACAGCTGTAACAGGGATATTCACCTCATAGCTTACTCCAAAGGCTGGGGTAAAGGCTGCCGTTGTTGTGGTAGTTGTTAGTGCAGCAGAGGCAACGTCGGCAACCGACAAAGGAAGTTGCAAGCCTACATATCCGATGTTTGCAACCCCAGCAACTAAAGCCGGCAATGCTGCTAAGGTAAAGTTTAAGTTTGCGGCAGTAGCTTGGTGAACGGTTTGTACCATTCTGTTGTAAGGCATTTGACTAAACACTGCAACGGCTTGAACTGTACCACCTGCGAAGGCTGTACTTACTCTCACACGAACGTAACGTGCCATAACCTGCCCGGTAAACATTCTGATTGTACTTGCAGCAATAGTAATGGCTGCGATGTTCGGGGTAGGCGTTAGTGTAGTAACCTCCTCCACAGGCCAAACGTTACCGGCAGCGGCGTTGGTTATATCGTTTGTTTGTTCAAAGAAAATTGCACCAGCTGAAATACCAGCTCCACCGATTACCTGAATGGCTACACTATGAAAGTTAGCAGCGTCGTACCATCCACTTGCGTTACCGGTGAGAAGGTCAATGTTCAATGCCGCAATGCTGGCAGCTGCTCCTACTGTAACGTCGTTAGGCAAGGTAACTGGGCTACTCGATCCCGGAGCTGCCGCGCCTAATGCTGGGGTTTTGGTATTTAATGCGGCTAAGGTGGTTTCAGTTGCAGCACCCGTTGGCAGTGGCAATGCCGACGCGGAAACCGACACTGTTTGGTCGGAAGCAATAACTACTGGGGAACTATTTGCTGATGTCTTTTGTCCCAATGTAGGGATACGGGATAAGAGGCTCGTCCAGTTCTGCAATGCTCTTTTGAACAATGAAATTAAACTGAATGTGCCCGTGTCGCTTGTCGCCGCTGCATCTGCTTGCGCTCCTAAGTCAACGTCCAAATTGGTAATTGACGTGTTGGATATAGCAACCGCGCTGGCTCTTAATTGCGTATCAGTAAGCGGCTGCGCTAACCCATTATTAACATTAATAGGCGTTGCTCTAAGTTGAGCATCCGTGAGGGCAGAAGCTCCGACGATTTCGAGATTAGCCGCCGCTGGAGCAGACGCTAACGCAAGGGCTGTACTTTGGTTGAACCAAATAGTGTTAGTCAATACCGGGTTTGTTCCAGTAAGGTCATACACTTGCGTCGCTGTAATGGTGTCACCCACGCTGGCTCCGGTAAATGCGTTTTTGGCTCGGTAGGTCGTAACCACGAACTCTTTATCAATGGTACTACCACCGCCACCGCCGCCGGAAACTACTTGTACCGGAATTGGGTTATCGTTTGTTACTGGGGCTAAAGGATCGAAGGCCATTTGTTATGTTTTTTAGGGTTATTTGTATAATTCTCTCAATTTGTTTTGTACGTTGGTAGCTTGCATTTTGTCCTCCTCGGTATCGGGTTGCTCTATTTCAGTTGTCTTTATTCCTGTCCTATCCTCGAAGTACTTTGCATCCATCTTTAAGCCGGCGTTTTTCATTACTTGTGCTATCTCGGCAGTCACCTTATTGCTGGCGTCCTCACGTGTTCTAAAGGCTTCTTTCTCGGCGTCGTTCTTATACTCGAACCGAAAATTGTCGGGTATCTTAAAGCCCAGGTTTCGCATTTTTGGCAATAGCTGACCGTTAACCATGCGCTCGATAAACTTGCCGTCCTTCACTTGCTTATCTTTCAATGCAACTGAAATCGGGTTTTCGTCACCTTGCCCAGCTCCCAGCTTTCCGGGGGTGCTGCTCACTGCGTCCTCGTGTCCTAATACTATTTTTGATACTTTCTTTTCGCAGCGTTCCTCTAAACTTTCGTATGCAGTGTACCCAGTGCCGGCCATGCCGTTCTCTAAAAATTCGATTTCATCCATTGGATCAATCAAAGCCCAGCCAGCTGAACCCATGTTTTGGATGGCTGCTTCGAGCTCGGCTCTCTCTGCCTCCTCTGTCTTTGTGGTTTTACCCACACGGTACGGCATTGCGAATAATTCAACAAAGTCGCCGTTATAACCTAACGTGTTGCGCAGGAAAATTTCGTAAAGGGCTATTTTGTAGAATAAGCCATAACCACACGTACCCACTCCATGCTCTGACGGCGTTGGTACCCATATATGCCAGTCTTTGTAAGGCTCGTCGTTGAAGTTTGCACCGGATAGTGAGTATATAAATTCAGAAACATTCATCCGGTCGGGTGAAATGTTCCAGCGGCGAATAAGTGAAGTGTTGGTGAAACTATCGTTATCTATATCCCCCAGCGAAATAAGTGAGTACCCAAAAAACAAGGCATCGAGCGAATATCCTACCAATAGGTCGAACCATTCGGTATTAAACAGGCTTTTTAACTCGTCGCTTTCGTTATCCTTATCGTCTATGAAACGCCAGTCACGCAGCAAGGTTAAGTCTTTGCGGCGTTCCATTAGGCTATACACGTGTCCGTTTAGAATTGTGTCGATGAACATTCGCTGCATTTTCACGCGTTGCGGATACCACGCGTTTTCTGCTTCGGTCACAGCTTCGCGCCACATTGCCACGTCATGCCGCAAACGCTGGAGCTGTACTGGAGCTATGTAATTGGTAAGATTGCGGCGCAAGTCAACCGAGCCACCACCGCGACGAATAGAAAGTGTGCCTGGAGCTCCATAGCTCGTTGGCTGAACATTCACGTTAACAGCGGCGGCATTTTTTACGTTTCTTAATCTATTGCGCTTGCTCATTAGTACGAATTGATGTTTTTAATTGCTCCACCGTAACGGATACGTGCACCACGTTTGGGCTGTATTAAAGGAAGTTTTGCAGTCATTTCACCACGGGCAAAGGCTTGCAGCATTTGTATTGCATTGGCGTATCGGTCTTTGCGCAAGTCGGGAATATTCCGAGGGGATATACGCGAATGAACGTGAAACAAGGTTATATCAATAACCACCATTAAGACGGATTGTGTCCGGTTGTCGCCGGCAGTCCATGCAGTTGTAACTGTCGGTAAGGTATTGGCAACCGAATAAGGTGTGCCAGTTCCCCAGTAGGCTTTGCCGTTCACCGGATCATTAGGGAATATGTTTGGCAAGGGGATATTTTCATATACTCTGAATTGAATGTCGTCACCCCACGTGAAGCTCGAACGCTGGCAAGTGTAAACTTTGTTTTCCCAAAATACCTGGTCGCCTTTCATGTACGTTGCCTGATAGTCAAAAACGGGATTTGGATATTGCGCAAAGAAAATGTCGTATTGATTGCCCAGCTTTATCCATTTGCCGGGATTGAACGGTTCAGGGGTATTTATTGCAGTTTGACAAATGTAAATTAAGCCGTTATTTAGGCACTGGTCGTTTATAGCGTAAGTGCTGGCAGGATTGTAGGCGGCTGCATCTAAGTATATTCTATCCCCGGCGTAATAGGTTACAGATCGTGAGTAGGGTTGCGTATTAGTGAACTCCTTTGAGGTATCATACTTTTGTGCCAGGTACCCGAATGCCTCCTCAATGGCTTGCAGCTCGGCTGTATGCAGTACCGAAAGGTCGTTGCCGATTACCTGCAAAAGGTTATCGGTTTGCATCTGCTTTTTATAGTCTGCAAAGATTAGGTAGGGCATAGTTCGGATTGTACGCTAAAAATAAGGGGAAAAGTTTTAAAACAAAGTTTTGTAAGCTACAATTTTTTCACTCCGTTTTTATACTGCACAATTGCATAAAAAAGGGCAGCCTTTTCAGGTCTGCCCAGGAACACACAAAACACTATTTTAAAAGGTAGTCAGGACAGGATTCGAACCTGTAATGTTGGTTGCAGATTTGAACTGCTTCTACCCTGAACGAACCATACCAACATCTATACGTCTATAAGCGTCTAACCAATTCCGCCACCTGACTATTGTTTTTACAACCCATGAATTAATGAATATTTCGTATCCCTTTGCAGTCTTAGTGAATCAGCAAGGGCAGTGTTACCCGTTCGCTTGCTGAATAACTCGATAAGATTGTCTGCACACTCCAGCTGAAAGTCATGCTTGCAGCTGTAAATTATGTTTGAAATCCATTGGTATATTTCGTTCTCTTCCATAGGGTTTATAATAAATTGTATGAAAGGGGATAAGCGTTTTTAATATCCTCCACGGTTACGGTTTTTATTTCTTCAATTACCTTAACGAAGTCGGCAGCCCTTTCCACTGCTTGAATTACGGATTGAGAAATGGCAATATCTTTGGATAGGTCGTAAAGCTGCCCGGCTGTCACTGCCGCCGATGCCTTGGCGTTTGCAAGTGTCATTGATTTTGTTACCGAGGTGCAGTGTGGAAGGTGAAGGATCACGAAGTGAAGGGCTTTTTGTCTTGGGCTCATGGTTGCGTTTTTTATGGTTATTTGATTTTTACAGCTGTACCGATACCGAATTTTAGATTTTCGCTCACGAAGGCGTTTATGTTCATTGACTTATCCTTGTTTATTGCATAGCCCAGCTTCAAACCAACATCAAAATAATCTTCCGTACCGACTGAAAAGGTGGGAGCAATAAATAATTTTGAGCTATTGTGAATATCAATTATGACCGAAAGAGTAGGTTTTTGAATGATCGAGGTTTTATCTGATAGGCTTTGAAAACTGGTTATTCCAAAAAATATTCCTATTGAGGTAAAAGGGGTTTGTTCTCCAAACCAAGCACCGGCACCAAAGCTCATTCCGTTGAATGCAAAGCCGTATGTTTTGCTCATTTCCATTGGAATGTCAACAAACAACCCGGGGTTAATTTGCCGTTCCCTTTGGGATAGTGCAGGAAGGGTAAATGAAAGGGCGGCAATTATGAATATTGTTTTTTTCACTGTTTTCGGTTTAGGGTTTGGAAAAAGTACAGGCTTTTCACCTGTTCGTCGATAGTGGTATTTTGGTGGGTTTCCGGCTCACGATATTGCAACCCTGGGTGTATCTTACAAGTAGTTTTCGTCTTCGTAACCTGTTTCCTTTTCGTTTATTATAAAGTTTGCAACCACGCAGAAAACAAATACCATTGCTAAAAATGATTCGAGCATTTTTTAGGGTTTTAATAGGCTTAATAATAGGACTGGCTCCATTTTGTAATAATAATTACCTAATCTGCAAAGACGAGCTAACCGTTTCAAATTCCGCTGCGAGGGTTTGTCGCAGTTTTTGGTTTTGTCAATTAAATGCATGTCGTTGGTAATCGTTGTGTACATTCTCCCCCTGGGTGTAGTGTAGGTTACTTTATACTGCCCCCGGCTGTGATACAAATAGCTGAAATCGTAAGGGCTAATTTTGTGGTTTGGCATTTGTAAAAAATTAGGGGTTAATTCAATAGATAGGTTTGGGCTTGCATTTCGATAATTTCGGCAAACGTTCGGGTTATATAGGCTGTTTTTGGGCTATTTTGGGCTGTTTTTGGGCTGTTTTCGGGATGCTCGGTAGGTTGTATTAATTCGGGCTGTTTTCGGGCTATTTTTGAGGCTTTTACGGTCGTTTTTGGGCTGTTTTTTGGGGTTGGGGTTGCTGGTAGGTCACGAAAGGAAAGGTCGTGTCGGCTCTTTACATTGGAGCTATACATTACAGTGTAAAAATTAACTGCTTTTGATAGGTACTCCCCCACAGTTTCGAGTTGTGGGTTGTAGTCTTTTTCGCTCACGTCCAGTCTATCGGTAATCTCGCTGCCGTCCTCCCACTTTACGTTTACTTTCACTTTCGTGTACCCTTCGCCGCCGTCTTTCATGTGATGTTTAAATATTTGATTAAAAGCGAATTGGACGGTTGACCATAATGTGAATGTTTGTCCGTCGTATTGGCCGGTTCCTTCGTGCCATAATATTGTGAATGAAGTCATTTTGTGTTTGCGTTCCATTGTGTGCTTTTTTGAGGGGTGAAAAATAGGGGAGCCGAAGCCCCCCGTTTGATTAGTTAAGGATCAATTTGTTTTCAACTGCTTGCATACCGAGGTTGTAAGCAGATTTTATTCGCTGGTCACCTTGTCCGAATATGATGTCATTCATTCGGGCGGTAGCTGTTTTGTGGTCTTTGATGTGTCCGTAGTATCCGCTAATCGCATTGTAAGCACCCCATACCGTGTTTTTTGCGGCTTTCGTGGTTTGGGTTTCGTGTGCTAATGCAAACTCCATGATACCGTCAACCTGGGTTACAAATTGCTTGCTGAACTCCTCGCGCTCGGCTTTTGTCATTTGCTCTTTCCGTGGGTTCATTACTTGCTCGATGTAGTTGCGGAGCTGCTTATCGGTTATTTTCACCTTTGCCATTGCGTTAAAGGCTTCGTTCAGCTCTGCCGTGTACTTGCTGGAGATACCCATAATTTCGGCGGCCTCCGCTAACATTTGTTTAATGTTTGTAGTGTGGCGCAACTTAATAGCGTTTTTCAGTCCGCTGTTGAGTGCTGCCGTTAACGTGTTATTGCATACTACACGGATAGAAGTAAAACCTGCTTGTAATGCGCTGGTGCCGTCGTGGCTGTTGGTTAATAGAATGTAGTTATTTACGACGTCCACGTCACCCTTTACAACAATGTCAGATGGCAATTTCGCCGTTAAGAAAATGCGCTCACCTTTACCGAGCACTCCAGCTGTTTCGTAAATAGCCTCCTCTCGATCAATAACTGAATCAAAAAACCCGAAACATTCCCGATTTTGTACGATTTGATAACTATCGGTTACAATTGAAAGGACGTCGCCAGTATCGGTACGGGTTGCCGCGCTCCATCCGGTTAATTCGGAAAAAACAACGTCGTCGCCGTCCGCTTCGTCGGGCTCTTCTACAAATAAAGGTCGCTTTTCAACATCCCAGTCCATACGTGCCAGCTCCATTGCTTCTGCTGCTGTCATTGCTTGGTCAACGTATTGCCCCAGCCCGTGCCAGGCTTTTTCCCCTTTTGCTGCAAATGATGCTTGTCCGTCGCGAATTTCTAAATTGTGTGCCATGTGTTTAAGTGTTCGGTAACGCCGTTCCCCGGTTTTGTGTGTGTGTATTAAAAAATTAGATTGAATAAATAACTTTTAAGGTTCCAGCTTTTCTTAGTTGTAATTGAGCTTCTGGCTGATCGGACTTTATTAATTGCAGCCAAAGTTTGGCTTGGTCAATTTTTTGAACTGGAATCAACGTTGCATAAATTAAATTTTCCACTGTGCAACCGGTTTTTGTGTCCAATGCTTTAAAAGTTTTCATGTCGGGAAACTTTACGTAAACCATTAAATTCTCCATTTTGTGTGTTTTGTGTGTTTGTCATATTGACAATACAAATATAGTATAATATCTTGTACTAACAAACAATTTAAACAAAATTTTAAAACTTTTTTTGGGGTTTTTCTTAAAATATTGGTTTTCAATCAGTTAGAAAGGGTGAAAAATGGCAAAAAAACGGGTTTTGAGGCTGTTTTTGGGGGTTTTGGGGCTGAAAATAGGGCTGAAAATAGGGGTAAAATAGGCAGTTAATAGGCAGTTAATAAGGTCGCTTTTGTACGTTTTTACCCATTGAAACGTGAAAGCCTGCCGTACCTTTTTGGTATTGCTGAAACTCTCCAGCAAAAGCAGTACAAATTATATAATCGAATAAGTCCGTGAAGTGCCCGACCTTTTGATACCTTACCCCAGTTTTGGGATCGGTATCCATTTCTTTCAATTTTGTTCCGTCGGCTGCTTCTTTAAGAAGAACAAAATCGTTAACCGTGGTTTTGCAATGATCCCCGATAATTACTTTAATGCCGCCGAGCTCTTTCTCAAATACAGTATTTATCCAATTGCCTCTCATTACTACCGACGGGTTAGATTTATTTAACCGAAGTGTTGGTTTAAATTGACGCAAGGCCTCCAGCACCAGCCTGTAAAATGAATATCCCTTTTCCAGTTTCGTGTCTTCTTTTTCGGCAGTGGCGTCACCGTAAACAAACAAGCCCGATTCATGTCCTTGAAACCTGCGTATAAATTCGTTACATACGGCTTTGATGGTATTGTTAGGGGTAATGCCTTTAATCTCGTCAATCATTCGCAGCTCCTTGCTGATTACTTTGCCGTCCTTGTCTTTATGTAATTGTATTTGAAAAACGCCGCAAGGCAAGTAAGGGTTAACGTTATCATCCCAGGAAATATGAATAGGCAACTCCGGATTGTAACTGGTAGGCTTCACGTGCTGATCGAGCTCGAAACATTTGTAATATTCGCCTCCGGTTTTCAGCTGAATATCCCAGTTACCTTCCACATATACCTCGTACTCGAACCTATTTAAGTTTTCTTTTAGGGATGGCAGATAATGAGGCTGCTCCGTTAATAACGGGGTATTATCGTAAATTCTCGATTGTATGTAATGCCATGCAGGTTTTAGCGTTCCTTGTTTCCATGGATCATAAATAACGTCTTTAACCCAGCCGTTTGTCGGGTTACACGTACCTACAACCAACGGTTTGGGTTGAACTTTTGCGCCCTTAATGATGTATGAGCCGGCACGTTCAAAAGCCTTGTAAAATGAAACTTCTTGGCACTCGTTGATTTCCTCAAACCCGAAGCCGTTTACTTCCAGTCCACGCCATCGGTTTAGCTCTTTATCGGTTTCGTAACTTTCAGGAAAGAAAATGATTTGCGAGCCGTTTAAAAATGTTACGGTATGTGTTTCGTGATTGTGGGCTTTTATGAAATTTGTGGGCTTTATCTTATCCCATGAAGGGTAAAGATTTTTTTTGATGGTAGGCAAGTCTTTTCTGACTATTGCCCAGCGTGAGCGTGGATATATCCGGCAAAGCACTATAAACATTGCAAGCAGCGCATAGGTTTTACCTCCACGGATTGCGCCTCCAAACAGTACAAAATTGTACTTGCCGCTAAAAGATGCGTCGATAAATTCCTGTTGTTTTGCAAAAGGGTGAAATAGTACTTCTTTGTTCACTATCAGAATGTAATTTCCTTTCCTCCAATTACGATAACCTGCTGTTTTACGTCGTTGCCCTCTTTATCGGTCACCCCGTATTCTGATTTTTCAACGTATCCCCGTTTTTTTGCCTTTGTCTTTAAATAAAAAATAATACTGGCAACGTCGCCAGCAAGTATGTTATTCATTAACGCATTTTCAACAACGTCGATGCAGTCGTCCTCAATGGCTGCAATCTCCTCGGCGTACTTTGCGTTTGTCTTTAGCCAATGATAGTGAGTGTTACGGTGCATTCCTACCTCGTCGGCAGCTTTGCTTATGATCCCTAAATTGCCTTTCAAGGCTTCTATAAACGACAATTGGGGAGCTGTTAGCTTAACTACTCCCCGTTGCCTTTTTACTTTTTTTGACGCTTTCTTAGTTGCCATACTTTGGGTTTTGCAACCGAAACGCCCTTTAAAGATTATCTACGACGCGCTCCCTTTTTTGCGGCTTTCTTAGCAGCACGCTTCACTTTAGAGGCTTTAGTAGCTTTCTTTTTTCCTTTGCCAGTTCCGCGAGAACTGCCGGCTGAATTAGCACCCATGACGTTTGATTTTTAGGGGTTAATGAATATTCATTTTGTAAGAAATACTAATTTAGCCTTTCATTTTAGGGGGCACGGTTTTGTACGATACAAATTTAAAATGGGGGTTTCAGTTTGAATTTTGGTTTTTGTGGTTCCTTGCCTAATTTACGAGCAAGCTGATAGCCGTCTATAATGGTTTCAGCACTCATTAGTCCGCACTCGGTCATAAACTTTGCCTTGTCCTCCTTAGTGGAAAACACTACCGTAAAGTAGTATTGATGGTCGTTAGTGGCGTCGAACTCTTTTTGCTTTTCTCGGAATTGTTTAATTTCCTCGGTCAGCTCTTTTGATACGTTGGTTTTTTCAGTGGGTTTAGCCGTATTGACTTTATCCCAAATGCTTCCGGTTTTGCTCATAACGGTATAGTTCAATTTCGATTAGTGGAAAATACTCTTTGATTTTTTGCCAGTCCAAAGGGTAGTTTTTCTTTACCCCATACAAAAACTGGTATTTAAGGCCGTCAAATGAACGACGCCAAATATTATAGTCGGGTGTTAGCTTCACTCCCTTGCTTTCAATATACCCCTTAACGTCGTCGGTTTTCCAATTCCATATTGGGTAAATTTTCAACTTCTTTTTATCAATCCCCTTGATGGTAAACTTTTCAAATACTTTTCGACGATTGAAACTTTCGGCTGCTCGCATTCCTACCACGTCGTATAAATCGGGCTCAATGCCTTCGTTATCCAGGTAATAAGCAATCAGCTCCTCAAATGACAAGTGAGGGAACTCATAGCTTGCCATGTAATTTATCATTTTTGGATCCTGAAAGTCTTGATGCCGTATGTAGTCATAAAGCATGGGATGGGGTAGGCGCACGACCTCTATACCCAGCTTATCCTCGTACATTTTGATATTACGCTCCACAAACTCCAGTTCAGGAATGTGGTAAAAGAAAAATGGGATAAACTTAATATTCAGTTCTTGCAAAATAAGCGCGCAAGCCAAACTGTCCTTCCCAGTACTAAAACCCAGCGTTACCAGGCTTTCCTTTTTCAGTTCGTCAATAATGTGATAGTCAACTTTCATAATACGAATGTACAAAATGTTTGATTATCTTAAAACTTTGTTTGAGCAATCGGAAATTTTGTTTTGTTCCTCCAACTCTTTAATTTTTATCTTGTAATACTTCTCCAGCTGGTCGATTTCAAACTGGCTCCATTTAGCCGGCTTTTTAGATGCAAGCTCCATCAGTTCCCAGGTTCCATCCCCGTACCGCTTATTCATCTGCTCTTTGTACACTTCGCGCTTACCACCCTCAAACCCATTGCATGGCTTACACTGGAGGTGGTTGTTTTTCTCATTGTACTTTGTTCCCTTGTGCTGCCGGCCTATACCGTGCCCACAATCACCCTTCTTCCAGTGAATAACACGGTGACAGGTGAAACACTTACCGAAACCATCTTTGTCTGAATCGCGGCGGCGTATGTACTCTGAAAACGCCTTCCATAGTTTCTTGTCATTCATTACTTGTCGATGTTTCGGTTTTTGTTAGCGTATTTCAGTACGGGAATGATTAGAAGGCAGGTGAGTACGGATACCAGTAGATAAAGTACCAATCCGATTAAGAGTGTTTTCATTGTTCTTGATTTTCAAATTCGAGTGATAGTTGAACTGCTGGGGCTTTCTTTCCGTTCAGATATTCGGATACTTCGTGTTGCAGGTCCTGTATCAACACTGCCAGCTCGTAGCTGTACTCATACCCGTTATGTTCGTCCTCCCACTTGGAAAAAGGGCTTACAAGGTTCAGTACCCGATTATTTGCCAGCATACGGCGACCGATCAGGGTTACTCCTTCGTGTTCGTCGCTGCCTCCGATGGTGAAGCCAGTAACTTTTAACTTCGATAAAATTGGGTGAGGCATTTCAAGTGCTCCTTGATATGAATCTATTTCCAGCATGTTTTCTACTTGTTCGCACAATACGGCCAAGTGTGGCTTTAGTGCATCCAGCTTTACAAGCAAGTCATTGTGGGGCGACCATGTGCATTTTTGAGCCGCTTCAATCGTGAAGGTTTCGTTGTCCTCGGAAGTGACCTTCTGCTCGAATTCAACCTCCAAATAACCGACGCTGTTTAGTTTTGCTTTTTTGATAGTTCTCATGGGTGGGTGTTTTTAGTCGTTAATTGATATTATGTTGTTTTTGATTCCCCAAATAACCAGTCCGACAGCATTTGCACAGCCTGTTTTTCGCAACATGCGTTCCCGGTGATTTGCTATTGTTTTGTGACTGAGGTTTAGAACTGCAGCTATTGATTTGATGTTGTGCTCCTTTGCCATTAGGTGCAAAACCTTTATTTCAGCTGGGGATAGTAGTGTTTCCATTGGGTTTGAATTAGGTTATTTTTTATACTTTTTGTTATAGTATTGTATTGAAGCTAAATAACCATCTATGGCTGCATGTTCTGTTTGATTTGAATCCGAATGACAAAACCCTTCGCAATATGCATCTATTGTTTGCTGCTTTTCCATTTCTTTGGCTTGTTCAACTGCTTTATAAACTCTTTCCAAATCACTTGTGTTTAAATCAATAACTTGATCTATTTCTTGAAACAACCACTCCACCGCTGTCTGTTGTGCCATGTTATTTTGATTTTTCGTTTTCATCAGCCGCAAACATGCTTATAGATAATTCCTTGAAACAATGTGCGATGCTAAAACCTAATACAGACATTTTATATCTGTCGTTATTTATTGATGCCGAATAAAATGGTATAACACGTACATGATTCCCTTCTAAATCATATAGATGGTCAATGTATTCGATTTCTACTTCTATTTTATATTGTGTCTTTTGTGCCATGTTATTTGTTTTTTGGTTTACATCTAAATACGGCAATGATATATCCGTGAAAGCTATTAAGGTCAAAATCTGCTGGACGGACACAGAACGCAACCCCAGTATCATAATTCACCTGAAATAAAACTGGTCGTTCATCGGTTGGATAATCCATTTTCCAAACATTTAAATTCATATAGCTATTTTAAGGATGCAGTAACAAGTGTGTGAAGTGTTTGCTTGCCAATTTTTACTTGCTCGCCAATGATTAGCCGGCCAGCCATCTTTTCAGAATCTACCGAATCAAATATTGTTCGGGCAAGTGTTGTATTATTAATCAGCAGTGACGTTTCCTTATATTCACGAAGGGTAAAGCCACCGTCCTTTACTTTCTCGATGTACCAGTTTTCAGGGCTGTCCTCTTCCTGATGAAATTGAACATGGTCGCCAGACTTTAATGCAAGTAATTCGTAAGCACCTCTATTGAATGCGAACAATCCGGTTTTTGCGCTTACTGAAATAAATGGCTTTGCCTGTCTTTGTGAAAAGGTGTTTTCGGCGTTGAAAGTTTTTAGTTTCATGGGTTAGGGTTTAATGGTTATTAATACTATTTAATTGAAGAATACTTTTTTCTATACTATCAAGTGTCCTTGCTTGCGCTTTTTTAATGGCTATTACAAATGGGTTTTTTGATTTTTTGGCTGGTCTAACTTTTGCCTTTCTTAGTTTCTTTTTCATTAAAATGCTTTTATAGTTCCTTCTTTGATTCGTTGTTCGTGGGCTTTTCTCATTTTTTTCCCGCATTCCTTGCAATAGTTATGACGTTCCTTTCCATGGCAATACGCTCTATTAAATTCTGATAGAGGTTTATACCATCCACATTTATTGCACTTTTTCATAGGTAACTTTTTCGCTGGTTATTGAATATTTTTTGCCATTCGTGTTTTCTACAATCAGCGCATTCCCGTGGTAAGCAATGATGGTAACACGTTCCCCTTTTTTTCCGTACTGGGTGGCAGGGCGAAAAGTGCTGAAAACGTCTTGGTTAAGGATTGCTTTCATTTTAAATTTTCGTATTGTTCTATTGCTTTGAATATTTGATAAACGACTTGGGGTACTATTGCGTTTCCTGCTGCTTTAATTGATTCGTTTCGCCATTTAGAAAAGGTAATTCCGTCCAGTCGGGAGGAAAGCCCATCATTTCGAGAACAAATCGGGGATTGAGTTGGGAAGTTTTGCCAGCCTCCGGGTTCTCCAATAATATTCTTTTGACTATTGAATCGTTCCGGTTTATTTGTGATGGGGGTAAACTTGAATTTGTCATATCGTTGCAAGTCGGTGTCGGTAGCATCCCCATACTCATTGCCCGTGTCAGCGTTACCGAGTGCATTGAACCATCCTTCACTTGCGTTGATTTCATGTTCGCCGTTGCGTTCGTTGAATCCATTGCCGTTGGGGTGGGTAACATTTTCAGCCTCGCCATTTGTTTCAATGGCATTTGTAAATTCACTCCCTTGTCCGCCCATTTCTGCTTGTCCTCTTCCCACTTCTCCGGTGTCCTCGCACTGTTGTAATCGAACGCCGTTGGCGTTGGTAATAGCCCCCTCATTGCATGATCTGCTAAATTCAAACTGTGAGTATTCCCATTGGCTGCTTTCCTTCTGCCCGTTTCCGTTATTTCCGATTCCGGGTGAGGTGTTTCCTGTGTTGTTGGTGTTGGAAGTAGGCCTCTCTGATAAATAAACCCCGTCTGAACCTCTTGTGCAAGTGTTCCGGAATTTCCGAATTTCTGCTTCTTCTTGGTTAGGTTCTCCGAATACGAATCCATTGCACATGGTGTTTTTAGCAACAAACCAAACTCTATCTCTTCGGTGGGGAGCGTTGACGGATACAGCTGGCAGTACATACGGCCATACTTCGTACCCCGCAGCTTCCAGGTCAGTTTGCACCTCGTGGAATACCAATCCCCCGTTCCAATTAACAAGGCCGAGAACGTTCTCGCCCACAACCCAACGTGGCTGAATCTCTCTAATTGCTCTAAGCATTTCTGGCCAGAGGTGTCGCTCGTCGTCCTTACCTTTTCGTTTTCCTGCCATTGAGTATGGTTGGCATGGGAATCCTCCTGTGAGAATATCAATTTTGTTTGCATAGGGTGTAAAGTCAGTTTTGGTTATATCTTGGAAACTTTCTGCCTTAGGCCAATAGTGTTTGAGTACCTTTTGTCCGAACTCATTCCATTCACAATGGAAAACATTTTCCCATCCCATCCACTCTGCCGCTAAGTCAAAGCCTCCCATTCCGCTAAATAGTGATCCGTGTTTCATTTTCTTAGGTCGTTTCCTTTTAATTCAATTACGTTGAACATTTCACGAAGCCGGCTTCTTACTCGGTAGCCGTACAGCTCTTGTATCTGATCTCCTCCGTAATTAGTGGTTATTATCAGATTGCTAAACGTTTCCTGGCTGATGTACCTTTGTTCGATGAAGTCAGCAAACCAGCGTATATCCGTGCCGTAATACTTTATCGGAACAGGCTCGCAGCCCACGTCGTCAAGTACGATTATTCTATCCAGTGGCAAGTCGCAGCTGCCAGTTTCACGAACGTGAGCCGCAACCTCAATCATGGATACCATTCTCAATGTCTTTAATGGGTTTGCTTTTACTGCTTTCAGCGTTTCGGTTTTACCCAGCCCACTTTCACCCAGTATCATTAAGCCCTTTTTGGATGAATATCCCAGTTCGTGTTCTAAAAGTGGATCCCCCGACAAAAAATAGGATAAGGCCTTAAAGTATTTTTGTTGGTTACTGTCCTCGATGAATTGGTTATGTTTGGCAATGTAGTGGAGGCGAATAAGACGCATAAACTCGGAAGCCGTCCAATTGATTTTTATTTGCTCCATTTTTTGTTTCATCTGCTGGAGCTTTAGCTCTTTTTCTGCTTGGTCTTGCTGGTGCCAAATTTTACGGTTAGCAGCTCGCGTTAGTATTGCCTCCTTCTCTTCGATTGATAGCTCCCAGTTTCGCTCTGCCATCTTTTGCTCGATACGGTTTGCATTTGCACCCATGTCAGCCAGCTTGTAGGCATAATGCTTTTTCATTCTATCCAGCTCGTAATTCAAATGATGGGATATTTCCTCTTCGGTTAAAATTTCTATGTAGTTACAAGGGGGCTCTGACTGTACCAGGTGCGCTTGCATCTTTGATCGTATTATTCCTTTTAGGCTTTTCATTGGGTTGTAGTTTTAGCCAGTTTCTAAAATGTTGTAATTGACGGGTGCGTGAAATGTGTCTGATGTCAGCCGAGTGTATCAGGTATGCTTTCCAGTATTCCAAAATTTGACTTTCAGAAAGTTCGCGCTGGGCAGTGATTGAAACGTACTCCTTTGTCGAGCCGATTTCGATTAAAGTAAGCTCGTTTGAAAATTCCCCCCATACCCCCCTAATTACATTTTCAGTTTCATTTTCATATTCATTTTCATATTCAGGGGTTTGTAGGGTTTTTGTAGGTTGGTTTGTAGAGGTTTTGTAGCGTGTTTGTACGGCTTTTGTACGTTTTTCGCTTATTTCAGCCTCTCGAACCATCCTTCTATTGGTAAAAACAATGTTTTCCCCGATTTCTAATTCGCAGATAGTATTTTCTGCCAGTTCACTCAAAATATTTTGTACCCCGTTTGTATCGGTTTTCCAAAGATTTTGTAGGCTTTTTGTAGATGTTTTGTAAACGCCACTTTTGCCGTTTTTGAACATTTTGAAAATGATTTTTAGCCATGCTGCTTCTGCCTGGAGGGATAGGCAGTTAGTGTCTTGCTCCCAGTCACCTATGTATAAGGGTATGTATGGAACTTTAGCCATGGTTTAAACCCTTTTGCTCAACGGCTTTTGGCATATATTTATTCATAAAACAAAATAGGGGAGCGACAGCTGGTACTTCTGAAGCCCCCCATTTTGAGGATTTGATGAAAACCCATACATCGGTACCAGTTCGAGGTATGGATTGCACTGCGAATATAAACAAAGTTTTAAAGAAACAAACAAAGTTCGCATTGACAGGCAAAAAAATTTAGAATAATGGTCTTTGATAAACTCCGTTTGGCTTCTTTATCCACCAGCTTACCGTTCTATTGGTAACCGGATCAATGCCTTTCTTTTCCTGAATGATTTGCCCATCTTCGACAAGTTCGCCTCTCCTTGGTGTTACCCGATTGATTGGCCAGCCCAAATACTCGGCTATTTGCCGGTCATTACAAGGCGCAAGTTTCGTGATGGCAAGTAATACCATCTGACGAGCATAGTCCTTTTTTTGGGGTGCTTCCTTGTACGCAGGAAGGCTGCTTTGATAGTCGTATCCCATAGGTTAGGTGTTTACAATGATTGAAATAAAATATTCGTGCTTTTTTGAGGTATTGAGCCTTTTGATTTCATCCGTCCATTCAGTGATTAATTGCCGTCGGCGTTTTTTCGTGGTATAAATTCTCGATCGTACAATTTCGTCGTCCATGATTAGCCGGAGCTCGCCTTTGTACTCTCTTCTCATACCAGCTCTGCAATTCGTGAACTTTCAAATTCATTCAGCCATTCCCGGCACTCCTCAACCCGTGCATGCAGGCGCATGATGTCGGCCTCGTTGCGCTCAATTTTGAATTCTATCAGCCTTTCATCCATCGGTATATCACCGAAGGTCATGGCCTGATCCAGCGCGTCGCAGGCTTCTAAATACAAAGGGTTTTCACTGGTAGCCACTCCCATTTTCCACATCAGGCGGCGTTTCTCGTCCTCAATCAGTTGTTGCGGCGTATCGACAAGGCAGTAGGCTAAAGTCGCACTGGTGGCACCCGTTAAGTCCATGTACCCCTGTAACTGCCAGTAGTACATCTTATTCACCTCCTTTGTAATTACGCGCATGAAGGTGTAAATATCCCAGCTGCTTTTGATGTCGATTATGTGATTAGCCTGGTGGATGCTTTCACCGATATACAGGTCGGGCGTTCCCTTTATCCAGCTGTTTTTGAGGTGCTCCTCATTTTTTTGAAAAAACTCTTTTTTCAATCGAGAATAAAGGGTAATGCTATCCTCCTCAACTGCCAGCCCCTTTTCAACGTACCTGTTTTGTATGTCCTCTTGCCGGCCGTACTTGTTGGCGACGTACACGTCAATTAAGTGGGTTTTCGTGGTTTCGGAAAGATCAGTTTTGCTCCGTGATTCAGTCATAATGTTACCCAATGAGGAGCAGCGAAATAATGTTTTTGAGAAGTCCATAATTCTAATTTTTTGAATTGATGTAAATAATGATTTTTTCCAACAGTGCTATTACTGCATCGTATAGCAGTTTGTTCTTTTTTGCTTTAAAAGCATACTTAGTTTTGAGCCCTTCTAGGTCTGCAATTAAGTCAGCAATCTTATCCTTGTCACCTTTCGATAGTTCGGCTTCGATGGCTGCCAGTCGCTCCGCTTCTCTGCATTCCTCTTCTTCTTGCTTTCTTTTCAGCTCTGCCTCCAATCGTTCGCGCTCTTTACGCTCGGCAGCTGCTTTGAGCGCGGCTTCCAGTTGCGCTTTCGCAGCGGCTATGTTCGCCTTACGTTGCTCTGCCTCCAATCGGTCTAATTCGGCTTTTCTCTCTCGTTCCCTTTCCTCTGCCTGGGCTTTTAATTTTTCATTCTCTATTCTCAATCTCTCGCGCTCTTCTGCCTCGGCTTTCATTCGGGCTTGGCGTTCCTCCTCTGCCTTAATTGCAGCCTGTTCAGCGGCTTGCTTTTGCAGTTTGGCACCGTTCAGCATACGGGTGAAGTCCTCCTCGGTAATTTCGCCGAGGTTGATGTTACTGATAACATACTCCCTGTAATCTTTCACCAGCTCCTCGCGCTCTAATCTTAGGGCTTCACGCTGCTTTAGTTCGTACAGCTCTTTGAACTTTTCCTGTTCCTCCAGGTGCTTTTCAATAGGGGATATGACTGCCTCGATTACGTTGTAAACGCCTTGCACTGCCCGGCCGTATCGGAGGCTATCTTCTTTTAGCTCTTTACGGGTTTTATCAGCGGCCAGCCTGATCTCCCGAAGTGCCAGCCGTGCCTCACGTGCCATTTTCATCTCACGAACTTGAATAATATCGGTAACGACGAGGCTCTCGGCTCGCTGCTTCCATTCAGAGGCTTGCTCTAAAAAAGGGGTGAACCTTTCAATGAGCATTTGTTGTATTTCGGTATCGACTGCCGTTTCGCTTACTACTAAGGACAGTTCGTTGCTTATTGTTTCCATTAGATTTCTTTTTCAGATAGTTCAGAAAATTTTGTTTCGTACAAGTCGGCTTGCTCTTCCTTTACGTGGGGCTGAATTTTCAATAGCTGCTCGATAGTGTTGGCATCTTGAATTAACAAGGCAATACGCTCGGCTTCTTTGTCTATTTCGGGCTCTTCGTTATCTATGTAGGTAACGTCCACAGTGTCGGCATCATTCACCAACGCTTGGTCGGTAATGACAGCCCGTTGCATGTCGATTGATAAAGGAGCAAACTTTGAAAGCAATAGTTTTAGTACTGTTTTACTTGCCATTGAATCAAAGTCGGTGTTCCACAGCCCACCTTTGTTATTGAAGGTTTTTGAGTACTTCGATCCGTGTTTTTTCAGCTGCTCGATACTCATGTACATTGTAGCCTCGTAGCCGTTAAGTAGCTTAAACTTTGCGGCGTAACCTATAAGCACGTCGCTTTTTTGGGTGAAGTCGAATTCGTAACCTTCCAGTGGGTTTTCGTTCACGATTTGCCCTTTATAGATAGGGCTGGCATAAATGCTTTTGAACTGACCGGAACGCTGGGCAAGTTGAATGAAGCCCTTGTAACCCATTTGAAACTGGGCAACGGTCTTAAATGTGCCATCCGGTTGTCTGTTATTGTAAGGCACGATGTAAGCAAACCCCAGGTTGTTGTTCAATGGCAGGTCTAAAGTCGCCGCAACAGCCGCCGCCTGGTAAATGCTTGACGCATCCGCTTTACTCAATAGTGGATTGCTTGATACAATTTGAAGTACGGAAGTACAAAAGCTACTCGAACGCTTACCCAGCAGTTCTTTAAATTTCGCTTGCACCTCCGGACGCTCAAACAGTTGTTTCACGGGGTTTTTGGGTGCCGTGGTCACCGCTTTGTTCTCACTCATGGAATAATGCTTTTTATTGTTTTTGTCATATTGACGAAACGAAAGTAAGCAAACATTTTATACTAACCAAACATTTTCAAACTTTATTTTAATACTTTTTTTGGGCAAAAAAAGGGCGGCTATGTAGAAACATGCCGCCGATTTGCGATTGCTTGCCAATATGAAAATTCTTACTCCGTCTGATTCATTTTTCGCTTATTCCGCTGATAATTTTCACCCATTGAGCGAAGCTCGTTTTTTAGGCGTTGAACACTCTGCCGGGCAAAGACTATTTTACTGCCTTCCCGGTGCCAATCTACTCCATAGATTAGAAACCAATTGGTGTTCATAGGGTACGAAACGTCGTCGGGCTGAATCATTCGCATACGGATCCACGTTCTGCTCCGCTGCAATAAATTTTTTGCTGTAACAATATCAATCCAATCCGGCAGCTCTTCAAGGGTATTAGGGGTTAAAAACTGGTGGTTTTCCTTTAGCCATTCTACATTTCGGTTAAATTCCGATAGCAATGATTTTATCTCGTTGGTCATACTTTGTTAGCTTTTGCAATATTTTGTTAGTAATTGTTAATAAAAAGCATTAACTTTCACCTCCTGCGCCATAAAAGTAGTACATGTTTTAAAACAAACAAACAAAGTTTAGTTTTTTTTATGCGCTGGATTAAAAAAACTTAACAATATGGAGAATCATTTGCTTGAAAAAGCTGTGCAGTACCTATATGGTCAGGGCATAATCAAAAAGGATAAAGATATTGCCGACAAAACCGGCTATAATAAAGCCACGGTATCGAGTTATATCAGTGGGAAAATTCACCCCAGCCTGGGCTTTATCCAGTCGTTTGAGAAGGTATTTAACTTAAAGCTGTCCGAATTTGAACACGGAGGAGAAAAGGACGTAGTAAAGCACCCCGACGCATTTCAGCTGATTAGTGAGAACGTACTCCTTCTTAAAGCGGAATTGCAAACTAATCGTCAGTTAATGATCGAGGTGCTGGCTGCTGTTACTAATCGTTCCGTAACGGAGGTTCAGATGATTGCTGAAAAGTCGCTGACGCATAATTTAGCAAAAATCGTACACGAATTAAAACAGGAAAACGAGTAATCATAGTTCGGTTGTATTCCATAATGCGTAATTAACGCGCCGAAAATAAGTGAATACCCTTAGTAATGCAACTGGGCTCTGATATTGTTTTAAAACATATTTTTTTTGTTCCTGTTTTGCAATTTTTTAGCAATGTTTTAGCTGCTAAAATTGCAAAATTTTTACAGTTGTTTTAAAACGGCGGCTTGTTGTTTTATGTTTTCCCCCGTTAGGTGGTAGTAAACTTCAACGGTAGATGTATTAACCCCCATCAGCTCGGCAGTTACGCTTTTAGGAATCATATTAGACGCACATAAACAACCGAACGAATGACGGGCAACGTGTGTGGTGAGCTCCTTTTTCAATCCAACGCTGGCACCAATGGCTTTCAGCATTACGTTACACTTTTGGTTACTCATAGGCGGCGGCATATCCCGAACTACTCGAAGTATTTTGCCCAGCGTTTTACCAATCGGCATAACAACGAACTTCTTATTTTTCTTTGCCCTTAGCTTTAAATATCCTCCCTCTACCATGGTTTCGTAATTGAACCTGCCCCAGTCACTATGCCGGAGGCCGCTGTAACAGCCTAAAAGGAAGTAGTAAGCAGTAACACGCATTGTTCCGGTGAATGTTTCTACCGATTGAAACAAATGTTTGAGTTCGTCCTGGGTTAAATATACACGGTCTGTCTGCCTGAATTTCGGCATATCGTAACTGGTAAAGGGGTTTTCCTTCACCAGCTTTTCTGCCGTCGCCTGGCTCATTATTCGGCGCAAATACTTGAACGTGGTGTTTATGGTATTGTTTGCCATCCCCCGGCTGCGTTCGTGCTGCTCATACCTTCGAAGAAACGAAACGGTAATGTCGGATAGCAATATCGACGATCCGGCAAAGTCTGAAAGACGGTTGAGCTCCTTTTCGTCAGCTCGCACCTCACGTGCAAAGGTTGCAAATGGCTTATTTACCTCCGTTTCGCCTTTAATTATTTTTTTGGTTATGGAAACTCCCTCCAGGTTTCGGCTAACCAGGTCGCGCTCTATATCGGCTATCTGCCGGCGTATAGAAACGTTTATCAGTGCTGCATTTTCGTGGTTAATTACAATGCCATCGTTCCATTGGTTGACGTGTACACGGTGTCCGGTTAGAATGTAGGTTACCTTTCGATTAATCGTTACGGCTATTTTGATTGAATAGATTTGTGCAGCGTTTTTTTGATAGCTCCACAGCATCGGACGAATGGTAAATTTCTCCATACTTAAAACAGTGCTTAAAACAAACTCAAAACAAAAGTGCTAAAAAATGGCTAAAACTGCAAGTTTTTGATAGTTGTTCCGAACACTTAAAACACGTCCAAAAGCCTATATAAACGACGAAAGCCGCTACTGGAGCGACTTTCATCAAATTTGAACTGTGATCCCGCTGGGACTCGGACCCAGGACCCATACATTAAAAGTGTATTGCTCTACCAACTGAGCTACGGAATCATCCTTTGGAAGTTATTTACCTCTTTGGGAGTGCAAAAATAAGGATATTAAAAAATTCACCAAATATTTATATCCAATTTTATTTTAGTTACTAACCTTTTACCTGTGGAAAGAGATTATTTTTGTTAATAAATTGATAGCACATGTCTGTATTTTCAAATAAAGTGGTTGTTATTACCGGTGGATCCGATGGCATTGGTAAGGCATTGGTTAGCCTTTTTCTGCAGCAAGGTGCCAAAGTTGCCACTTGTGCCCGTAAACAAGAGAAATTATATGCCTTGCAAACTGAATATACAGGTAAACCATTGCATATTTGTCAGGCCGACGTAAGTATTGAGGCTGATTGTGCAAAATTCATTCAATCAACACTGGATACATTTGGCACAATTGATATACTTATTAATAATGCTGGTATTTCTATGAGAGCTTTGTTTGTGGATACCCTTCCATCCACAATAAAAAAAGTGATGGATGTGAACTTTATGGGTACCGTTTATTGCACTCATTATGCACTTCCTCATATTATTCAAAATAAGGGAATCATAGTGGGGATTTCCTCCATAGCTGGCTTTCGCGGCCTCCCCGGCAGAAGTGGCTATTCTGCTTCAAAATTTGCACTAAATGGATGGTTGGAGTCTTTAAGAACTGAATTACTGCATTCCGGAGTTCATGTGTTAACAGCCTGTCCAGGTTTTACTACTTCAAACATAAGGGTAGCCGCCCTTAACTCCACTGGAGAAGCTCAGGGAGAAACCCCAATGGATGAGTCTGCCATGATGAGTTCAACTGAATGTGCCATACATATTATGGAGGCCATGGAAAATAAAAAACGAACGCTTGTACTAACTTTTAATGGTAAAAGAACCGTTTTCCTGAACAAATTTTTACCCGCAATTACTGATAAGCTAGTTAGAAATTTTTTCTATAAAAATAATCAGTTGGTAAAATAAACTGCTATTTCGAACGTTACCATCTAATGGCAATTGTAACCCTTTCAACTGATATAGGTCTACGTGATTTTGCAGTGGGTGCAATAAAGGGTCAGATTTTGTCTGCCATTCCTTCGATAACGCTGGTTGATATTACCCATCATCTTTCCCAAACTAATTTCCCTCAGGCTGCTTATATATGTAAGAATGCTTTTGTTCATTTCCCTTCAGCAACTATCCATTTGATTTTAGTGAACGTTTTTGAATACCCTGTTACTCAGATGCTTTTGGCAAAATATCAGCAACAATGGATCATCTGTCCCGATAACGGAATTCTTACCATGATTACCAGGGATAAGCCGATAGAATTGTACACAATCGATTGTTCTGGCACTTCAACTTTACTATCAATAACCTCCCGAATAGCAGCTATTTTACCTCATTTGTTGCAACATGCAGATACTCCAACGCTACCACTAGCTTCAAAACTGGTAGAGAAATACCCCCTTCGACCTACAACCGGTCCTGATTGGATGGACGGACAAATACTTTTTATAGATCATTTTGAAAATGTAGTCATTAATATAACCCGAGATGAGTTTGAAGAACACAGAAAGGGCAGAAGATTTCGTTTTGCGTTTAATAGAAATGAAGTAATTGAACAATTAAGCATAAACTACTCTTCCGTTGGAGAAATTGACAAGCTAGCCTGGTTTAACTCAGCTGGATATTTGGAAATTGCTATCCGACACGGGAATATTGCAGGTTTGTTTGGGTTACAGGGTTTTAACGACCAGATGAGTACAAATGGATATTCTTCCGATTCCAGAATCTTATATCAGACTGTCCGGGTTTTTTTCGATAATGAGTAGTATACCAGTCTGAAAATCAATACTATTTTTTGATTTGCTCCCACCATTGTACCTTTGCAGCCGCTTTATAACTCAATTCATCTTAATTTTTACTATATGGCATACGATGTGATAGTTTTAGGAAGTGGTCCGGGTGGATATCCCGCAGCCATTCGTGCCGCCCAATTGGGACTTTCTGTGGCTATTGTTGAAAAAGAAAGTTTAGGCGGTGTCTGCTTAAATTGGGGATGTATCCCTACAAAAGCCCTGTTGAAATCGGCTCAGGTGTACGACTATCTGAAACATGCTGGAAATTATGGAATTCAGGCTACTGGGGTTGCCCACGATTTTGGTGCAGTAATCAAAAGAAGCAGGGGAGTTGCCGATAAAATGAGTAAGGGTGTTCAATTCCTTATGAAAAAGAATAAGATTGATGTTATCATGGGTTATGGTAAAATTCAGTCCAAAGGTAAACTTGAAGTGACCGCTGCCGATGGAAGCCGTTCTATTGTAGAATCTAAATATATAATCATTGCAACCGGTGGAAGATCGAAAGAATTGCCCAATCTGAAACAGGATGGAGTAAAAGTAATCGGCTATCGGGAAGCAATGACACTTGCACAACAACCAGCAAGTATGATTATTGTAGGAAGC
The DNA here is from genome assembly GCA_037142775.1 of Chitinophagia bacterium. Lineage (GTDB taxonomy): Bacteria > Bacteroidota > Bacteroidia > Chitinophagales > Chitinophagaceae > Sediminibacterium. The sequence continues at coordinate 58,474 of JBAWZY010000006.1, read as the reverse complement.
GGTGCTATTGGGATAGAGTTTGCTCATTTTTATAATTCCATGGGAACTCAGGTAACGGTTGTTGAATTTTTACCTCGTATTGTTCCGGTAGAAGATGAGGATATTTCAAAAGAACTGGAAAAACAGTATAAGAAACAGGGTATAAACATCATGACACAAGCCTCTGTTGAATCGGTTGATACTGCTGGAAATGGAGTAAAAGCCTTGGTTAAAAAGGCAGATGGCACAACAGTTACACTCGAGGCTGATTTAGTGCTAAGTGCGGTTGGTGTTGTTGCTAATATCGAAAATATTGGATTAGAGGAAAACGGAATTAAAACAGAAAAAGGCAAAATTATCACAGATCCATTCCAGCAAACCAACTTGGCAGGTATATATGCCATTGGGGATTGTTCACCAGGACAAGCCCTTGCTCATGTGGCTGCGAAAGAAGGAATCAATGCTGCAGAGCACATTGCATATTTAGAGAAAAAATCGCATCATGTGCCTCAACCGCTTGATTATAATAATATTCCCGGTTGTACCTATTGTACTCCCGAAATTGCCAGCGTTGGTTTTACAGAAAAAGCTGCCAAAGATGCCGGATATGAAATAAAAGTGGGTAAATTCCCATTCATGGCAAGCGGAAAAGCCAGTGCTGCAGGTGCTGTAGAAGGATTTGTAAAAGTAATTTACGATGCTAAATATGGTGAATTACTGGGCTGCCATATGATTGGGATGAATGTAACCGAAATGATTGCCGAAGCAGTTGTTGCCCGTAAACTTGAAACCACAGCTTCTGAAATATTGAATGCAGTGCATCCACACCCAACAATGAGTGAAGGGTTTAAAGAGGCTACTGCCGCAGCTTATGGTGAAGCTATAGATATTTAATACTTACTTTTTTTTCAAAAAGCCGGTAAAATTTGCCGGCTTTTTTATGCTTTCCCATCAGAGGCAATAAGGGAACATTCATTGTTCTGACTTACCTTTGCCGCCATTATGAAATTCGCCAAGGAAATCAATCGCAGGAAAACTTTTGCTATAATCTCTCACCCCGACGCCGGTAAAACTACCCTTACCGAAAAATTACTCTTATTTGGAGGCGCCATTCAGGTAGCAGGTGCCGTGAAGAGCAACAAAATAAAAAAGCACGCCACCAGCGATTTCATGGAAATTGAGCGGCAAAGGGGAATTTCAGTAGCAACTTCCGTAATGACTTTCGAATACAAGGATATACTCATTAACCTATTGGATACTCCTGGGCACAAAGACTTTGCAGAAGATACTTACAGAACCCTTACTGCAGTTGATAGTGTTATATTGGTAATCGATAGTGTAAACGGAGTGGAAGAGCAAACACGCCGTTTAATGGAAGTATGCCGCATGCGTGATACTCCGGTAATTGTATTTGTAAATAAAATGGACCGGGATGGTAAAAATCGTTTCGATTTACTGGAAGAAATTGAGAAGGAATTGAAAATTTCTTTACATCCCATGACATGGCCCATTAATAGCGGAAAGGATTTTAAGGGAGTTTACAATGTAGATACAAAAAGTTTGCGATTATTTACTGCCAATACACGCGCCGAAGAAGACGATACCATTGCCATAACCGATGTAGCCGATAAATTATTGGATGAAAAAGTGGGGGAGCGGGATGCTGCTATTTTAAGAGAAGATGTTGAATTATTAGAGGGTGTTTATGGAAAATTGCAGCAGCAGGATTATCTGAATGGAAAAATTGCACCTGTTTTTTTTGGAAGTGCAGTAAATAATTTTGGTGTAAAAGAGATGCTGGATACTTTTATTCAAATTGCACCTGTACCCCGAAGTCGCGCAACTTCTACCAGAACTGTGGAAGTAGGTGAGGAAAAGTTCAGTGGATTTATTTTTAAAATTCATGCAAACTTAGACCCCAAACATCGTGATCGTATCGCGTTTATGCGGGTTTGCAGTGGAAGATTTGAAAGAAATAAATACTATCACCATGTTCGGCTCGATAAAGAGTTACGGTTTAGCAATCCATACAGTTTTATGGCCCGGAGTAAGGATGTAATTGAAGATGCTTATCCGGGTGATGTAGTTGGTTTATTTGATACCGGTAATTTTAAAATTGGAGATACCCTTACCGAAGGAGAAGACTTCTATTTTGTAGGTATACCCACTTTTTCTCCGGAAATATTCAAAGAACTGGTTAATAAAGATCCCCTTAAAACCAAACAACTGGAAAAAGGTATTAGTCAGCTCACCGATGAAGGTGTTGCTCAATTGTTCACTCAATTTGGAGGCAATAAAAAAATCATTGGGTGTGTAGGCGAGTTACAGTTTGAAGTAATTCAATATCGTTTGCTGCAGGAATATGGTGCTGCCTGCGAATTTCGGTCTTTGCCATTTTATAAGGCATGTTGGCTCACCAGCACACAACCTCAGAAACTCGATGATTTCTTACGGTTTAAACAACAAAATTCTGCTGAAGATAAGGATGGGCACCCTGTTTACCTGGCTCAAAGCGAATGGTTCTTAAATACGGAAATTTCAAATAATCCGGATATACAGTTTCATTTCTCAAGTGAAATTCACAAGTAATTCAATATTATGAGCACTCATCAATTTGAAATCATCATTGTTGGTGCCGGACCCATAGGATTAGCCTGTGCATTGGAAGCAGAAAAAAAAGGGTTGAGTTGTTTACTGCTCGAAAAAGGAGCTTTGGTTAATTCTATATTCCATTATCCGGTGAATATGACTTTTTTTTCAACCTCCGAAAGGTTGGAAATAGGAGGAGTGCCATTTGTTTCTAGTCAGCCTAAACCTTCCCGAAATGAGGCATTGGAATATTATAGAAGAGTAGCTGGCTTATTAAGCTCTCCTTTACATTTATTTGAAACAGTAAACCAAGTTAAAAAGATTGATAACGGTTTTATGGTTTACACTTCAAGAGCAACTTATCAATCAAAAAAAATAATACTGGCAACCGGCTTTTATGGGCTTCCTTTTTTGCTCAATATTCCGGGCGAAGACTTACCTAAAGTTACCCATTATTATCAAGACCCCCATGCTTATGCATTTAGGGATGTAGTGGTTGTTGGTGCCAATAATTCTGCAGTGGATGCCGCTTTGGAAACCTGGCGAAAAGGGGCCAGAGTAACCATGGTTATTAGAGGAAAAGCAATTGGTGAAAGAGTAAAATATTGGGTACGGCCCGATATTATCAATAGGATTGAGGAAGGTGCTATCCGCGCCTATTTTGAATCAAACCTACTTGCTATTAGAGATCAGGAAGTTGATATTCAAACACCCAATGGTATTATAACAATCAAAAATGATCAGGTTTTATTAATGACCGGCTACCAGCCTGATCTAAATTTCTTAAAAACCTGTGGAATTGAACTTTCATCCGATGCAGATTTGCATCCTGTTTATTCCCCTGAAACTTTTGAAACCAATGTATCCGGTTTATACTTGGCAGGAGTTATTTGTGGAGGAATGAATACACACCGACTGTTTATTGAGAATTCACGATTGCATGCGAATGCGATTGTTAAACATATATATTCCACTATTCAATAGTTATGAGGCTTTTGTTGAGATATTATTACCTTTAAATCCACATGAAATCAAAAACATTAGCGAAAAATAAAGTCAATATCATTACACTTGGCTGTAGTAAGAACCTGGTGGATAGTGAAGTATTGAGTGGACAATTATTGGCAAATGATATTGCTGTTGTTCATGAAAATAAAAAATCAGACCATACCATCTCTGTAATCAATACTTGTGGATTTATTGATAAGGCAAAAGAAGAAAGTATCAATACCATTCTGGATCAGCTTGAGTTAAAGCGCAGAGGAAAACTTGAAAAGGTTTATGTTACCGGATGTTTAAGTGAAAGATACCGCCACGAGTTAGAGCAGGAGATGCCCGAAGTGGATGCATGGTTTGGAACAATGGAACTACCCCTCCTTTTAAAACAGCTGGAAGCAGATTATAAGAAAGAATTAATAGGGGAACGGTTACTAAGCACCCCACAACACTATGCATATTTGAAAATAAGTGAAGGTTGTAATAGAACCTGTTCATTTTGTGCAATTCCTTTAATGAGAGGTGCACATGTAAGTAAAACCATGGAGGAAATTGTTGCAGAAGCTGAGTCTTTGGTTAAAAAGGGAGTTAAAGAAATCATGCTGATTGCTCAGGAGTTAACGTATTATGGTTTGGATATATACAAATACCGAGCACTCCCCGATTTATTACACCGGCTGGCAGATATAAAAGGGCTTACCTGGATTCGGTTACATTATGCCTATCCGAGTAAATTTCCCCTGGAGGTATTGGATGTGATGCGAGAGCGTTCAAATATTTGTAATTACCTGGATATGCCTTTACAACATGCCAGTAACTCAATGCTGAAGGCAATGAAAAGGAATATCACCAGAGAGGAAATGTCGGAATTGATAGAAACTATCCGGCAAAAGGTACCCGGTATTTGTTTAAGAACCACGCTAATTGCAGGTTTTCCAGGAGAAACAGAAGATGACGTAGATGAGTTGATTGCCTTTCTTGAAAAGCATCAGTTCGACAGAGTTGGAATTTTCAATTACAGTCATGAAGAAAATACCTCTGCCTATTTATTGGAAGATGATGTTCCTGCTGAAATTAAATCAGCCCGGGCTCAAAGAATAATGGAAGTGCAACAGGAAATCAGTTATCAGAAGAATCAGGAGAAGGTAGGGAAGATTATAACCGTTTTGGTAGATAAAAAAGAAGCCGGCAGATATTTAGGTCGAACAGAATGGGATAGCGTGGAGGTAGATAATGAAGTGATTATTCACTCAAGTAAAAAATTGACAATTGGTGATTTTGTTCAGGTTAAAATTACAAAGGCATTTGATTATGACCTTGAAGGAGAGTATATTGAGGTGTAAATTTATTAAACTTACTTACTATGAGTTTTGAATGGAAAGGCGTTATGCCGGCACTTACCACTAAGTTCACTTCCGATGATGCTTTGAATATGGAGTTGTTTGAACAAAACCTTGCACTTCAGCTCGAAGCAGGTGTTTCAGGAATTATTTTAGGCGGATCATTGGGTGAAGCCAGTGTTTTAACAGTTGCAGAAAAAGAAAAACTGGTGAAGGCTGCACTTGCGCAAATTGGAGGTAAGGTTCCTGTTATACTCAATATCGCAGAAGGGAATACCTCTGTTGCATTGGAGCAGGTTAGATTGGCAGAAAAATGGGGTGCGCAGGGATTAATGGTTTTACCTCCCATGAGATATAAAGCCGATGATGATGAAACAGTAACCTATTTTACTACAATTGCGAATAGCACCGATTTGCCTGTTATGATATACAATAATCCGGTTGACTATAAAATTATGGTTACGCTGGAAATGTTTGAAAAATTGGCATCCTGCAAAAATATTACAGCCATAAAAGAAAGTACCCGGGATGTTACCAATGTTACCCGACTTATCAATCGTTTTGGGGATCGGTATAAAATTTTATGTGGGGTAGATCCTTTGGCTTTGGAGGAATTGGTTACCGGTGCATGTGGTTGGGTTGCTGGATTGGTATGTGCATTTCCAAGGGAGACTGTAGCCCTTTATGCATTGGTAAAAGCCGGAAGAATAAAGGAAGCGTTGGAAATTTACAGATGGTTTATGCCATTACTGGAATTAGATATACATCCCAAATTGGTTCAATATATAAAGCTGGCAGAACAAATGGCGGGCGTGGGTTCTGAATGGGTGAGGGCCCCTCGCTTGATTTTATCTGGTGAGGAAAGGAACAACATTATAAATACCATTCAAAAGGGATTAGATACACGTCCAACGCTTCCGGCATATCATTCATTGCTTTCTTAAACCTGCATTATGCAAGAAAATGGCCCCCTGGTTAATCAATTGAATGAGGTAATGAGCCAATCGCTGAATGCCTTTCAACAATATCGGCAGCTGCCAGCGAAACAAAGAGCAACATTCCTTTTAGCAATTGCAAAAAATATCGAAAGTTTAGGCGATACTTTGCTAAACATTACTGCAGCCGAAACAAATTTACCACTTGCCCGATTGCAGGGAGAAAGGGCTCGTACTATTGGACAATTGAATATGTATGCCGAAATGTTACTGAAGGGCAACTGGCAAAATTGTATCATCAATACGGCTATTCCGGAAAAAAATCCCCCCCGACCGGATATTCGAAGTATGAATGTACCAATAGGTCCGGTAGTCGTTTTCGGATCCAGTAATTTTCCCTATGCCTATTCAACGGCAGGGGGTGATACAGCCAGCGCATTGGCAACCGGTTGTTCAGTAGTGGTAAAAGCACATCCCGCCCATCCACAAACATCCAGACTGGTGGCAAAAGCTATCGCAGATGCAATCTCTGAAACAGGAATGCCTCCAAATGTTTTTCAGCATGTAGAAGAAAGTTCCTTTGAATCGGGAAAATTATTGGTACAACATCCTTCTACAGCGGCAGTTGGATTTACTGGCTCATTTTCTGGAGGCAAAGCCTTGTGGAATTATGCTGCTGCTCGCTCCAATCCTATACCTGTATTCGCTGAGATGGGAAGTATTAACCCAGTGCTCATTTTTCCAGATGCCTTGGCAACACAATATGATTCATTGGCTTCTCAATATGCAGCATCTATCAGTTTGGGTGTTGGGCAGTTTTGCACAAATCCCGGATTGATTATTGTTCATGCCGGAAAAGGATTGTCGGCATTTCTCGAGGCATTAACAGCTCAATTGGAAAAAGTGAATGCAGCTGCTATGTTACATCAGGGAATAATTACAGCCTATACGCAAAAAGTGGCAACTGCTTTACAACAACCCGGAGTTAAACCACTCATCCATCATTCACCCTCAGATACAGATCATAAAGCACTCCCGATACTGGCTTCGGTTTCAGCATCCCAATTTTTACAAAATACTCAATTGAAGGAAGAAGTATTTGGACCATATTCTTTGGTAGTGGTGGCTGATGATGCCAATCAAATGTTGGAAGTTTTGCAATCGGTAAATGGGCAGCTGACCACCTCTCTGATGGGAACCGATACCGATTTTTCTCAATATGCTTCCTTTATTCAGGAAGCAACTCAGGTTGCCGGCAGAGTAATTTGTAATGGAGTACCTACCGGTGTTGAAGTATGTGATGCCATGGTACACGGGGGGCCATTCCCGGCAACAACAGATAGTCGCTTCACAGCGGTAGGAGTCGAAGCTGTAAAAAGATGGTTAAGACCGGTAGCTTTTCAAAATTTTCCGGATGATTTATTGCCGGATGAATTAAAAAGAGATAATCCTCTGGGTGTTTCCAGAAAAGAAATATAAGTTTTTTATTGACGAATGGCCGCAGATTTGCTTTCAATTCGAATTGGATTATTTACACTATACCAATAACTTATTGCTACAGCAATCACATGATACGCCAATAAAATTTGGGTGATTGCAGGTATCCATTGTTTTAAATGAAACCAATCTCCGGATTGTATAATGATCACTCCCGCATATAGTGCTTTAAACAATTCCCAAAGCCACGCTTTTGGATTACGATCCATTAATTCGGTATATGCATACACATACAGAAAAACATAACCACCATAGATAAAGATCCCCGGACTTCCAATTGCAGCAATATTTCCAAAAAAATAACTAATGAGTAGCAGCAATAGTGTCATTTGTATCCATATAAAAACCGACAAGCCATTTCCTGCGGGGGTGTGATATTTAGTGAAATGATATACATCCGTAATTTTTTGGATGGGATATTGCTGAGCAACATCAGCAGGTCGCCATCCGGTTGGCATAAACCAGATACGCAACTTATTTTTCCAGCTTTTCGTTCTCCATGCATCTTTAATTAATAATATGACATGCATGAAATTGATTTTAATTGGATTCCAGGTAGCAGCTGGTCGGGTAATCCCATATACAGCAGGAACGTTATCTAGTTCTTCCTGAAAGGTTCCAAATAATTTATCCCAGAAAATAAAAATCTGACTGAAATTTTTATCAATGTATTCTGGATTTATCGCGTGGTGTACACGATGATGTGCTGGAGTTACCAGTATATATTCGATCCATCCCATTTTACCAATATGACGGGTATGGTACCAAAATTGAGCAAACAGGTGGAGGGGTGCAACTATTCCAATTACTTTAGCAGGAATTCCTAATAAAGCTGCAGGCAATAAAAAAAGGGTAAATAGCTTTACAAAGGAAGAAATGCTCTGCCTCAACGCACAAGCCAGGTTGAATTCTTCACTACTATGATGCACTAAATGGGCATTCCAGAAAAAATTAATATGGTGTTGAATTCGGTGAACCCAATACCCCATAAAATCGAGTGCAATAAAAGCAACTATGTAAACTATAACTGATGATTGAATATGCAAGATTGCCCAATGGGAAACCATCCATTCATACGAGAGCACTGCGATACTTAAGCCAAGAACGTCTTTAGTTACATTGGTTAATCCGGAACTTAAACTCGAAATCATATCCATATTCCGAACCGTATCATTATGCTTCAATACTCCATACCATTTCTCAAGCAATACCAGTACCAAAAATGCTGGCATGGCAATCAACAATATTTTTCCGTAAGTTTCCATAATTATACACAATTACCTATTCTGTAAAATTAATCAATAATATTGCATTTTGCATTAATCTAATATGACGACTTCTCCCATTTCCACTCCATTCTCAGTTCCTTCAGGCAATTCTGCCCCAACTTTTTATTGTATAGATGGGCATACCTGTGGAAACCCGGTTCGGGTTGTAGCTGCTGGAGGTCCATCGTTGCTGGGTGAAAATATGAGTGAAAAGCGGCAATATTTTCTTAAAGAGTTCGATTGGATTCGGAAGGGACTTATGTTTGAACCCCGGGGTCATGATATGATGAGTGGTAGTATTTTATACCCCCCTCATGATACCGAAAATGATGTAGCAGTGCTGTTTATTGAAACCAGTGGCTGTTTACCCATGTGTGGTCATGGAACTATTGGAACGGTTACCATTGCTTTAGAGCAGGGGCTAATTAAACCCAAAAATCCGGGGACACTTAAGTTAGAAACGCCTGCGGGTTTGGTTACGATAAGTTATATCCAAAAAGGGAATAAAGTCATTTCTGTAAAGTTAATTAACGTTCCGTCTTTTTTATTTATGTCAGATATATCAGTTTATTGTGAAGGCTTGGGAATGTTGCAGGTAGATGTGGCGTATGGCGGAAATTTCTATGCCATCATCGACCCCCAAAAGAATTTCACTGGAATTGAAAATTATTCTGCAGATCAATTAATTGCTTATAGCCGCCAAATCCGAAAAGCGATTAATCAAGAAAATAAATTTGTACATCCCATGAACACTACGATTCAGGGTTGCTCGCATGTTTTATGGACAGGTTCTGTATTGCATCAGGGGTCCGATGCAAGAAATGCAGTTTTTTATGGAGACAAGGCCATTGATCGTTCTCCTTGTGGAACGGGAACCTCTGCCCGGATGGCGCAATGGTTTGCTAAAGGAATCCTGAAAATTGGGGATTCATTTATCCATGAAAGTATTATTGGATCTACATTTACTGGAACCGTGGAAAGTACAACTCAAGTTGGAGATTATACAGCTATTATACCTGGAATTGAAGGTTGGGCAAAAGTATATGGTCATAATATTATTACCATTGATGAAGCAGATGACCCTTATGCTTTCGGATTTCAGGTTATTTAATGTATTTTTTTATGCACGTAATTGTTATTGGTGGGGGAATTATCGGACTAAGCAGTGCGTATTACCTGCGAAAATCTGGTCATTCAGTTACGGTAGTAGATCAAAATGGGTTTTTGCCAAATTGTTCTTATGGAAATGCCGGATATGTTTGTCCAAGTCATTTTATTCCCCTAGCAACCCCTGGAATTGTCAAACAAGGATTCCGTTGGATGTTGAATAACCAAAGTCCATTTTATATTCAACCCCGCTTAGATTGGGAATTGATGAAGTGGGGCTGGCATTTTATTCGGTCTGCTAATAGGCAACATGTTGAAAAGTCTGCTATTCCGCTCCGCGATATTGCTTTATTTAGTCAGCATTTATATGAAGAATGGAGCAAGTTTCCTGGGTTTCAATTTTCGTATGAGCAGAAGGGGTTATTAGAAATTTTTCAAACGTCGGGAGCTTTACATCATGCAGAACAAACCTGCAGTGCTGCTCAATCTATTGGATTACAAGGTACACGCATTTTATCCAAGGAAGAATTACAATTAATGGAACCGGATGTAGCTATTGAGGCCCTCGGCGCATTATACTTTCCCGGGGATGCTCATTTGTATCCTGCACAATTAATACAAAACCTAAAGGAAAATCTTGTTGCTTCGAAGGTGCAGTTGCTGCAATCGGTTCAGGTAAGAGGTTTTGAATGTAATGATTATACCATACAGGCTATTCATACCAATCGAGGTATTTATTCTGCTGATGCGGTTGTGTTAGCAGCAGGTTCGTGGAGCCCCGAATTAACGAAACAGTTGCAATTAAATATGCCCCTGGTACCCGGAAGAGGGTATTCAATTTCGTTGGATCCATCACCTTATCATTTTCAAAGACCCATTGTTCTGGTTGAAGGTAGGGTGGCTTTAACTCCGATGGCAGGAAAAATATTGAGAATAGGTGGCACAATGGAAATTACATCAACCCATACTCCGCCAAATTTTAAAAGAGTTCGGGGAATTCTGCAATCCGTTCATCAGTTTTTTCCAGATATACAAATCCCGTTTCCAAGTGAAAAGGATATATGGTATGGCTATCGACCCTGTTCTGCCGATGGGCTACCCTATATTGGCAAAACCGGAAAATGGAAAAATCTGGTAATAGCTACCGGTCATGCCATGATTGGATTAAGCCTGGGGGCAGGTACTGGAAAATTGGTTTCCGAATTGGTTAATGAAGAGCAAACCAGTGTGAATCTGACAGCTTTTAGTCCAGACCGATTTTCCAAATAATCAATTGAACAATTGAATTGTTAGTTAATTGATAGAAGACATTTCATCCTTAGTTGTATTTTTGTTGTTCTATGCAGTCTAGCCTCTACTCGATTCCCTTCCAGGACACCGGATATTTCACATCTATTGTATCCGATTATCTTTCTGGAAAATCAACGCTGCAGCCTTTTTATAAACATACCCCTGATATTTCAGGAATCCAAAAAGCAATTGAGGCGAGAAAAAAGTCTCCAATAAATCGGCAGTTGTTACAAACTACCTTAATCAATCAGTATGCAGGAATGGATTTAGGGGAAAAACTTTCCCTTAATATTCAATTACTAGCCGATGAAAAAACTTTTTCCATCACTACTGCACATCAGCCCAATATTTTTACCGGTCCCTTGTATTTTATTTATAAATGCATGCATGCAATTCGGTTGGCCGATTTTTTGAATGAGCAATTTCCCGAACTTCATTTTGTACCTGTTTACTATATGGGCTCAGAAGATGCCGATTTAGATGAAATTGGACAGGTTACCGTTGGAGGTATTCAATATTTATGGAAAACAAATCAAACCGGATCAGTAGGCAGAATGCTGGTTGATCAATCGCTCATTGATATTATATCCCAGCTGGAAGGACAATCTGGTGTTTTACCTTTTGGAGCAGCATTATCTTCCTTATGGAGAAAGAGTTTCACTAAAGGCAAAACGATTTCCCAGGCCATGTTGGAGATGGTGCATTCATTGTTGGGGGACAGAGGTTTAATTGTAATTAATCCCGATCAACCCGCACTCAAATCCTGTTTTACTGATATAGTAAAGCGTGAATTGTTTACTCAATTTTCTCACCCATTGGTAGAAGCCACCAATCAGCATTTGTCTGAGCACTATAAAGTGCAAGCAGCCGGTAGAAGTATCAATTTATTTTATTTAAATGAAAACCGCAGAGAACGAATAGAAAAAATATCTGATGATGTATGGGCAGTTCCTGCTTTACCACTTCAATTTACCAGAAAGGAACTGGAAGATGAAATTCAACTGCATCCCGAACGATTTAGTGCAAACGTGATCCTTAGGGGGTTATATCAGGAAATGATCTTGCCAAACATTGTTTTTATTGGAGGGGGGGGTGAGTTAGCTTATTGGCTTGAGTTGCAATCAATTTTTACTGCAACAAATGTTCCCTTTCCTGTCTTGCTTTTAAGAAATTCATTTTTGCTGCTAACAAAAGCGCAAGAAACCAAATGGTTGCAAACCGGATTTTCTATGAAGGAAATTTTTCAGCAACCCAAAACACTTATTAAAAAACTGGCAATTCTGCAGGCAGGTGAATCGCTTTCTTTACAAACTGAAATTTTGCAATTACAACAACTTTATCAGGAAATTGCTAGGAAGGCTTCTCAAATTGATAAAAGTTTGCAACCTCATACAGGGGCTTTGGCGAAAGCAGCAACTGAAAAAATTGAGGAATTAGAGAAAAAAATGCTGCGCGCAGAAAAAAGAAAGTACGCAGAAAGCGAATATAGAATTCAGGCGATTCGGGAACAGCTTTTTCCCAACAATGGTTTGCAGGAAAGAACAGAAAACATGGCACTTTACTATGCACGATGGGGAAAGACCTTGTTGGATGAAATTTATTTCCATTCACAAGCTATTGCAGTCGACTTTGGAATGATTGTACTTCCGAATGATTAATTAGCTGTTTCGTCAAATGCATTCGGAAATTTTCCCTTAACAGTTTGCACTTTCTCCATTACTGCATTTTGTAATTGTTGCTTGTATTCGGCAATCTTATTCGATAGAGTGCTATCCGAACTTCCTAAAATTTGAATAGCTAATAGTCCTGCATTTTTAGCACCATTTAATGCTACTGTAGCGACTGGTACTCCAGCAGGCATCTGTAAGATGGATAAAATGGAATCCCAACCATCAATTGAATTCGACGATTTTATGGGAACACCTATAACGGGAAGGGTTGAAACTGAAGCGATCATACCCGGTAAATGGGCAGCTCCACCCGCACCGGCAATTACTACCTGAATTCCCCTGCCTGCCACCGACTTGGCATAATGAATTAATCTTTCAGGAGTTCGGTGTGCAGATACAATGGTAAGCTCAAAAGGAACAGAAAATTGTTCTAAAATAGCGGCTGCTTCCTGCATTACAGCTAAATCGCTGTCGCTTCCCATAACAATGCCAACTCTTGGTAGGGTAGTGCTCATAATAATGGAATTGAGTGCAAGGTACTTAATTTACCTTGGTTTCAGTAGTATTCCATAAACCAAGTTTATCTAAATCGTTTATTTGATATCCCATAATATTCCGAATAATTGGAACTTCTTTACTATGCTTTATTCGGATTTGTAGGGTATCCGTTGTAACCAAAGGGAAGCAAGCAATTTTTTTTCTGCCGATGGTAGTTCCTTCAAATATGCTTTGCATTCCCTTAGCTGAATTGGCTAAAATGGAAAAGGATTGTATTCGTTGTCCATATGTAATCATTTCCTCCAATACAATTGAATTGATTGCAGTTTCTTTAGGAAGTTGAATAGTTATTATCAATTCCTTATCCGAATGATTACCCATCCAAAATGTTTCATTCTTTTCGTCTAATAAGTTTTGAACGGGATAGGTGGAGGTTTGATTTGTGGTTAGGGTTGCTTTTGCAAGTAAATTCGTTTTGAATGCATCTTCCCGTAATTTTCTAAACCCAATTAATGCAGCCGAATCTGCTTCATGAAATAAACCTCTTTTATCTGGGGGAACATTCAGTAATAAATTACCTCCATTGCCTACCGATCTAAGATACAGACTGAATAAAGTTTCCGCCGATTTTACTTTAGTATCCTGTTCGGTATGATAAAACCATCCCGGACGAATTGATACGTCTGCTTCAGCAGGTATCCAGTGTTTACCATTTATATTTCCTCTATTTAGAGTGTCAACCGGTGGACCGCCTTCTCCTCGCTTAAATCCTGCAGTATCGAGCAGATTCCAGTTGGTTGAATTAATAATTCCCCGTTCATTGCCACACCATCGGATGGAAGGACCGATATCACTGAAAATAATCAATTGGGGCTGCCAGTGAAAAGCCGAGTCTTCGAATCGTCTGAAATCATATACCTGTTTTTTTCCATTCGGACCTTCCCCATTGGCACCATCCCACCATAACTCAAAAAATTTGCCATATTGGGTTAGCAACTCTTTCATGGTTTTCAGATAAACTTCATTGTATTCATCGGTTCCATATTTTGGATGATTTCTGTCCCAGGGCGAAATATATACTCCCATATCCAAGCCTGCCTTTTTACAAGCTTCTGAAAGCATTTTAACCACATCTCCTTTGCCATTCATCCATTTGCTTTCTCTTACCGTATGTTTACTGTATTTGCTGGGCCAAAGGCAGAATCCATCATGGTGTTTGGCAGTAAGGATAATCCCCTTTGCACCAGCCAGTTGTGCAATTTTTACCCATTGATTGCAATCTAATGCAGTTGGGTTAAATAAATTGGGGTCTTCATTTCCTTCTCCCCATTCTTTATTGGTAAATGTATTCGGACCGAAATGAATGAATAAATAAAATTCCTTTTCATGCCAGGCTAATTGTTGAGCGGTTGGAATAGGTGGATAAGATTTGGGTTGCTGTGCAGATAACTGAAATAGGATAAAACAAAATACAATCCAGAGAAACTTCATAACACGATATTTTATTCAATATACGAAGTAGTTCTGAATACCTGAATCCGAAATATGGGAAAGAATTACTTTCCTAAAGCCCTTTGATAGAGTTGAATGGTATTTTGCCATCCCAAGTACAGTGCATCCGCCACCAGCGCATGTCCAATACTTACTTCATCAATGATTGGAATTTTTTTAATGAAGGAGGGGAGGTTATGTAAATCCAAATCATGTCCTGCGTTAATTCCTAAATTCAACTCTTTTGCATGTAATGCAGCTTGATAATATTTTTCCAATACGCTTTCTACATTTCCATTTTCATAAGCCCTTGCATATTGTTCAGTGTATAACTCTATTCGATGGGCTCCTGCTGCTTTAGCACCTGCAATCATTTCAATAATGGGATCAACAAATACTGAAACCCTGATTCCTGCATTAACAAAAGGAGAAATTAAGGAAGTTAATAAGGCTTGTTGTTCAACGGTGTCCCATCCATGATCACTGGTTAATTGTTGTCGGGCATCCGGAACGAGGGTTACCTGATGAGGCTGAACCGACAAAACCAATTCCACAAATGAAGGTTCCATTGGATTTCCCTCGATATTCAATTCTGTTGTAAGTACTTTCTTTAGTTCATGAACATCCGCATATCGGATATGGCGTTCATCCGGACGAGGATGCACTGTGATACCATCCGCTCCAAATTTTTCGGCATCCAAGGCCATTTGAATGGGGTCGGGTCTGTTTCCGCCTCTACTGTTTCGAAGGGTTGCGATTTTATTGATATTGACACTAAGGGAAGTCATACGCAAAAATACGGGTTATAGTTGTATTCAAACCGGAAGGAAATAGCTGGGAGGAACGTTTGATACATATTCAATTATGTTCAACTTGAATGGCTGATACTAAAAGAGTAGTTTTGCCGAGGTCGAATTAATTTTATTTAATTTAATTTAATTCGACTTACAACTATCTAAATGGCAAATTGTTAGATAACTTATGCAATACTCATCCCTGGAAGATTGTTTACTGGATTTGGAGCGAAATGGTCATCTAATTCGGGTAAAAGAAGAGGTTGATCCTTATTTGGAGATGTCGGCAATTCATTCGAAAGTCTTCTCTGTCAACGGTCCTGCATTATTGTTTGAAAATGTAAAAGGGAGCCGATTTAGGGCAGCTTCAAACATCTTTGGAACTTTAGAGAGAAGTCGTTTTATATTCAGAGATACACTTTCCACCGTTCAGCAGATGATTGCCTTGCGCAATCGTCCAATGGATGCACTTAAAGCGCCCTGGAAACATATCAGTACTGCCTGGTCGGCTTTCAATGCATTACCCAAAAAGGTAAGTGGCAATATCCCGGTAGGGTATCAGGAAATCGCTATATCTGATATTCCCTTAATTCATCACTGGCCAATGGATGGGGGTGCTTTTGTAACCTTGCCTCAGGTTTATTCAGAGGATTCCGATTATCCGGGTACCGATCAGTCTAATTTAGGAATGTATAGAATTCAATTAACGGGAAATGATTATATTCCAAATAAGGAAATCGGATTGCATTATCAGCTACATAGGGGTATCGGTGTTCATCAATCTAAAGCCAATGCGGCAGGTATTCCGTTTAAGGTGAGTTGTTTTGTTGGTGGACCGCCATCACATACTGTAGCAGCCGTTATGCCTTTGCCAGAGGGTATTAGTGAATTAAAATTTGCAGGTGTTTTAGGGGGAAAAAGATTCAGATATCAATACCGGGATGGATATTGTATCAGTGCGGATGCGGATTTTGTAATCACAGGAGAGGTTTTTCCTGGTGAAAACAAATTAGAGGGTCCCTTCGGAGATCATTTGGGATATTATAGTTTACAACATCCATTTCCAGTAATGCGGGTGCATAAAGTGTATGCGAAAAAGAATGCGATCTGGCCATTTACTGTGGTTGGCAGACCGCCACAGGAGGATACCAGTTTCGGACAGCTTATTCATGAAATTACCGGTGATGCACTGCCTGCTGAAATTCCTGGGTTAAAAGAAGTGCATGCCGTAGATGCATCGGGTGTTCACCCTTTACTACTGGCTATTGGAAGCGAACGGTATACTCCCTATGCCCCAACTGCTCGTCCGGCTGAGATACTAACTATTGCTAATCATATTTTAGGAACAGGTCAGTTAAGTTTAGCCAAGTTTTTGTTCATCACAGCCGGAACACCTCCTGGCATTACTACACATACGGTTGCTGACTTTTTTCAGTTTATACTGGAAAGAGTAAATCTGGAACAGGATTTACATTTTTATACGAATACAACGATTGATACACTTGATTATTCAGGAACTGGCTTAAACAGTGGAAGCAAATTGGTGGTGGCTGCTTACGGTAAGGAACAGCGGGTTTTATCAGAAGAAATTCCGGAATGGGTGAACAGTTTACCCTCTGTAACCGATGCTAAATTGGTTATTCCAGGAGTATTAGCCCTTCAAGTACCAAAATACACAAATGAAGAAAACCAGTTACTGTGGATTCGTGAAGCAACAGTGAGATGGAAGGCAGCACAGCAACAGGATTCTGGAATAGTAATGCTCGTATTATGTGATGATGCTGCATTTACTGCGGCTTCTCTAAATAATTTTCTATGGGTTACCTTTACTCGTTCTAACCCTTCTCATGATATTGATGGAATTGATAGTTTCATTCAACATAAGCATTTTGGTTGTAGAGGTCCTTTGGTAATTGATGCGCGAATTAAACCCCATCATGCTCCGGCAGTAGAGATGGACCCGGAAATTGAGAAGCGTATTGAAAAGTTATTTGTTAAAGGTGGAAGTTTATCAGGTATTGCTAAGCTTTAATCAGCTATTTACCTCTTTCCAGGTATGGTCGGCTAATAACTTTACTGAGGAAACAAATTGCTGAAAGGGTCCTGCACCACCCCATTCAGTAGGGGCAACCAGTGAGAGAATATGAGATCCGTCTTTTTTCTGATATAGGTGATAGGTATGTCCGATTTGTGGCTTAAAGGAAAGTTTTGCTTCATAAATCAATAAACTCAATTCCTTTCTTTTTCTTAATTCCTGTGCCTGCCTTGCCAATAATTCTATTTGTTCACGAATCTGGTCGAGTTGCATTTGCGTTTGCTCTTCCATTGCAGTGAGTGCTTTGTGCTTAATTACGCCCTCTTTAGTTGGCCTGATGGCAACACTTCCCACAGATGACGCGTAGGGAAGCACACTCATTTGCTTATGATAGACTTCAGTATTACAATAGCTATTTCCTTCTTTATTTTTGCCTAAATACTTGATTTTCAAATATCCATTTGGCATTATCTCATGTAAAACTTCAAGTATTTTTTCTTGATTTTTTATCAAGTTTACTTGCAAGCTGGCAGCATTTACAATCGATCCAACAATGGTATCTGCCAGTTCCTGATTGGGAAAGGGGTGGGGTTGGTTATCGGGAATGAGTTCATATTGACTAACAAAAGCTTCCTGATCCATGCTTACCCAATTGGCGCTGATGGATAAAGCATGTCCCTGCCGAATACTATCTATTTTATATTGACCGCTCTTTGGGGTGATACCATTTTCGTACTGGCATTTTTCGGGAAAGAGTTGCCAACTGGCTAAAAAATTATATGCCTGTACCATAATTCAACTAGATAAAATAAAAAACCATTGAGGAAAACAGAGACAACTATTTACCTCAATGGTTACTATGCTAATAAATTACTGAGCTTTAAATCCGATTTCCATTGTTCCCCAATTGAGGGAAATATGACCATCTTTTCCAATTGTGTAGGCGAGTTTATCAACATTATTGGCAGATTTGCCTGGTTTAACGCTTACACGCAGGGCATCTTCTGTTTGTTTGTAATCATACGCACCCCACTGTGAAGCATTTTTATTAAAAATCAGTGTGCATTCGCCACCCTCATTGCAAAGTACAAAAAATGCATATTTACCCGCAGCCAATGATTTACCTTCTACTTTAATCGCTTTTGATGTTTCAAATACCGTTGCTTCGTTGGCACCTGCTCTCCAGATTACTCCGGTTTTGGGTTCTACATCTTTTCCGATTACTCTTCCTTTTAAGGAAGGAGCACTATAATCTATTGTGATCACAGCACCGGATTTAAGGGTTTCAGATACTTTAACAGGCGGACTTGGGCGTTTAGATTTGTCTTCTTGTTGTGCAAAAAGAGTTGCTGAAACAAACAAAGAACCCATAAGGGCAATTGAGATGATCTTTTTCATAAGCGTGAGTGTTTTTTTAGTAACAAATAAATTAGGGAAGGGTTGAGTTAAAATAAGCTTTTAGCAAAATTAGTATGTTATTTATATACTTCTTATGTAAAAGGATGAGCGGTGTTGGTTAGTTTGCAGTAATAAAATCGGGTTTTTTTATTAGTTGGGTATTATATCGGAAGCGAACCTGGGTGTTAAAACTAATGAACCAGGGATTCATAATTCCTGGAAACTGGGGGTAATAATATGCTTTCAATTCCATGGTTCCGAATACAAGATTTTCATTCCTGCTTCGCAAACCTGCTCCTATAGCTGAATAATATGCCCCATCCGATAGGGGAGCCCCTAATGTTTTCAAATAGGTGAGATAAAGGAAGCTAAATGGTGCAAACCTAAAACCTGCTAATTTCCAGTTTGAATAAAAAACAGTTTCGCCATTCAATGTAGCTCGTGTTGTGTTGGGCTGTTGTGTATTATTAATATTGGGGATTCCAAAATCACTACTCAATTGTAAAGGCTCATTTAAACTCGTATTTAGCAATTGGGTAAAACTTGCATTTAAAAAATGCCGAATAAACCATTGACCATTGCTAATCCTTTTTAGTTTAGTAAAGTGTTCCAAACTGGTGAGTACGCAAACATCCTGAAAACTTCCATTATTGAAAGATGATCCAATCTTCAATTGATAATTTAGGTATTTGTTTTGCTGGGTATAATAATTCCGCTGATAATCAAAACCCCCATAGGGTCGTGATTTCCCATTTCGTTCACTCCATCCCCCTGTAAAACTAAGGGAGTAACCTTCCGGAACATCCTCGTTCCTTCCAAAACCATAAATATAGTTGGTGTGGTAAAAGTCCTGATTAAAAATGGTATAGCTGGCTAAAACCGAAAGCAAATCGCTGAATCTAATATCATATTGTTGTTCGTAAAGAATAGGACGTTTCGAAAAATTACGTTGAACAATTCTGGCAGAAAGGATTCTTTTTGTTCTGCTCGAAAAATTCTCTTGTAGTTTGTTACTGGCACCCATATTCCATCCTATCCATCCATCAACCAAATCATACTGATATTGATTAAAGCGGCTATACATGGTATCTTGGGGATAAACATCATGGGTACTAAAATTTCCAATCAGTAAACTTCCAACCAATGGATGATAAGGGCTTACCAAGGGGAGGTCTGCCCTCAAATAAATAGCTTTTTCATTTCTTTGTCCTGAAATAAAGGATTCCTTTTGATTATCGTAACCAATTGTTACATCGGTGAATGATCCTCCAAGATTTCTTTTTGTATATTCTATTCCGATACCATAATCCGGCTTTCGATTAAAGTCGACATAATTCCTGATTTGTAATCGGTCGCCTCGACCCAGCAGATTGTCGTCGCTGATTTCGAAATGAATGCTTTGGCTGTTTCCAGCATCAATAGCACCTCCAATAGGAAATAAATCTTTGGTAATAATAAAAATATCAACCGAATCAGGATTGTTTTTAAGAGCTCCTACCGCAATCCTGGCATCTGTTAAATAGCTGATATTTCTTAAAAATCGCTCATTATCTGCCAATAAATAAGGATATACTGAATCTCCTGATGAAAAAAATATATTTTTTTGGATTACTTTTTCTTTGGTTGCAGTATGTAAAGCATCTCCGAGAATCCGCTTCCTGTTTCTGGAATCATTGAGTGTGTCATTTACAGAACCATACAAGCCTAATTGAGTGATAATGATATTTCGGATTATTTTTCCTTTATAAACAGCGAATGGGGTTTCATTTTTTATGGGGCCTCTTCTTGGAAGTATTATTTCAGGCTCATAAACAGATA
Source organism: Chitinophagia bacterium (assembly GCA_037142775.1). Taxonomy (GTDB): domain Bacteria; phylum Bacteroidota; class Bacteroidia; order Chitinophagales; family Chitinophagaceae; genus Sediminibacterium. The sequence goes on along the minus strand of JBAWZY010000006.1, from coordinate 37,769 downwards.
AACTTCTGCCAATTTTTCCCAGAATGCCCTTTTTGTTTGCTAAAAAAAATACAGTGTCTTGTAATTGATTCTTTTTAGTAGGCTGAGCAATACCCAATTGTGTCGATGTAAGTATTATTAAAAATACACCGGTTACCCATTGTAAAATGCTACTACTTAAATTCCGATGATGCATACCGGTTTAACTGAAACAGTAAGTTAATGAATTTTACTTCCTCTTTCAAATCTCAGTATTGGTCATTCTTACAAAGGCTTAATTAATACTACAAATTCAAGTGCTTGTTTGGGAATTCCAAAGGCAGTATCGGTAGGGAATTTTTCTTTTTTATCCGTTACCTGGTATCCTCTTCTCTGATACCATGCAATTAATTCTGCTCTAACTGAGATAACGGTCATTTGAATAGCTTGTTTACCTAACCATACAGCATATTCCTCTGCTGCCTGCAATAATTTTTTACCTATTCCTTCCGCCTGGAAATCGGGCTGAACAGTTAACATACCCAAATACAGGGTGTTTTCTTTGTTTTCAAGATATACACATGCAATCGGTTGCTTGTTTGTATCTTCATATATCAGCATGGTAGAATGACTGCCTGATATTTGTTGTTTTAATTGCTCCTGATTGGTTCTAATTCCATCTAACAAGTCAGCTTCGGTGGTCCAACCTTTTCTTGAACTATCTCCCCTGTAGGCACTATTCACTAGTTTTTCTAATAGCTCTACATCTGCTAATTGTGCAAATCGGATACATGGTTCTGAAAATGAAAATGATGTATTCATACCTGATGCTTCTGCTGATTTCTTCAATGAAAGTAATAAAAAAACCCCGTTGATTGACGGGGTTTTATATCTAATCACAACCAACTAAAAACTAGGATCTGCAGGAGTATTGGAATTATTGTCTCGTTCACGGAATGGATATGGCATATTACGACGTTTCATTTCGGAGTTAGCTCTTCCAAAGCGACGCATGTCTTCCAACTTATTTGAACTTAAAAACATTTCAATGCAACGATTGCGATAAACTTCTGTAAGCAAAGAAGCGGCATCGGTTGCCCCTGTGTAACCGGCTGCAATATTGGCACCTAACCCCAAGGGATCGGTTGCTGAAGTCTGTCGCAATACTACATCAAGAATTGATTTAGCTGCAGCAGCATCTGGAGTAGTTTGGCGCAACAAGCATTCTGCACGCATCAAACGAACTTCATCTGGAAAATAAATTGGGATTGAGCGTGTGGAACTATTCCAAAATCCGTTTAAACGGAATCGAGGTGTACCTGAAGTAGCAATGCTTGTATAGAAAGGAATGCGGGCATCCGTTAAATCCGGACGAATACCAACGGGTAATCCCAAAGTTGAATCTATCGGTGCATAAACGTTATTGGATGAAGTAACATTTATGAATACAGGGTTTGGATTCAACGCTTCGTAATTCATCACTGAAGATTTAGTTAAATCTACCGCATTTGCTGCAGCAAGAGCGCCAGCAATATTTCCAGCATAGAGATTGTAACGTGCTTTGAGGGCTTGAAGGGTATTTACAATATCAACACCTGCTGGTAAATCTGAATTGAATTGAGTGGAAATTGGTGAAGCATTTATGGCTGCAAGCGCTCTGTCGATTGCTGCAACGGCTCTAGCATAGCCTGTAGCTCGGGGTATAAAGAGAGTTGGGGAACTTACAGGAGCACCAATAGTGTCTGGTATATTTTCCCAAAGCATGCTAAGATTTCCTATGGCAAGTGCTTTAAAGATTGATGCGTATCCTATCAATCCACTTCTATAACCTGCATCCGGCAGGTTCTGTGCACCAGCCAGAACAGTATTGGCATCATAAATGGCTTTGCAGTTACTTATCCAAATGCTACCAAGCAACCCATTATTTCCATCTACGGATGCACCACCGGCTGCCAGATTAGCCTCAGAGGCATTACCAATATTTAAGACAAAAGTTTCACCTGCTGTTAAACCTACAGCACTAATCATGCTGGGATGTATGGTAAGTGCATAAGTACGTTGTACACCTACAGCCACACCCATCAGTCCTTTCGGGCTTCCCAATACCGAAACATCTGATGCAGCATTGGGGTTCACATATTCCTTGCTGCAGGAAGCTGTCATTAGCGTTGCTGCAAGTCCAAAGAAAAGTGTTATTGATTGTATTTGTTTCATAAAGTAAGTTTTAAGTGTCAATTAAAATTTTGCCTGTAAACCTACACTGATGGTTCTCGGAATAGGCACTGAACCGAAATCAATACCTCTTAGTATAGTACTCTGACCACCAGCATTAACTTCAGGATCATATCCAATGTATTTGGTCCAAACAACTAAGTTCCTTCCTGTAAAGTTTACATTCAGGTCTTTTACAATTTTACCTACTTTACCGATACTGTAGCTCAGTGCAAATTCGCGAATACGCACGTTACTTCCATCATCAACCCGCCACTCTTCTATATTATAAATACCGGTTGGAAATGCTGCACTTGCATTATAACCACTAATATAGCCTCTGGGTAATAGACCTCTGTGCTCTAGTTCAGCCACTTTACCATTGCCTACCCCTTGTCTGGTTCTGAAGTCGGCATTGAAAACTGAATTTCCTTTTGTGGCATCAATTTGAATGCGAAGACTGAATTTTTTATAGCTAAACTCATTTATCAAGGTAGCAGTGTACAATGGATTGGGGTTTCCAATTATTCTTCTTAAGGGAACGCCAACTGGTATGCCTTGTCCGGCAGGGCCACCAGGGTTGTAGTTGGATTGAGTATACGAAAGAACACTATTTTGTGTACCAAAAGCTCCTCTTGGGATTCCAGCAGGACTCAAATCAAGACCGTCATGATTGGGTACACCAATACTGTTTTTTGAAAAAGTTCCACCTGCAGTAGTAGCAAAGAAAGTACCATAGAAAACACCAACAGGCTGACCCTGAATGAGAGCAACTGGGGCTCCTTGATTGGTTGGGAAAGTAATAAGGGAAGCACCAATATTTAATACCTCATTTCTGTTCCTATTGTATATACCCGTAATGTTCCAAATGAAATCCTTCTTTTTAACAGGAGTAGCGGATAACATCACTTCATATCCTGTATTCTTTAAATTTCCGATATTATCAAGTAAAGTCGAAAATCCGGCTGAAGGAGCAATAAAGCGATTCAGTAACATATCATTCACACGCTTGTCATAAATATTCAAATTCAAATTGATGCGACTGTCGAGAAATGATAAGTCTAAACCAAATTCAATTTCTTTTTGTCTCTCAGGACCAACATTGGTATTAGCAAGTGTGCTACTGGTATTCAATGCTGTTCTGCTGTTGAAAGAAGATGCGGTATATACATTGAACCGGTCATAAGCACCAATACCAGTTAAGTTTCCACTTTCTCCATAGGCAACTCTAACTTTAGCCAGATCCCACCATTTGTTTACACCCAGTCCTTTCCAGAACTTTGTTTCAGATAAGATAAAACCTGCATTGGCTTTGGTATAAACTTGGTTGCGTTTATCCGGTCCGAATACTGATGAGGCATCTCTTCTAATGGCACCGGTAAGGAAAAATTGATTTTTGAATTTGAAATTTTGTTGAAGGAAGAAACCACTGATTGACAATTCAGCTCTAGAATCTGATCCAGGAATAATTGTACTTGCTCCGTTAACTGTTTCCACAAATGGAGCCAAACCACGACCCTGTAGCATTACATAGGAATTGCGTTCATATTGCTGGGAAAATCCTACCTGAGTTACTGAACTTATGTCACTGGTAATTGATGTACTATAAGTCGCATTTATATCATGGTTAATTCCAAAAAAATTGGATGAAGCTGCACTGGCATAACCGTTTAGTGTAGGATCACTGCTAGTTGTACCACCCCCAAAGAAGGCGGCATTTACATTATAAGCAAATGGTGGCATAAAAGTAGTACCACTCTGTGCATAATTATCTATTCCCATTGAATAGTCAATAGTCAGGTTTTTGATTGGCTTTAGCTTTAAACCGAAATTTGTCAAAATACGGCTCGTATTGTTTCTCTGTTTAAAATCTTCAATAACTGAAACAGGATTCACACGTCCCAGATTACCATGAGCTTTCAGGTTACCCAATGCATCTCTTGAGGTGATATCGTGGAAGTTACCTAGGATGGTTACTGAGTTCATCGGACTGAAGAAGGAGTTTCCATCGGGTTTTTCATTCGCAGAACTATTCACGTAGTTAAGTCCGAGATTCATACTTATCCACTTATTGATCTTTTGATCAATATTACTTCTGAAACTAAAACGCTGGAAATCTGTGTTTCTAATGATTCCTTGATTGTAGAAATAAGATCCTGAGAAGAAATATTTAGTGTTATCGGTACCACCACTAACAGAAACGTTGTTATCCGTTCCCATGGCACCTCTAAAAATTACATCCTGATAATCGTATCGGGTAACAGCAGTTGTGTTGGTAAGCGCAGGACTCAAAATATCTTGGGTTTGTGCATTGATATCTCCACCGAATTTGGTAGGTGCCTGATTCACATCCAATTTTTTTCTTAAACCGCTAAATAAAACATTACTGCTGAAGCTAACTTGTGGGGCACCAGAAACACCACGCTTGGTGAAAATCTGAATTACCCCGCTATTAGCACGGGAACCATAAATGGCTGCAGCGGCTGCACCATTTAATACTTCCACACGTTCAATATCGGCTGGATTTATGTCCACCATTCTATTTTGGCCAACAACTCCTACAAAGTTTCCACCATCGTACCCGCTTTGTGTATTGGTAACACGAGGCGTACTGTTGTTCACAATAACTCCGTCAACAATGTAAAGAGGCTCAGAAGAAGAGTTCACAGAGCTTACCCCTCTTAAGCGAACACTTAAGCCTCCGGCTGGATCACCACTATTCTGCGTGATAACGGCTCCTGGTGTTTTTCCTTGTAAAGCCTGCAAGGCATTGGCTGCAGCTCCTTTGCTTATGTCCGATGCCTTCAGAGTGGCAACATAACTTCCCAACTGACGACGGGTCGTTCCGGCAGAAGTACCGGTTACCACCACTTCATCTAATTTGGAAACTTTTTCACTCATAGTAACATCTACTGTATAAGTCTTGGCAGAACCAATTGTAAGAGAACTTACTTGTTCTCCTAATCCGATACCGGAAAAAATCAAAGAATAATTTCCCTGATTCAATGGAGCCGTAAAAGAGTAGTTACCGGATGCATCTGCCGTAGTTCCGTACTTGGTTCCTTTTACAGTAACTGAAACTGATTCAACAGAAGCTCCACCGGAACTGGTAATCTTTCCGGAAATACGAACCTGGCCGAATGCAATAACGGCGAATAAACTCAGGGTAAGTGATAAACAGAAATATTTCCATTTACCATACCTGCTGATTGTTCGAGTTTTCATAATGGTAGTTTAGGTTTAGAAAAATTATAAAATAGTTATGCCCAAATCCCGATAAGGCGCTAAAATGGGGTCATTTTTATCTAATTCAGTAATTAGAATATCAATTTGATTGAGACTGCAAATTTTAATTCTCTGCACAGAGTTTAATTTTTCGGAAATAGACAAAATCACTTTTAAATTCGATGCTTCTAGCATCGCTTTTTTTAAAATAACTACATCCCAATCGTTATCAGTAATACCATTCTCAATATCCATTGCGTTGATACCCATGATACAGATATCCGCTTTGATTGATTTGATTTTTGAAATCGCTTCTCCTCCCACCGCAATCTGTGATTTCTTTGAGATTTTGTCACCAATAAAAATTACTTCCGAATTCGGGTGCTGCGCATATTCAAATGCTGCCGGAATACTTCCGGTTAAGAAGGTAGCCTGCAGATTTTCAGGTAACATACGTGCCATCTCTACAACCGTTGTACCCCCACCCGACAATACGAACATGCCATCCTTTAAAAGAGAAATGGCTTTATGCCCTATAATTTTCTTCTGTTCTCCATGAAATACATCCGACCGTAAATAGAAACTGTTGAACGACTTTGAAAGAGCTCCGCCATGTACTTTAATTACTTTTCCCTCTTCTGCAAGTTCATTTAAATCTCTACGGATAGTATCTTCCGAAACCTGAATCTCGGTACTCAAATCGGCAGATAACACACTGTTATGTAAACTTACCTGCCTAAGTATATATGCTTGTCTTTCTTTTTTCAGCATATTTGTGTCATATTTCTTTTGATTGAATAGCAAAGTTAGTCACCTTTAACCTATAAAACCGCAAAAAGTTGCAGTATTCGCCGATTTTTTGCTCACAATCGTGCAAAAATGAATAAATATCTGAATAAACTGTGCAAAATGGGTTCGGCAGAGGATCGATTAATAATCGGACTTATGAGCGGAACTTCATTAGATGGTTTAGATGTAGCCTTGTGCAAAATTTCCGGTTGCGGATTAAATACTCATATTGAACTGCAGCAGTTTACAACCATCCCCTATAACAGTTTCTTTAAGAATCAGGTTAAAGAAGTATTTGCAAAAAAAGTAGCCAGCTTGGAAAAGGTTTGTTTGTTAAACGAATGGATTGGAGTTTTCCATGGTAAGTTAGTATTGGATTGCCTAAAAAAATGGCGGGTAAAGCCAGATGAGGTAGATCTGGTGGCTAGTCACGGACAAACCATTTATCACGCACCTTCCTGGTTGCATTTAGATGAACAATTCCCAAATGCAACATTGCAAATTGGAGATGGGGATCATTTAGCTGTAACAACAGGTATAATCACGCTTTCCGATTTCAGACAAAAGCATCTTGCAGCAGGTGGGGAAGGGGCACCATTGGCAGTTTATGGAGACCACCTCATTTTTAGTAAACCTGGCGAAAACCGAATTATGCTGAATATTGGGGGGATTGCCAATTTTACTTTTTTACCGGGCACCAGAGATATGAATACAATCTTCAGTACCGATACGGGTCCGGGTAATACATTGATGGATACGTATGTACAAACTTATTTTAATTGCCCTTACGATAAAGATTCAGCCATCGCTCGATCCGGAAAGGTGCACGCAGATTTGCTCACAGCATTAACCGGACATTCATTTTTTCAGCAGTCGTTCCCAAAAACTACCGGTCCGGAATTATTCAACCTGGAATATCTTCGGTTTGCCCAACAGGCATCCGGTACTATAACTTTAAAGCATGAGGATGTACTAAGAACCTTAAATCGCTTTACTGCAATTACTATAGCAGATGCCATTCACAAGTGTTGCGATGCTGCTATGCACTTCTCCCTGTATGCAAGCGGTGGAGGTATGCACAACCCATTAGTGATGGAACAACTTCGAGATATGTTACCTGGTTTCGACTTTTATACAACACAGGATCTGGATATTCATCCGGATGCAAAAGAAGCGGTATTATTTGCAATTCTAGCAAATGAGACAATCGCAGGCAATCAGTTAACTTATGGAACTGCTAGCACGGGTATTCCATCTGTGAGTATGGGTAAAATCAGTTTTCCCGGGTAAGGGGTTACCTCATTATTTAAAAGGAGGATAGTGGTCGATGGTCTCAAAAACGTATTTGGGATCTTTTTGTAGTATTTGTATAAATTTTCTCAAAGAATCAGCCTGGGCAGATTTTTCGAAAATTCGGTCGTGAGATAAAATTACAATTGCACGGGGAGCATGTGTTTCATCATCATTGAGTTTTTGCATCACTTTTTGCGCCATTTCGGTTGCCGATTCTTTTGGCTGCTTGGCTTTTGCATCCTGCCTCCATTCCAAATCCCAGCCAACAATTTGATAACCCAATGAATCCAGACTTTTCACTAATCGATTGGTAGAAAGTTGTCCGGATATTTTTCCCTTTTCCGCCCAGGTATTATTGCCGGGCATCCGAATGATTTTTACAGGTATATTGAGTTCACGCTCGTTTCGCAAAAAATCATTTAAAGCAGAATCATGTTGTGCTGGGGCATAAAATATGCGGTATTTATCATTCATGCCGTGACTAAAACTGTGATTGGCTAACAGGAATTTTGGATAAGCTTTCCGTATAGAATCCATTAACCTTATTTTTTTATTTCCCACTTGATTAAAACCTACTGCAAAAAATGTGGCTTTGATACCCGTTTCTTCAAAAATTCTCTTGCAATTGCTGGTACCAGGAGGCTGAGGAGAATCATCCCAGGTTAGGTATATATATTGTTTTGTGCTATCCGGTGTAAAAACTGCATTTGTTTTGGCTGTATTGGCTGAATCTGCATTTGCCAGATTTTTTTTATCACCCGAACCACATGAAATAATTGTAAATGTTAAGACAGGAAATAAGATAGAAACTAAATAACGGATAGGCATACATAAATAATTAGAGTACAAATTTACAATATGTTACCTGTTTTAAAACTATATGAGAAAAATATGCACCAATGTTTATGCACAATTTTAACTCTTTGGTTAATAAAAAAAGCCTGCTGTTGCAGGCTTTTTGATTCAAAAAAAATTACACAAAAATTAATATCTGTAATGTTCTGATTTGAACGGACCATTTTTGGCAATTCCTAAATAAGTTGCCTGTGCATCTGATAATTCATCCAATACAGCCCCAACTTTTGCAAGGTGTAAGCGGGCAACTTTCTCATCTAAATGCTTCGGAAGTACATACACTTTATTTTCATATTGCGCATGATTGTTCCATAATTCAATTTGAGCAAGGGTTTGATTGGTAAATGAGTTACTCATTACAAAGCTGGGATGACCGGTTGCACAACCCAGATTTACCAGTCGGCCTTCTGCAAGTAAAATGATTTCTTTTCCATCAATATTGTATAAATCTACCTGAGGCTTAATGGTATCTTTGGTATGTCCGTATTGCTGATTCAACCAAGCCACATCAATTTCAATATCGAAGTGCCCGATATTACAAACAATCGCTTTGTCTTTCATGTTACGGAAATGTTTTTCTGTAATCAAATCACGACAGCCGGATGCTGTTACTACAATGTCGGCCTCTTTTACAGCTTCTACCATTGGTTTCACTTCATATCCATCCATTGCTGCCTGAAGGGCACATATAGGGTCGATTTCAGTTACAATAACTCTGCAACCCGCTCCCCGTAATGAAGCAGCAGATCCTTTACCTACATCACCGTAACCACCAACAACAGCAATTTTGCCTGCCATCATAACATCGGTTGCACGACGAATGGCATCAACCAAAGATTCCTGACAGCCATATTTGTTATCGAATTTTGATTTGGTTACTGAGTCGTTTACATTGATGGCAGGAATGGGTAAAGTGCCTTTTGCCATCCGCTCATACAAACGATGTACACCGGTAGTAGTTTCTTCAGATAATCCCTTCACTCCCTTAACCAATTCGGGATATTTATCAAATACCATATTGGTTAAATCGCCGCCATCATCCAAAATCATATTCAATGGTTTGTCGGCTCCTCCAAAAAACAAGGTTTGCTCAATACACCAATCTGCTTCTTCTTGTGTTTGTCCTTTCCACGCAAAAACCCCAATTCCTGCTGCAGCAATGGCAGCAGCTGCCTGATCTTGAGTAGAAAAAATATTACAAGAACTCCATTTTACTTCTGCACCCAATGCAACCAGCGTTTCAATTAAAACAGCTGTTTGTATAGTCATGTGTAAACATCCAGCAATTCTGGCTCCTTTTAGTGGCTGACTGGCTCCGTATTCAGCACGAATGCTCATTAATCCGGGCATTTCAGCTTCTGCCAGCCGGATTTCTTTTCTTCCCCACTCGGCCAAACTCATGTCGGCTACTTTATAGGGTAAGGTAAAATCGATGTTGGGTAATTGAGATGACATAGTATGTTTTTATTTAGGTTGCAAATGTACTATAGAATAAATTACTGGTAAAATTTAAAAAAAATAGTATAAAAAAATAAAAAAACGTTATTTTGTAGAATAAATATATTTTTTATGCCAATTACCAGCCCCCCATCAGAAAAAAAAACTATTCAGTCGGTTTATCTGGATGAAAAAGACCTACAAATCCTGCGTATGCTCCAGCAAAATGCTAGGGCAACTGTAAAAGAAATTTCTGAACAAATTCAATTGAGTACAACTCCGGTTCATGAACGGATCAAGCGTTTGGAGGCTCAAGGGGTAATTCAGCAGTATGCAACCTTATTAAATCCAACGATGGTGCAAAAGGGATTGATGGTGATTTGTTATGTTTCCCTAAAGCAACACAACAAAAGTGCAGGTGCAAAATTTATAAAACAAATTATGGAAATGCCGGAAGTGATTGAATGTTATAACATATCCGGTGAGTTCGATTTTATGCTAAAAGTGGTTGCTGAGCATATGGACGACTATTATCACTTTCATGTAAACAAGTTAAGTCAGGCAGAAAACATCGGGCACTTACAAAGTGTATTTGTTATGGGTGTTATCAAAGATACCCATGTGTTGGTGTAATCAATAATTAGGGTACTTGTAACTTTTTCTTTTTTGATAGGTCTTTATGTAACCACTTTGAATTGATTAAGTGAGTGAGATAGGCACCACCCGCCCCAACAACTGCACCTGCAATTACATCCGATGGATAGTGTTGTCCCAAATACATGCGAGAATATCCCACACTCACAGCCCATGCATATGCTGGTGCAGCCAAATACCATTTTTTTGTGGTAAGCATTAGGGAAGTAGCCGTTGAAAAAGCCATCGATGTATGCCCCGAAGGAAAGGAGTTACCATTCTCCCTTACATCCGGATAAATATCATCATAGGTTTCATAGGGGCGTGGCCGATTGACCAATTTTTTTAAAATACCCGTTGCAGTAGCAGTAACCAACAATCCGCCAGCTATTTCAAAGGCAACTTTTTTTCCTTTCTCATCCTTGTTTATCAATGATAATGTTAGCATTCCAACCGGTAAGCTAAAGCAAATAGGATAGGTTGAGGAGGATAATGTTTTAAAGATAGGATTATCAGGATTGCTGGGATTAATATTTTTCAGGCAAGTATAATCGCTGTTTCCCTGTGCGTAAAGATTATGAGAAAAAAAACTTGCACAAACCAAATACAGAAAAACTATAATTCTCATAAGTAAAAAATCAGCGAACTAGTGTGAAAATGTGTTATTGTAATCCGGCAATACTAGCTTCAATTGTTTGAATGCGGGCGAGGGCATCCGCTTCTTTTTTTCTTTCCAGTTCAATAACTTCCGGTTTGGCGTTTTGTACAAACCTTTCATTTTGTAATTTTTTCCGAACCTGCTCCAAAAATTGATGCTGATGCGCCAGATCTTTTTGTAAAGTTTCCAATTGTGCTCCGGTTTCCTGGAACTCAGCTGTTTCTAAATAAAACCGATCCTTTTCTATTGCTACTACAATACTTTTTGCAATAGGCTCATTGGTAAAACTTACTTCAGTGGCGTTGATTTGTTTTGCCAAAATTGAACGAATTGCATCATATTGTTTTTCTTCATTTGTTTGAATATGCAGGTGGACAGGTGTTTTGGGTTTGAGTTGGTTTTTAATTCTGGCATCGCGAAGACCAGAAATTAATTGCTTTAAGAGTTCTCCAGCATTTACAAGATTGGAATCTATATCAGGAATTTGTGTATAGGGTTTGGTGCACAAATCGGATGGTTGTTGTTGCAGTAAATGATAGATTTCTTCAGTTATAAATGGCATAAATGGATGTAATAATTGTAGCAATTGTTCGAAGTAGCCTATTGTTCTTTCATATACTGCTGCTTGAATAGGCTGTTCAAACCCGGGTTTCACCCATTCCAGATACCAGCTACAGAAATCATCCCATATAAGTGAATAAATCGTTTTCAAAGCTTCACTCAATCGAAATTGTTCCATCATGGAAGCAACTTCCTTTCGAGTATGATTTAGCCGATGTTCAAACCAGTTCATTGCAAAATCAGGTTTAGCGCTTTCGTCTGCATGCCCTATCCTTAATTTCCACATTTGTATCAGCTTAAGCGCATTCCACATTTTATTATTGAAATTCCGCCCCTGCTCTAAACCGGATTCATCAAATAAAATATCATTGCCTGCAGGAGATGCAATCATAATTCCGAATCGAACTGCATCCGCTCCATACTGATCAATTAAAGCAAGTAAATCGGGAGAATTCCCCAAACTTTTACTCATTTTTCTGCCCAGTTTATCCCGAACAATTCCGGTGAAATAAACATCCTTAAATGGCAATTCACCCATGTATTCATATCCAGCCATTATCATACGGGCAACCCAGAAAAAAATAATTTCAGGAGCCGTTACTAATGTATTGGTTGGATAGTAATATTTGATTTCTGCGTTATTGGGTTGCGATAGGCCATGAAATACTTCAAAAGGCCATAGCCAGCTCGAAAACCAGGTGTCTAAACAATCTTCATCCTGCCGAATAGATGCTTTCAACAAATCCGGTTGTGTTTGTTGTAGCATTTCCCAGGCTTCCTCTACACTGGCAGCTACAGCAAAACTTCCATCGGGTGCATAATAGGCTGGTATGCGATGCCCCCACCAAAGTTGTCGACTGATACACCAGTCTTTGATGTTTTCCATCCAGTGCCTGTATAAATTTTTAAACTTGGCGGGATGAAAATGAATTTGATCATCCATAACTGCAGCTAATGCAGGTTTTGACAATGTTTTCATACTAACCCACCATTGTAAACTCAGGCGGGGTTCAACCATGGCATCAGTTCTTTCACTAAATCCAACCTGGTTAATGTACTCTTCGGTTTTTACCAGATGTCCTGCTGCCTCCAGCAAAGGAATGATTTTTTTCCTTACTTCGAGTCTGTCTTCACCCACAAATAGGGTAGCAGCAGCACTCATGGTTCCATCATCTTCCATGGTATCAATAATTTCCAATTGATATTTTAATCCCAATTGGTAATCATTCATATCATGAGCAGGAGTAACTTTTAATGCACCCGTACCAAAATCCGGTGTTACATATTCATCCGCTATGATGGGAATTCTTCTGTTGATGAGTGGTACCAATGCAAATCTCCCTACCAAATGTTGATAGCGGGCATCTGATGGGTGTACACAAATGGCAGCATCACCTAAAATGGTTTCGGGGCGAACCGTTGCAATGGTAATACCCATTTGGGCTGCCGCATCCTCACCTTCAATATGATAACGAAGATGGAAGAGTTTGCTGTTGACTTCTTTATAAATTACTTCTTCATCACTGAGGGCAGTTTTGGCTTTAACATCCCAGTGTATCATGCGCTTACCCCGGTAAATATGTCCCTTTTTATACAAATCAATGAATACCTGAATTACAGACTTATAGTAGTCATCATCCATTGTAAATGAAGTTCGGTCCCAATCTAAACTGCACCCCATTTTTTTTAATTGCTGCAGAATGATTCCACCATATTTATCTTTCCATTCCCAGGCATATTGTAAAAATTCATCTCTTGAAAGGGATGATTTGGCAATTCCTCTTTCCCTGAGCATGGCAACTACCTTGGCTTCTGTAGCAATGGAGGCATGGTCGGTACCTGGAACCCAGCAGGCATTATACCCCTTCATTCGTGCATCTCTAACCAAAATATCTTGAATTGTATTATTCAGGCAATGTCCCATATGTAACACACCTGTAACATTGGGAGGAGGAATAACTACTGAATAAGCAGGACGATCGTCGGGAGTACTATTGAAATATCCTTTTTCGTTCCAATGTGCATACCATTTGGATTCGACCTCAGAAGGAAGATAATTTTTGCTAAGTTCCATATTTGCTGCTGATATAACCTAAAACACGAAGGTTATAAATTAACCGGCGCTTGATAGGGTTTGGGCTGCAAAAATACAAAAAATGAATGACTGAGTGTTAATCTACTACCAACTCAATCGAAGGGAAGGATCTTCCATATGCTCGGCTATTGAAATGGAAGCGGAAGAAGGTTGCTCTAAATGGGAGATTCCTAAATTCATTTGGTTACTTGCCTTTGCACGAATGCATTTACCGGCAATATCTCTTGTGAACCGCATGCAGTCCTGTTTTTTAATTTGCTGGCAGGATGTAAAAATTAAGACTGTTAATAGAAAAAAAAGGTATTTTTTCATAGCGGTGATTGTTTTATAACTTTACTTATCGTAGAACGAATAATCCAGTATTTTGTTACAATCTTTCACAAAGTTAGTAGTCTGTTTTCAAAAAATATTACATATTCCTATATTTTTTAATTAACATGCTCTTTGCAGTAGTAGATATTGAAACCACCGGAGGTTTTCCCTCAAAACATGGAATTACGGAAATTGCTATTGTTTTAATGAATGGAGGAGAAGTGGAGGGTGTATTTGAAACTTTAATCAACCCCCAACAACCCATCCCCCCTTTTATTGAAAATATGACTGGTATAACGGATGCTATGGTTGCCATGGCACCCGCTTTTGAAGAGCAGGCTGAAAAAATATATAGGCTACTTACCGATAGAATTTTTGTAGCACACAACGTGAATTTCGACCATTCTTTTGTCAAGTATTATTTACAACTTGCTGGTTATCAATTACAAGTTCCAAAAATTTGTACTATTCGACTTGCCCGAAAAGTATTTCCTGGTTTAAAGAAATATGGATTAGGGCATTTAACCCGCTCATTGGATATCCCCATATCAAACAGACATCGTGCTGGTGGCGATGCAAGGGCTACGGCTCAAATTGTTTCCATGGCACTTGCTGCATCAGGAGATAAAGTAATCAAGGAAATGCTCAGCAGAGAGGAACGACATCAATTACTCCCGCCTAATTTATCAGTAGGTGAAATTGATCGATTGCCTTTGCAACCCGGGGTGTATTATTTTAGGGATAAAAAGGGCAAGGTAATGTATGTTGGTAAAGCTCGACAGTTGCGCAAAAGAGTGGTTAGCCATTTTACCGGTTTAGACATATCCGAAAAACGCCAGTCTTTTTTAAAAACTATATATACAATCGGACATACAGTTTGTGAAACAGAATTAATGGCCAGTATATTGGAGAGCATTGAAATTAAAAGACTTTGGCCCCCCTTTAATAAAAGCCAAAAAAGATTTGAAGCGATATGGTCTATTTATCAATTTACCGATTCAGGTGGGTATTTAAGACTTGCAATTGACAAAAAACACAGGCACACAAGAACCCTTAGCAATTTTGGATTAATGGCGGATGCACATCGCACATTATGGAAATTGGTTAGGGAGTTTTCATTGCATCCGTACCTCTGTTTTTTAGAAAAAACTCCCTCTCAGCCCTTGCCTACTTTGGAGGAACATAATGCTTCAATGGATGCAGCTGTTAATCATTTACTGGCTCAGCCAGCAAGTTTTGTAATCAGAGATAAACAGGCCATCCTTTTAATCGAAAAAGGAAAATTCTATGGGATGGGAACCCTTAGCGACTGGACACCTGATTTGCCTGTGAAAAGTTTCAGGGAGTTACTCACACCTTACCCTGAAAATGAAGTGATACGATCGTTGGTACGGCAGTATAGTGAAAAGCATCCTGAAAAAGTATTTCATTATGCAAACGAACATTAATATATTTATCTCATTCAATAATTGAAAACACATGATGAAATATTTTTTTACCCTATTGATTGGTTTTGTTTGTTTACAGGCATCTGCTCAGCAAAAAGTATATCCGCTAATTAAAGGATTTGGAGGTGTAAGCGAAATTCCTTTGGCTACAGAATTGCCGGATGCCAAAAAAGATTACAAGATTATTGTAGAGGTGAATACGGAAAACCCCACACCTGCCAAAGTACATGAGCTGATGGAGAAAATAGCTTCCATTGCCAATTTACATGTATTAGGCGGGGTTCAACCCAACCGTTTACATCTTGTTGCAGTTATCCATGGTCCGGCAGCGATGTATATCATGAATGATTCTGTATATCAGCAAAAATATGGTACTAATAATCCAAACATTCCTTTGTTTCACGTATTAAAGGAAGCGGGTGTTAAACTTTTGGTTTGCGGTCAGTCGATGATGAAAAGAAATATTGATCCAGCAACACTGGCTCCCGATTTGGGAATTGCCTTATCTGCCATGACCACCCTCAGTACCTATGAGCAAAAAGGGTATGCGTTATTAAAGCTTTAGCATTAGAATTTCGGATGCTTTCCGGTGTAGTTATGAGGAGTGATGGCCAGTAATTCTTTTTTTACAGAGGGTTTCACTTTTAGTTGCCGGATAAAATATTGCATGCTTTCGCGGGTAATGCCTTGCTTTCCGCGCGTAAGTTCTTTTAAAGCTTCGTAGGGATTGGGATATTGCTCTCTTCTTAAAATTGTTTGAATGGCTTCTGCTACAACAGCCCAATTATTTTCAAGATCCAGCTGAATTTTATCTTCATTCAACACCAGTTTATTTAAACCCTTTTGGAGCGAATTGAGTGCTATAACAATGTGTGCCATGGGAACTCCAATATTGCGTAAAACAGTTGAATCTGTTAAATCGCGCTGTAATCTACTTACAGGTAATTTGGCAGACAAATGTTCCAGCAGTGCATTAGCCATTCCAAGATTACCTTCTGCATTTTCAAAGTCGATGGGATTCACTTTATGTGGCATTGCTGAAGACCCAACTTCTCCTGCTTTTGTTTTTTGCTTGAAATAATCCATACTGATATAACTCCAGCAATCTCTGCTCAGATCAATTAAAATGGTATTGATTCTTTTCAAAGCATCTAATTGAGCTGCAAGCATATCATAATGTTCAATTTGAGTAGTGAACTGCTGTCGCTCCAAACCCAGTCCCTGTAAAAACTGATCGGCAAGTTTAGGCCAGTTTTTTGACGGAAAACTAACCTGATGGGCATTGAAATTTCCCGTTGCACCGCCGAACTTGGCAGAATTTGGAATAAGGGATAACAAATGAACTTGACCCAGCAAGCGCTCATGAAAAACTTTCCACTCTTTACCCAACAGGGTGGGAGATGCCGGTTGTCCGTGCGTTCTGGCCAACAATGGAATTGACTTCCATTGGCGTGCCTGCTTCAAAATCAACCCATTCAACTGGAGGAGAGAAGGCAGATAGGAGTTTTCCAAAAAATGTTTCCAGCTCAGAGG
The DNA here is from genome assembly GCA_037142775.1 of Chitinophagia bacterium. Lineage (GTDB taxonomy): Bacteria > Bacteroidota > Bacteroidia > Chitinophagales > Chitinophagaceae > Sediminibacterium. The sequence continues at coordinate 20,761 of JBAWZY010000006.1, read as the reverse complement.
AATGGCAGTATTATTAATATCCTGAGAAGTTAAACCAAAATGTATCCATTCTTTTAAGTGACCGGCACCCGATTTATCTAATTGCTCCTTAAGGTAATATTCTACTGCTTTTACATCGTGATTGGTGGTTTTTTCTATTTCCTTTATTCTCAGTGCATCTGCAATTCCAAACTGATCACGACAACCCTGTAATAGTTTCTTCTGTTGAACGGTCAGATTAAAAAAGCGCTTATTAGCCAGGAAAAAGAAATATTCCCATTCTACCCATACCCGGTAACGGATCAATCCATATTCTGAAAAATAGCCTGCTAAGGAAACGGTTTGGGCATGATATCTTCCATCAATAGGTGAAATTGCAGTTAGCGGTTGAAATTCCATGAAAATAAATTAATTGAGTAGGGTATTGATCTTTGGCAAAGATAATCAAGCTATCGCGGTTTTAGAAAGATCTAATGAATATTGACTGATTTTTAAGGAAGAAACTACAGAATTGTTTTTCTTTGCACAAAATTTTTTGTGGAGCAGCGCATTAGGGTTGGAGCAGTAAGTTACCTAAATACCCGTCCCTTTATTTGGGGGTTACAAAAGTCGGGATTGATGGATAGCATTTTTTTGGTGGAAGATTATCCTGCTTCCATAGCAACGAAATTGCAAAACGGGGAACTGGATATTGCCTTATTGCCAGTTGCTGTAATACCTAAAATTGATGGGGCACGAATAGTCTCTAAATATTGTATTGGAGCAGAAAGTGCAGTAGCTTCTGTAGCTATTTTTAGTGAAGTTCCAATCGAGCAAGTAAAAACAATCCTTTTGGATTATCAAAGCAGAACTTCTATTGCATTGGCTCAAATACTTGTAAAAGAATATTGGAAACAAAATCCATTGTGGGTAAAAGCAAATGAAGATTATATTTCCAACATAAAGGAAAGCACTGCAGGAGTAATTATTGGAGATCGGGCTTTACAACAAATTTCGCATTATCCCTATGTGTATGATTTGGGATTAGCTTGGAAAAATTATACCGGATTGCCATTTGTTTTTGCAGCTTGGGTTGCAAATAAGGAACTCCCGGCAACATTTGAAACCTCTTTTTCACAGGCATTGGAATGGGGAATACTGCATTTAGACTATTTGATACATCAACTGCCTGCCGGCTCTTACAATTTGAATCAATATTTTACACAGAACATCAGTTATCCATTAACAGATACCAAAAAAGCAGGGTTGAAATTGTTTTTAGAAAAATTGACTCAACATTCCATTGTTTAGGGAAACTCCCATCCGCTAAAACTTTTGTAATATTGAGGAGCATATGCGTTTGATTATTATTACCATTTGTTACAATAATTTACCCGATCTGCTGAGAACAATTGATTCGGTAGATGCGCAAACCCGTTTACCCGATGAGCATTGGATTATCAACGGGTCTTCCCAAATGGATATTGCCAATTGGTTTATTGAGCATCCGGTTCCTACATTTCGAAAAATATTGAATGAGCCCGATAATGGAATTTCCGATGCATTTAATAAAGGTATTCAGTTGGCAGGCTCAGGTATGATTCAACTTTTGAATGCGGGGGATACCTTACTCAATGCAAGTGTTTTAGCCGAAGTGGAAGCATTTCTTCAGAAAAATAAGGATGTAAGCTGGATAAGTGGAAAAATCGTTTTGAAGCGGGGAGGGTCCTGGATTGAAATTGGTAAAGCTTTTGAGCAGAATAAACTTTATCGTGGTATGCGAAGTATTGCACATCCCAGCTGGTGGGTACATAAGCATGCCTATCAAAAAGCTGGTCCTTATCAGTCGCAGTATAAAATTGCCATGGACTATGATATGATGTGTAGGTTAGCCCATGAGCCATATGCCTATATTCCGCTTGCAATGGTTCGTTTTGATGATTCCGGAATCAGTACAAATCATTATCTGCAGTCATTACAGGAAAATCAACAGGTATATGAATCATATGTTGGCTTCTCTCTAAAATGTAGAATTTGGCAGTTGCGATTGCGTTCTTTACACTATGCATTACAAACATATCCCGGGAAATTATTATTTCGGATGAAACAAAAATTAGGAGGTGAGAATTGGTAGCAGGTGCAACTAGTTTTTTATAGCAATTCTTCCAGTATCATCTATTCTATTCAGCAATATTCCCGGTTTTTTTTCACCAATATATTCGTCAACTGCTTTTCTGGATCCTCTCCAAAAGCCATAATCATCAATAATTAATACTCCTTTAGATACCAAAAGGGGATAAAGATGTACCATTTCATGTTTGGTTGATTCATACCAGTCGGTATCTAACCTTAAGAGTGCTATATTAACGGGATTGGCAGATGGAATTGTTTGGAGGACATCTCCTTCTATAAAATGTATATTTTCAGTTGGATATCCTGTGCTGTAAATATTTTTTTTAACCATTTCGAGTGATGAATACGCCCAAACTACGCTATCTTCTTTTTGATTTGCATCTTGCTTTAATAACGATGCTGCTCCTTCACCTTGATAAGACTCATCAGCTTCTGTAGGTTCTGTCATTCCTGCATAAGTATCAAATAGATATAATTTACGATCGTTTATGCCCAGTTTCTGTAAAGTAATGGCTGCAGCCATCATACTTCCTCCTTTCCACACACCACATTCAACCAAATCGCCTGGAATATTATTAGCAACAATATATTTAACTGCTTCAATTAAACAATACAATCTCTCATTGCTTGTCATAGTGAAGGGCTTTACCTGCTCGATAATCTCTTTATGAAATGGTTCAAAATCTGCCGGAAATTCAGATTGATTGGCATTTAGATTGAGAAAACGCTTAATTAAACGGATGGGACGAAAAGGAAAGCTCATTGTAGGATTCGTTTTAAATGTTGTATAACTTGTGAAGGTTGAACTGAATGATAGGGAATTGAAACCGTATAAGTATATTTTGATGCAATGATTTTTGGATCTTGTAAATCTTGTTGAATGGTTTCGGGATAGATGGCAACTACATGAGGCGCCAATTCATTTGGATAAGGTGCAAATCTTCCATATTGCGACCCATTATAAATACCCAATACCTTACATTCCACAGCTGCTGCCAAGTGAACAGATCCGGTATCTACTGTTATCAGCACTTCTGCAAGATGTAAAACAGTTAATAATTCGGGAAGGCGGGTAGCTCCTGTAAAATCTGTTACAGTTCCTGAAAATATTTTTTTGATTGCTTCTGCATATATTTTATCTGCATTTCCGCCACAAATAACAATGCCATATCCATAATTTTGCAAACAATACTGGGCTACCTCCGCAAAATAGGCAGCTGGCCAAATTCTATGTTTACTCCTGGATCCGGGAAAGATTACCACAAATTTTTCAGGCAATGCTATCGACAGTGCCGGTAACTTCGCTTCGGGAATTTGCCATTGTATTTGCTTAATTGATTTTCCGGTAACGTGTTCTGTAAACAGACAGTTCCGCTTTAATTCGAAAAGGGGAGTGGTTGGGCCTTCCCAGATATTTGTATATAAATCCTCGTCATATCCCGCATCATAGGCCCGCCAATTTTCCTTATTTGCTACCATACCAATATTTTCGGGAGCTTTGGCAGCTCTTACGATGGCATCATCATTCCGTTTATCTCTCGAATAGGTAGGATTGATAACAATTCTAAACCCTTCTTTGTAAACTTTTTTCAAAAATTGAAAACGATAGTAAATATCAGATTTGAATTGAGATTTATCTAACCAAATTGTACTATCAAAAAATTCATCATCCAGTTGCTCGTATAATGATCGCCAGCTATTATTTCCACAAAGTGTTATTTCCATTCCAGTTAAGCGCTGCCAGTTGCATAATTCGGAAATAAAGGGTCTCCATAACATATAATCCCCAATTTCATCTACCCTAATAATTAGTACCTTATTTGCATGTATTTTTCTGCTACCTATACGGGCCATCCAGCCTATTAGGTTGTATATAATATCCTTTATGCGATTTAACATGCACAAAAATCTTTAATTTGCTTCACCAACCGTAACATATGGTACCCTACAACTTCAATCCTTCAATTAAACACCCACTTTACTGGATACGGAAGGGCTTATACAACAAAATTAACCTTTACAGCGGAGAATTAAGTGGTCGTTTAATGGATTTTGGATGTGGGGCCAAACCTTATCAGTCACTTTTTACCAAGGTTACCGAATATATTGGGGTAGATTATTCAGGGGAAGGGCATGATCATGCGGATGAAAACATTGATGTGTATTATGACGGTAAAATTTTACCATTTGCAGATGCCTCATTTGATTCAATTTTTTCCAGCGAAGTGTTTGAGCATATTTTCACGCTCCCTGAAATACTAACTGAACTTCATCGGGTACTGAAACCTGGAGGAAAAATGTTGGCTACATGCCCATTTGCCTGGGAAGAACATGAAATACCAGTAGATTTTGCCCGATATACTCGATTTGCTTTACAGGATATGTTGCAAAAAGCAGGGTTTTCAATTGTTATGATTGATAAAAGCGGCCATACACTTTCAGCACTGCATCAGTTGTTTATGGTTTATCTGCATGATGAGTGGGTTCATCGTGTATGGTTCTTTTCAAAATTTAGCTTGTTTAAGAAACTCGTTCGTCAAGGATTGGTTCCGGTGTTGAATGGTTGGTTTTGGCTTTTGGATGGATTTCTTCCAAAGTCGGATAAATTTTATCTAAACACAATTATGCTGGTTGAAAAAAAATAGATGAAAAAAATTCTTTACACAGTTTGTTCTGCCAACCATTTGGCACATTGCAAAACGATGGCTGATTCTTTTGCTGCATTTCATCCCGATTATGCAATTATCATTGGGTTAGTAGATAAAGTAGATAATCGGTTTGCTATTGAACAATTCAAACCTTACGAGATCTGGGAAATTGGTAACATGCAAATACCCGATTTCGAAGCCATCATCGGACGATATTCGGTAATAGAGTTGAATTGCGCAATGAAGGCATTTGTTGCACAAGCTATTTTCGCAAGGGATTATCCAGATATACTCTTGTATTTGGATTCAGATATGTGGGTGCATCACCCTTTAACTGTTGTAGAAAGTTTATTACTTCAACATTCGATACTAATTACTCCCCATTTTACGCAACCACTTCCCGATAATCTATATCTACCATTAGAGAGAGATTTATTACGTTCAGGAGTGTATAATGCTGGTTTTATGGCTATGACCCGTTCTACCACTACCGATAAATTTTTGCACTGGTGGTCTGGACATATGAAGGAGGAGTGTTATTATAAGTTTTCTGAGGGAATGGGTGTGGATCAGATTTGGTTGAATTTAGTACCGATGTTATTTCCCGAAGCGGGTGTATTTCACCACCCGGGTGCAAATGTTGCTTATTGGAATGTTCATGAAAGGCATTTAACGGAAAATGGACAAATGATTATGGTGAATGATGCTTATCCGCTTTTATTTCTTCATATTAGTGGATATAATTTTGGTAACCCCGAATTACTTTCCCGTCATCAAACAAGGTTTCAACTTGCAGCTTTGCCTGTTTGGAAGCGGATGTTTTCCCAATATCAACAACTGGTTATATCGAATGGATATGAAAAATACCATACGCTTCCTTGTTTATATGCTACTGCTCCCACAAAATCTTTAGGTATTATGAAAAAGATTAATCAGTTATTGAAACCTATGGGAATAAAAATATCCAAACATTCAGATGATTAATTATCTTTAAAAATTTACTGCCATCCTTTACTTTTTGAGCATTACCCTTACTGTATAGTTGGCATAATTTTCGAATTCAGCCCATGTAATATCACCCTATGAGAAAAAATCCTTTTCTTTTTTTTAAGCTATTGTTTTACCGAATTTCCGGTGATACGCATTGTGCAGCTTGTGATTTCAAGGGTAAACAAAAACAAAAAAATGTTCTGTGGAGCGATTTAATCAATGAATGGGAGCTTACACCAGAATGGACACATTGGTTTAATCTTCGGGAAGGGCAGTATTGTGTAAACTGTAAATGTTGTGCAAGAACCCATCAGCTTTCTGAAGCTCTTTTGCAAGAATTGGCAAACGTTTCAGGAACGCTTTATACAAGTTTGAGTGAGGCATTTAAACAGCAACAAGTTCAAGCACTTAAGATTGCCGAAATTAATTCATTGGGTAATATTCATCCATTTCTTGCACAATCACCCAATTTGTGGTATTCGGAATTTTTGTCTACGAATCCGGATATTCGATCCGAAAATTTAGCAGCTCTTAGCTATTCCGATAATTTTTTTGATCTGGTGCTTACATCAGAAACGCTGGAACATGTTCCGAATATTGATAAAGCCTTTTCAGAAATTCATCGTGTTTTAAAACCTGGTGGAAAGCATATTTTTACCACGCCCGTAGTTTGGGATCGTCCTTTTACCCGCATCCGGGCATCTATGTTGGATAATCAGGTTATACACCATTTTCCACCTAGTTATCATGGTTCGAAAACAAAAAATCAATCAGATTATCTGGTTTTTTATGAGTTTGGAGCCGATTTGGTTGATCGATGTAAACTGGCAGGATTTCAGGTTGAATTATTACGAAATCAACATAATCCATCCCTAGTAACTTTCATAACAACTAAGCTGTAGCAGATTGCTTGGTAATTTTTAATACCATTACCACATTGTAATCAATATCGCAATTGCTGCTAAATATTTCCTTGTACTGAATGTCTTTCAATGCATCTAATTGATTCTTCATGTATTGATATCCCATATCAGCATGAACATGGTAGGGGTTCATTTCAATGCCAATTTCTCTGCAATACACTTCATAAGCAGGCTGATCGGGGAATACCAAAATTAGATTTCCTCCGCTTTTTAAAATACGAGTAAACTTCTTCAGGGCATCTGAAGTATCAGCAAAATCTTCTATCAGATGACTGGTATATACGTAGTCATAAGTATCATCTGGAACCGGAATAGAATCTTTGATTACATCACAGGGAATATCTACCGTATCTTTTCCAGCATAGGCATAAGGTTGAGGAAAATCAATACCATCGCAATTGGATTTAGAAACCTTATCCCCACCAAAACCAATATCACAACCTTTTCCAACACAATAGGGTAATACCCATTTTCTTACCTTGGATGTTTCAGAAGGATGTTGAAACCGAATTCCGAACCAGCGAGATAGGGTTCCTTTTATTTTTCGCTCCCGGATATATGTCCAGCTATATTTCATAAAATTCTAATGATTTAATAAACCTTTTAATGCATCAATTCTGAATTGAATAACCGGCCAACTTTTGGATGAATGTCCTTGCAGCAAATATCCAATCGCCAGCAAAAAGGATGCTCCCAATTTAAACAGGTATTCCAATATCTTGAACAGATAGGCAAACCAACCCTTTTCCAGCATACGCACCCTTTCTCCTCTTCCAATACCACTGGCTACCCGGTACATGTATTCGGGTGTAAGCTTTGCTGTTTCTACTACATGTTCAACTCTTATGGTTGGATCGTAATAAATCACATTACCTAATTCCATTAGCCTGAAAAAGAAATCTTTTCCTTCACCACCAATTCGAAGGGTTCCGGAAACGCCGGGAAGTTTAGTATTAAACCCACCAATCTTATGAAAATCTGCTGTTTTTACAATCATATTCGATTCGAGAGGATATTTGCCCTTTCTAAAAGGAGTGCGTTCTTCGCTATAATGAAAATGTCCTACCAATGAGGAAACAAAATGACTCATCCATTTAGGTTCAGCTGGTATATACCTTGGAATAATTCTTCCGCCTAATCCACCTGCCTCCGGAACTTCTTTAAAAAATTGTATGATGTTCTTTAAAAAATCTATTTCTGCTATCGCATCATCGTCCATAAAACATAGTAGGGGTGCTTTGGCTATGGCAGCTCCTGTATTTCTGGCAAAGGAAGCTCCCTGCCTGGGTTCCAACAAATAAGTAAACTGTGTTTCGGGATGTGCAGCAATGAATTCCCTGCAAATATCGGCTGTATTATCCGTAGAAGCATTGTCCACAATAATTACTTCGTACCTAGTAGCTTCCAGGGTTTGGTTATACAAACTTAGCATGGCTTCGCCAATATATTTTGCCCGGTTAAAGGAACAAATTACAATCGATATTTCCGGATTATCTGCTAACATTTGTTTGCAAAGATAAGAGTGCGTTTTGAACAATATTGGGCAAACTGAATTCCTGATAAAATTCGAGAGGAATGCGCCATTTTACTGTTGATTGCGTTACAGCAATCATTTGATTAGTGAAATCTTCCCAATCATAATCACGAACACTTACCAGCACTTTTTGTAATGTAGAGCGTTCAAGACCTTTCATTCCAGAACGGGTACTAACTGTCGGTAAACCATGTGAAAGTGACTCAATAATTTTAGTTTTGATTCCAGAGCCCAATGTTACCGGGTTAATAAAGCAATCCGTTCCTTCCCAGTACAAATCAATGTTTTCTTGAAATCCCAAATAATGTATTCGGGGTATATTTGATAAAACCTTTTGCCATGCTAAAGATAAACCCGACCCGGTTATGATAATCTGAAATGAAATGTTTTTCAATTCCAATCGGGGAACGATATCATAAACAATGGTTCTTATTGCTGCCACATTCGGCGCATAATTAAGCGAACCATTAAAATAATATAAAATATCTGTTTGGGAAACTTGTAATAATGAAAGTAAGCGTTCTCTTTGCTGTAATCGGACTAACTTATCTGGTTCACTTCTAAGTAAAGTACCATAGGTTGTAACAGCAGATTTTTCAGGAGAAACGTTCCATTTTTTGGTAGCATATTTCAAGTCGTTTCTACTTATCCACCAATTATAATGTGCTTGCCTGTGTATACGACTTTCATATTTTTCGTAAAGCTTGCTATACCATCTTCCCAAATCGTGGAAGCGATGGGTTTCGATATTATGGGAGCGAATAATGAATGGAACTCCACTCATCTTACTTAAAAGCATGGCAAACCAGGCATAATACGAATGATCTACCAGTAAACAGGTTATGTTTTTTTGTTGAATTAATCTGCGAATTTTATACAACAAAAACAGATTTAACCAGCTAAGCAATCCCGAATACAAAATAGGAACGGTGGAAATAGTTGTTTCCCCACTCACTTCATTATCCCTCGAAACCAAAAGTGTTAGTGAAACCCTTTTATTTAATTCTGCATAAAATGTAGCGATACTTTGCTGACCACCATTTTCGGCGGGATAAATTTTATACGAAACAATTCCCAATAAATTGCTGATATCAGGATGGGTCAATGCGCTCACGATTTTTATTCATTTTTACAAAAGCAGCAATTAATAAAAGCCAAATCAGAACGGAAGAAATTATTCCGGCTTTACTACTATTGTAAAAAGAAGCAGGTTTAAATTCAAATGTTATTCTGTGTTTCCCGGCTGGAATTACCAATCCTCTTAGCACATAATTGGTTCGAATAATGGGTGATTCTTTTCCATCTATTGATGCAACCCAACCATCGGCATAATAAATTTCACTAAAAACACCAAAGCCTCCTGTGTTCGATTCGCTGGTATATTCAATTATATCATTGTCGTTATATAGCAACTGAATTCGGGCAGTTGAATCAGTAGTCTCCGGAAGCATGCCAATAGTTGTTTTATCTTTTTCCAGCACCAGCGCAGTGTCTTTGGCCTGCAGGTAAGTGAGGGCTGTCATGATTTCTGCTGAAGTTTTCTTGGATTCTACATTTTTCACAAACCAGGCTGCTCCTAAAGCATCTTCATTTGTTTGAAGGGAGATACTTTCTCCCTGATTTCTGGGAGGAAGTATAATATACTTTGCATTTAGCATATTGAGTGCGGTTGCACAATCGGGGAAATTATTGAATTGCTTTTCAATTAAATCCTGATAAATACTCAATTTGGCAGGATGATAACCACCTATAGACTTGTGGAAATAGGCGGATAAGGCGCCAAAATTGAACGCTCCCGATAAACCAGTAGTTAAATCTAAAACCCGATAGTTTCCGGTATCTTTTAATATTTGCTGATCAACGGGAGTAGGATCGAAAGAGGCTTTATATTCAGTCCCATCTTGATAATTTTCTTCATTTAAATATTTTACATTCACCATCATTACATCAATGAATGCAAAAAATGCAATAACTGAAATGGCGATAACAGGTTTGAGTTTCTTTTTAATAATAGCCCAGCACATACCTGCCGCAACTAAAATTAAACCCAAACTACGTAAAAGTGAACCTAAAAAAAGATCCTTTCTATCTTCCCGAATGCCATTCACAAATGCACGAACCGGACCTTCAATGGCTTCTTTCTGTTGTGCGTCTTTAATGCCACTGATTTGTTTCAGTAATAGTCCATCGCTCGTATCACTCGAAAAATCTGCAGAGAAGTAAATAATGATGGCAAATACGAAGATCCCAATTGTTAGCAGAAGTCCTTTTCTATATTTTTTCCATAATTCTTTTGGATCAGCCTCATCACTCATCTTTTGTAATCCCATTACTGCCAATATGCATAACAATAATGTAGGAATAACTAATATCATACTAGGCGCTCTGAATTTGTTATATAATGGAAGATAATTCAGTAGTGCCCCAGTAAATCCTTCAAAATACTTTCCCCAACTCATGAAAATCGTTAGCAATAAGGTAGCCAAGATCCAACCCAGGTGTTTTCGTTCGACAAAAAATAGAGATACCAAGGCCAGAAAACAAATGATGGCTCCAGCATAGGGTGGTCCGGAAGTGCCTTCATTGATTCCACCCCAATAAAATGGAAAACCTGCCAGTTGTTGAGCCAATTGGGCAGGCATTTGCTGGAGGGCTTCTATAGCTTTTGATTTATCTTCCGGCACCTGTCGGTTATCACTTCCACCTCCGTACATCTGTGGAAACATCAATACCAATGTTTCTGAAGGGTAGATGCTATAGCTTAATGCATAATCTTTACTCAAACCTGTTTTGGTTACCTGGCCTTTTTCAGCTGCCAGTTCACTCCCTCCTCTGATGGTTGCTTTGGAATAGCTATAGGTTGTAAATAAGGTTACTGCGTTTACCATAACTCCTAACCCTGCACCAACTATTACCAGCACCACAGATTTGTATAAATGTTTCCAGTCTTTTTCCAAAATCCATTGTATTCCCAATCCAACACTCATTATAAGTGCCATAATAAGGGCATAGTAAGTTATCTGCAGATGATTGGCGGCCACCAGAAGTGCGGTGAATACAGCAACCAGCGCTGTACCTAACCAATAGTTTCTTTTTTCATATAATACCCATAATGCTGCAAAGAAAGCGGGCAAATAGGCAATCGCCTGCATCTTGGTGTCATGCCCAACAGCCACAATTATTGAGTTGTAAGTTGCATACGCATATGATAAAGCACCGGCAATTCCAATTACTACCCGGGCACCTATCACTTGTGTCAACAGATAGAAACATACACAAGCCAAAAAGAAAAAACTAATCGGTTTGGGTAAATGTAGGGTGAGTATTTCGTTTATATAACCAATAGAAACCGGGTTTTCGCCAACACTTGTAATTTGAAATGCTGGCATTCCACTGAAAATTCCATTTGACCATAATGGGAAATGACCATGCTTTTCTTTATAAACGAAAGAATTTTGAGCCATACCTTTCCACTGGGTTACATCCATTTGTTGTATAACCTTCCCCTGTAGAGTTGGTTTACAATATATGAGCGCAACAACTAAAAAAATTCCGATCGCCAGTAAATGGGGTGCTACCTGATTCCAAATTGTTTTTTTCATCTTTTTACACTTAATTCCGGCAAATTAATGGTATTTTACCTCATTCTTTGTATGAAGTGGACTTTATTTTTATTTCGAATTGCCCTGATCACCAATGCCTGTTTTATATTAACAGTTGTTTTACGATGGATTGATATTTCAATCATTCCGTTAACTATTATGAGTACGCTGGTTATTGCTGGTTGGGTGCTGGCACCTGTTGTAAATACCACTTTACTAGTTTTGGCAATATTTTCACCTAAACCAACCCCCGCAGTACTCACAAAAGCATACCAATTAATCTATATATTATTTTTATTAATTGAGCTATTATTTATAAATAAAATTTTATGATTCAATCGATTTTAAAGGATAAGCCCACCCGATTATTTATCTCCATTTGTGCATTTTTTGTTGCGAATGCCCTTATTGCAGAATGCATTGGTGGTAAAATATTCTCACTTGAAAAGTTGTTTGGTATTCAACCATCAAATATTACATTGTTTGGTCAGTCGGGATTATCATTTAACTTAACCTGTGGCGTGTTGCTATGGCCTTTGGAATTTGTGATAACAGATATCGTTAACGAATTTTACGGACCCACTGCTGTAAAAAGTATCAGTTATACAGCAGTGGTATTAATAAGCTATGCATTTATTATGTTTTATGCTGCTATTCATATTCCCCCGGCCGATTTTTGGATAGGTTCTAACACTTCTGAAGGAATCAATAACATGCAAAATGCCTTTTCCGGGATATTCGGACAAGGCATGTGGATTATATTGGGAAGTTTAACCGCATTTTTGGTAAGCCAGATAGTAGACGTAATGGTGTTTCATCGAATTAAAAAAGCAACGGGCGAAAAATGGATTTGGCTGAGGGCTACCGGATCAACTTTGGTTAGTCAGCTAGTTGATAGTTTTGTTGTATTATTCATTGCCTTTAAAATAGGGAAGGGGTGGAGCTGGCAGCTGGTACTGGCCATCTGTTTGGTTAACTACTTATATAAATTCACCATGGCAGTGGTACTAACCCCTGTAATTTATATTGTAGAAAATCGCATTGAAAAGTATTTAGGACCGGATGTTACCCGCAAAATGAAAAGAGCTGCTATGGGTAAAAATGAAGAACCCTTTACTAATATTCCCGCTGCCGGATAATGTCCATCACCACTTTATCAATGGGTAAAGTCATGGTATCGGGATGAATTTCATCCCATTCAATCCAGCGAAATACTTCAGATTCTCCCTTTGGGTCGGCAATTTGGTGGGGAGCAAAATCAAATGGCTTCTCTTTTACGGGTAAATGTATTGCACCTTCCGGGTGAACATAGTAATAAATAGAGATAATTTGATCGGTATGATTAAATGCTGAAATCTGAAAAAAATCGGTGGTGTATAGATGATTCCCCACTTTCACTTCTAATCCGGTTTCTTCCCTGAACTCTCTTTGAAGGCATTCGCGGGTTCCTTCTCCAATTTCTAATCCACCCCCGGGAAGTTTAGTGATATATTGTCCGCGGATAAACTCATCGCTTACCAATAAACGGTTATCCTCATCAAGTAAAACTCCATATACCCGAACATTGAACAGAGCCATATCAAAACCATTTTTTCTTCATAAAATACCAACTGATGAATACTGAAACCAGTAAAGATAAAATCACCGGTATATAGAATGCATGAGGGGAATGCATATAAGGAATATCCACATTCATACCATAAACGGCTGCAACCAGGGCTGGTAAGGATAATATGATAGTGATAGAAGTAAGTCGTTTCATTACCGCATTCAAATTATTGCTAATTACACTCGCAAATGCATCCAGGGTACTGGTAAGTATGTTAGTATAAATATTGGCCATTTCCAGGGCCTGACTGGTATCAATGATGAGGTCGTTGAGGAGTTCCTTTTCTTCCTCATTCATTTCTAAAAAGTTGGTTCTCTCCAGTTTCATCATCAGCAGCTCATTACTTCTAAGGGCAGTAACAAAATAAACCAGGCTTTTCTGAATTCGCATCAGGTTCAGCAAATCCTCATTGCTATTACTTTCGTATAAGCTATTCTCATACTGATTCCGGCGGTGATTGATTTCTTTCAGAAATTCCATGAAGTTTTGGACTACCTTTTCAAACACCTTCAGAATCATGATATTCTTTTTATCGGGGTGTCTTTTTTGAAATGAGTTCAGGAACTTTTTGATGGCTCCGTTATCGAAAGAATTTACGGTAACAATTTGGGTTTCCGTTAAAATGATGCAGATGGGAATGGTAATGTAAAATGCATCGCTATCATTAAATGAATTGTTTTCAGTGGGAGTTTTGATTACCATGAATTTTACTTCATCCTCCTTTTCAAAACGAGGACGTTCATCTATATCTAGGGAATCACGGAGAAATTCTATCGGAATATTCAATTGATGGCTTAAATCAACAAACTCCTCCTCTCTAAATGGAGGAACCAAATTCACCCAAACTCCTTTTTCGGGTTGATTAATTTCAATGGTTTGGCCCTGACTATTTTTGAAATATTGAATCATCTTAGCTTTCTTTAAATGGTTAGGGATTGAGTTGAATGGATCCTTCAAAAACACGGGTGGCAGGACCACATAGCCAAATTTCATCGAATTGATGATCATCTTTTCTTGTAAATTCAACTGCCAGTTCGCCACCACGGGTGAAAATGGGAATTCGGTAATGACCGGGTTCTTTGGGGGCAAATACCAGGGCTGCCGCTGTTACTCCTGTTCCGCAGCTTAGGGTTTCGTCTTCAACTCCGCGCTCATAAGTGCGAACCCATAAACCATTGGAAAGTTTCTGTACAAAATTTACATTAATTCCCTTTTCTGCAAAACGTTCGCTGTAACGAATCTTCTTTCCAGCATCGAAAACTGCAACTTTGTTTATATCCTCCACCTGTTGAACATAGTGTGGAGAACCTGTATTTAATATAGTATCCTCTTGATATTTTTCTAATTTTTCAACGGGATTCATCTTTAAATGTACCCAATTGTTGTTGAGATTGAGAGCAGCTTCATGCAAACCATCAACAGCCCAGAATAAATAGGAATCTTTTTTAATTCCCATGTCGTAAGCAAACCTTGTTAAACATCTTCCACCATTACCACATAAACTACCTTCTTTTCCATCGGCATTATAATATTTCATTTCAAAATCATAACCTACTTTTTCCAGTAAAATCATTAATCCATCGGCCCCAATTCCCAAACGCCTGTTACAAAGAAACGCTATTAGTTTTTCATTGAGATTTGGATGTTTATTTCTGCCATCCATTACGATAAAATCGTTTCCTGCTCCCTGATATTTATAAAATGTTATCATGAACGTTTATATTGGAAAATTTTAGCAAAGATGCACTGAAATCGCTTATTCTGATGTAATTGCCTCACTGATAATTTGCAAAGTTTTTTGAATGAGTTTATCTACAGTTTCTCCTGCCTGCTCGCTAAATTGCTGAACAACCCTATTGGCAACAATGGCACTTAAACTCAGGCATTGATGACCCATTAGTTTTCCCAACCCGTAAATAGCACTCGTTTCCATTTCAAAATTCGCAATCCTATTTTGTCCATATCTAAAATGGGTGAGGGTTTCAATAAGAGTTGTATGGGCTGTGTTTAGCCGAAGCACTCTACCTTGCGGACCATAAAATCCGGGCGTAGTGATAGTAATTCCTTGATGAAAACCATCTACAAAATTTTTTAAGAGATGCATTCCGGCTGTAGTTATATAAGGCTGAATTCCTATTGTATCAATTTTAGTGTGTTGAACAAAAGCCTGTAATATTTCTTGATCTGCAGGGGGGGTATTTCGTTGATAAAATTGTAAAAGATTATCAATTCCAATCCCGTGAGTACTGGCTACAAATGAATCTACCGGTATATCGGCCTGTAAAGATCCGGCTGTTCCAATGCGAATGATTTGTAACGATTTTGGATATTCCCTTGGAAGACGAGTTGTAAAATCAATATTTGCCAGGGCATCCAGTTCATTTAGTACGATATCTATATTATCGGTTCCAATGCCTGTAGACACAACTGTAATTCGCTTATTACCTAAATAACCTGTATGTGAAATAAACTCCCGATGCTGATGTTGTATCTCTAATGAATCAAAATACTTACTCACTGAAGATACTCGATCCGGATCCCCTACTGTAATGATGAGGGGGGCTAATTCTTCCGGCCGAAGATTTAGGTGGTAAACTGCTCCCCGGTTATTGATGATAAGTTCACTGGATGCAATGGGCTTCATACCTATATTTTCCACAAAATTCGGCTTTAATTGTTTTACGAATGTAAATTTCCTTTCTTTGTAGTAAGTTTGTATTTAAATAGTAATGTTTACTATTTAATAATCGGTTCCGTGGCCGAGTGGCTAGGCAGAGCTCTGCAAAAGCTTCTACAGCGGTTCGAATCCGCTCGGGACCTCACCCAAAGCCCCCAATTGGGGGCTTTTTACTGATAAGAAGATGCTATGAAATATGCTCATTGGATTGGAACACTAGGCTGTTCATTGGTTATTGCCGGTATTTTCATGCCCTGGGTGTATATTCCTTCTGTTTCATTAACGGTAAGTGGTTGGCATGCCGAGGGAACCCAATTCGGAAAACCCGGTCTCGTTCCGCTAGTTTTTAGTACTTTGATGTTAGTGCTTTTTCATATTCCTAAAGTCTGGTCAAGATTATTGCTATTAATTTTAGCAACTTTACAATTGGCTTGGATGATCAGGAACTATATTCTGCTCACTTCTTCATTTATTGGAGAGGTACCAGAAAAATCAGTTTACTTAATTGCCATGGTTCCATTATCTATTCTAATTCTTCTTATGGGAATTTTTGCAAAAACACCTATCAAACAAAATTCACCTATTAATTAGCTTTCTTCTTCCATTTCTTCCAATGCCTCTCGGATTATGGCTACAGCATCTACAATCTGTTCCTCGGTAATGATTAGGGGTGGGGCTAATCTGATTTTATCTCCATGAGTAGGTTTTGCCAGTAATCCTTTATTCATCATTCGTTCGCATAATTCTAAGGCAGCATTTGAATTGGGATGTTGTATAACAATTGCATTCAGTAAACCCTTTCCTCTCACTTCCCTGATAAATGGGGATGGTAGGTCATTTAATAATTTTCTGAGTAGCTGCCCTTGCTTTGCTGCATTTGCTATCATATTATCGGACATCAATACCCGTAACGATTCCATCGCAACTGCGCAAGCCAGCGGATTTCCACCATAGGTTGAGCCATGTTCTCCCGGATGGATAGTTAACATGATATCATCATTTGCAAGCACAGCTGAAACGGGTAAGGTACCGCCACTCAGCGCTTTTCCTAATATCAAAATATCCGGTTTTACATTTTCATGATCGCATGCCAGCATTTTTCCGGTTCGGCCCAAACCGGTTTGAATTTCATCGGCAATCATCAATACCTGATATTGGCTGCATAAATCCCGAATGCCACTAAGGTATCCGAAATCGGGAATAACAACACCGGCTTCTCCCTGAATGGGCTCAAACATGAATGCTGCTACATTTGCGTCTTGAAAAGACTTTTCAAGCGCTTGTAAATCATTATAAGGAACAGAAATAAAACCGGGCATAAAGGGTCCAAATCCTGAATAACTGGAGGGGTCATTGGACGATGAAATGGCAGCAAGGGTTCTACCCCAAAAATTGCCTTCTACAAAAACAATGATAGCCCGGTTTTCAGGAACCCCCTTTTTTGTGTAAGCCCATCTCCTCGCAAGTTTAATAGCGGTTTCTCCGCCTTCCACTCCGGTATTCATGGGCAAAACCTTTTCAAATCCGAAGAGCTGTGTTATGAATTGAGCATAAGCACCCAATTGATTGTTATGAAATGCCCTAGATGTTAGGGTAAGTTGGGCAGCTTGTTTTTGAAGGGTAGCAATGATTGCTGGGTGACAATGACCTTGATTTACTGCGGAATAACCACTCAGAAAGTCAAAATATCTTTTCCCATCCACATCCCAAACAAAAACTCCCTCTCCTTTTTCCAAAACAATTGGTAGTGGATGGTAATTGTGCGCTCCAAATTGTTCTTCCAAATGAATATAGTTTCGGGTATTACCCGATATTATAGGTGTATACATTTTTTAGTAAATAGGTGAAAAAAATTGAAAATCAGAAATCAGTAAACAGACCCTAGAAGGGATGGTCTAAAAAATCTAAATTGCGGCAAAGAAAACACATACTTTACTGATAAAACATAAAGGTAATCATTTACATTTACCCTACATAATTTTTCAATTTCAAAAGACTGTTTATGAAATGGTTAAAAAAAGTATTATTCAGCTTGCTGATACTAATAGTAGTTTTTTCTGTGTATGCGCTTGCAAGCGGAAAAACCTATCTTTTTTCAGTTGTTATACACAATTTTGCAAAAATTGATGATTATCAATTTTTTACCAATCAAACAGTTGCTTCAGGAAATCCTCAGCCATGGCCTGTTTCGGGAAAATACAATCAGTCTTCCGTACCTGATAGCACCTTACAGTTACTGGAAGAACTGCAAACAGTTGCCTTGGTAAAAATTTCCAATGATTCATTGGTTATGGAAAAGTATTGGGATGGCTATAGTGATAGTTCACTATCTGGATCCTTTTCAATGGCGAAAAGTTTTACCAGTGTATTATTAGGGGTTGCTATTCGGGAAGGGAAAATTAAATCGGTTAATCAGCCAGTTGGAGATTTTATCCCCGATTTTAAAGTGGGAGATAAAGCCGCTGTTACAATCAAAAATGTACTTACGATGAGTAGTGGAACCGATTGGAATGAGTCGTATTTAAACCCACTCAGCATTACTGCGGAATTATATTACGGCACGGATGTTACAAAAACTGCGCTTGCCGTAAAAATGAAAGATGCCCCTGGCAAAGTTCATTATTATAAGAGTGGCGATACACAATTATTGGGTTTAATTATTGAAAAAGCAACGGGTGTTTCGCTATCTGAATATGCAGCGGAAAAATTATGGAAGCCCATGGGTGCGGTGCATCCGGCTTTATGGAGTGTGGATCACGAAAAAGGTGCGGTAAAGGCATATTGCTGTTTCAATTCGAATGCCCGTGACTTCGCCCGATTGGGGCAAATGATGCTGAATAAAGGAAAATGGAACGAACAGGAAATCATTGATAGCGCTTATTATACACAATCCATTACACCCTGTAATATTCCAGACAGGGATGGAAATATATGTGACTATTATGGCTATCAGTGGTGGATTGACCCAGAGCACCCAGAAGTTTTTTATGCTAGGGGAATTTTAGGGCAGTACATCATTGTTATTCCTAGTACCCGAACAATATTGGTAAGACTTGGAAAAAAAACATCCAAAAAGAGAGTTAGAACGGTTCCTACCGAAGTTAGGCATCTTATTAATTGGGGGTTGGCATCAAATTAGTTTGAATTGAAAGGGTTAAATTTAATCGAATGCAGGTACCTCGGGTAGCAGTTGTGATATTAAACTATAATGGGAAAGACTGGCTTCGTCAGTTTCTTCATGGGGTTATGGCTACCGATTATGAGCAGTTGGAGGTGATAGTTGCAGATAATGCTTCAACTGATGAATCTGTTAGCTGGTTACAAGAGGTTTTTCCTGAATTAAGACTTATTCTTTTGCAAAAAAATTATGGTTTTGCCGAAGGTTATAATCTTGCTTTAGCGCAAGTACAGGCTGAATACTTCGTTTTACTAAATTCAGACGTGAAAGTTGAATCGGATTGGTTGCGACCGATAATTGCTTATATGGAATCGGATGATACTATAGGGGCTTGTCAGCCCAGGATTTTATCCTTTCATCAACCCAATTATTTTGAGTATGCAGGTGCCGCTGGAGGCTGGATTGATGTTTTAGGTTACCCTTTTGCCAGAGGGCGGGTAATGGACACCATGGAACCTGATAAAGGACAATATTCTGATTCTTCTTCGATTTTTTGGGCAACAGGTGCAGCTTTATGTGTTAGGGCAACTGCCTGGAAAATAGCGAGGGGCTTTGATAGTACATTTTTTGCCCATCAGGAAGAAATTGATCTCTGCTGGCGATTACAACTTTTGGGCTATGAAATCAGGGTTTGCGGAGCATCGCGGGTATACCATGTTGGTGGGGGTACTTTACCGGTGGGACCTCGAAAAACCTATTTGAATTTTAGAAATAACCTTTTAATGCTGGGAAAAAATCTCGTAGTATCGGAACAATGTTATATTATTCCTATTCGATTGGTATTGGATGGGGTAGCGGTATTACGGGCTTTAATTAAGGGTAGGGTAGGTGAATCCCGGGCTATTATACAGGCACATTGCTTTGTTTTCAGCTGGTGGATTAGGGGAAAAAACAAGTCCAGCAAGGGTCGTAAGCCGATACGCCAGTTAGAAGGTGTATATTCGGGATGGTTGTTAATTGATTATTTTATACGAGGAAAAAAACTCTTTTCCGAAATTATCCAAAAGATCGGTTAATTATTTACGTAGGAATCTTATTTTTGCAACGAAATAGAAAAATATGGCACACGAAAGCAACGAAACGATTGAAAGAGATATTACCACCAATTGGGTAAGTTCTTCCCGTTTTCTCTTTTATTTACAAGTGTTTTGCATTCTGGCATTTGTTTTGGGAGGATGCTACAAATTATACAATCACAAATATGCCGGGAAGCCGGATGTAGAAGTTCAAAAAAGTTCCCAGTTCACGCCAGAGTATAAATAATACCTGAAAATTTTTTGTTTATCACTCAGGGTTGATTAATTTTGTCGCCCAATAGTTCTTATACAATCTGCGAAAGTAGCTCATTTGGTAGAGCACGACCTTGCCAAGGTCGGGGTGGCCGGTTCGAGCCCGGTCTTTCGCTCAGAGTCCCGTCCCGCATAGGCGGTTCGGGATTTTTTTTTGGGACGCCTTGGTGGTGGAACTGGTAGACACGCAGGACTTAAAATCCTGTTCGCCGCAACGCGA